>CACZWL010000043.1 GCA_902784865.1 uncultured Bacteroidota bacterium | reverse complement strand
ATGCCGATGCTGCCGTCGGAGCGGCCGACGACACGTCGCAACGCCGTGTCCTGCACCGTGTGCTGCTCGTGAACGCCGTCTTCTTCGCCCTGGAGATGGTCATCGGACTGCTGAGCCGTTCCATGGGACTGGTGGCCGACAGCCTCGACATGCTGGCCGACGCCACGGTGTACGGCATGAGCCTCATGGTGGTCGGAGCCGCCGTCGGACGCAAGAAACGCGTGGCCCGGTGGAGCGGGATTTTGCAGACCTTGCTGGCCGTGGCCGGGATGGTCGAAGTGGTGCGGCGCTTCGTCTCGCCTTCCCTGCCGCCGGAGTATGCGGCCATGATATGGATGTCGGCGCTCTCGCTGGTCGCCAATGCCTACTGCCTCTGGCTCCTCAACCGACAGAAAAGCGGCGACGCGCACATGCGCGCCAGCGTCATCTTCTCGGCCAACGACGTGGTGGTCAACCTCGGAGTCATTCTTTCGGGGGTGGCGGTCTGGATATTCAATAGCCGTGTACCCGACCTCGTCGTCGGAGCCGTGGTGTTCGTCATCGTCCTGCGTGGCGCCGTCCGTATCTTCAAACTTTCACGCTGAGAACTGTCGCACAATAGCCACATATAAAACACCACAATGAACGTCTCAGTCTTCTGCGGGGCGTCGCACCCGAGCGCGGTGAAAATGCAGAAATGAAAAAATAAAATGAAGTAAAACAATAAACACAGACAGACAATGAAGAAGATATTTTTGCTCGGCGCTATGGTGTACGCCCTCGGCATGATGACCGCCTGCAAGAGCGGGACGGCAAACGAAAACATTGATGAGACACTGCTTGTAGGGCAGTGGGATTTTGTCTACGAGATTAACGATTGGAAAGCAAGCGATGGCGCTATTTACGACACTTGCGACTCCGAATGCAGCCCACTTCTTGGCATAGAGTTCACAGATGATGGCAAGTGCATCTACACATTCGAGGACGAGACAATGGATTTCTCCGATGGAAACTTCTCTGTCGAGATGGACACGATTCTCCTGTCTTTCCAGTATCATATTACCGACGGCACAATTGTTCTTTCCGATGGCGACAAGAAAGGGGAAATCCAAATATCAAAGTTGACAACGGACACTTTGGCTCTGATTGAAAAAAAGCAAAGCAAGTTAGTAAGCGCAACAGACATCACCGTTCTTGTCAGGCACAATCAATAACTGTTTGAGAACGGCTGTCGCCCCCTGCGCCAGTCCCAACCGATATGGGAAACGGCTGCCCTCCTTGCGTGCCATAGCCACCGGCCGTAGCGGAGGTGACGACAAAGAAAACAGAAACATCACAATGCACATCTCAGTCTTCTGCGGGGCGTCGCACCCGCACAGCGAACAAATCACAGAGGCCGCGCGGCAGCTCGGCCGCGCCATCGCCCGCGGCGGCCACACGCTGCTCTACGGCGGCAGCAATCTGGGACTGATGGGCGCCACCAGCGGCGCGGCCCTGCAGGAGGGCGGCCGCGTGGTGGGCGTCATCCCCACCTTCTTCAGCGACGACATCATCCACTCGCAGCCCGTCAGCGAGCTCGTCCGCGTCCGTACCCTCGCCGAGCGCAAGGAATACCTCATCGCCCACAGCGACGCCTTCGTGGCCCTCCCCGGCGGCATCGGCACCCTCGACGAGGTGCTCGAGGTCATGGTCGCCAACCAGCTGGGGCTGGTGCGCGACCGAAGTGGAGCGAATCAGTCCCAGGGCAAGCCGATGATATTATTGAACCTCGGCGGCTACTACAACCCCTTCCTCGCCCAGCTCGACGCCATGCGCGCCGAAGGCCTGCTGCGCAGCACCGCAGGGCTGGTGGCTGCCGCCTCGGTCGGGGAAATCGGCAGGTATCTGGTAGGTATCAAGTAGGTATCTGGTAGGTGAATAGTTCGACTCTTTCCCCTGTTTTCCCATCGATGGGAAAACAGGGGAAAGAGTGTCTTATGGGTTTGTGCGGAAGCAGCGGAGCCAGTCGAAGGCTGCGGTGCACGGGCTCAGGTCGTTGAGCCCCTCGAGGCGGTAGGCGGAGCGCTCGAACGGTATGGCGCGGTAGGCGCGGTGCCAGTTGCGTAAACGCAGCAGTGCGGCGAGCCAGAAGAGCAGGTAGAGCAGGTAGAACGGGACGACGAGCAGCGCGGCCTGCTGCCAGAGGTGTATCGTCTCGTGGCGTAGTTCGCTGGGAGCCAGCTTGCTGTCGCGGTAGATGATCAGCGGGAAAAGGGTGATTGCGTGGTAGCCGGGGGGCGGAAAGCGGCGCATGTGTAGCAATATGGGGCGCAGGGTCATGCCAGGGCGCGGTTATGCCGGTAGTTGTACGTCTTGGACAACGGCGATTTTGGGACTTTATTGTGTCGGATTTTCGGTTGAATAGAAGCGTAGACTCAACAATCAAGTGCAACACCGTTGTGCAAAGATAGGAAGAATTTTTGTTTCGGGGAGGAGAAGTTCAAAAGTTTTCTTGGGCGTAGATTCA
>CACZWL010000042.1 GCA_902784865.1 uncultured Bacteroidota bacterium | reverse complement strand
GGGCGTACCACACGTTTTTCGGAGTTTCAGGGCGGGTTTCGGGGGATTTGCAGGGGAAAACCACGCAAATGACTATAGTAGAGTGCGTTATGCAGTTTTTACAGGAAGCGCTGGGAGAGACGAGGGAGACTAGGGAGACTAGGGAAACTAGGAGGACTAGGAGGACTAGGAGGACTAGGGGGGGGGCAGTAGGCTTCTGGTAGGCATCTGGTAGGTGTCTTGTTCGACTCTTGTTCGACTCTTGTTCGACTCTTGTTCGACTCTGGCACGGTTTGGACAGGTTGGAATGTTAAAAATCCATAACAGGTGGCCAGGCACAACGGCAAATCGCTGAAATTGAAGCACCAAGAAGAAATCACGCTCCTTGGGGAGCTGGAAAGGAGGGCGGGGCTTGCATGCGAAAATAGACTTTTTATATTGTTATCAAATTAATTTGTATCTTTGCAGGCGAAAGATTTTAACTAATAAATATATAATAAATTGAAAACGAACAAAGTAACACTATTTGCAGCAGTATTGCTGATGTGTATTTCCGCTACGGAGGCGCGCGCCCAGATGAGTTGGGGCGATGTCTTCAATAAGTTTAAGCTGGAGGCGCGCGCCGATGCCGAGTGGAGCCGCCAGACGGTGAATGTTGACGGCAGCCGGCTTGGCGAGGCGGGCTATCCCTACGGTATCCGCGGCCGCTATTTCAACCTGCTGGTTGGCGGCAACCTGAGCGACAAGTTCAGCTACCTGTTCCGCCAGCGCATCAAGGCCGAGGCTGGCTCGGTGAGTTTCTTCGACAACACGGACTTCCTGTGGCTCAACTATCAGGTGAACGACAACTGGCGCCTGCGCTTCGGCAAGGATGCCATGGCGCTGGGCGGCTACGAGTACGACGCTCCGCCGATTGACGAGTACTTCACGTCGAACTACTGGGACAACATCTACTGCTTCCAGCTGCAGGCCAGCGTGGCCTACACGACCGACAACGGCCGTCAGACGTTTGTGGCGCAGGTGAGCCAGTCGCCCTACCTCAACTCCGAGGGGCTGGGCTGGGACGCCGGCCTGCTGGCCTACAATGTGGAGTGGCTGGGCTCGATAGGCGAGCACATCAACACCCTCTGGAGCACCAGCATGGTGGAGCGCGCCCAGGGCACGTACATGAACCTGACGATGCTGGGCACGCAGTACACCAGCGGCAACATCTCGATGTACCTCGACCTGATGCACCACGCGCTGGCCACCGACGACTGGGGCAAGAACCTGGGGGTGGTCTTCCGCTGGAACTATCGTGTGCGCCCCAACCTGAACCTCTTCCTCAAAGGGAGCTACGAGCAGAACCGCTCGGAGGTGGACCTCGACAGCCCCGTGGCGCTGGACAACCTGATGCCCGCCGGCCACCGCATGGCCAAGTACGGCGTGGGCTGCGAGTACTACCCCATCGAGAGCGTGCGCCTGCATGCCTATGTGGCCGAGCTGAGCGACGAGGTGATCGAGACCAAGACCACCAGCCACAGCCTGGCGGTCAACCTGGGTGCCACCTGGACGATGGATTTCCACAAACTCTTCAAGAAATAAACCCGCCATGGAAGAGAAACGCAACAACCACAACCTGCTGAACACGCTGCTGACGGTGGTCGACCCGTTCCAGGTGTTCCGCCACCACAGCGTCGAAGGCAACGGCACGAAAAAGAACGGCAAGCCGCGGCGGCTGAAATTCACCACCTCGCGCAGCTTCGAGGCGCTGATATTCCTGGTGTGCTTCTTCGCCTTCTTCGGCTTCCTGGCCTACAAGATGACGCTGCCGATGATGCTCAACACGTTCATGCAGACGGCCTACCACCTGCTGCTCGAGACGGTGTTCTACATCATGGCCATCTGCGTGCTGATGGGCGCCATCTCGAAACTGCTGACCGAGTTCGGCGTGGTGCGCCTCATGGAGAACATCCTGCGGCCGCTGATGCGGCCGCTCTACAACCTGCCGGGCGTGGCGGCGCTGGGCGCCGTGATGACCTTCCTCAGCGACAACCCCGCCATCATCTCGCTGGCCAAGGACAACAACTTCGCACAATATTTTAAGAAATACCAGCTGGTGAGCCTCACCAACTTCGGCACCGCCTTCGGCATGGGCCTGGTGGTGATAGCCTTCATGACGGGCCTGGGCTTCGGCAAAGGGGCCATGGTGGGCCTGCTGGGCGCCGTGGTGGGCAGCATCGTCTCCACCCGCATCATGCAGCGCTCCACCGTGAAGAGCTACCCCGAGATGGACAGCCCCGTGACCGAGGAGGGCAGCGGCACCGAGCAGAACATATCCTTCAAGAGCGAGGGCAACGCCTTCCAGCGCTTCCTCAACGCCATGCTCGACGGCGGCAAGAGCGGCGTCGGCATCGGCGTGGCCATCATCCCCGGCGTGCTCTGCATCTCCACCATCGTCATGATGCTCACCTTCGGCCCCGCGGGCGAAGGCGGCGAATACACCGGCGTGGCCTACGAGGGCGTGCCCGTCATCACCTGGCTGGCCGACAAGGTGAACTTCATCTTCTACTGGCTCTTCGGCTTCGAGAGCGGCGCGCTGGTCAGCTTCCCCATCACGGCCCTGGGCGCCGTGGGAGCCGCCATCGGCCTGGTGCCCCGCTTCGTGAGCGAAGGCATCATCGACGGCAACGCCATCGCCGTCTTCACCGCCATGGGCATGTGCTGGAGCGGCTACCTGAGCACCCACACCGCCATGCTCGACAGCCTCGGCTACCGCAAACTCATCGGCAAAGCCATCGGCGCCCACACCGTTGGCGGCCTCTGCGCCGGCGTGGCAGCCCACTGGCTGTGGGTGCTGCTGGGACTCATCTTCTAAGGAGCGCTAAGGGACACATGCAATGGGTATCGAACTGACGGGCATCATCATCGGCGCGGCCACCTTCCTCACCATCGGTGCGTTCCACCCGCTGGTCATCAAAGCGGAGTACTACCTCGGTCGGCGTTGCTGGTGGCTCTTCCTCCTGCTGGGGCTGGGCTGCCTCGCAGGGTCGCTCTTCAGCAGCGGCGTGTGGAGCATCGTGCTCGGCGTGGTGGGATTCAGCAGCCTGTGGAGCATCCACGAACTGCTGCGCCAGCACCGGCGCGTGGAGAAAGGATGGTTCCCCAAGGGACCCGGACACCACCCGAAAAAGGGCTAAACCCGAGTGTAAACAGACACAGAAACCACCCTCGACCGATGAAAAGCCTAAAATCCAAAGACCAAACGAAGCACAGAATATCAACAACTTACAAAGGCGACTCACCAAAAATGGTGAAAATATTTTGCCGTGTTTGAAAAAGTTAGTACTTTTGCACCCGATTTCAAATCAAAGTATTGATCAATATTAATCCTAAAAAAACAAAAACAAAATGGCTTACAAAATCACTGACACCTGTGTTGCTTGCGGCACCTGCATCAACGAGTGCCCCGTCGGAGCTATCAGCGAAGGCGACATCTACAAGATCGACGAGAACGCTTGCGTCGACTGCGGTACCTGCGCTAGCGCCTGCCCCACCGGCGCCATCATCGCTGGCTAAGCACACAGACACAGAGTAACGACGAGGCTCACCCCACAAAGGTGAGCCTCGTTTCTTTTATGTCAGCGTCCCGGCGTGGGACACATTCACTCGCTGATGCCCGTGGTCATGGCTATCTTGTCGACGTTCATGCTGCGGGCCGAGGCGTCGAAGATGTCCTTGTAGAGGCCGCCCTGGCGGTAGACCTCGGCGGGCGAGCCGCTCTGCACGCAGTGGCCGGTGTCGAGGACGTAGAGCATGTCGCTGTCGATGATTTGCCCTATGTTGTGGCTGATGACGACGACGGTGCGTCCCTGCTTGATGGCGTCGATAGAGTTCTTGATCTGCTCGGTGGCGATGGCGTCGAGGCTGGCCGTGGGCTCGTCGAGGAAGATGATGGGCGGGTCCTTGAGGAACATGCGGGCGATGGCGATACGCTGCTGCTGGCCGCCGCTGAGCTGCAGGGCGTTGCTGCCGAAGCCGTCGGGCAGGGCGACGACCTGGTCGTAGATGTAGGCGCGGCGGGCGGCCTCGAGCACCTCTTCGTGCGTGGCGTCGGGGCGGCCGTAGCGTATGTTGTCCTCGATGGTGCCGCTGAAGATGTGGTTTTTCTGCAGAACGAGGCCTATGTTCTCGCGCAGCACCTGGGTGTCCCACTCCTGGAGGGGGATGCCGTCGAGGGTGATGGTGCCGCTGTCGGGCTGGTAGAACTTGTCGAGCAGGTTGACGATGGTGCTCTTGCCGGCGCCGCTGAGGCCCACGAGGGCCGTGGTGCGGCCCGGTTCGATGGTCATCGTGAGGTCGCGCAGGGCATGGGTGCCGCTGGGATAGGTGAACTCCACGTGGCGCAACTCAAAGCGGCCCTGAACTGATTTTTGACTGCTGGTTTCTGATTTCTGAATGCCAGGTCCGCGGTAGGTGCCGGAAGTCTCCACCTCCTGGTCGGCACTCAGAATGCCGAAGAAGCCCTCGGCATAGACCAGCGCATCGTTCAAGTCGTCGTAGATGCGGTGCAGCTGGCGTATGGGGGCGCTGACATTGGCGAAGAGCATGACGTGGTACATGATTTTCCCGATCGACATGCCGGGGTAGTCGATAAGCACCAGGTAGGCGGTGAGGATGATGATGAGCACGGTGCCAATCTGTTCCACAAAGGTTTTCAGGCCCTCGTAGAGGAACGAGATGCGGCGTGTCTGCATCTGCTGCTCGGTGCTCTGCTCCTGCAGGGCGGCCTGCTTGGCGGCCTCCACACGCTGGCGGTTGAACGACTTGATGACCCCCATGCTCTCGATGATGTTCAGTATGCCGTGGCTGAGCTGCTGATGGGTGCCGAAGACACGGTGGCGCCATCCCTTCATGCGGCGGCCCTGCAAGGCGGTTATCCAAAAATAGACCGGGATGATGGCCGTGGCCACCAGGCCCACATAGACATTGGCGGCGTACATCAACACCAGGGCCAGCACCGCCGAGGTGAAGAGCGGCAGGATGTCGATGAAGAAGTTTTTGACGGTGTTGCTGAGGCTCATGATGCCGCGGTCGATGCGGGTCTGCAGCTTGCCGGGCTCGTTGCCGTCAAGGCTGAAATACGCCATGCGGAAGGTCAGTATGCGGTCCACGACGCGGAGCGAGAGGTCGCGGCTGACATGGATGCGTATCTTCTCGCCGAAAATGCGCTGGCCGAAGGTGACCAGAGCCGCCAGCACCTCTTTGCCAAGCAATATCGAACTGATGACCAGCAGGATGCGAGCCGCCTCGCTCCACTGGAATCCGCCTTCGAGGTGGAGCAGGGCGTTGATGCGGTCCACGGCGCGGTCGAGCACCACGGCGTTCACCTGAGCCATGAGCGAGCCGAGAAAGGTCAGTGTCAGCGTGGCCACGAGCAGCCAGCGGTAGGGCGTCACGAAAGGGAGCAGCCGCCGCAGCAGCCCCCCAATGCCCATCTTGGATTCCGCAGGGGCACTCATTGCGTCAGCCCTTCCATCCATAATCCGGCTGCAAAAGTACGAAACTTCCGCGACATGGCAAAATTTTTTTTGCCACGGGCCAGCCGGCGGCTTATTTCCCGCAACGGCGGATTGTGCGGATTATGAGGATTTGGTTGCGCGGTAATGGAGTTACGAAAATAAAACGGCCGTGGGGTGCGCACTCCGTGCGCCGTGTTGCCCCACGCCCGTTTTATTTTCCCTTGCCCGTTGCGGGGGGGGCGGAACAAGGGTTAGTTCTGACGCACAGCACGGACGGAGAACCCGCCGAGGCGGTCGTTGTCGTGCACTTTCAGGCCGGCCGAGTAGAAGCCGAAGTCCCACGCGCCGTAAGGGCGGCCCGCGTAGAGCGACGAGGACCAGTAGTAGCCGCGGCTGCCCGCGTAGTAGAGCTCACCGCCCCAGCGGCAGCCGGCGGCGGGCAGGAAGAGACTGTTGCCGTTGGTTGCGGTGAACTTACGTCCGGCGACGCCGCTCAGGGTAGTCCACTCGGCGGTGGTGTTGGCGATGAGTTCTTCCCAGTCCTCTTTTGTGGGCATGCGGGCGCCGTCGCCCAGCTTCTGCGCGGCAGCGTCGTCCATCGCCTGCAAGGTGGTCAGGTTGTCGGGTGTGCCCCATGAGGTGCTGGTGTTGTACTTGGTCAGCGCCTGCAGGTCGCCCTCGCCATCCACGGTGCAGTACTTGTAGGTGCTCCAGTTGTAGACCTCCTTCGTGGCGGTCTCGCCCCAGGCGTAGTAGTCGCCATGGCCCTCGGGCGTGGTGGCGCCGAGGTTGCACTTGGCCCAC
>CACZWL010000041.1 GCA_902784865.1 uncultured Bacteroidota bacterium | reverse complement strand
GTTTCGACTTGGCGATCCACTTGTCGAACACGAACCAGTAGAGCAGGAAGACTATCGGCAGGAAGAGTGCAAATTGGATAGAGTTGAATATCATAGGCTTAGTTTAGATCAGGACTGTTAGTACACCATATACTGAAAGAGGGGGATAGTGCTTGTCAGTTTTTGATGTTAGCAAATCTTGATATTCTGAGTAGCAGCGGCAGGTGGTCGCTGAGGCCGCCTTCGTATTTGGGGCCTTGGTTGGTGCGGCGGGGGCGGACGCCGGGGCGGTGGTCCTCGGCGGTGAGGAGGTAGTCGTAGCGTATGAGTTTCAGCTTGTTGACGCGCCAACTGTCATCGCCCGAGAAGAAGACGGCGTCGATGTAGCGCCACTGGCCCTGGTACTTGTGGCTGCCCCAGTCGTCGGGCAGGCGGTAGTCGAGGTTGCGGATGCCGTCGGGGTTGACGGTGTCGCCGCGGAAACCCATGCCGTCGGCTATGGCTGGCTCGTCGGCGGTGGTGTTCATGTCGCCCATGGCGATGACGGCGGCCTGTGGGTAGCGATTCTGTAGCTTAACCATCTGTGCGCGAAGCTTTTTTGCGATGCGCATGCGGTGAAGGTCGGCCTCCTCCCCTCCCCTCTTGGAGGGCCAGTGGTTGAGGAAGAGGACGACGGTGTCGCCGCTGGGGGTGACGCCTTCGACCTGCAGGATGTCGCGTGTGTAGAATCCTGATGCCGAGTCGGATACGCGAATTGGCTTGCTGTAGAACACGCGGAAGCGGTCGCGGCGGTAGAGCAGGGCGCAGTCGATGCCGCGGCGGTCGGGCGAGTCGTAGTGGACGTAGCGGTAGCCCGCCTCTCGCAGGGGCGTGGCGTTGCACAGCTCGCGCATCACCCACGCGTTCTCCACCTCGGCGAGGCCCACGACGTCGGGCAACTCCATCTGCAACAGCGTCTTATAGAGTCCGTTGATTTTGTCGGTCAGCTTGCGGCGCGTCCAGTGGTAGGAGCCGCGGGGGGTGAAGTCGTCGTCGGCCGTGTGGGGGTCGTCGCGTGTGTCGAAGAGGTTCTCCACGTTCCACCAGGCGGCGGTGAACGTGGAGAACGATTGTTCTGTCTCTTGCGATTGCACTGTAGCCGTGAACATCAATATGAAAGCAAGGGGAAAACGCTTCATTCGTGGGCAGGCTCTTCCACCGGGGCCTCTTCGGCAGTCTCGTCAAACACAGGGACATCCTCGGCGACGGCATCTCCAGCGGCGCACACCACTTCTTCGACAGCCTCCACCTTGACGGGCTCAGGCTGCCAGGGCCAGCGGTGCTGCGTCAGCTTGAAGATGCCCAGGGCGATGGCGGCCAGGACAACGAGCCAGATGAGGCACTTCTTCCACCAAGCCATCTTCTTGTCGGCCAGGGGGTCCTTGCCGACCACCTTGGGATACTGCGCCACCTGCGTCAGCAGCGAGCCGAAGGTGGTGTTGACCTTCACCATCGAGTTGATGGCCCAGCCGTTGGCGTTGAGGACGGGGCCGAGGTTGCGCTTGCGCAGCTTGAGCCATGCCAGCAGCATGGAGGGGCCGCTGATGAGGATGACCACCAGCGCGACGGCGATGATGGGGTTGTACCATGCGGAGACAAGAAATTTGGCCACGGCAGCCAGGGCTACGCCCAGAGCGCCGATGGCCAAGCCGATGGCGGCGAAGATGCCGGCGAACTTGGCAATGTCGAAGGCAGGCTTGGGAGCTGCTGCCGCGGCGCCGTCGACGGCCTTCTCCTCGGCGGCCTTGGTGGCCAGGTCGGTGGTGGTGCTGTCGGCCTTCGCGGTCATCTCGTCGAACTGCTTGCTCTCTTTCTCTTCGGCGCTCTTGCTGATTTTGTCGGTCACCCAGTTGCCGAACTTGCGGTAGGGGGCCCAGAAAGCCTGGCCGACGGAGATGGGGTTGTCGACAATCTTGGTGACGGTGGCGTCCCAGTCCTGACCATTGCGGTCGTAGAAGACGCCGTTCTTGCCCTCGCGGAAGTTGCGTATGTCGCCTGCGGTGACGACGGCGGCGATGTCCATCTCGCCCAGGCCCGCCTTGGAGACGCAGTGGCAGTAGAGGATATACATGCCGCTCAAGCCGGCCGAAGCCAGCTGCTTGCCCATGTCGGACACCTTGATGCAGAGCTCGCAGCAGCGCTGGTCGATGAAGAGCTGTCCGGCCTGGAAGACGGCCTCGGTGCCGGGGGCTCGATTATAGAAGTCTTTGAATACGACGTAGTTGTGCAGCAGGGTGAAGAAGTCGCGGCAGAGGCGCAGCAGCTTCTCCACCGGGGCGAAGGCGGCGCTGTGCTCCTCGAGGCGCGCGGCGACGGCCTCGTTCATGGCGGTCTCGCCGGCGGCCTTCCAGGCGGTGTAGGCGTCGACCTTGCCGAGCAGGGCGTTCCAGTCCTCCTCGCCGATGCTGTCGGCCTCGAGGGCGGCCAACTCCTTCACCGAGGCGATGGCGGCCTTCCAGGCGGGGTTGAGGCCTTCCGTGAGCGGCAGCAGGGCCTCCTTGTTGGGACGCGCCAGGGGGTAGGTGGAAATCTCTTCCACATTGTCGCTGAGGTTGCTGGCGCTGATGGCGGCGATGCGCTCCACCTGCACGTCGAGGGCGGCGGAAGCCTCCTCGTCGAACTGGACAAGCTTGCAGCGCATGAAGTAGTCGGCCACCTTGGCACGCACGGCATTGACGGCAGCCTCAGCGTCGTCGCTCTTGTCGCCGAAGGGGGGCTCGAAGGGCTCGGCGTTCTGGGCCGTGTACTCGGCGCGGCACTTCTCCTCGAAGATGGCCATGTACTCCGTCACCTCGGCCAGCGAGATTTCCTCCTTCTGCAGGCCCAGGGCATTGAGGATGAGGCGTGCGGAGTCAATCACCTGCTTGCCCTCCTCGGTGTCGGCATGTATGTCGGCAAAGGCGATGCTGTCCTTGCCCTGCAGGAGGTAGTTGAGGTTGCGCAGCACCTGCTTGAGCCACTCGGCGGCGGCGATGACCTCGTTGACGCGGATGCGGCCATCCTTGTCGGAGTCGAGCATGGCGAGGGTCTTCTCGTCGAACTCCAGACCCTTGACGGGACAGCTGAGGACGGTCCAGAGCTTCTGGTCCAACTCGTGGAGGTGCGCTATGTCGGCACCGCTCTCGATATTGACGCGGGCCACGCCACCCACCATGCTGAACTTCCACTCGTGGCCGCTTTTGCTAACAAACATGTTCTTCTTTGCCATATATTCTGTGTTTTGACTTTCCGGTTTACTTGAATTTCGGCTGCAAAAATACGAACTTTCGGCGATGTGGCCAAATGTTTTTGCTATATTATTGTAATTTCGGCGCGATGCTCACAGAGCAACAGCGGGTTCGACGACGATGTAAGGCTGCATTTGCCAAGGTTTTGGGGTCATCGTGCAGAACCAGTCGTAGAAGAAAGCCACCAGGCCGACGCTGGTGAAGCCGTCGGCGACGCCGTCGGTGCTGTCGTAGGGGTCGGCCATGGTCAGGAGGTCGTCGTCGTAGAAGTCCGCCGTGCCGCGGTCGTCGTAGCCAACGCAGACGGTCCAATGGCCGCCCCACATATTCCAACAGACCATAACGGGCCTACCCTCAGCAAGTTGCTGCTTGAAAAACCGAGCCGCCTGGCCGTAGTCCTCGAACTGACCGCCGACGTTGCCGGCCGCCTGGGCGCCGACCATCGCCTCGTCCCCGAGCATCGGCAGGCTGTCTGCGGGCCTATAGCTCGAGGCAACGACTCTGAAGTCTTGACGCTCAGCAAAATAGCGGTAAATCTCACCCACACTGGTGCCGTGGTCGGTCCACTTGACGGCAGTGCCGGGCTCGGCACCAGGGGTATCGCTGTCGACATGGGTGTGCAGCCTGACGGCCAACTCCTGCTCCGACTCGATGGCGGCCTTGTAATAGCCCGCCACCATGCGCGCCGACACGCAGCCGCAGGTGTAGTCGGTCGTCTGCTGCTGCGCGGGGAACCCCGACAAGTCGACCATCGCGCCCTGCCTTTCACTTCCGCCACAGGCGCACAGCAGCAACAGCAGCGGCAAAACATAAAACCGTTTCATGACTAAACTCATTGACTTTACATCTCTTATAACGCACCCCATCGCGAAATATTGTGCCGAAAAAAAACGAAAAAACACCCCCAAAACCACCCATACTAACACGCTGATTTAAAGCG
Source organism: uncultured Bacteroidota bacterium (assembly GCA_902784865.1). Classification (GTDB taxonomy): domain Bacteria; phylum Bacteroidota; class Bacteroidia; order Bacteroidales; family P3; genus Colimorpha. Next base: position 2,201 of record CACZWL010000041.1, on the reverse strand, counting down.
CCCTATAAGTCATAGCTTTTGCTCATCTTTTTACATAGTTAGTACCTGGCAGGACACCATTTGAGGAATGTACAAAAAAGTACATTTTGCCATATCAGAAAAAGTACGTATCTTTGCACCCGAAAAAAAACAAAAATATAATTATTATGATTGGATGGACTTTGGTTGTTGCTCAGATAATTGTAAGCATTATTTTGGCATCAGCGAAATAGTAATCAACTAATGAAAGCGTCCTTACAGAAGTGCTTTATAGTGCCACAACACATTGCTATGTGTGTGGCACTATTTTTTTTATCCTCCTGTGCACTTTCTCAAACTAATTCTTTCTACACACACAAAATTCTTAAGCCCTGCACCGCACATGACTACAGAATCTTTGACATAGTTAAGACTACCGACCAAGATACTCTAATGCAGAGACATTGCATTATATATCGGACAAAAGGTTTGGTGTGCATTGGTTATTTGGATTCGGACAAATACTATTTATTCGCCGAGGACGCACTCAAGATTGTCGATTTCCGAACCCAAGAATTGACTGACTTTGTAGATGATGCAAATGTGGGATACAATCATAGCATCAAGTATTATAAGGCTCAGTATTTGGACGAAATAGTCGAGCATTTTTATCCATTGGTTTATCAGGACCATGTCTACTCATTTAAATACAAACCGCTCTCGTTCAGGGAAATCAAGGACTCTGTCATAGACGGAATACCATACAAGGTCCTGTCTCGGGACAACATGTCGAAATTTTTCTTCAACGACAGTACAAAGCAGTTTGACATTCCGAATTTCCATACCGTGGAATACTATTATAATATCCATGACGAATCTCTGCAATACATCATCTCCCGACCGATGGACTATCCCAACAACAAAGCTTTTGACTACGGGACAGTCAGATTCGATATCACAATAAGCTATGAAGACAAGCTTTCGTACATTGACTCTCTTTTCGATTTCAACGATCCTCAATATTGTAATTTTTCCAAGCATAACAATACAGACAATCTTCCTAAATCATGGTTGTGGCATGAAACAAGAAACACTCTCTTAACAGATGAAGTACTTGACTATCCAATAGTATCACTGAACAATGACACCACCTCTATCCGACAACAATACGGATGGGTGTTAATTGACTTCTGGTTTACTGGTTGCAGACCTTGTATAGAAGAAATGCAAAAAATCTCAACCAATGAGAGTTATATTGATTTAGAATTTCTCGCAAAGCATTCTATCAATTTCATGATGATAAACCCTATAGCGGGTAGCTCTCATTCAATCAAACCCATTGGGGACAAATATCAACTCACAAATATAATATATCATTCAAAAGGGTTATCAAGTGTTTTTAACATAAAAGAAATGCCACGACTAATACTCATATCACCAAACAAAAAGGACTATTATGACATTCCTAAAGAAAACTTTTCAAATTACATAAACAAAATCATCAAATAAAACATCAAAATCATGCCGTTATTCTACAACAAAGTGCAGAGGGTCAACCCGCGCGACCCGAAGGGCGCGAGAAAGTGGTATGCAATCCTTAAGAGCGTGGGGCAGGTGGACGAGCACGAGGTGGCAAAACTGGTGTCGGACGAGACGACGCTGAACCCGAAAGAGGCCGAAATGGCGGTCTACCAACTGGAGAAGGTGATGGAGCGTCTGCTGCTCGACGGCCACACGGTGCAACTCGGCGAGCTGGGCTCGTTCTCGCTGACTATCACCAGCGAGGCGTGCCGCGGCGAGAAGGAGGTGACGCCCGACAAAATCAAGAAACTCAACCTCCGCTTCCGCGCCGGAAAGGGCATCAAGGCGGCCTTGGAGAACGCGAAATTCCGCCCCGCCGAGGACATGCAGGTGAAGAAGAAAAAGTAGCCCGCGAAATCTCAAGCGCAAGAAGTTTGAAAAACATGCTCATGATTCCAAAAAATCATGAGCATAATTCCACCCTAATCATGAGCATGATTTTCCGAAATCATGCTCATGTTTTTTGGAAAAGATGAGCATGAGATTTCGGGAGGGTAAAAATGGGGAAATAATATATAATGTATATATATGAAAAAGAGCATCCCAATTGGAATGCTCTTATAAAAGATTGGCGGCGACCTACTTTTCCACAAACGAGTGCAGTATCATCGGCGATGTCGGGCTTAACTTCTCTGTTCGGAATGGGAAGAGGTGGACACCGA
>CACZWL010000040.1 GCA_902784865.1 uncultured Bacteroidota bacterium | reverse complement strand
TTTTATTTCTGGTTTCTGTTTTTTGAGTTTTGATTTTCACGACGGCGGGCGCATGTTGCGCCCGCAATGGTTGTCGCCGTTGTCGTCGAACAAAAAAAACGTTGTCGTCGAAAAAAGACCGTTGCCTTATATATATAATATAAGGACAAAATCGCGAATTGCAATTTTTTAACTATAATTTAACATTTCGCCCCCTCCCCTACCGACCACCTGCCATAGACGAAGAGAGGAAGAAGAGGATGCCAGTTTAGCGCTAAAAACCAGCTGTTTGCATACGTGCCATTTCGCTGCTTTTCCCGGTTCCGTGGCCGCCGCTCCGGCTCCGGCGGGGCTACCTTTTCGAAAAAAAATTTGGCCCTGTGGAATTTTATTCGTGACTTTGCACCGAAATAGCACCGCCATGAGACCCTCCGAACACCCACGCCCCCCATGCAGGCTCGCAGCCGTCGGCCTGTGGATGCTCCTTGCGTTGCTTCTGGCTCCGCTGCGTGGCTCGGCGCAATGCGGCCCGCAGTCGACCCAGGGCACCGACTTCTGGGTCACCTTCCTTCCGAACGCCAACTCGCGGCTGCTGACCCTTATGGCCACACCAGCGACAACCCCTGCCCGCAGGGCGCCTACGTCTGGACCCTCGTCTACCGCTCCGCCGACATACCGGGCGACATACAGAAGCGCTCCGGCACCGTCACCCTGCTCCGCTGACAGCCTCACGTCCGCCGCCACGCCGCCCCTACCATACCCCTGCCATAGACGAAGCAAGGAAGAAGAGGATACCCCTTACGCACTAACCAGCCATCGACAGAAGGGCATTTTTTTGAAAAAAAGTGGAACGCTTTCAAAAAAAAATCGTACCTTTGCAGCCCGAAACAGTCTATATAAATATGAAGAAAGTCATCGTAATCCTCTCGTTCCTAGCGGCTATCGGCACCGCAGCCCAAGCCCAGGAGAAGGCGCTCCCGTCGAAATATACCGGCAGCAACACCATCACCCTCTTCGACTCCACCGGTGTCTACGTTGAGGAGACGGGCCTCAGCCACATCGTCAACCACCGCCGCACCCTCATGAACACCCACAGCGGCTGCGCCAAGAACAGCACGGTGAAGATAGACTACGACCCCCTCTCGGCCCATTGCGACATCGAGCGCGTCCTGGTGCACCGCGTCAGCGGCGGCAACACCGACACCCTCGTCTGGCCCGGCCGCGACGGCAACCGCCAGGTCTACGACTACATAGCCCCCGCCCGCATGATCTACTGGGGCGCAAGCCAGAAGATGGTCGAAGTGGGACACCTCAACCCCGGCGACGAACTCGAGGTGTGGACCTACAAAAAAGGCTACACCTACGCCCTGCTGGCCGACGGCGGACAGTCCACCGCAGGCCTCAACGCCGCCTTCGCCGCCCTGCCGCAGGACGACGCCCGCTACGTGCCTCCCATGCGCGGCCACTACTACGACATCGTCCCCTTCTGGAGCACCGAACCCGTCATGACCAAAGTCTACCAGCTCAACATACAGGACGCCAAGAACGTACGCTACCAGGTATACAACGGCAAGGTCGACGTCCGCCGCGAAGCCGCCGACGAGGACGGCCGTTCGCTCTACACCTTCACCAAGGCCAACATCATGCCCCTCAAGCGCGAACCCCGCGCCGTGGCCAACAACGACATCGAGTGCAAGCTGCTCCTCTCCACCAGCCCCGACTGGCAGGCCAAGAGCCGCTGGTTCTTCGGCGTCAACGAGGCCTACGGCAGCTTCCAGCCCACGCCCGACCTCAAGCGCAAGGTCGACGAACTGCTCCGCGCCGCCACCACCGAACTCGACTCCATCAGCATCCTCACTCACTGGGTGGCCGACAACATGCGCTACGCCGGCATCTCGATGGGCGAGGGCGAAGGCTTCACCCTCCACAGCGCCGCCATGAACTTCACCGACCGCTGCGGCGTCTGCAAGGACAAAGCCTCGCTCCTCATCGCCATGCTCCGCGCCGCAGGCTTCAAAGCCTATGCCGCCATGACCATGGCAGGCGAGCGCATCGACCGCATACCCGCCGACCAGTTCAACCACTCCGTCTGCGCCGTCCAGCGCCGCAACGGCACCTTCCAACTCCTCGACCCCACCTGGGTGCCCAACGTCCGCGAACTGTGGTCCAGCGCCGAACAGCAGCAAGGCTACCTCATCGGCACCGCCGAAGGCTGCGACCTCATGGAGACACCCCTCTCGCCCGCCGAGAACCACTACCTGCGCATCGTCGGCGAGACCACCCTCGACAAAGAAGGCACCCTCATCGGCACCCTCACCGTCACCGCCGAAGGCCAGAGCGACGCCTCGGTGCGCAGCGTATTCAGCGCCCGCCAGAGCGAATGGCGCGCCAACCTCGAACTCGAGCTTCTCCGCATCGCCCCCGACGCCGAAATACTCGACATACAGCACACCGACCCCGACCGCTACCTCGAGCAGCCCGTCTCCATCACCTACCGCTTCCGCATACCGCGCTACGCCGTCGTCACCAAGGACGCCGTCATCTTCACACCCCTCTCGGCCCGCGGCATCTTCAGCCGCGCCATGGGACACATGGCCTTCGACCTCCGCCCCGAAGAGCGCACGCAACCCTTCGCCGACCGATGCTCACGCCTGGTCGACATCCGCGAGACCGTCACCCTACCCTTCGAACCCAAGCAGCTGCACTACCCCATGGTCGACGGCATCGCCGACCCCGTGGCCAGCTTCGGCTGCGGCATACAGCTCGACGGCCGCACACTCTCCTTCGGCGAACAGGCCGTCTTCTCCAAACGCCTCTACGAAGCTGCCGACTGGTCCACCTTCCGCGCCGTCGCCCTCAACCAGAAACAACTCTCCGAAACACCCCTCGTCCTAACCAAATAAACCCCTTGCAACAATGAAAAAAGCATCCATCATACTCAGCCTCCTCATCCTCGGCCTCCAGATGACCGTCAGCGCACAGCAGCCCGACGCCGTCTATAAACTCGTCCACCATGAATGGACCCTCAACACCGACGGCAGCTCCGACTACCGCTACCGCCACGAGGTGCAGATACTCCGCAACCGCGCCCTCACCGCCTACGCCGACAAAGGCGAGACATTCGTCGTCTACAACCCCGAGATCGAGGACGTGACCGTCAACGAAGTCTACACACTCCAGCTCGACGGCACACGCGTCGACATGCCGCAGAACGCCTTCATCCACCAGCTCCCCTCCGAGTGCGCCGACTGCGGCCGCTTCAACCACCTGCGCGAACTCACCATGGTGCATACCGGCATGGAGATAGGTTGCGTCGTAGTGGTAGACTATACCATACACCGCCGCTACAACCTCCTCTACGAAAACCTCCCCATCCTCCGCGAATGCCCTATCGAAAAGCTCGAAATCAAGGTCAACCCCGCCAAAGGTATGGAGGTGCGCACCATGCTCCTCGGCGAGCAATACCTCCCAAAAGGGGTCACCAAGGCTGACCTCCTCAAACTCGACATCACCCTCCGCAACCTGCCGCAGGCTCCCAAAGAGGCCTACATGCCAGAGTATATCAACCCCGTCGTCCGCCTGTTCAACGCCACCCCCGAGTACACCCCCGCCTTCGACAACGAGAAATTCTATGGCGCCAAAGAGGCTATGGGCAGCGTACTCACAGGCAACCCCACCGAGAACCTGCTGGCACGCCGCGACTTTATCCTCGACAACATACACCTGAACGACATACACCCCTCGCACCTGGGCTACCGCCGCGCCACGGCTGCCGAAGTATGGGCTTCGGGATGCGGCACCGCTACCGACAAGGCTGTCCTGCTGGCCGCCATACTACGCAGCGAGGGCTACAAGGCTGACGTCTACGGCGAACACAGCGACGAGGTGGCAATACTTATCGACACCCTGGAATACCGCCTCAGTCTACGCAACCGTACCCCCCTGGAACTCATCGGGAAGGCACGCGACGAGATGCACAACTACATATACACCATCGCCGAAGAGGCCCGGTTCGACACCTTGGAGGGTGGATTCTACCGCCTGAAACAGAGCGGAACGCCTACCTCCCTGCCCAAGGCCTCCACCCTGCCCCTGACCCGCACCACGCCGATGCAGGCCACCTCGTGCAGCATCGACGAGCAGGCCTCCTACACCCTGCCCAAAAACTTCAAGCTGATGGGCGACGGCATCGAGAAGAAACTCTCCTTCAAAGGATTGGGGAGCCTCGAGATTAGCATCAAGCAGAGCGGCAAGACCCTCAAGATAACCCGCAACCTGCGCCTCGAAAAGAGCCTCATCCCGGCCGACGAGTACAGCAATTACCGGCTGCTGCTTGCCACCTGGCAGAAGGCCGACAACCTTATATTCCGCACAAAATGAAGAAACACCTGCTTGTGATAGGGGTCCTTGCGGCCTTGTTTACCGCCTGCGGCAAAGATGAAATCACGACCAGCGACGGCGGCGAGACCCCCGGCACCATCATCGACACCGATACCACCACCACCCTCGAGGGCTACACCCGGAGTGTGACCGTCGTCTTCTCGGCGACGGGCGCCGCCACCGTCAGCGGCGACAGCGCCGGCATCAGCGCCACAATCGACGGCAACGGGGTGGAAATCAACAACGAAAGCGGTGCCACCGTGGCCTACTTCCTCTCCGGAAGCACCACCGACGGCTACCTGAAAATCTACAGCAACGCCGAGCAGGCCCTGGTGCTCAACAGCGTGAGCCTGGCCAACAGCTCCGGCGCCGCCATCAACATCCAAGGCCCTGCGATTGACCCCGGCAATGGGCTGGCTGCCAAAGTGATACTCAACGGCAGCAACACCCTTGCCGATGGCGCTACCTACAGCGCCGCCTCCGGCCTCGAAGACGAGAAGGCCGCCCTGTTCTGCGAAGGCGGACTGCTGCTGACCGGCACGGGAAGCCTGACGGTCGAGGCCACGGGCAAGTCGGCCATCACCTCCGACACCTACGTGCAACTGTCTGGAACACCGACCATTACCGCCCGCGCCAGCAATGGCCACGGCGTGAGGGGCAAGAACTACATACTGCTATCGGGCGGCACCCTGGACGTGCGCGTCACGGGCGACATGCGTAAAGGCCTGACGAGCGACACGCTGGTGCGCATCGACGGCGGCACGACGACCATCGAGGTCAGCGGCAATAGCGGCTACGACACCGAGAGCGCCGCCTACGCCGGCACGGCAGGCATCCGCGCAGGCCAGGGCTTCGTCATGAACGGCGGCACCCTGACCATCGCCAGCAGCGGCCGCGGCGGCAAGGGCATCAACAGCAACGGCGACGGCACCTTCAACGGCGGCACTGTCGACATCAGCGTCACCGGCACCGACTACACCACCAGCACCGACACCGTCGCAGCCAAGGGCATCAAGTTCCAAGGCGACATCACCTTCGGCGGCGGCACGGTGACCGTCAGGTGCAATCACAACGAGGGCATCGAGTCGAAAGGCAGCATCACCGTCAGCGGCGGCGAAGTGTACGGCTATTCGGCTACGAGCAACGCCATCAACGCCTCGAACCGCATCGCGGTGAGCAGCGGCTACCTGTGCGGCCACTCCGACAGCAACGACGGCCTCGACGCCGGCGGCGACATCACCGTCAGCGGCGGCCTGGTGTATGCCATCTGCACCGACGGCGGCACCCACAAGGCCGTCAACAGCGGCAAAGGCTACTCCTTCACCCACAGCGGCGGCACCCTGATAGCCATCGGCGGGCTGGAGAACGGAGCCGACCTGAAACAAGCTGGCTACCAGACCGCTACCTACAGCGGCAACACGTGGTATGCGCTGACGGTGGGCACGACGACCTATGCCTTCCGTACCCCCGTGGCCAGCGCCAGCAGCCTGGTCCTCTCGTGCGGCACGACGCCCACGCTGCTCTCCGGCGTCAGCGTCAGCGGCGGCACCGGGCGCCTGGCAGGCACCGTCGTCGAGGACGGCACGACGACCGGAGGCACCACCGTGAACCTTACAGCATACACCTCAAACAACTAGCACACAGATGAATACACGCACCGCACTGCTGGCCGGCCTGCTGGCACTGATACCCCTTGCCTCGCGGAGCCAGACCGAGGTCAGCCGCGACCCCGAACTGGGAGCACGCCTCTCGTTCGGCCTCGACAAAAAAGTCACGCGAGGACTGCACCTCTACCTTGAAGAGGAGCTGCGCCTGGACAACAACTTCACCGGTTTCGACCGCCTGCAGACCACCCTCGGGGTCACCTACAAGGTGCACCCCAACGTCAAAGTCGGCGTGGGCTACGCCTTCATAGCGCCCTGGAGCTCAAGCTCGTCGGCCTTCAAGAGCACCCGCCACCGGCTGATGGCCGACGTGACGGGGACGCTGCACTTCACGCAGTGGAACCTCTCGTTCAAGGAGCGCCTGCAATACACGCGGCGCGCCGGCAGCTTCAACGCCTACCAAAACCCCACCAACGCCGTGGGCCTGAAGAGCAGGCTGACGCTGAAGTACAAGGGGTGGCAGCCCCGGGGGCTGGAGCCCTATGCTTTCGCCGAGCTGCGCAACACGTTCAGCGGCCCGACGGTCGCCGCCGAGTACAACACGACGAAAAAGGCCTGGTGCGTCCCCGGCACGAACAGCACCGAGGGCGACGAGGCCGGCTGGTTCCTCGACGGCTTCAACAGCACCTACGTCAACCGCTTCCGCCTGGGCCTCGGCATGGACATAAGGCTCAGCCGACAGGGACTGCTCAACGTGCAGCTGCTGGCCGACTGGGTGAGCGACAAGGTCATCGACGCCAACAAGAAGGGCACCGTCCTGAACTCGTACGAGCACCGCACGGGCTTCATGGCCTCGATCTGCGCCGGATACACCTATATGTTCTGAGAACCGACACAGGACACTGACTACCAGCCCGTTCCCCTTGCGGGGAACGGGCTGTGTTTTTTTGACGTAATGGACAAAATTAATGGTCGGACCGACGTGAAAGCGTGATTTTGTCGTTACTTTGACAAAGTCAAAGGTAATGAACAAAAAAAATGCTTTTACTGTGGGAGCGACAAAATCCAGAAATATGGTCATGTAAAAGGGGTACAAAGGTACCGTTGCTGGGTCTGCAGGAAAC
>CACZWL010000039.1 GCA_902784865.1 uncultured Bacteroidota bacterium | reverse complement strand
TCTCTTCGACCATGGCAGGTGGTCGGTAGGGGAGGGGGCGAAATGTTAAATTATAGTTAAAAAATTGCAATTCGCGATTTTGGCCTTATATTATATATACGGCAACGGTCTCCGCATGGTCCCCGTAGGGGGGGCATATCAATAGCAGGGGGCAGCAAAAAGGAAACGATAGTTTATAAGCATAAAAACCAGGCAGTTATGGCAAAGTTAGACATGGGCATCCTCGGCCATTTCCGGGGAAAGGTCGGCGGGGTGGTGGGCTATGTGTGGCGCGGCCGACAGGTGGTGCGCGCCTACCGCCGGCATATCAACTACCCCAATACGGCCTTGCAACAGGCTGAGCGCCAGTGGTTTGTATGCATGGTGCGCTTCGCCGCGGCGGCGCGTCAGGCGCTGCTGCTGGGTCTGAATGAGACGGCTGCGAGGTGGCAGATGACCGAGGGCAACGCCTTTGTCAAAATGAATAAACAGCACTTCAGCCTCACCCCCGACCCCTCTCCCTTGGGAGAGGGGAGCATTGACTACCAAAGGATTAGAATATCCGAGGGCTCCGCCGCACCGGTGCGCTTCACATCAGCCGATATAGATGCCGGTGGAGTGCTGTGCGTTGAGTATGAGAAGAATAGTGGCATGAGCCGCGCAAAGGGGAGCGACCGCGTGTACCTCTACGTATATAATATAGATGCGCGCGAGGGGCTCCTCTCCGCACCCGCCGAGCGACGCGCCGGCCGCCTGCAGATGCAGTTGCCCGACGGATGGAACCATCAAAATACAAGGCTTTGGGGCTTCGTGGTGGATGGCGAGGGCCGCGCCTCGAGCAGCGCATATATTGCCCTGTCGAATTCTGCGGCAGAAATATTGGAAGCGTATGAAAATGAGCTGTCTACAGCGATAAGTGAAAATAATGGTGCAGTCTGTGTACTCTCCGTTCCGCGGGAAAACTGTAATTTTGCAGTCGGAATTTCCGATTCAAAGTTAGAGTAATCAAAGGCGTCGCCCCCAACGCCATCGTAGTCGGCCACCTTGCCAAGTTCACCAATAACGTTGATGTCGACATTGATTTGCTCAATTTATACTCATTAACCAATAAAAAAGGTATCTATTTGGTCTATTTTCAATGCGGGTAACAAAAAAAATATCATATGTAATACGTTGATAGTCATTGTTGTGTAGTATTTTTGCCGATAGAAAACATAAAAAATATATTTATATTAAATTTATTTACTATTTTTGCGCCCTGAAAACGATAAAAAAAGTAAATAATGGGAAAGGCAATGTGGCCACGAGTGCTCGTTTCTGTTGTCGTTGTAGGTATGCTAACCACCGCTTTCAAATTGGAGAGCAAGCACAGCGAGCAATTTTATGCACCTGCCGTAGTGGGTTCCGAGGAGGAGGTTGTGAGTGTTGATTTGCAAGTGGCTGAGTATACAAGTCCTCTTGACACCAATCCGTATCAGCGTGACATCCACGAGAGTTTTCCCCCCGACGAGGATACGCTATGGCGCGACGACACACAGGAACAGCATCGGGAGCCTTCGTTGGGCGACTTCTTCGGCTCCATAGTCGACGCGATATACCATTTGTTGCACTAGCATTTTTGTTGAGTTCGGGAAAAAAAATTGCCATGTTGGGAATTATTTGTAATTCTGCAAATCGAAAACGATGTACAATTGACCAATATGGAAGCACGAATATCCCAACCCGAAATACCTTACTGGAACGTCCTCCAGCACATGAGCGACAAACGTCAAGTTGGATCTTATAATGATGCTTACGCAATCGCTCAAAACGAAAAAGGAGAAACCCGTTTCTGCAAAAGACTTCTATGGCATTTGGGCAGATGACGGGATAAGTGCCGAGCAGGCCTCCGGGGAGTTGAAATCAATGCGCTCGTTTCAAAGACCCACTGTCGAATTATGAGCACGAGCTATTTGCTTGATACCAATATCTGTGTATTCCTTTTACGGGGGAAATTCGATATCGACAAGGCAATTGACAAAGTCGGATGAAACAATTGCTACATTTCGTAGATCACTGCTTTGGAGCTGAAGGTGGGGGCAGAACTGTCCAAACAGAGGGATGGAATCGACCGCAGTGTGGCACTGGAACGTTTTCTTTCGGCAGTCAACATATTGCCCATCACCAATGCAATTGATATGGCAGCCGAAGTATAATACATGAAACAGGTACAAGGTACCCCACAATCCTAGTAACAAAAAAAGTCCAGCTTGACGGCAAGCTGGACTTTTTTGTTATGGCGTAAGGGTTTCTGCTGTGGCGCTCTTACAGGGCCATGTGCTGCAGGAAGCTGACGCTGGAGTGGATGTGGCGGTACATGACCTCGTCGATGTCGACGAAGTTGACGCACTTGCGGTAGTCGGCGACCATCTGCTCGATTTTGGGGCTGGACTTGAGGCCTTCCTGATGGCGGAAGTCGAGGGCCTGGGCGGCGTTGAAGAGCTCGATGGCCAGCACGCGCTCGGTGTTCTCGCATACGCGGTAGCACTTGGTGGCGGCGTTGCCTCCCATGGAGACGAGGTCTTCCTGGTTCTGGCTGCTGGTGATGCTGTCGACGCTGCAGGGCGTGCAGAGCTGCTTGCTCTGGCTGACGATGGCGGCGGCGGCGTACTGCGGAATCATGAAGCCGCTGTTGAGGCCGGGCTTGGCGACGAGGAAGGAGGGGAGGCCGCGCTTGGCGTCGATGAGCTGGTAGGTGCGGCGCTCGCTGATGGCGCCGAGTTCGGCGACGGCGATGGCCAGAAAGTCGAGCACCATGGCCAGGGGCTCGCCGTGGAAGTGGCCGCCGGAGATGACCATGTCCTCGTCAGGCAGGACGATGGGGTTGTCGGTGGTGGAGTTGATTTCGGTCTCGACGACGGACTCGACGTAGCGGATGGTGTCCTTGGCGGCGCCGTGGACCTGCGGGGCGCAGCGGAAGGAGTAGGGGTCCTGGACGTGCTCCTTGTGGCGGCTGATGAGCTGGCTGCCTTCGGTCATGTCGCGCACGGCCTTGGCGGTCTCGAGCTGGCCCTGGTGGGGGCGCACCATGTGGAGGCTCTCGTAGAAGGGCTCGATGCGGCCGTCGAAGGCGTCGAGCGAGAGGGAGAGGATCATGTCGGCCTGGCGGCTGAGGCGGCGGGCCTTGAGGAGGCTCCAGACGGCGTAGCTGCTCATGAACTGGGTGCCGTTGAGGAGGGCGAGGCCTTCCTTGCTCTGCAGCTCGATGGGCTGCCAGCCTTTGGCGGCGTAGACCTCGCTGACGTCGCAGCGACGGCCTTTCCAGTAGACGTCGCCCATGCCGAGGATGGCGGGGAGCATGAGGTTGGCCAGGGGGCAGAGGTCGCCGCTGGCGCCGAGGCTGCCTTGCTGGTAGACGACGGGGAGGACGTCCTCGTTGTAGCAGTCGATGAGGCGCTGCACAGTCTGCAGCTGGGCGCCGCTGTAGCCGAAGCAGAAGTTCTGCGCCTTGAGCAGGAGCATGAGGCGGACGACCTCGGCGGGCACCTCGTCGCCCACGCCGCAGGCGTGGCTCATGACGAGGTTTTTCTGCAGCTGCGAGAGCTGCTCTTTGCTGATGCTGATGTTGCAGAGGCTGCCGAAGCCGGTGGTGACGCCGTAGATGGGCACCTTCTGGTTTTCCATCTTCTGGTTGAGGTAGGCGCGGCATTTCTCGATGCGGCGTTTGGCCTCGTCGCCGAGGGCGAGGGTCATTTTATTGTCGATAATCTCCTGAATCTTGCTCAGGGTCAGACGCTCTTCGGGGTTGAAAGTGTATGTCATATCGTTTTATTTTTCCAGTTGGGCTTTGGCTTTGGCGGCGATGTCGTCGTCGACGAGGATGCGGCCGCAGTTTTCGCAGACGATGACTTTCTTGTGCATCTTGATTTCCATCTGGCGCTGGGGGGGTATGGCGCTGAAGCAGCCGCCGCAGGCGTCGCGGTCGATGGTGACGACGGCCAGGCCGTTGCGTGCGGCCTCGCGGATGCGCTTGTAGCCGACGAGGTAGCGCTCGTCGATGTACTGCTCCTGCTCTTTCGATTTCTCGAGGAGGCGGGCTTCGTCTTTCTCGGTCTCGGCGATGATGGAGGTGAGCTCTTCGCGCTTGGCGTCGAGGTCTTTGGTGCGGTTTTCGACGAGCTGTTTGGCGTTGGCAATCTGCTCTTTGAGCTCTTTGACCTTGGCGGCACCTTCTTTGTTCCTACGTTCGCAGAGCTGTATCTCGAGGTTCTGGAATTCTATCTCTTTGCTGAGGGATTCGAACTCGCGGTTGTTGCGGACGTTTTCCTGCTGTTTCTGGTATTTCTTGATCATCTCCTCGTGGTCGGCGACCTGGGTGTTGCGGGCCTTGTTCTCGGCTTCGGTCTCTTTTATTTCGGAGTTGAAGTTGTCGATGCGGGTGTTGAGGCCGGCGATTTCGTCTTCGAGATCTTGGACGGCCTGGGGGAGTTCGCCGCGGACAATCTTGATTTTGTCGATTTCGCTGTCGACGCTCTGGAGGGTGTAGAGGGCGACGAGGCGTTTCTCGATGGCCATGTCCACGTCGGGACGGAGGATGACGGGTGCTTCTACCTGGGCTTCTGCCTTTTTGGTGCTGACTTTCTTTGCCATATTTATATTATATATTATTAGATTTCAATTATATATAACGCACGATGCTTTCCTGTTGCGAGGAAATTCGGCATGCAAAGTTACTAAATTTTTCTGATATACGGCGAGAAATTATTTCTTTGGCGAATTGTTCCGTCTCGTAATGTCCGGCGTCGACGAGGATGATTCGGCCTTCAGCGCGCTGGAAATCATGGTATTTGATGTCGGCGGTGAGGTAGAGGTCGGCGCCGGCGGCCAGGGCGTCGGCGATGAAGTGCGAGCCGCTGCCGCCGCAGAGGGCGACTTTGTGGATGGCGGGTTCTGAATCGTGAATGGTGAAGTCGGAGGTGCGGAGGGTGGGTACGCCGAGCACTTCCTTGACTTTCAGCAGGAAAGCGTCGACGGGCATGGGCGAGGGGAGTGTGCCGACCATGCCGGCGCCGGTGTCGGCCCCGAGGGGGCTGAGGATGCGGCAGTCGCCGAGGCCCAGCTTTTCGCAGAGGGCGCCGTTGACGCCCCACGGCAGGTTGTCGAGGTTGGTGTGGGCGGCGTAGACGGCGATGCCGTGGCGGACGAGGCTGATGGCGGTGCGGCCGGCCTCGGTGCGGTCGGTGATGCGCTTGAGGCCGGAGAAGATGAAGGGGTGGTGGGTGACGATGAGGTTGGCGCCCAGGGCGATGGCTTCGTCGACGACGGCGGGGGTGAGGTCGAGGGCTACGAGGACGCCGCGGCAGGGCTCCTGGCTGTCGCCGAGGAGGAAGCCGGCGTTGTCGTAGTCTTCCTGCAGATCGGGGCGGAAGGTGGCGTCGAGCCACGAGACGACTTGTGCTATTTTCTGTGTTTCCATAACAGTTGGATAACGCGGAAACGGGGCTTTTATTGCCCGCAATTTTTTTGAAAAAAAGTCGGTGAAAAGGCGAAAATCGGCCGTCTGCAAGCGGTTGGTTTACAGTGCATAAGAGGCACCCTCTTCTTCCCTTCTTCGTCTATGGCAGGAGGGTGGCAGGGGAGTGGGGGCGGGGGTGGCATGGGTGAAAAAAGCGCCCGGGGCCGCGCCGCAGGCGCGGCCCCGGGTGGGGGACTGTCGCTTGTTTGCTGTCGCTATTCAGGGCGTGCTCCTGTGCCGTCGGTGTATTCATAGTAGCTGTCAAGGTGAACATTTTCCGGGGCGTCGTCATAGTGGCGGATGCTTTTTGCCGGGTAGCCGTCGTCGTATGTATACACTGTTCTGGACCCGGAGCTTCCCCATTCGTCCCAGTATTTTTCGAGCAATACGTTGTTTTTCGAGAGCATCTCGATGCCGTCGCAATGGCTGTCGAGGAAGACCAGCGCCATCGGACGCATGGGGTTGGGGGCGTTGTCGTATTCGAACTTCTGGTACGACGTGGATACTCCGGAGCGGGGCGAGTTGCGGAATAGTTCAATGTTGACTATGTTTCCGTCCTTCCAGAACAGGGTGTGTGTGCGTGTCTCTTCGTAGTTTCCGCTTTCGCTGAAAATGTCGCCCACGCTGATTATTTTCTGGAGGCGACCATCGTTGCCGTAGATGAAATCCTGGGTGCATTCCAGGTGGCCGTAGCGGTAATGTTTTATTGTCGACACTTGTCCGTCGGAGTAGCTTAGCTCCCGCATTCTATACAACTCTCCGTCATAGTATCTCTCATCCCGGACAAGGAGATTGCCTTCATATACAAGTTCTCTCCTGTTGTGATCATCATCTCCATCGCTCGGAAGGACCAGACGGTCGCCGTCCCATTCGAATTCATCTGTGTAGCGATGGATTGGCTGATAGCCGTTTTCCGGGGTGTCGTACATGATGTAGTGGAGCCGAGCCAGTTTCTTTCCGGTGTAGACATCCGTGGCGGGGTCGGTGTTGTCGTCGGAACAGGCGGTGAACATCAGAATGGCGGCGCCGAGGGCCAACATGCATTTCTTTGCGCGTGTCTTCATTGTTGTGTTGTTTTTGTGTCTGCCCCCAAGTCCCCAATGGAGCGGTGTCAGTGTGTGATTGAGATTGACCAAATAAGAAAGGCATGAGACTTATGTGCTCATGTCCGTTATCATCGAGGTAACGCCAATCACCCAAAAAGAAACGGTTGATGGAACAATCTCACGCCTGTGCGTAGCACACAAGCGAAAGCAATCATGCTCCGTCCTTCCTTTTTTTTGAAATTTGGCGTATTTCGATGACAGGACAATAGTGGCAATGCTTTTCTTGCTTACAACTTTCGCTCTCGAAAGCGACTGCAAAGATACGATTTTTTTTTGATACGGTCGGAATAAATTTGCGGCGAAGAGGCAAACCGTTTGGGTATAAGAGAAATAGGCTCTCAGGGAAGAAGACCCAACACGGCGCAGGGCGACGAAAACACACCTTGTGGGTGTAAAAAAAACGAAGGTGCCCCACGGGGCACCTTCGATATTGTGAGTTTTTGGGGACTTTTTTTTCTAGATATTCTAGATTCTCTAGATATTCTAGATTTTCTAGAGAGAAAAGACTACCAGAGGACGACGCGTTTCTCGGGGGCGAGCCACATGCCGTCGCCTTCCTTGATGCCGAAGGCCTCGATGAACTCGGTGACCTGGGGCAGGGCGACGTTGACGCGGTTGCGGCCGAGGGAGTGGACATCCATCTGCGTGAGCTGCAGGGCAGCGGCGGGGCGGATGTTGGAGGCCCAGACGGCGGCGTAGGCCAGGAAGAAGCGCTGCTCGGGGGTGAAGCCGTCCATCTGCTCTTTGTTGACCTGGCTTTTCTTCATGGCGTTCTTCATGGCGAGGTAGCTGACGTGGAGGCCGCCGTTGTCGGCGATATTCTCGCCGAGGGTGAGCTGGCCGTTGCCGTGGACGAGGCCGCCGAATTCGGGGTCGTTGAGGGCGATGCAGCTGTCGAAGGCGTCGATGAGGACCTGCTTGTTGTTGTCGAAGTTCTTGGCGTCCTCTTCGGTCCACCAGTCGTTGAGGTTGCCGTCCTTGTCGTACTGGCGGCCCTGGTCGTCGAAGCCGTGGGTCAGCTCGTGGCCGATGACGACGCCGATGGCGCCATAGTTAGCGGCCTCGTCGGCCTCCATGTTGAAGAAGGGGGGCTGCAGGATGGCGGCGGGGAAGCAGATCTCGTTGGTGGTGGGGTTGTAGTAGGCGTTGACGGTCTGCGGAGTCATGCCCCACTCGTCCTTGTCGACGGGCTTGTTGATTTTGCTGAACATGTAGTCCATGTCGAACTCGTTGCTGCGCACGATGTTGGCGTAGTAGCTGTCGTCGCGGATGTCGAGTTTGGAGTAGTCGCGCCACTTGTTGGGGTAGCCGATTTTGACGTAGATGGTGTTGAGTTTCTCGTGGGCGTTTTTCTTGGTTTCCTTGGTCATCCATTCGGCCATGTCGATGCGCTGGCCGAGGGCGGTGATGAGGTTCTGCACGAGGGTCTCCATGCGGGTCTTGGCCTCGGCGGGGAAGTAGCGTTCCACATAGAGGCGTCCGAGGGCTTCGCCCATGGCGCCGTCGACGGTGGCGGTGACGCGTTTCCAGCGGGGGCGGTTCTGCTCGCGGCCGCTGAGCAGGCGGCCGTAGAAGTCGAAGTTGGCCTCGACGAAGTCGTCGCTGAGGTAGCTGGCGGCGCCGTTGATCTCGTGCCAGGCGAAGTAGGCCTTCAGCACCTCGATGTCGGCGTCGGCAAGGACGCGGTTGACCTCTTCGAAGTATTTGGGCTGGGCGATGTTGAAGCTCTTCATGCCGTCCATGATGTTCATGGTCTCGAAGTAGTTCTGCCAGCGGATGTTAGCGGCGAACTTGGCGGCCTCGTCGAGGGTGTAGCGGTTGAAGGTGGCCTGGGGGTCGCGGTTTTCGAGGCGCGTGTTCTGGCTCTTGGCCAGGCGGGTCTCGAAGTTCATGACCATCTGGGCCAGCTTGTCGGCGCGGATGCCGCTCATCTGGTCGTAGCCGGCCATGGCGAACTCTTTCTCCATCAGCGCGATGTAGCCTTCGCGGACGTTCTTGTTGTTGCCCTCGTCGGTGAGGTAGTAGTCGCGGTCGCCGAGGCCGAGGCCGCTCTGGTAGGCCCAGGCGATGCACTGCGAGGCGTCGTCCTTGTCGGCTTCGCCGAAGATGCCGAAGAGGACGTGGTCGCCGCGGCGGTGCAGCTTGAGGATCTCAGCCCAGATGTCGTCGCGGCTCTTCAGGGCGTTGATCTCCTCGAGGAAGGGGGTCAGCGGCGTGGCGCCCTGTTCCTGCAGGCGGACGCTGTCCATGCCGATGTTGAAGAGGGTGGCAATCTTGTCGGCGATGGAGCCTTCCTCGTTCTGCATCTTCGACACCGAATCGATGATGCCTTTCAGGTTCTCCTGTGCGTTCTCGTGGAGCACGTCGAAGGCGCCGTAGCGCGAGTGCTCGGCATCGAGCGGGTTGTTCTTCATCCAGCCGCCGCAGGCATACTGGTAGAAGTCGTCCTGCAGGCGCGCCGTGGTGTCGAGGTTGTCCAGTTTCACGCCCGAGGTAAGCTCGCGCTTCTCCTGGCAACCGGTAGCGATAACTGCCATAGTAGCAATGGTTAATAACGTTTTCTTCATCTTTATTTTATTATATATGTTTTCAAAAACAAATTGCAAAAGTACGACTTTTTCCGAAACTGGCAAAATATTTTTTTGCAGTCACGGACAAACACACAGCGTCACACGGCCTGTCGGGCAGGCGTATGGGCGGCGGCCAGCGGCGCTAGGGGCGGCTGGCGGCGTGTCAGGGGCTTACATGGCGTCCCAGAAGGTCTGCGGCAGGTAGACGTTGGGCAGCGTGGTGGCGTCCTTGAAGAGGGGGGCCACCTGCTTGGGGCTGTAGCCCGCTATGCCGGTGCCCACGGCGGTCACCAGGAAGTCCAGCTCGGGGTGCTGGCGCGCAAAGTCGGTGAAATTCTTCACGGCATGGGCCAGCGACGCCTCGCCCTCCATCGTGGGCAGGGCATAGCTCTTGCCCGTCAGGCCCTCGCCTACGCCCCACTGGGCGCCGAAGTTCTTGTGCGCGAACCACGCCGCGCCGCCGCCGTGCGACCCCTGTATGTTGCTGCCGAAGACAAAAATCTCGTTCTCGCCCAGCTGGCTGATGGGTTCGGGGGCAATACGCTTCCCGTCAATGATTTGCTTGTTGTCCATAGTGTTTTAGGGTTTAATATCGGGTGCAAAGATAAGAATAATATTTCAAGTACGCAAATCTTTTGTAACTTTGCACTATGGAACCGATGCATATAAATGAGGTTAAGTCGCTGGCACACAGCGCACACGCCGATGCCGAGGTGCGCGAAAGTTTATTTCGGGCCATGGCTTCGGCCGACCGCCGCGAGGCCGTCGGCGCCGCCTGGGCGCTGACCCATCTGCCCGCTTCCGACAACCGCCACATCGCCGCCCACCGCGCGGCGCTCATCCGTCTGGCTGTGGAAACGCTCGACACCTCGCTTCGCCGACTCTCCCTGGCGCTGCTCGAAAGGATTGATTGGCAGGTAGATGACGTCGACACCGGGCTGCTCGACTTCTGCCTGATGCACCTGGCCGACCCCGCCGAGGCCGTGGGCGTACGCGCGCTCTGCATCAAGGTGGCCTACGCCCAGTGCCGCCACTTCCCCGAGCTATGTGCCGAGCTGCGGCAGTGCCTCCTGCTCCTCGAACCCTCCGAACTCAAACCCGGCCTGAAGCACACCCGCATGAAAACCCTTAAACGACTGACCTGATGGATATTGAAAGCCGCCTCATGGCCCTACGCGACGAAGGGTACGCCGCCTTCACCGCCAAGCTCATCCCCAACCTGCCGCCCGACCGCATCATCGGCGTCCGCGCTCCGCATATACGCCTGTTGGCCAAGGAGTTGCGCGGAAGCGCCGAGGCCGAGGCCTTCCTCGCTGCGCTGCCCCACCGCTACCTGGAGGAGAACGGCCTCCATGCCGCCCTGCTGTGCGACATAAAGGACTATGCGGCAGCGCTTTCCGAGGTGGAGCGCTTCCTGCCGCATGTCGACAACTGGGCCACCTGCGACACCCTCTCGCCCCGCGCCTTCGCCCGCCACACCGCCGAGCTGCTGCCGCAGGTGCGCCGCTGGATGGCCTCGCCGCACGAGTACACCTGCCGCTTCGGCATCGGTATGCTCATGCGCTACTACCTGGAGGACAGTACTTTCCGCGCGGAGCACCTCCAGTGGGTGGTTGCTATTAATAAAGATGAATACTATATCAAAATGATGCAGGCCTGGTACTTCGCCACGGCCCTGGCCAAGCAGTGGCCCGCCGCCGAACCCTACATGCACCCCGGCCGGGTGGGGGAGTGGGTACGCCGCAAAGCCATCCAGAAAGCCATCGAGTCCTTCCGCGTCCCCGCCGCCCACAAAGCCCACCTCCGCGACCTGCGATGAAGGCTGGCGGGGGGGGGGTCAGCCAAGCGGATATGAAAAAAAAGCTGCACAGCAAAATGTGCAGCTTTTTTTTTCAAAACATTGTGTTATTCATAGTAGGTGTAGGTGAGGGTTATGATATCGCCATACGAAGTTCTCGCTTTCGCTGTGGCGGGGTACCCGTCGGCGTTGTAGGTGTATTCGTATGTGGTATGATAGGTTTTATCTCCAGATTTTCTAATAATTTCTGTAATATTGTTGACTGACCATGAATTCATCAATTCATTCGGCATCGTCCCCAGAGTGAACATGAAGGGGAAGGGGTTCTTTTTGTCATCATACCGATACGTGATTGACCAATCAGTACCACTGTTGCCACTGTGTTTCACCAAATTGTCGCCCTGCCACTCCAGTGTCTGTATACGACCTCCACGATAATATCCAGCATCCTCGGGCTGCGTGAGTTCCACTGGTTTGTTCCCGGACCACGAGTATTTATATATGAACGAGTCCTGCCTACTGTATTCACTGAGTGTGACAGAATCGATGCGCCCACCGGCATACGTGTAGTCGTATGTTCCACCTTCCGCAACCTCACGGATGATATTGTCGCCGTCGTAGGTGAAAACATGTGTAAATGTAGAACTATCGTAGCAGTACAGCACAGAGGCTATCTTGTCGCCATCCCAGGTAAAATCCACATGGACAGTCCTTTCTTCGTTCTCGTCGGCAGTTGAACCCGTTATGCGTTTGATTTTGGTTCCATGCGAGGTGATTTCGTCTCCGCTTTCGTTTTCGTTTTCGTCTTTTCCGCAAGAGGCGAAGATGAGTAGCGTGGCAAAGGCCATGGCCAGCAATTTGTGTTGTTTGGTCATAAAGAGTCACTAGTACGTGTCGTGCGCAACTTTTAGTTGCCCACAGGCTCGTGAGGCGGATGATATTTCCCAACGAAGAAAGTGGAGCCATCCATTTGAACCCTATTTTCTGCATGTGGGCTTGGCCTCCCAATAATATAAAATAACGGTTTAATGAGTCGCTCCACAAGGATGTATAAAACTATCCAAACAGGAGCATCATCTTTCCATTATTCCTTAATATTATTTCATTGAACGGCCAAGTTCATGCAGTAGGAATAAGGCGAAAAATGGACGTAATGGACAAAATTAATGGTCGGACCGACGTGAAAGCGTGATTTTGTCGTTACTTTGACAAAGTCAAAGGTCATGAACAAAAAAAATGCTTTTAC
>CACZWL010000038.1 GCA_902784865.1 uncultured Bacteroidota bacterium | reverse complement strand
GGTGGGACGGGCGTAATACCAGGCTGTGGTGCTTCGCGGTCGATGCCGAGGGCCGCGCCTCGCAGTCGTGCTATGTGCCGGTTGCGGAGCAGAAAAAAACGAAAAAATATTGTACTGATTATCAGCAGTGTTACGAAAAAAATGAAAAAAAAGTTGCATTCCCGTGTTACTTTTTCCCTGTTTTTGCATCTAACTATATAGAGGGGGAAGAATATAATGGTTGTCCGCATTCGCCACAAAGAAGCCTCGGAGAGGAAACCCTAGGAGACCTGACGACAGAGCCCTATGAAGAGCAACATCTGAAAGAGTCCCGCCGCGAAGGTGTGCGCCGTAGTGGCGGAGAGGGACGAGGAAAAAAGAGAGGGTGCAAAAGGCAGGGAGAGTGCTGATTAATAATAGGAAAAACACACTCCGCCCCGCCGACACAGCACCCGGGGCATAGAGCGGTGCCCTATGCGTGAGAGAAAACGCGCGGGAACC
The DNA here is from genome assembly GCA_902784865.1 of uncultured Bacteroidota bacterium. GTDB lineage: Bacteria > Bacteroidota > Bacteroidia > Bacteroidales > P3 > Colimorpha. The sequence continues at coordinate 12,318 of CACZWL010000038.1, read as the reverse complement.
GACTTTATTGTGCGGAGGTTGGAAAAAAACAGGAATGTCCGCCAACCGAGGCACGGCACAATGGAAATGGGACTTCCGAGAAAGTAAAAACTAAAAAATACAATGAAAATGAAAAAGATATTTTGGTCCACAATGACATTTGCGTTCATATTTGTTGCTGGCATAGCTACTGTTGCCTGTACAAAAGAAAATAACAAGACATCTATCGTCTCTTCGAGTAAAAAAATGAGTTCAGACTCCGTTTTAATTGGTAAGTTGGTAGGCGGTAAGATAGTTTGTGGGATAGATATTGATGAATTCACTAATGCCATGATGGATGAGTGTGGTAATTATGTGGTCGAACATGCTGATATCATAGACACACTTCCTCAATTACCTAATGGTGATGCCACGCTCTACATGGTTCTTTACAATGTAGAAGAGGAGGCAGTAGAATCATATTGGCTTCCATTAGTGAAGAATAATGGAGACTACCTATTTGCCAATGGTTATTCCAACAGCAATACCATTCCTTATTGTGTTGTCAGAAAAGGCAATGAGTGTTCCGGGACTTGCACTTTGAAAAGAGATCGGGATGGTCGTCCTGTAGCATGTGACTGTGAAGGTGCGAAAGGTGCTTGTGACATGAAGTTCAAAAAAGATACAACCTTCTGGGATCGACTAGGCAAAGCGATAGAGAACCTATCGGAAAGAATCAGTATACGAATCGACGCAATAATTCACGCAATAATATAAGAATCGTATTCGGTGGATGGGAGGATGGGGCGATACCATCTTACCCATCCCCATTTTAATTGGAAATTACCATGAAGAAACCCTTTTTTTTGATTGTATTTGCAATGGCGCTGCTGATATCATGCCACAGGTATGATGTCGGGGCATTTGGGGATGGCGTCCTGCGCGACAGAGAGTGGCTATCTTTTGATGTTGACAGGTCTACGTACCTCAAGGGCAAATGCGTGGGAAAGAGGCAGGCCCATGTAATTATCAACAATGTAAATGATACAATTCAGAATATAGCGATTTTTGAAGAAAATGGAGATGCCATATATGTTACTGCGGATACGATGATCCACATTGACCCCAACCATCAGTGGATTGTCCGTCTGACAAAGGAAGTTGATTACTATGATGATGTGGTGGGACAAACTCTGACAACGACGATGCTCTATTTGCCATTTCACTATCTGTGTTATAACCCCTTTTTTTACACTTTCGACGAGGTTTTAGGAAGAACCTTGAGAGGTACCGATACAATTTATCTGATAAAAGGAACGCAGACGATACCGGTGTGCTATACGGACGGCACATGCCGTCTGGAGGAAACTCATGCAAAATACACTTATAACGCTCGCCTGAAGACCATTACGGAGGCATCTGTGTCGTTTGGAATCGGCAAGGAAAAAGTAAAGACCGTCATGTCAAACCTTCGCTTCGAAGATAGAAGTGCACTGATTGACTCGGTTTTTAACTTAAAAAGCAATAGAAATACAAGGTACGAGCAATTGCCCATAAATGAGTATTATCCACATTGTACCCAGTATACAACGAACACGGAAATAAACGACACTGTTCTGGATTTTCCCTTGGTAAATGTTCTCCTGGGCGACACCCTGCACATAAGAGATCTGAATGGAGGCACGATGCTCTATTTCTACAATTTCAACCTTAACCGAGATGTTTACCAGATGGTTGAAAATGAGTCAAGGGAGGTGGAGAATTTAATTTGGATAATGCCAGATTGCGACAATGCAGACGGATTAAAAGAGCTGGTTGCACGTGAGCATCTCGGCAAGAACCTATACCATGCCAAAGGATTCTCACGCCACATTCTAATCGACAACCGGCATCAAGCATACTGGCTTGGATACAACCATCATACTGAGAGTGTATATGACAGAAGAGAGTCCTTCACAGAGTGGATAGAACACCTCAAAATCGAGAAGCCAGAAAAGATCAACAAAAGCAATTCAGCCATACAGTTCCTTCAAACAGTACATGACTTTGACACGATTGACAAGGGTGAGAATGGAGATTGCCGATTTGAATTTAAAAACACAGGGCGGGAACCGTTAATTATTTCCAGTGTATCTGCGTCTTGTGGATGTACATCGACAGAAATCGTCAAAGGGGTTGTAATGCCAGAAGATACAGGGAGCATATCAATACATTACAACACATCCAATATAGGGGCATTCTATAAAACCATCGTGGTGAAGTCGAATGCTGCCAATTCGCCGACCTCGGTGCTGCGCATCAAGGGCTTTGTCCGCGAGAAGAAGAGAGCGAAGCGGCGTGTGTGACGGTCGGCGGCGTGGAATTTCAGACGTCCTGCCTGTCGCGAATATGTATGTTCTGGAGTGGAATAGGGTATATATAGGTGGGGATATGTCAGTATATCGGTATTGTAGTAAAAAAATAATAAATATAGGTATTGGATTTCAATATATTATGATGTTTTATAGAGAAAAATGAAAAAAATATTTTGCCAGTTCGAAAAATATCAGTATCTTTGCACCTCAATACAAAAAAAACATGAGATCAGTTCTTGCAACAATCATCGCATGTGCCGCATTGTTTTCGGCGTGCAAATCCTGCCCCACTCCCGACTTCGCCGCCGAACTGATGCAGCACGAGTGGGTATCCTTCGACATTGAAACCCAATACTACCACAAGGGCGAGATTACTCACCATAACAAATGCCACACAATCCTGCACAACATTAACGACTCAACTCAGGAAATAGCCCTGTTCATTGACGGTGGCGAGGCCGCTCTTATCACCCCGAAAAGGATGATTCATATCATGCCAGACAACCTCGAGATTGCCCAGTTTGACCGAGAATCGCAATTCTATGATGCAGGTGTCGGGGATGTCGTGTCCATCTATATGAAGTATTTCCAAATGTATTATCCTCTGTACGACGAAGTGGGGTGCGCCTATGAAGAAAAGGCGCAACGAGGTATTATCGACGGAGACACCACCTTTATAATAAAGGCAATCAAACCCCAAAAACACTGCTATAGTGACGGTACATGCCGACTCATAGACCTCCCCGTCTGGTATACCTACAACTCACGTCAGAAAGCCGTCATCAAGGCCCAGTCGATCCTCAATGCACGAAACAAAGACATTTCAACACTTGAAAATATCGACTTTGGAAACAAACGTGCATTGATTGACTCGGTGTTCGATATCGAAAGTGACAGATATAGGAACTACGAACTCCTGCCACTCAATACATACTATCCTTCTCGCATACGTTTCACCCAAAACACGGATATGAGCAATACCGTGCTGGATTTCCCTCTCATCCACCTTGCCAGCGGCGACACCACCACCCTTCGTCAGATGCAGGGCACCACGCTGCTATACTACTACGGTTTCGGCCTGGAGCATGACCGCTATTCAGCCGTTCAGACGGCCGTAGGCAGCGTTGACAACGTGGTATGGCTGATGCCCTTCAGCAACAATACCGAACGACTCAAACAGCATGCCGTTCAAGAAAACCTCGGAACAAACCTGTACTACTGCAAAGGATTAACCCGCCACCTTGCCGATGGTGCTGCTTCACGAGCCTTCCTTATCAGCTCCGACCATCGAACTCAATCCGTCCTGAATTTAAAAGAAAACACCTTTGAAGAGTGGATTGCCAAACTGAAATCAGAAGGAGTTGTTCAGCCATGAGAAAAACAAGTGCCCTCGCACCAGCCATAGCGGTCTTTATGAAGCTCCCCCCAATCTTCGCTGTATGCTATGTATACAAAGTCTCTGGAGATAGACAAGGTAGTGGAGGCTGCGATGGACAGTGTTTCATATTACCGAGAGCTTCCACCGGATTTTGTTCTCTGCTTCAATAGCGACACGCTTAAAAACGAGGTGTGGGGGCATGTCGGTAGTGCAATCCACTTTGCCAGCATTGTCGCCAACGGGGAGGATGAGGCGTACGAGTTCTGTTCTTTTGGTGCCGTCCCCAGCCTCCTGAAGAAGGCCGGACGGTCGTCGATCAAGGTGCTAAATGCTGCGTTTCCTGATAATTACCCATTGCTGCTGCAGAATGTCCGCCAGGAAGGGTCCTGTATCTGGTTCGAAGTGGAAGTCAACGGAATAATCCTGGGAACGCTTAGTCTGAAGAGTGCCCATTTTCAGGATGTTCGAGTGATGGATGTGATTGGAAGCAACAGCAAAAGAGCATGGCCCGTGGTCAAGGCTGTTGCAAAATGGGTTGCCGAGCATCTTGTTGCCCCATTTGCCGTTGAGGTGATGTCCCAGCAGGTCCCGTGCTAGTCGTCCTGATTGCGGGCGGCGTCGAAGCGGTCGCGCATGGTCTTGTTGCCCCAGGTGAGGCGTTTGATGGTCAGCTCCTCGGTGTTGCCGCTGGCGCGGCGCAGAGCCTCTTCGGAGCCTACAAGGGCTGCGCGGACATCCTGCAGGTGCTTGATAGACTTGTCAATCTCCTCGATGGCCTTGGCGTATTTCTTCTGCGCGGTCTCGAAGTTGCGCCCGAAGGCGTCTTTGAACTTCTCGAGCTTGGCCTCGAAGTTGGCCACATCGACGGTCTGCTGCTCGGCGACAGCCAGGCGGCGCTGGTAGTCGATGGTCTTGCGCGAGGTCTGCACCAGCAGGGTGATAAGGGGAATGAAGAACTGCGGACGTATGACGTACATCTTCTCGTGGATGTGCGACATGTCGACGATGCCGGTGTTGTAGAGTTCGCTGTCGGCTTCGAGGAGCGAGACGAGGACTGCGAACTCGCACTTCTTGGCGCGGCGGTCGCGGTCGAGTTTGTCGAGGAAGTCGGTGTTGCGGTGCTTGGTGGCGGTGGTGTCCATCTCGTTCTTCATTTCGAACATGATGGAGATGTATTCCATGGGTTCTCCGCTGACGGGGTCGGTGTCGAAGTCGCGGAAGATGAAGTCGCCCTTGCTGCCGTCGGCGGCGTCGTTGTCCTTGTCGAAGTAGGCGGAGGGGAGGATAGGGCGGAGGAGGGAGTTGAACTGCGTGGAGCAGTGCTGTTCGAGGGTCTCGCCGACCATCTTGGTGGAGAGGCGGGTCTTGAGGTCCTTGTAGTATTCCAGTGTGTCGTGGGCCTGCTTGAGCTGCAGCTCGTACCCCTCCTTGAGTTGCTGCTCGCGGTCGCGTGCGGTGTTCTGTGCGTTGGCGATTTGGAGTTTGAGGCTTTCGATCTGGCTGTCGCGCTCATGGAGGGCATCTTTGGCGCGGTTTTGCTCTTCGAGGCGTGCCATGGCAACCTGCTTCTCGCCGCCCGCCACCTCGGTGCGCAGGCGCTCCAGCTCGAGGGTGGATTCGGCGCGCAGGCGTTCGAGCTGTCGGCCCGACTCGGCGCGTAGGCGCTCGATTTCCAGGTTGAGGTCGGCTACCTGCTGGGCGTTCTTGGCTCGCTCCTTGTTGAAGGCGTCGACGTATTCCTGGCGCTTCTGCAGCTCGCGGGCCTGCTGTTCGGCGGCGGCGCGCTGTTCCATGTCGTGTATGCGTGCGGCAAGGTCGCGCTCGAACTCGGCGTTGCGTACCTGGTTAAGGATGGCGGCGTAGTCGGCCTCGTCGACCGTGAAGACGCTGCCGCACTTGGGGCATTTGATTTCTTTCATGAATTTCTGCTTTTTCTGCCACAGATAACGCGGTAGGTGGCGGGAATATTGCCTGCGGGAAGAAAAAAAATGCTGCTGTAATAACTTGTGCCACAGCGGTGTGCGTCTTCGGCGCACAAAAAAGCGCCGAAGGTGGTTTGCCACGTGTGGAATATTGTGTACCTTTGCGTTAAAATTGAAATAGCAAAGATGGCGAAATACGAATACGACTATCCGAGGCCTTCGTTGACGGCAGACTGTGTTGTCTTTGGCCTTGACGGAGACGGGACGAAGGTGCTGCTCATCGAGCGTGGACAGGAGCCTTGCAAAGGTAAGTGGGCCTTTCCCGGGGGCTTCATGCAGATGGATGAGACGGCCGAGGAGTGTGCCGTGCGCGAATTGGAGGAGGAGACGGGATTGAGGCTGAAGCAGATAAGGCAGGTCGGAGCCTATTCGGGCGTGGACCGCGACCCGCGTGGGCGGGTGGTGACGGTGGCCTACTATGCGCTGACGAGCGTGACTGCCGTGAAGGGGTCCGACGATGCGGCGCGCGCCCAGTGGTTCGCCCTCGACAAGGTGCCGCCGCTAGCCTTCGACCACGACCTCATCCTGCGCCACGCCATAGAGCGTATGCAGGCAGACCTCCGCGCAGGGAAAGAATAATAGCCGGAGGCTATAAAAACAAGAAAGGCGCTGATGCTTCAGCGTCTTTCTTTGTTGTCCTACCTGGATTCGAACCAAGACAAGCTGATCCAGAGTCAGATGTGCTACCGTTACACCATAGGACAATCGGTGTGTTTCTTGCTCGGAAAACGAGTGCAAAAGTACGAACTTTTTGCGAGGTGACCAAATTTTTTTTGAATTGAAAATTGAAAATTGAAAATTAAAACTTGTAAACCAACTAGTTGCAGGTAGAAAAATTTCAACTTTCAACTTTCAACTTTCAACTTTCAGAGGCTGTCGCCCTCCTCGGAGGAGCCGTCTTTGGCACCTTTTTCGAGTTCCATTTTGCCGAAGCGCAGGGTGATGCCGGCGGAGATGTAGCGACTGTTGAGCATCTTCTGCGTGGACTCGCTGAGGTAGTAGGGGTTGGAGTTTTCGGAGCCGGAGCCGCGGCTGGCGCCCCAGTTGAAGAGGTCCTGGATGTTGATGAAGACGGAGAGCTTGCGGTTAAAGAAGTCGCTGCGGGCGCCGATGTTGAACATGAGGCGCTCCTTGCGGGTAGACATGAGGCTGAGTGTGGGGGAAGTATAGTTGAACGAGGCAGTAATCTGGTACTGGTCGAAGACCTTGGCCCAGGCGTTGATGCGGACGCTCCACGACCACATGTCGTCCTGCACGGTGCGGCCGCGGTAGTTTTCGAGGCGGTAGCCGTAGTCGTAGACGTTGGCGTAGAGGCGGACGTTGAAGAAGCCAGAGGGGCGATAGGTGAGGTTGAGGCTGCCGCCGTAGCGCCAGGAGGTGCCCATGTTGTAGGGCATGGAGAAGTTGATCCAGCGGTCGAGGACCTCGTCGAACTTCGATTCGGTGAGGGAGCTCATCTCGTTGGTGGAGAGGCGTCCGTAGAGGTCGACGCTGATGTTGCCGAAGCGCTCGAAGTATTTGGCCCATCCGGCCTCGGCGTTGTGGGTGTAGCTGTGGGCGAGGCCGGCGGGGTTGCCGGTGGAGTAGGAGTCTTCGCCGTAGGTGCGGAAGCGGGTGAGGTTCTTGTAGGAGGGGTCTTTCATGCGGAGGGAGTAGTTGAGCTTGAAATTGTGCATGTCGGGGGTGCGGTAGGTGAGGTGGATGGAGGGGCGGAGCTTGAAGTGGGTGAAGGCGCTGTCGTCGGCGAACTGGGTCATGGCGGTAGCGTACTGATAGTCGGTGTGTTCCAGCTCGACGCCGAGGCCGGAGCTGACGGTGAGGTTGCCGAAGCGGTGGGTCCAGTTGACGTCGAAGGAGGCTTCGGCGTCCTTGAGGCCGAGCTCGTAGGTGCGGAGGGCGTCGACGCTGTCGTAGGAGCCGCCGGCGGCGAGGTAGTAGCGGTCGAAGGTGTTGCGGTCGTCGTCGTATTCGAGCTTGAGGCCGTAGGAGAACTCGCCGTTTTTGGAGTAGGGGCGGTTATAGCGTGCGTTGAAGTCGAGGCCGAGCTCGCGGGTGGAGCCGAGGAGGTAGCGGTTTTCGTCGAGGTCGGTGTAGCGTGTGTAGAGGCGGTGGTAGTACTCGTCGGAGGCGTTGCTGGAGAGGCGCGCGCGGAGGCCGAGGCGGAGGTTGTGGCCCTTGCCGTTGAACTTCTTGGTGTAGTCGACGCCGAGGTCGCCGAAGCCGCGGGTGAAGGTAGAGGTGTCGGAGAGGGAGTAGGCGAAGAGGCTGTCGAGTTCAAGGGGCCAAAAGAGCTGTTCGGTGCTACGATTGGAGTAGGAACGATTGAAATTGTAGTTGAAGCCGCCGCTGAATTCGATGTCGGAGGTAGAGTCGATCTCATAGTTGACCGAAGCGAAGAGATTAGCACCATAGGAGCGGTTGGTGTCGGCCGAGGTGTTGGTCTGGCGCATGACAGTGTCGTATTCATTACCGCTCTGCCCGTCCTCGCGAGTGAGCGACCACGAGTTGGCGGCATTGTTGCGATAGGAGTAGCGGAAAGAGCCGAAGACATTGACACTCAAACGCTCCTTGGCCCACATATAGCTCACCCAAGGCGAAACGAAGGGCTGGTTGGAACCGTTGACGCCGAAGGAGACGAACTGGTTGCTTTTGATGTGGGCGGAAGTGATGATGTTGATGACGGCCTCGGCGTCGGTGGCGTATTTGGCTGAGGGGTTGGTGATGGTTTCGATACGGGCCAGGGCGTTGGCCGGCAGGGTCTGCAGGTAGGTCTTGAGGTTCTCCTCGGTGAGCTTGGAGGGTTTGTCGTTGATCCAAATCTCGACGCTGGAGACGCCGCGGAGCGTGATGTTGCCCTCCACGTCGACCTCCACGCCGGGGGCGTTCTGGAGGGCGTCCTCGGTGGTGCCGGTCTGTATGGAGGGGTCGTCCTCGACGTTGTAGACCAGCTTCTCGCCATCCATGAGGTAGAGGGGTTTCTCGGCCGAGATTTCGACGGCGTCGAGGGTGGTGGCGCCGGGCTGGAGGCGGAAGGTGCCGAGGGCGGTGTTGTTCTCTACCTTGAAGGGTACGAGGTGGTTGCGGTAGCCGATGGCGGAGATGCGGAGCAGGTAGTCGCCTGCCGGCACGCCGGTGACCTCGAAGAGGCCGTCGAGGTTGGTGGCGGCGCCTTTGACGAAGGAGGAGTCGGCAGCCTCGAGCACGGCGACGTTGACGAAGGCCAGGAACTCGCCGCTGACCGAGTCGCGCAGCGAGCCGACGACCTTGAAGGTGTCGCCCTCCTTGACTTTTTTCTTTTGCTTGACGGAGGAGGCCTGCTGGTTGTCGCCCATCTGGTTCCAGTCGCGGCTCTGGCGGTCGGGGCGCTTGCCGGGGCGTCCGCCTTCGCCCATGGGGGGGCGTCCGCCAGGGAAGCCGCCGGGCTGAGCGTCGCAGAGGGTATAGGAGAGGACTATGGCGGCCATCAGGGCCAAGGCCTTCAGCAGGGTGTGTGATTTGGGTTGCATGATTCTGTAAATAAACAATATATGTATTATGTACCGCCTGCGGCGGATTTCTTGCAACGGGAGGAAAATTTTGTGAAAAAAGTGTGCGAAAAAACGGTTCCGAAAATGAAAAACAGGGCAAAAATGTCCGTTTGTAACTATCTGGTTAGCAGTACTTAAGTTGCATCCTCTTCTTCCTTGGTAGGTATATGGCAGGACAGTGGCAGGCGACGGGGTCGCGGGGTCAGCGGAGGAGGGTGATGGTGCCGGTGCGTTTTTGGGTCTCGCCGGGGAAGTCGGCGGCGCGGTAGACGAGGTGCCAGACGTAGGCGCCCTGCGGGCAGGGGGTGCCGTGGTGGGTGCCGTCCCAGCCCTGCTCTACGTTGTCGGCGCTGTAGACGAGGAGACCGCTGCGGTTGTAGATGTAGAGCGCCTCGGCCTGGGCGTTGTAGAGGTGTATGCGGAAGATGCGGTTGTCGTCGATTTCGGGGGTGAAAGTGTTTGGTGCCCAGAGGGCTACGGGCATGAAGGTGACGGTGCGCGTGGTGGTGTCGGTGCAGGAGCCGTGGTGGGCCACGAGCCGCAGGCGGACGGTGTCGGCGGGGGGATTGGCGTCGTAGTGGACGCTGCCGCTGACGCCGGCATACTCGTCGTTGATCCACCACTCGGCCCACTGGGCGTTGCGGCTGGCGTCGTAGGCGTCGATCCACGGGACGTCGAAGCCCATGATTTCAGGTATGGTCTTGATGTCGGCGGTGATTAGTGGCATGGGAGCCAGGAGGATAGACTTGCGGAGGTGGCACCGCCAGTCGACGTCGAGGGTGTAGAGGGTGGTCCATACGGGGCTGACGATGATGGTGGAGTCGTGTTCGTGGCCGCGGAGCAGGGTGTCGGCGGGGGTGGCGAGCCACCGGTAGGGTGGCCACCCGATGGAGTCGAGGGCGGGCGAGAGGATGTAATGCCTTGCGTTGCAGACGGTCACGGTGTCGATGGAGAAGTGCGGCTCGGGGATGACGGCGAGGTCGAGGCGGAGCACGGAGTCGCATCCGGCGGCGTTGAGCAGGGTGTCGAGGTAGGTGCCTGGGGTGTTGAGGATGAGGTTGTTCCAGCGGTAGGGCGCGTTGAAGCAGGTGGTGTCGATGGTGGCGTTGAGCGTCGAGGCGGCGAGGGCGAGCTGCAGGACGGTGTCGGCCGGGCATCCGAGGATGCTGGTGTGGGGGAAGAGGTAGGTTCCCGAAGCCGTGAGGGTCGAGTCGGCGAAGCGGAAAGAGGGTTGGTCGCAGAGGTGAACCTGCAGGGTGTCGTAGAGGTGGGGCTTGATGAATAGGAGGGTGGAGATGGTGTCGCAGGGCAGGATGACTGCCGAGACGGTGTGTTGTCCCGGTTCGGGGAAAGCGAGGTTGAGGGTCGAGGTGGAGGTGGCGACGAGGACGCTGTCGACGTACCAGTCGGCGTTGACGGGGTCGTTGCCCGCGCGCGTGGCGGTGCGCAGGTGGGCGGTGTCGTCCTGACAGTAGGTGAAGAGGCCTGTGTAGGTGCGCGTGTCGTGGTTGTCGACGTAGAGACGGTTGTTGAGGTTGTAGGTGGCCATGCCGGCGATATAGGAGTAGCTCTCGGCCGAGCCGAGGCCGTAGAAGTAGGCAATCATGCCGCCCTGGTAGTTGGTGAGGCGGTGGGTGCCTTCGGTGATGGGGAAGACGGCGCAGCTGTAGCCGTTGTCGTAGGAGTCGAAGCGCAGGCCTATGGGGTTGCCGTCGAAGAGCATAAAGGGCAGGTCGACGGTGCGGCAGACGACGCAGACGAAGTGGTCGGAGGTGGCCACGGTGTTGATGGCGCGGAAGGTGAATTCGCGTATGCGCTGCTCGACGGGCGGAATCATGACGGAGGAGGGGTCTCCGATGATGGAGTCGCAGGCGAAGCCTTTGAAGTAGAGGCCCACGGTGACGGGGCTCGAGGCCGAGAGCATGGCGGGGGCGAGGGTCGGCGGGCGGATGGTGCGGCTCTCGCCGTAGTTGAGGGTGTCGACGACCACGGAGTCGAGGTATAGCACGCAGGAGTCGCTGACGGCGGTGACGAGGAAGGCGTCGGAGCCGAGGCTGCGCATGGCGGTGGGCACCAGCAGGTAGTTCTCGCCCCATATCTTGGGCGGGAAGGTCTGCTCGAAGAGGTGGTCGCAGGCCATGCAGTCGCCGACGAAAGCGCAGAGGTCGCCCTGGAAGAGGGCGAAGGGTTTGCCGTTGGAGGCCACGCGCGAGCCGGAGAAGGAGAAGTGGTTGACGAGCAGGGCCTGGCCGCGCATGAGGGTGTCGGAGGTATAGGTGGCCGGGCGGCTTATGGTGATGGGTACGGGGCTGTTGAAGGGTATGTAGGTGTATTCGTTGCTGTCGAGGTTGGTGATGGTGATGACGGTGCTGTCTTCGGTGGCCACGATGCCCAGCTCGCTGGTGGGCGACTTGACGGACTGGGGGTAGTAGATGGAATCGAGCGCATTAGAAGGCAGGACGAGGGTGATGTCGTACGAGTTGGCGGTATAGTTGCTGGCATAGAGCGAGATGGGCTTGGAGGCGGTGACGTGGATGCCGGCGTTCATAATCTGGTCGGGGGCGGGTATATGGGCAACTTCGTTGGGGAGGTCGAAACTCAGGTTGTTGGCGGCGAGCAGCAGGGTGGTGTCCCACGGTATGTTGGGGTTCTCGATGTGGATGGTGGTGCCGGGTGTGCCGGTGACCATGAACGAGAGGAAGCTGTAGCGGGAGTAGCTGATATTGTTGAGGTAGGCGAACCAGAAGTCGGTGCCTTGGGTCGACTGCGCGTCGCACTGGGCCGAGGCGGTGGCCTGTCCGCCCAGCAGGAGCATCAGCAACCCCATCCGCAGACCGGCGGAGCGGAGGCGGCGAGGGTAGCGTGGATGGTGCTGGCTGGACATCGCGACAGTGTTTTTCGGCTGCAAAGATACGAAAAAAATCGGATTGCAGGGCATATAGGTGACATTTTTCTTTAAAAATAACACAACGCAGTGGAAATCACTGCGTTGTGTTACTGTATTTTTTGCAGGGGAAGCTGCTTGCCGGGCCTGCCGTCAGCGTTTGACGATGCGCTTGGTGGTGGTGCCTGCCGGGGTGCTGACCTGCAGGATGTAGGTGCCCTCGGGGAGCGCGGAG
>CACZWL010000037.1 GCA_902784865.1 uncultured Bacteroidota bacterium | reverse complement strand
TAGGGGTTGTTGGCGCTGGGGCTGGGGCCGCTGTAGCTGTAGCGGTTGAGGACGGTCCAGCAGGGATCGGCGAAGCGAGAGGTCGAGGAGGCATAGGAGGCGCCAGTGTAGCCCTCGAAGTCTTCGGTCCAAGGCAGGGTGGTGATGGCGGTGCAGGCGGTGCGGAACGTGCTGCCGTACCAGCGGCTGTAGCCGTCGTTGCCGCAGTCGGTGCGTACCATAAAGATGTACTCGGTATTGCTGACGGTGGTGATGGTGGCCGAGGTGTCGGTGGTGCTGCCGGTGGTCCAGTTGCTGGTGTCGGCGGCCGGGGCGTACCTGTACTCGAAGTTGCCGGAGCCTGTCCACGTCAGGGTCACCTCTTCGGCCTGGAGGTCGACGACGGCAGGTGCCGTGGGCGGCATGCAGTCGAGCGACTCAACCACCACGTTGTCGATGTGCAGGTCGTTGTCGCCACCTGTGACGGTGCTCTCGCCATAGAAGGCGATGCGGACATTTTGGCCGTCATACTGGGCCAGCGGCAGGACAACAGCCTGGACCGTGTTGGTGATGGAGGCATAGCTGTAGTTGTCGGTAGCAGCGCTGCCCCAGGTGGCCAGAGGCTCCCAAGTGGCGCCATCGTTGGTGGTGATGAGCACACAGAAGCGGTCGTCGGCCACATTGCTGACAGCGGGTGCGTTGGCACTGTTATAGGCAGTCAGCGCATAGTCGAAGCCCAGCACTGCATTGGCGCTGTTGACCGTTATCGTGGGCGACACGAGCCAATACTTGCACGAGGTGCCATAGACATTGAGTTTCACATGCGAGGAGTTGCCCATGGCTGTGGCGTAGCGTGCCCAGCCGCTAGTGGTGCTGGCAAGGGTCATCGTCGCCGCGGCGGTGTCGTAGAGACCCGTGTAGCGTTCCCAGCAGTTGAGGGCCGTGATGTTGCTGATGGCGTCGAAGTCCTCCACGAAAGGCATATCCATCGGGGCGCACGGGGTGCTGAAGGTGATGGTCACAGGAGCCGTCGTGGCGTCGGAGCACACCGTGTAGACGTTCACCGTGTAGTCCGAAGCGGGGGTCAGCGTATCGACCGAGAACTCCAGCGTCGTGATATACTCGCGGATGGTGTCGCCATCCTGACGGATAATTTCCACGGTGTAGCTGTTCTGGTCTTCGGGGTCGGTGATGGTGAGGTGTACGTAGTCGGAAGTGATGCTGTCGGCGACGACGCTGGCCACACGTATACACTCGCTGGCGGGCGCCACGGTCAGGTTGTCCACATAGATGTACTCGTTGCCACCGGCAAGCGGGCGGATGGCTATGTAGCCTGTGCCGACGAAATCGCCAAAGCGCACCTCCTGATACTCCCAGGTATTGGTGGCATTGGGGCGAATGGTGTCACGGGGCACGAAGGTGCTGGTGTCGTTGGGGTTGGTCATCGTACCCACTTCGAGGGCTGCCGTGGAACCGGCCTTGCGGGCCTGGAACGAGAGCTGCAGCGTGTTGAGGTCGTCCTCGAAGAGCGGTAGCACCATGATTTGAGGAATATAGGTCGAGGCGGTGTAGAACGACATCGAGTTGCCACTGTCGCCGAAACGGGTACTACTATTGGCTCTGGGGTAATGGTAATAGCTCGTACGGTAGCTGTGGAAGGTCAGGCAGGGCACGTCGACCGGTGCGGCGCTGCTGTTTCCCATGGAGGTGACAACGTCGAAGTTCTCGGTCCACGGCAGGTCGTCGCTGGCCACGGCGGTGCAGGGGGTGCGGAAGCTGTAGGTGCGCGCATCGGTGTACTCGCCATCGCAGAGCGTGCTCACGGCAACGGTATACTCGGTGTTGGCATCAAGAGCAAGGGTCGTGACGGTGTCGCCGCTGACGAAGGTGGCGTTCTCCTCCTCGCCGTTGACAACCACCTTGTAGCTGCCCACGCTGTTGGGGTCGTACCATGCCACCTCGGCACTGTTGGCCGTCAGGCTGTTGAGGGTGACGAAAGCGGGCTTGTAGCAGTCGCCGAGTTCCTCGACATGGATGTCGTCGATGTAGCCATAGATGTCATCATAGTTGTCGCTGGTGTTGTACATAAAGAACGTAATGCGGTTGCCGGTACCCGTGTAGTTGCTGAGGTCCACTTCGTACTGGTGCCACTGGCCGTCGGTAGGACGGATGGTCATCAGGCGGGTGAAGGTGCTGGTGTCGCTCACGCTGCTGCTGACGCCCACGGCCAGAACGGCATCGGTATAGCCACTCGGCATCTGGAACCAGAAGCTGCAATACAGCGTGTTCAGGCTGGCCTCGAAGACCGGCATGAACGCCAGCGTGCCCTCGTCGTAGTCATAGTCGTAGTCATAATAATTATATGAAAACATGCGCAGGGCCTTGGTGCTGCCGTTGTGGGCCGAGGTGGTGGAGATGACGGGGCGGTAGGTGCTCGTGGCGCTATAGGTGTTGTAGTCGAAATCGGCATACAGGCGGTCCCAGCACTGGTTGAATTCAGCCGAGACGGTGCTCCACGATTCGAAGTCCTCGTCGTAGGCATTCTCGGCCACCGAGATGTCCACGCAGGGGGTCATGAAGCTGGTGCCTACGCTGCGCGTACGGGTGCCGTCGTTGCAGATGGCGACCACGCTGACGCTGTAGCTGCGCGAGGGTTCCACGGTGAGTGTGGCCACGGTGTCGAACACCTCGAGGCTGTCGGTGCCGTAGTAGACCATGTAGTGGTCCACGTGGGTCGGGTCGTTGATGATGATGGTGGCGCTGTTGGCGCTGATGGCGGCGGTGTCGAGGCTGACGGGGCGCACGCAGGCGGGCTGCACGCCGACCATCACCTCGTCGATGTAATAGCCATATCCATTAGAACTGCGCACGCCCACGCGGATGGCGGGGAAGTGGGCATCGGCGGCGGCGCCAGAAAGGCTCAGCTCATAGTCAGTGAAGTTGCTGTTGTTCATGCTGCTGTTGGCCGTCTGCGGCACTTCGGCCAGGGCCACGAAGGTCGTCGTGTCGTTGGGGTTGGTCATGTAGCCCACCGTGGCGCGGACGAAGGTGCTGCCCATGTACTTGAAGCTGATCATCAGGTCGCTCAGGTCGTCGAAGCCGGGCAGTGCCACGAATATAGGCTGATAGCTGTAGCCCGGATAGAAGTAGAGGCTCTTGCTGCCCTCCGAACGGTAGTTGGAGCTGACGTTGGGGTGACCCGAATAGCTGGTGTTGAAGCTCAGGCGTGTCCAGCAGGGGTCGCTCAGCGAGCCGGTGTTGTAGCTCTCGAAGCCGTTCTCGTAGGGGAGTTCGCTGTGGGTGATGTACTCGCAGGGGGTGCGGAAGGTGGTGCTGATGCTGCGGGTGACCGTGCCGTCGTCGCATATCGTGGCGACGACCACCTTGTACTCCGTAGCCTCCTCGAGGCCGGAGATGGCATACGCAGTGTCGGTGGCGGTATAGTAGGTGGTGTCTTCGCCGTGGATGACCCGTATGCTGTAATTGTCCACATGGCTGGGGTCGTTGATGACGACGGTGGCGCTGGTGGTGGTGAGGTCGGTCAGGCTGACGGAGGCGGGGCGGTCGCAGTCGGGCTGCACATAGACCGACACCTCGTCGATATAGAAGTTGTAACCATAAGAGCTACGCACGCCCACGCGGATGGCGGGGTAGTGGGCCGTGGCAGGGGCGGCACCGAGGCTCTGCTCGAACTCGGCGAAGTTGCTGTTGCTGGCGGAGCCTACCGTCTGCGGCACCTCGGCCAAGGCCACGAAGGTCGTCGTGTCGCTGGGGTCGGTCATGTAGCCCACCGTGGCGCGGACATAACTGCTGCCCGTGTACTTGAAGCTGAGCACCAGGTCGCTAAGGTCGTCGAAGCCCGGCAACACCAGGAACTGCGGCTGATAGTTGTAGCCAGGGTAGAAGTTGAGGCACTTCGTTCCATCAGTCTCGGAGTGGTAGTAGGAACTCACCGTGGGATAAGTGGAATAGCTGTTATAGAAGCTCATGCGCGTCCAGCAAAGGCCGTTGAACGAGCCGGTGTTGTAGTTCTCGAAACCCTCCTCGAAGGGAAGCTCGCTGTGGGCTATGAACTCGCAGGCCGTGGTGCACGAGGCTATCACCGCGGCGCTCGTGTCGTCGGCGCCGCAGATGGCGCGCACCTTGACCATGTAGGCCGTCGAGGCGTCGAGGCCCGTCATGTCGACCGTCGTGTCGGTGGTCACCTCGGAATAGGTGCCGCACTCGACGATGTACTCCTGCGCCGTGCTTGTGCCCGTCCAGCTGACGGTGGCGCCGTCGCTCGTCGGGTTCGCCACCACGAGGTTCGTCACGCGGGGGCAGTAGCTCGCCGGGCGCACATAGGTGATCACCGTGCCCGAGTCGGGCAGCGGCATCAGGTCGGGCAGCGTGGACACTGAAACCATCACGGGCGACGCCCAGCTGCCGGCAAGGCACACCTTGTCGCTCAGGCCGTTCACCATGAAGAAGTTGTGCTTGAGTGTTGTGGTATTGGTCTCAATGGTGCTCGTGTTGTACACCGCCGAGACGTTGCCGTTGGCATGCAGGCGCAGCTGGTAGTGGTAGAAGCCCGTGGCACCTCCACCATAGTAGCTCACGCCTTTCCACTCGACGACGAACAGGCTGTCGCCGTTGTCGTCGACCGTATCGAGGGCGTAGGCTCCCGTCGCGGCACCGTTGGCCACCACCTTGCCGTCAAGGATGGGGTAAGGGGCAATAGCCTGGTAAGCCGTGGAGGTTGACGACCAGATGTTCGCAGGGTTGTGGGGGGCACTGGTGAGGGTGCCGAAATAAAGGTAACCGTCGGCACGCACCGTCACGCTGGACCCCTCGGCAATCACGCTGTCGCCAAACGGGAACGCAAACGGCATCTGGAGAGTCTGCGTACCATAGTCGCCGTTCACCGAGCTCAGCAGGCGCGCCGAGCTGGCAATCGACACGAATTCTTCCTCGCTGACGCTGACCGAGTAGTCGCCCAGCATCTGCGAATGCGCCATCGACGGCAGCAGCAGCGCCGCCAACAGCATCAGTTTTGTAAATGTTCGTTTCATTTCTTTATTATTTAGTTAGTTTTAGTTTTTCTTTACTTATTCAGGCGCCCAGCCACGCACACTGCGAATGCAACCATCTGTCTTACACAGACTTGCACGAAATCGGTTTCTGAACGCCGCATGCAAAGATACAAAATTTTCCCCAACTGGTAAAAAATTAACTTTTTTTTATATTTCCGCCCCACCCCCATCCTGCCACCTACGCACACCCCTCCCCCCCCCGCCCCGACCCCCTCCGCCCGGCCTTGTCCTCCCGAGGTGGAAGAAAGGCAAACTTTGGGCAAACTTTGATACCCATAAAGCACTGAAAACCAACACCTCAAAAACGGGGCAAAATCAGCCTGCCGACGACTTTTTGCGCAAAAACTTTCGCGATTTTTTATCTCGATATGTTTCAGCAACTTACGCCGCTTTCGACCCACCATGTGCAAAAAAACTTCTCCTATGTCATTTTTTTTTACTAATTTTGCAGCCAAATTCGACAATAATAATAATTCAAAAATACAAGCAACATGTCCAAACTACTCCTTTTAGGCGACGAGGCCATTGCCCAGGCATTCATCGATGCCGGCGGCAGCGCCATCAACAGCTACCCCGGCACCCCGTCGACCCAGATTACCGAATACGTCATGAAGTCCAAACAGGCCCGCGAGCAGGGCGTCGTGGCCAACTGGTGCGCCAACGAGAAGACGGCCCTCGAGGCCTCGATCGGCGTGGCCTACAGCGGCAAGCGCGCCATGACCTGCATGAAACACGTCGGCCTCAACGTCTGCGGCGACCCCTTCATGAACGCCTCCATCATCGGCACCAAGGGCGTCCTCATCGTCGTTGCCGACGACCCCAGCATGTTCTCCAGCCAGGACGAGCAGGACAGCCGCTACTACGGCCACTGGGCCATGATCCCCATGCTCGAGCCCTCCAACCAGCAGGAAGCCTACGACATGGTCTTCTTCGGCTACGACCTGAGCGAGCAGCTCGGCACCCCCATCCTCATGCGCATCCCCACCCGCCTGGCCCACAGCCGCGCCGGCGTCGAGCGCAAGGCCGTCCGCCCGCAGAACCCCCTCGCCACCCCCAGCGACCCCAAGAGCTACGTCCTCCTTCCCGTCAACGCCAAGCGCCTCTACCGCGACCTCATCGACAAGCAGCCCGCCTTCACCAAATCCTCCGAAGAGAGCGGCTACAACCAGTATATCGACGGCGCCGACAAGAGCCGCGGCATCATCGCCACCGGCATCGCCTTCAACTACCTGCAGGAGAACTTCCCCGGCGGCCGCTGCCCGCACCCCGTCGTCAAGGTCACCCAGTACCCCCTGCCCTTCAACATGCTCAACAAACTCTACGATGAGTGCGCCGAAATCCTCGTCCTCGAGGACGGCCAGCCCTTCGTCGAAGAGCACATCAAAGGCTTCCTCGGCAAAGGCAAGCCCGTCCACGGCCGCCTCGACGAGACCATCCGCCGCGACGGCGAGCTCAACGCCGAGAAAGTCGCCGCCGCCCTGGGCAACCCCATGCCCAAAGGCCCCGCCGTGCCCGAGGTCGTCACCAACCGCCCCCCCGCACTCTGCGTCGGCTGCCCCCACATCGACAGCTACGAGGCCGTCAACGAAGTCATGAAGAAATACCCGGGCGGCCGCGTCTTCGGCGACATCGGCTGCTACACCCTCGGCTTCAACATGGGCGCCATCGACACCACCGTCTGCATGGGCGCCTCCGTCACCATGGCTAAAGGCGCCGCCGAAATGGGCATCTTCCCCGCCATCGGCGTCATCGGCGACGGCACCTTCGGCCACAGCGGCATGACCGGCCTCCTCGACTGCATCAACGAGAAAGCCAACGTCATCATCATGATCCTCGACAACGACATCACCGCCATGACCGGCGGACAGCCCTCGAGCGCCAACATGAAGCTCTTCAACATCTGCAAGGGCCTCGGCGTCGACGAGAAACACATCCGCACCATCGTCCCCCTCAAGAAAAACCACGAGGAATTCGTCAAAATCCTTGAAGAGGAAATCGCCTACGACGGCGTCTCGGTCATCATCCCGCAGCGCGTCTGCATCGTCGAGAACAAAAAGAGAATTGCTAACAAAAACTAGTTTTACTAGTCCAACTAGTTCTACTAGAAAAACTAGAAAGAAAGGAAAACAACAATGAAAAAAGACATCATACTTTGCGGCGTGGGTGGCGACGGCATCGTCTCCGTGGCCAAAATCATCAGCGACGCCGCCCTCAACCTCGGCCTCAACGTCAAGCAGAGCGAGATCCACGGCATGAGCCAGCGCGGCGGCTCCGTCTTCAGCCACCTCCGCGTCAGCTCCGACCCCATCTTCTCCGACGTCATCCCCGAAGGCAAGGCCGACATCATCCTCAGCTCCGAGCCCATGGAAGCCCTCCGCTACCTCCCCTTCCTCGCTCCCGACGGCGCCGTCATCACCAACAGCGACCCCTTCGTCAACATCACCAACTACCCCGACATCGAGCGCGTCAACGCCGAACTCAAGAAGCTCTCCAAACTCGTCTGCTTCAACGCCAACGCCATCGCCAAGGAACTCAACGCCCGCGGCAACATGGTCCTCCTCGGCGCCGCAGCACCCTACCTCGAGATCGCTTTCGAGGAGCTGGAGAAAGCCATCCAAAGCATCTTCGGCCGCAAAGGCGAAGCCGTCGTTGAGACCAACATCAAGGCCATCCGCGCCGGCCGCGACGCCAAGTAAGCAAACCCTCTGCGACAACCCATGAGGCCGCGGAGCGCAGCTCCGCGGCCTCATCATTAAACCCCACACATGCGACAACACCGCCTCACCACCCTCCTCGCTCTGCTCCTCCTGGCCCCCTTGGCGGCCGCGCAGACCTACGTCGGCACCATGCAGGTCAACGACTACACACGCAAAGACGTGGAAGTACGCCTCGGCGCCTCGCCGCAAGGACAGACAGTGCTGCAGATGCTCAACGTCAAATTCGCCCGCATGATGCCCGTCAAGGTCGACGTCGACATCCCGGGCGTCAGCCTCGGCAACGGGCGCCTGGCGGGCGACAACATCGTCCCCACCTCGAAAGGCAAGCCCTACGAGAAGTACCTCGTCACTCGACTCGACGGCTCCGCAGACAGCGAAAAAATCACATTCCGGTGCCTCATGGGCGACAAACAAATAAAATTCAGCGGCCGCCGCGCAAAGAAAAACAACGCTAAAAACCAGTAGGTTACGTCGACAAATAAAAAAATATTTGGCCAGTTCGGAAAAAGTTCGTACCTTTGCACCCGATTTTGAGAGACGGAAATCTGATTGTTGAACCGATTTCAATTATCAATTTTCAACTTTCAATTCAACACGGTGGGCGTAGTTCAGCTGGTTAGAGCGCCAGATTGTGGATCTGGAGGTCGAGGGTTCGAGCCCCTCCTCCCACCCCCCTCAAAAAAAAAATCCCTGCAACACTCTGATGTTGCGGGGATTTCCACATCCCGGACATCATTCCCAAGACACATCCCGACCGAAGAACAGACGAAGAACAGACGAAGAACAGTCCTAGACGACACCTCTAATCCCCCAGGAATCCCCCCGTGCACCCCTCAGCCCTTCCCCACCCAAGCCTCCCTAGGACTTCCCAAACCACCTCCAGGGTCCCCTAAAGACCCCTGGAAATCCCAGACACCCCAACCCCCAAATTTCAGAAAAACCGCCCCCGTGCACCCCCTTTTGCCACCCCCTAACCACCACTTCACCCCAAAAACACAACCCACACACAACACTGATAACCAGACATATATAAAAAATATTGCAAGAAAAGCAAAAAAATATTTTGCCAGTTCGGAAAAAGTTCGTACTTTTGCACCCGCTTTCGAGACAAAAAGCACCCAAACAAAGGGATAAGATGGTCCGGTAGTTCAGTTTGGTTAGAATACATGCCTGTCACGCATGGGGTCGCGAGTTCGAGTCTCGTCCGGACCGCCAAACACACAAAAGAGCTCTCAACACTGAGGGCTCTTCACATATCAACTTATCAACCTGTCCACGGTTGCAAAACTGGGGCTGCTTGGTTTTGACAGCAAGGATAATGGGTTTGTAAGCATGCAGGCTGACGCGCCAGAAGCCTCAACCACAGACGCAAAACAATAATTGGCGAAAACAACTACGCTCTCGCTGCCTAACCGAAGAACAGTAAGTTCGGCTTCATCGCCCTGCAAGGCAGGGTGACGAGACATCTCCCAGCCGCCCCGACCGTCGGCTGCTGACCCGGAGGTGCAGGAAAGACGGGATAGTCCGCGCGACGCCTCTACACGCGGGCGAACCTTTAGAGGCTACGGGCTGCCTTGGGTGCCGATGTCCGGAGCCGCCCCGACAACCAACCACCGGATAAGCATGTAGAAAGCACACTTGTTACTTGTTTGGACGGCGGTTCGACTCCGCCCAGCTCCACCGAAAAAAGAGACCTGCACCGGGTCTCTTTTCTGCCTCTTATCCTTGCAAAAATGCATCATCACGCCGCTTTGCCCACGTAAAAATGCATCTTTCTCAAAATAAATTGCCGTAAAAAACGCAAAAACACCTCCACATTTCGAAGAAAAAGCGTATCTTTGCATTTCATTTTGGAACTGAAAAAAACATGGAAGGATTCATACTTGCTGCAGGATTGGGGACGCGGCTGCGGCCGCTGACGGACGACCGGCCGAAGGCCCTGGTGGAGATCTCAGAAAAGCGGACAATGGTAAGTGGGGAGTGGAGAGAGGAGAAAGTGACACTATTGGAGCTGGCCATCCGCAGGCTGGAAGAGGCTGGCGTTGAGCACATAGTGGTCAATGTGCACCACTTCGCCGAGAAGGTGATCGACTTCATCGGCTCGCGCCGCTGGCAGGCCACCGTCGACATCAGCGACGAGCGCTCGCTGCTGCTCGACACCGGCGGGGGTCTGCGCCATGCCGCGCCGCTCTTCTCCGGCCGCGACAATGTGCTGGTGCACAACGTGGACATCCTGTCTGACCTGGACCTGCGCGCCGTGGAGCGCCACCACCGCGAGGCGGGCAACCTGGCCACCCTCTGCGTCAGCGACCGCGACACCCGCCGCAAGCTCCGCTTCGACGCCCAGGGTATGCTCCTAGGCCGCGAGAACGACATTCGGAATTCAGAATTCAAAAATCATAATTCCCACCTTCTGGCCTTCAGCGGCATCAGCGTGGTCAGCCCCGCGCTCTTCGCCCTGCTGCCCGTGGCAGACCACCCCTACCCTATTATAGACCAATACGTTAGCCTTTCGGCACAGGGCCACCGCATAGGCTCGTTCTGCCACCCTGCCGACCGCTGGCTCGACGTCGGCAAACCCGAAACCCTTGAAATAGCGAAACAATGGAACCGTTCCTCCTCCAAGTAGCCCGCCGCATCGCCGACGAGCACCCCCGCAATACCGACCGCGTGCTGGCCGTTTTCAACAACAACCGCTCCAAGCGGTTCTTCCTCAACCAGTTCCGCGCCTTGGGGAGGCCCTCGTTCCTGCCCCAGGTGATGACCATCGACGAGTTCGTCGCCTCGCTCGGAGGCCTCGAAATCGTCCCCAACGAGTTCCTCCTCTTCGAACTCTACGACATACACGTCGAGCTCGAGGGCGACGACCGCAAGTACCAGACTTTCGAGGACTTCATCGCTTTCGGCGACCTCATGATGGCCGACTTCTCCGAGATTGACCAGTACTGCGTCGACGCTGCCAAGATTTTCGACAACCTGCACGAAATCAAGAGCATCGGCGAGTGGGACATCGAGGGCAAACCCCTCACCGAGCGCCAGCAGCGCTACCTGGCCTTCTACCGCTCTCTTTACCAATACTATAGCAAGCTCCACAACCGCCTCCTTGCCGAGGGCAAGGCCTACGGCGGCATGGCCTACCGCGAGGTGGCTTCCAACATCGGCACCCTTGCCGACCGGTGCCCCCACGAGGCCGTCTACTTCGTCGGCTTCAACGCCATCTCCGAGTGCGAACGCATCATTATCAGCGAGTTCTACCGACGCGGCAACGGCCACCTCATCGCCGACAACGACGTCTACTTCCTCCGCCCCGAGCAGGAGGCCGGCCACTTCCTCCGCAAGCACAAGGAGGAGTTTCCCGAGCTGGAGCCCCACGGCACCTCGCGCTTCGCCTCGCCGGGCAAGAGAATCACCCTCGTCGAGTGCCCGGAGAACATCCTGCAGTGCAAGTATGCCGCCGCACTCCTCTCGCAGATTCTGGCCAACGACGGCGAGGCGCTGGAGAACACCGCCCTTGTCATCGCCGACGAGAGCCTGCTCATGCCCGCCCTCAACGCGCTGCCCGCGGCCGACAAGGAGTACCACGTCAACATCTCGATGGGCTACGCCTTCGCCGACAGCGCCGTCCACGCCCTCGCCATGAAGGTCTTCTCGCTCCTCTCGCGGCGCACCGACCGTGGGTACTACCACTCCGACATCCTCGACCTGATGTCCGACCGCCTCGTCGCCGACGCCCTGGGCCTCAGCAACATGCGCCACCGCACCGAAGCCTTCCTCCGCAGCGACAGCCGCATACGCTGCTCGGCCGACGACATCGAGGCACTGCTGCGCTCGGCAGGCGCCGACAACCCTGCTTGCCTGCGATTCCTCTTCCCCGACCACAAGCCCGCGGCCGACGACTGCCTGGCCATACTCCGCCAGCTCGCAGCGCTCATTGCATCGACCCACGCCATCGAGACCAACAAGAAGGAACTTCAGGCCCTCGGCAGCCTCGTCGAGGTGCTAGACAACCTCAACATACTGGTATCCAAGCGCGTAGGCTCGAACGACACTCCCGTCATAGGCAACATCGAGACCTTGGAGAAAATCTACTCCCGCCTGGCCCGTCGCCACTCCATAGCCCTCATCGGCGAACCCCTCTCAGGCCTGCAGATCCTCGGCGTGCTGGAGACCCGCAACCTCGACTTCCGGCGCGTCGTGCTCCTCTCGGCCAACGAAGGCGTGCTCCCCGCCGGCCGCGGCAACAACACCCTCATCCCCTACGACCTCAAGGTGCGCTACGGCCTGCCTACCTACGCCGAGAAAGACAGCGTCTACGCCTACAACGTCTTCCGCCTCCTCAGCCGCGCCGACGAGGCCTACCTCGTCTTCTCCTCCGAGAGCGACGGCATGGGCAAAGGCGAACCCAGCCGCTTCATCTTGCAGATACAGAGCGAATTGACCAAGCACTTCGACATCAAGGTACGCTCGCTCGTCGTCAAGACCGACCCCCACCTGCAGCCCGCGCTACCGGCGCCCACGGCCTCGAAGACCGACGCCATACTCCGGGCCATCGACGATGCCGCCTCGCACGGCCTCTCGCCCACAAGCTTCTACAGCTACCTCGAGTGCCCGCTGAAATACTACTACATGCGCCTGCTCAACATACGCAAGACCGACGACCTCGACGAGGACCTCGACGCCTCTGAGCTCGGCACCTGCATCCACGGCGTCCTCGAGGACATATACCGCCCGCTGCTAGGCAAACCGCTGAAGACCAATGACCTGAAGCATGCACTCGACAACCTGCACGACCTCATGCGCCCACGCTTCGAGCAGTTCTTCAGCCACGGCCGCTCCACCGAAGGGCGCAACAGCTTCCTCCACACCGTCGCCGAACAGCAGCTGAAGCACCTTTTGTCGAACGAAATCAGCCAGTTGCAGCACCACGACATCACCGTCCTCGCCGTCGAGCACGAGGCCGACTCCTACCCCATCGCCACCACCCGCTCGGGCACGCAGGTGCTCATCAAGGGAAAAGTCGACCGCATCGACTCCTACGACGGCGTGCTGCGCATCATCGACTACAAGACCGGCAGCCTCCGAAGCGACGAGCTCACCCTCACGGCAAGGAAAAAAAACATACCCGGCAAATGGTTCCAGCTCATGTGGTACGCCCTCCTCTACTGCCGCTGCAACACCATCGGCGGACCCGTCGTCTCGGGCATCTACCCCCTGGGGCACATACGCTCCGACGTCCGCACCGCCAGCTGGGACGGGCAGGACATCCTATCGCCGCAGATGCTCGACGACTTCGAGGCCATCCTGCGCGACAAAATAGAAGAAATGCTCAACCCCGACCTGGCCTTCCTACCCGTCCCCTCGGGCAACGTCTGCAAATTCTGCCACGCCACCTCCTTCTGCCCCCACACCGCCTACACGCCCAAAGCCGACAGCTAGCGGCCCGGCCTGGCCGTCATCGGCAACACACTCTGTATCAATAGACTCCGACGATGCGGAAGGCTCGGCATACGTCGTGGCCGACACCGCGCCCTCCTTGCCCTCGGCGAAGACCCACAGGTGCACCTCCTCCATGGCGAAATCCGCTGGCAGCAAGAACCTTACGCCCCTGCGGCCGCGCTCGGCCGCGGCCACGGCCAGGCCCGTCGCCGCAGCGGGGCAGTAGGCGTAGACGTGCACCGTGT
>CACZWL010000036.1 GCA_902784865.1 uncultured Bacteroidota bacterium | reverse complement strand
TGAAGCTGGTTTCCATTCCGTAAGTTTTATTTTTGCATTTACATTACGAAATGCCAGCTTCTTTTATTGCATCTCACCTACGCATTTGTCGGAAGAACCTAAAAAGAGTGCGGTTTATTCTGAGTTTGTCATTTGTCTATGTAGTGTCGCCCCACTTGAACCACGGTGACGGTGACAATCGCGTCTTTCACGCAATAGACAAGGCGGTCTTCTTTCTTAATGCTTGCTTTGTCGCCGCTTCTGCCTAACGCCACAAGCTCTTCCTCTGCCCTCGGGGTCAATTCTATGCGATACATCACAGGTTGAGCATTTGCTTCACATCGTCGAGGCTCACCTCGCGGGCAAGTCCTTGTTTTTCTTGCTCAACGCTTTTGCGGAAAGAGCGCAGGGCCTCCTTGTCGGAATAGAAACCGTCGTCATCGGTCGCGGGCTGCAGCACTTTCGCACCGGCGGCCACCATCGCCTCGATGAGGTGCTTCATCACGCTGCTGCGTCCGTCGTAAGATAATGTCATCGTTGCCATAATCAATTCTGTTTTGTTTTGATAACGCGGCGTTGTGAGTTTTATTGTGTGAGTCAGTTTTTATTGTATCGTATTGCACGTAGTACGGTACGTGCAATATGACAGGCCTCTTCAAGTCCCATAAGCCTGTTCCATCTTGCGTTGGTAAGGCGAACCGTAATGTCCCTGCTAGTTCTTTCTGTGACGCACTTGTTTTTAATTGTTGGTTTTCGACTGAAGAAGTACATGTTTTAGTGGGCGAAAAATGAAAAAAACGGCTTCCGCAAGGCCGTTTTTTCTGGTCCGGGAGTTGCGTTTCTGCCGCGCGGGGCTCCGATAAGAGAGGAGTAATATGTGGTTTTATAGTGTGCTGATATTGTTGTGTTTATGTTTTGATTTTGGTTTCTCTGACGGGGTGGAAAAAGAAAAATAGTTGCAAAAAAGTAAAATTTTTTTTGCCAGTTTTAAAAATGTTCGTACTTTTGCACCCGCTTTCAAGGCGAAAAGAGTAACTTGAAATCTTGAAAAAAGCGATGCGGAAATAGCTCAGTTGGTAGAGCACGACCTTGCCAAGGTCGGGGTCGCGAGTTCGAGTCTCGTTTTCCGCTCCAAAGGTCTCCAACCAGGGAAAGAGAACGATTGAGGGTTGACTGGTTTCAATTCTCAATTTTCAATTTTCAATTTGGAAAGGCTCTGGTGGTGGAATGGTAGACACGAGGGACTTAAAATCCCTTGCCCGCAAGGGCGTGTGGGTTCAAGTCCCACCCGGAGTACCAAAAAAACAGGTGAGAGGTGAAAGGTGAGAGTGCGTTAAGAGTAACGCGGAAATAGCTCAGTTGGTAGAGCACGACCTTGCCAAGGTCGGGGTCGCGAGTTCGAGTCTCGTTTTCCGCTCAAGAAAAAAAGAGTAGTTTGACATGCTGCAGCAGCGGCAAAGCCCATGTCCATTCAACGCCTGCCCCCCAGCGGCCAGGCCGATGCACGTTGCTGAAACACATGCGAGATATATTGTCTTGGTAGCTCAGCTGGTAGAGCAATTGACTCTTAATCAATGGGTCCAGGGTTCGAATCCCTGCCAGGACACTAATCGCGGGGTGTAGCGCAGTTGGCTAGCGCGCCACGTTCGGGACGTGGAGGCCGGAAGTTCGAGTCTTCTCACCCCGACAAAACCGACATCCCACCGCAAGCCACTTTAGCTCAGTTGGTAGAGCAACGCATTCGTAATGCGTAGGTCTGCGGTTCGAGTCCGCAAAGTGGCTCAAACTCAAAAAGAAAGACAGGACATGCACCTGTCTTTTTTTTGTACAACAAACAAATAATAATAACAAAAAACAAACAAACCAATGGTAAAACAGTACGAAACCGTTTTCATTGCAACTCCCGTTTTGTCTGAAGACCAGATGAAGGAAACGGTCAAGAAGTACGTCGACCTCCTCACCTCCAAGGGCGCCGAGATCGTGTACGAAAACAACTGGGGCATGCGCAAGCTCGCTTATCCTATCCGTAAGAAGACCACCGGCTTCTACTACCTCATCGAGTTCCGCGCCGAGGGTAGCGTCATCAACGACCTCGAGGTCGCCTACAAGCGCGACGAGCGCCTCCTGCGCTTCCTCACCGTCAGCCTCGACAAGCACGCCGTCGCCTACAACGAGAAGAAACGCAACGCCAAGAAAGAGGCCCCCGACACCACCGAGGCTCCCGCCGAGGCTTAATCGCATGGTTCAACATTTATTAAAGAATATTCATCATGGCTAACGAAAGCGAAATCAAATATTTGACCCCCATCGCTGTGGAAACCCAGCGCAAGAAATACTGCCGCTTCAAGAAGCTCGGCATCAAGTACATCGACTATAAGGATGCCGACTTCCTGCTGAAGTTCGTCAACGAGCAGGGCAAAATCCTGCCCCGCCGCATCACCGGCACCTCGAACAAGTACCAGAAAAAGGTCTCGCAGGCCATCAAGCGCGCCCGCCATATCGCCCTTATGCCCTACGTCGCCGATTGTCTCAAATAATAATAAGGAGGAAGAATAGATGGAAATCATACTCAAACAAGATGTGGCCAACCTCGGCTACAAGGACGAAATCGTCACCGTCAAGAACGGCTATGCCAACAACTATCTTCTTCCCATGGGCATGGCTGTCATAGCCACCCCCGTCAACAAGAAGATCCACGCCGAGAACCTGCGTCAGCGCGCCCACAAGGAGGAAGCCCTCCGCAAGAACGCCGAGACCCAGCAGGCCGCCCTCAACGGCAAGACCGTCAAGATCATCGCCAAAGTCGGCGAGAACGGCCAGCTCTTCGGCGGTGTCAACAACATCATGGTCGCTGAAGCCCTCAAAGAGCAGCACAACTACGACATCGACCGCAAGAACATCGTCGTCGACGCCATCAAGGCCGTCGGCACCTACACCGCCAAGGTCAACGTCTACAAGGACATCAAGGCCGAACTCAACATCGAGGTCGTCGCCGAATAAGGCCCTGCGGTTCGTCGCAACACATTCTGCGCCACACACTTCCGGTGTGTGGCGCATTGTTTTTCTAGACGAAGCGCCATGCGTGGCAATTGCGCCCCGGTGCGGATTTGTTAATAGATGTTAAAAACACCCTCGTTTAACATCTATTAACATTTCATTTTTCAGTCACCTACCAGAGTCGAACCATATACCTACCATTCACCTACCAGATGGCGTAAATGACTGAAAAATAGTCTGTTAAATTTAACGTACTGTATATCATGTGTTTGCGGCATTCAAAATCGGTATTTTACCCCTTCGGACTGCCTCCGCGAAACTCTCGGAAACAGCCCTCCAACTTTCCTAACAAATGTTAAATTAACTATTTTTAACGAAAATAGCCCTGTCGGCCGAGAATCTTTTTGCAAGAAAAAACAATGCTTCGATACATAATAGAGAAAAAGGTTGCACTTTTTTTTCGCCAATCGAAATAAAAAGTGTATCTTTGCACCGCGAAAATAGCAAATGTAAACGAATAAAATCAAGAAAATGAAAAAGGTAATTGCCTCATTATTAATGGTAGTGGCCGCGTCGGCACTCTTCTCGGCCCACGCCGGCAACATCACCCCCAGCCAGGCAAAACAGTATGCCGCCCTCTATATGGCATCCTGCACAGGCCGCCAGAACATCTCCCCCGACGAGATGCGTCTGATCCATCAGGTCGACAACCCCGACCTGGGCGTCCCGGCCGCCTACTTCTACAACGTGCCCGGCGGCGGCTGGATCATCATGGCCGGCACCACCACCATCAACCCTGTCATCGGTTACAGCAGCAGCAACGACCACCTCGACATGGACAACCTCCCCGCCAACATGCGCTGGTGGGTCGACGGCTACATCGGCATGGTCATGGAAATCCAGGCCGACGATGCCGCTAACGGCTTCAGCGACAGCCCCCAGTGGCAAAACTTCCTCGCCGGCAAGGTCGGTGGCGGCTCCAAGCTCGGCGAGGTCTACCTGATGCAGGAGAACTGGGGCCAGGGCGACCCGCTCGAGCCCACCTACAACCTCTACTGCCCCACCATCCCCGACGTCAACACCGCCCGTGGCATCGACTCCACCGCCATCGTCGGATGCGTGGCCACGGCCCTCTCGCAGATCTGCCACTACTACCGCTACCCCGAGCAGCCCAAGGGCACCAGGGCCTACACCTGGCGCAACGGCGGCAACAAGCTCCTCTCCATCACCTTCGACACCATCTCTTTCGACTATTCCCTCATGCCTAATAGAATCACAAGTAGCACCCCGATGGACCGTATCAGGGAGACCGCCAAGCTCTGCCGCGCTGTCGGCTATGCCGTCAAGATGAACTACGGTGCCGGGGCGGGCAGCGGCGCCTATAGCGACGATGTGCCCGACGCCATGCGCAAATATTTCAAGTACGAGCTCAGAAACGGTGCCAGCCTGCGTGGCCGTTCCGCCACCAACGACACAGGCTTCGTCTTCTCCATCCGCAGAGAACTGCTCAAAAAGAATATCCTCTATATGTGTGGCTCCTCCCCCTCGGGCGGCGGTGTCGATGCCGGCGGCCATGCATGGGTGTGTGCCGGCTACAATACCAACGACGTCGACATGTATTTCATGAACTGGGGCTGGAATGCCGGCGGCAACGGCTTCTTCAACCTGAGCACCAACGATATGTATATCCCTGGTTACTACTACAACTTCAACGCCAACCAGCGCGTCCTCCTGGGTATGGTTCCGCCCGACTCCATGAACCGCTTCATCGTCGGCATCGACAAGGTCGACCAGAAGGACCAGCTGGGCACCGCCTATCCCAACCCTGCCACCCTCTCTGTCGTCCTGCCTTACAGCACCGACCGCGTCGCCGACCTCAACATCTATGCCATCGATGGCAAACTGGTTGAGACCCGCCGCGTCCAGGCTGGCAGCGGCGAGGTCGAGGTCAGCGTCGTCGGCATGCCCGCGGGCGTCTATATCTACCGTCTGGGCGCTGCCGCCGGCAAGTTCATCGTGAGGTAAAAGTAACTATGAAAGTGGACCCCTCGCCGGGTTCGCTCTCCAATCGTATACGGGCGTGGTGCAGTCGCACCACGCTCGCTACGTAGTTGAGCCCTATCCCGAAGCCCTTCACGTCGTGCACGTCGCCCGTCGACACGCGGTAGAACTTCTCGAAGATGTGCTTCTGGTTCTGCTTCGCTATGCCGATGCCGTGGTCCTGCACGCGTAGCACAAAGTGGCCCTCCTCCGTCGAGGTGCTCACCACGATATGGGGCGCGCCGATAGAGTACTTGATGCCGTTGTCCACCAGGTTGTACACCATGTTCGACAGGTGCAGCTCGTCGGCCATCAGCACCGACGGGTCGGCGTCCAGGTGCCTCTCCATGGTGCCGCCGCGGTTGGCCATCGTCAGGCGGAAACTGTCGAGGGCCTTGCTGATAATCTGGTGGGCGTCAACGGGTTTCGGCGATATCTTGAACGTCTTGTTCGACAGCTTGGCGCTCTGCAGTATCGTCTCCACCAGCACCCGCATGCGCTGGTTCTCGTCGTTGATGATGCCGATGAAGTTGGCACGCGACGCGCTGTCCTGCGAGACGCTCTCGTCGCTCAGCATCTCGCATGCCAGGCCTATGGTCGAGATGGGGGTCTTGATTTCGTGCGTCATGTTGTTGATGAACTCCGTCTTCATCATGTTCAGCTTGCGCTGGTTGGCCATAGTGCGCACCGAGATGATGAACATCACCGCGATGACGAACACCAGAAACAGGCTCATGTAGACGTAGATGTTCGAGTGCCGCTGCAGGAACAGCTCCGTGCTGGGGAAGAAAAGCGTGATGAACAGCTGGTTGCTCGACACCACGCCCGCTGGGTGGAACGAGTACTGGTAGGGCGACTCCTCCAGCATCTCCTCCAGCTGCGGGTCCGAGCTGTAGAGGAACGACCGCTGGCTCCCGTCGTACAGGCCTACGGCGGGGTGTATGTCTATGCCGTTCATCAGCAGCTCCTCCACGATGAGCGAGTCTAACTCCCTGAAGTTGAACGTCGCCGACGGGTGCACCGACGACTGCACGACCTCGCCGTTCAACTGCTTGATGACCTCGTCCATCGCATTGCTCACACCCACGTTGAACATATTGTCGTTGATGGAGAAGGTACGGCTCGTCTGATAGAACTGGATGACTACCAAACTGACGGCCGCAATGGCAAAAACGGATACTATAAACACCCTAAACCAGCGTTTCATGTCTCTTTTTTTTATTGTAATTAGTTCTAATAACGAATGTTAAAAAAAAATATTTTCCAAGGCTATGTCAATTATCAAAAATTTTAGTATTTTTGCAAAACAAATATCAGGTATTATGGCAACAAAGTATATTTTCGTCACCGGAGGCGTGGCCTCATCGCTCGGCAAAGGCATCATTGCAGCCTCCCTTGCCCGCCTGCTCAAGGCCCGCGGCTATTCTGTCACCAACCAGAAGCTCGACCCGTATATCAATATCGACCCCGGTACCCTCAACCCCTATGAGCACGGCGAGTGCTACGTCACCGAGGACGGCGCCGAGACCGACCTCGACCTCGGCCACTACGAACGCTTCACCGGCGTCCATACCTCCCAGGCCAACAACGTCACCACAGGCCGCATATATAAGAATGTCATTGAGAAAGAGCGCCGTGGCGACTTCCTCGGCAAGACCGTCCAGGTCATCCCCCATATCACCAACGAAATCAAAGAGCGCATCACCGCCCTCGGCAATACCGGCGACTACGAGTTCGTCATCACCGAAATCGGCGGCACCGTAGGCGACATCGAGTCCTATCCCTTCATCGAGGCCGTCCGACAGCTCAAGTGGAGCCTCGGCCGCAGCTGCATCGTCATCCATCTTACCTATATCCCCTATATCGCCGCCGCAGGCGAATTGAAGACCAAGCCCACGCAGCACAGTGTCAAACACTTGCAGGAGCAGGGTGTGCAGCCCGACATCATCGTCTGCCGCACCGAGAAGCCCCTCACCCGCAGCGTCCGCGAGAAGATAGGCCTCTTCTGCAATATCGACGGCGACTGCGTCATCGAGGACGGCGACGTCTCCAGCATCTACGACGTCCCCATCCGTATGCGCGACGAGAAACTCGACCTCCAGGTGCTGCGCAAACTCGACGTCCCCGTCAAGAAAGACCTCGACCTCGAGAAGTGGGAAGCCTTCCTCTACAAGCTCCACAACCCCGAGCGTGAGGTCAGCATCGGCCTCGTCGGCAAGTACGTACAGCTTCAGGATGCCTACAAGTCTATCACCGAGTCCTTTATACACGCCGGCGCCGAGTTGCGCTGCAAGGTCAAGGTCAGCTATGTCAACTCCGAGGAGTTGACCGCGGAGAACGTCGCCGAACGCCTCGGCGGCCTCACCGGCATCCTCGTCGCCCCGGGCTTCGGCAACCGTGGCATCGAGGGCAAAGTCCTCGCCGTCCAGTATGCCCGCGAGAACAAAGTGCCCTTCTTCGGCATCTGCCTCGGCATGCAGATGGCGGTGGTCGAATTTGCCCGCAACGTGCTGGGCTACAAGGATGCACACTCTGTCGAGATAGGCCCCACCACCACCCACCCCGTCATCGACATCATGGAGGAGCAGAAGACCATCTCCAACATGGGCGGCACCATGCGCCTCGGTGCCTATCCCTGCAAGCTGGTTCCCGGCACCAAGGCATACGACATCTATGGCACCGAGCTTATCAGCGAGCGCCACCGCCACCGCTACGAGTTCAATAATGCCTACCTCGAGGAATTCCGCGCCGCAGGCATGGTCCCCGCCGGCCTCAACCCCGACAGCGGCCTTGTCGAGATTGTCGAGATTCCCGACCACCCCTTCTTCGTCGGCTCGCAGTTCCACCCCGAGTACAAGTCCTCCGCCATGCATCCGCACCCTCTCTTTGTCGCATTCGTCGAAGCAGCACTCAAAAAAAGTAGATAAGATATGAAAATTGGAGTAATCATAGCAATGGACATCGAGTACCGCCAGATGCGCAATGCCTTGGGTGGCGACACCGGTCGTCTCGGCAACAACGAAATCGTCCTCTGGCAGTGTGGCGTCGGCAAGGTCAACGCCGCTGTGGGCACCATGCGCCTCATCCAGCAGCGCCATCCCGATGCCATCGTCAGCACCGGCCTCGCGGGCGGCATCGACCCGCAGATGAAGGTGATGGATATCTTGGCCGCCACGCAGTGTGTCTACCACGATGTGGACTGCGGCGGCATCAGCAACGACGGCGAGCCCGTGGTCCTTGGCCAGGTGCAGTGGCTGCCCGCGCGCTACGACGCTGACCCGCGCCTGCTGGATGCCGCCGTGGCGACAGCCAAACAGGCCGACCATCCCTCGTCCCTCGTCACCGGCCTGATCTGCACCGGCGACCAGTTCATCACCGACCGCGAGCGGCAGAGCGTCATCAAGCGCCACTTCATCGACGGCCTGGCCTGCGACATGGAGAGCGCCGCCATCGCCCAGACCTGCTACCTGGAGCATGTGCCATTCCTCAGCCTGCGCGTCATCAGCGACACCCCCGGCCGCACCGACGACCACCAGCAGCAGTGGGATGACTTCCTTGGCTCTATGTGCGACACCTCGTTCCACTTCGTCAAGCGATTTCTGGAGACGGTATAATTTCAATTCTCATTTTTCAATTTTCAATCCCCCATGGAAGTCATCCAAAGTTTCACCATCGACCACACGCATCTCAAGCCGGGCATCTATGTGTCGCGCGAGGACAAGGGTTTCACCACCTTCGACCTCCGCATCACCGAGCCCAACCGCGAACCGGCCGTGGCGCCAGCCGCCATGCACAGCCTGGAGCACCTGATGGCCACCTGGTTCCGCAACTCGCGGGCGAAGGACGATGTGGTCTACGTCGGCCCCATGGGCTGCCTTACGGGCATGTACGTCATCATGACCGGCGGCTATACCGTGGAGCAGATGCGCGAGCTGACCATCGAGTGCCTCGAGTGGGTGCTTACCCAGCACGAGGTGCCCGCCACCACGCCGGAGACCTGCGGCAACTACCTGCTGCACGACCTGCCGATGTGCCACTGGGAGAGCCGCCGCTACCTCGGCCGCCTGCGCAACGACTTCCACAGCGAGTACACCAGGCTGCAGGTGACGCTCGCCGACGGCATGGTCTTCGCCGACGCCTAAAAGAGAGAGTAGGCCAAACGAGCAGCGGCTCCACCCTATGGGCGGAGCCGCTGCTCGTTTGTGTTATCTGAAGGTTGGTTTAGAAAGCGTAGTTGAAGCCGATGCTGAAGTTGCTCAGGTGAGCGTTGACAGTCTGGGCGTTCATGTTGGCGCCGAGGCCCCAAGCGTGTTCGGCGCCACCGTCGTAGGTGGTCATGTCCCAGTAGGCGCTGAGCAGGTTGATGTAGAGGTCCATCGAGAAGTGGCTGTTGAAGGCATAGTTCATGCCGGGCACCACGCGGAGACCAAACGAGGTCGAGGCGTCGTTATGGTCGGTGGTCTTGTCGCTGACTTTGTCGTAGCTGCTTGACTCGAGGTCCAGAGACAGGTTGGCCTGGGCTTCGCAGAAGACGGTGAATTTCTTCCAGTTGGCCACATTGTAGCGGAAGTAGGGGGCAAACATCAGGCGGGCGTCAGAGGAGGAACCGTACTTGTCGTCGCCACCGAGGTAGTTGCGATTGTAGTCCAAACCCCAGCCAAACTGCATACCGACCTGCATCTTGTCGTTCAGCCAGTAGCCAATCTTGGGCATAATGGTAATTTTGGTGGTCGTGTTGCCGGCGTTGTAGTCATCAGAATGACTGTTGTCGTGGAAAATTCCGACGTTGCCGCCAAGGACAAACTGTGCATTGGCTGCAAATGCGAAAGCGGCCAGTGCGAAGGTCATAAGTGCTTTTTTCATTTTTAATGTGTTTTTTTTGGTTAAACATTTGTCTTTATTGACGATGCAAAAGTACTACCTTTTCAACTACTGACAAAATTTTTTTTCTCCGAAGTGTATTTTTCCCTGTTTAAAACAGCCTGTGCAAATGCTGGATTTTCTTTGTCCTGTCTGGATTTCGACTTGATTGTTAAATCTGTTAACATTTTTTTTTGATTTTTTGTCCCCAGAGGCGGCGCAGAACCCTGAATGCCTTGTACTTTACGTGCATTTTTGGGGTGGCGACGAGCCCTCCTTTTACATACAAAAAGAAGAGAGGCGCTCCGCGAGTGCCTCTCTTCTTTGATTATGCGAAGGGGTGTTTTTAGAAGTAGAAGTTCAGGGTGATGTTGGCACCAAAGTTGCCGGTGCTGATGAAGGTCTCCCGGTCGTTGACTCTCGAATAGTTGTTGTCGGAGGGGTCGGGCTTGTTGTCGACAGATCTGCGGAACCAGGTCTTGGCGATGGCAAAGTCGAGATTTGCGCCGACGGAAATCTGGGTGCTGATAAAGTACTCGACACCAGCATTCAGCATCAAGCCAATCTTGTTGGCAGGGGCGCCGCTGTAGTGGTAGTCGCCGTCGGTAGCGCCATCGGTGGCTTCGTTATAGTTCCATGAGTTGGTGTGGACGTAAACCAGGTTGGCGCCAAAGATGGGCTGCAGGCGTCTGCCGGCCTGCAGGCGGTATTCGCCACCGACCAGAGCCATGAAGGCAGTGGTGGAATTACGGCCAAAGGCGGTGAGTTTCTCGCGGTCGCTGGGGTCGGAATAGTTGTTGCTCACATCGTAGTTGTTGTTGAAGCCAAAGCCTGCAACCACGGCAAGGTTGTCTTTGAGGAAATACTTGCCAGAGATGGTGACGCCGCCAAAGAGGTCGTCGCTGTCGACGCCTTCGAATGCGGAGAAGGTGTTGTTCGTGGTGCCGTTGAACATGTTTCCGACGTAGTTAAGTACGGGGTTGGCGTTGAAAGTCATGGCAAATCCGCTTTCTCTCGATCCGTACCATTTCTCGTCTTGTGCGCTGGCGCTCATTGCCATTGCAGCAAGAGCAACAATCATAAGTGCTTTTTTCATTTTAAATGTTTTTTTGGTTAAACAATTGTCTTTGTTGACGATGCAAAGTTACAATCTTTTCGCATACTGACAAATTTTTTTTCTCTCCGAAGTGCGTTTTGTCCTGTTAAAAACAGCCTGTGCAGATGCCGCGTTTTCTTTGCCCTGCCAGAATTCCGACTTGATTGTTAAATCTGTTGGCAATTTTTCTGATTTTTGACCCAGGATGCATTGCGGGACCTTGAAGGTCTTGTGTTATGTGTGCTTCTTTGGGGGAATTTCCGCCGTCTTTTTTCGGGGTGGGGTGGGGTAGAAAACCAGCAGGGACCCCCGAGGTCGGGAATCCCATGCTGGCTATCAAAACCATGAAAACTTTTCTTGTGGCGCTGACCGGTGCAGTCTTTGCATTTTCGGGTGCAAAAGTAGCACCTTTTCGCCACTCTGCCGCCTCACGCCTTCCCGAAACGGCAAAAAAAGCTTCCGAAGTGGCTGTCGGTCTGTTTCTTAGAAGTAGAGGTCGCGCTGGCCTTCGCCTATCTTGCAGAGGTTGCCTTCCACGCGGCGCTTCAGCTCTTCCTTCGGGAAGGTCTGGGTCAGCTCTTTCAGCAGGCGCAGGCCTTTTTCCTTGGTCTCGGGGCTGGCGTAGTCTTCGAGGTACTCGCGGAAGGTGAACATGGCGTTGGGTTTGCAATATTCTTTGATGAGGCCGGGCTTGGCCAGGTCCATGAAGTCGGCACCCACGCGTCCCTTGCGGTAACAGCCTGTGCAGAAGCTCGGTATGTAGCCGCCGTCGATCATCATGGAAATCACCTCGTCGAGCGAGCGGTGGTCGCCCAAGGTGAACTGTGCGCCCGTCGAGCCGGTCTTTTCGTAGGGTTTGGCGGCCGTCTTGTCGCCCTCCTCGTCGTAGCCGCCGGGGTTGGTCTCGCTGGCGGCGCTGATCTGGCTGGCGCCGTAGCGCACCAGCTCGTCGCGCAGCTCGGGCCGCTCGCGCGTGCTTATTATAATGCCGGTGTAGGGCATGGCGATGCGTATGATGGCGACAATCTTTTTGAAGTCCTTGTCGCTGACGGGGTGGGGTATGTTCTCGCGCAGGCTGAAGGGGGTGCCCTCGGCGGGTTCGATGCGCGGGAAGCTGACCGTGTGGGGGCCGCAGCCGAAGTCCTCTTCCAGGTGGCGGGCATGCTCCATGATGGCGAGGATCTCGAAGCGGTAGTCCACCAGTCCGAACAGGGCGCCGATGCCCACGTCGTCGATGCCGCCTTCCATGGCGCGGTCCATGCAGGTGAGGCGGTTCAGGTAGTCGGCCTTGGGGGTGCCGGCGGGGTGGAACTTGGCGTAGGCCACCGGGTCGTAGGTCTCCTGGAAGCATACGTAGGTGCCTATGCGCTCGGCCTTTAGCTTGGCGTAGTCGTCGACGCTCATGGGGGCCAGCTCGACGTTGATGCGGCGTATGGTGCTGCCCTTCTCATCGCGGGCGGCGTAGGTGCGGCGGATGGCCTCCACCATGTAGTCGGCGTCGTTGCGCGGACTCTCGCCGCAGATGAGCAGGGCGCGCTTGTGGCCCATGCGCAGCAGGTGCAGTGTCTCGGTCTCAATCTCGTCGAGGGTCAGAATCTTGCGTTTCAGCGCTTTGTTGTCGCGCCGGAAACCGCAGTAGACGCAGTTGTTCACGCAGGCGTTGCCCGTGTAGATGGGGGCGAAGAGCACCAGGCGGCGGCCGTAGATCTCGTTCTTGCAGTATTCGGCAGTGTCCAGAATCTTCTCGATGCCAGACTCTTCCTCTACGCTCAGCAGCTTGGCCACATCGTCCAGGTTCAGCCCCTTCAGCTTGTGCGCCTTGTTCAGGATGTCGTTCAGTTCGCCCTCGCTGGGCACGTTGTTCTCCAGCATGCCGTACAGCTTCTCGCGGTCGATGAAATTCGTGTGTTTCATGGGAATAGCAATTTTAAAATTTCAATTTTCAGTTTTCGCTTTTCAAGTTTTAGACATGGTGGCCTTGCACTCCACCCCCTGCTGGCGCCCGAGGCGGCCGGTGAGGGCGTTGATGCGGTCGGCCGTGCCTTCCACGATGAGCGAGATGACCGCCACCGAGCGGTCCTTGAACGGCAAACCCTGCCGACAGAGTATAATGTCGGCATGCTCCGAAAGTATCCGGTTGATTTCGTCCGCCACCTGGCGGTCGCTGATGAGTATGCTTATCGTCCCTATTCTCTTCTCCATCAGGTGTTAGGCTTTTGGATTAGACATCGGTTTTCGGCGGCAAAATTACAAAATAAATCCGACATACAAAAAAAATATTCCTACCACCCCCCTACCATATACCTACCAAGGAAGAAGAGGGTGCCTTTAATCCTCTGTAAACCACGCTGTTGCGAAGGAGAAAAAATGCACTTGGCGACGTTTTTCTCCATAACTTTTTCGGGCAGTATACCGCGTTGGAAGCCAGCGTGTTGTAATTTTTTTAGAAAAAAATCCACCCAAGTGCCCCGCAATCCGATTTTTTTTCGTATCTTTGCCGTCGGAATTTAACACCAAGGAGTCTATGAAAAGTAAATTGTTACATCGTCGTTCTGCCGGGCGCAGGCGCCCTGCAACGCATGTGCGGAAAGCATCATAGTCAAGGCGGTAGATAAAAATGGCTACTTCAGCCTGGTCTACGCTGCCGACTCCAGCGGGGTGCGCAAGCTGATGCTCTGCAACCATGACCTGCCCATAGCGCACGCTGCGACCATCCCGCCGATGATGGTCATAAAGGACATTGAGGTGTCTAATGGCTGGGCCTACTTCTGCGGTCAGCTGGGAGGGAGCGCCATTGTAGGGCAGTTCGAAATCTTTGGCGTATTCAACAATTCGTCGCAGATATACGCCACCACGGTGGCGGCGGGGTCCTTGGCTTCCGGACCGTATGTCAGGGTTACAGATGCCACCAAGATAAGCCTTTATGGCGATGAAAACAAGGTGTTTATCTCTGCCGTCGGAGAGGGTGTGCATTCGTACGACGGCGACATGCTGTATCTCTGCCCCACGCTGTTTCATGCCGCCCTCGACAAGGAGGCTATGCAATGGGAAATCTGTGCCGATTACCAGGAAACCTGCCGCCCCGATGCCTGTGCAGACGGCGTGGCGGCCCCCGGGAAATACCGCAATCCCTGCCATTCCATCGTCAATACAATCCGATACAAACCATCCATTACAAGGGAACCTTATAATAGGGTTTGCAGATAAAAAACAGAATACAGTATGAAAAACGACAGAACACCATTCGTGAGCCTGGCGCTGGCCCTGCTGCTGGCGGCGGCAACTGCCGTGCCGGCACGTGCGCAATACTCGCAGGCCTATTATCACCTTTTGGGCGACACCATATACCTCGACTCGCCCCGTCGCCCACTCGCTACCCTAATCCCCCCGACCCGGACTACATCCGCCTAGGGGGCGAGCGCATGCTCTCCTACTGCTTCACCGCGCAGCCCCTGCGGGTGATAGGACTGGCGCACCTGTGTCCTCAAGGGCATATAAGATACCCTCTCAACTACCCTGACGCGGACACTACCCACCGGCAGGAGTACATCTACCTCTACGAGGCCGACACTGCCTCACTGCGCGAGCTGGCGGCTGTGCCGTGGCACTACAGAGACCTGTTCGACTCCTTGCGATATCTCTACGTCAGGGGGGCTTATTGGTATACGCGCCAGTACGATCCAGCGATCATTGGCGGAAACTTTGCTGACTTGAATAATTATTATCAATGCTGCGGCGACTCTATGTGGGAGTTTACCTTTAGGCTCCGCGAGTACTACTTCGACAGCGCCATCGTCGTCCAGGACTCCTTCTACATCGGATACTCCGACTACAGCTATGTCTACGCGTACGACGACCCCGCCGGCTACGCCCAATATGCCCAAAGCCGCTCACCTATGTACATGTTTGCTCGCGACCCTACCTCCACCACCAACTGCGAGGGCACCGTGGGCGACGCCCTCACCACCGGCGTCTGCGGCGTCTACTGGCCCTCGGTCTTCTTCCGCTACCCCTACTCCTGCGACTCCGCCATGCCCCCCATACGCTACGAGAACCACTGGAAAATCCCCATGATCTTCCCCATCATAGAGGTCGACACCACGGTGCCGCCGCCCGACTACTGCCCCGCCGTCAGCAACCTGCAGGTGGCTCGCGACGAGACCGGCTGCGTCGTGGCAACGTGGGATGCCTTCGTCAACCACACCAACGGCTACGAGATACAGTACGGCCTCCGCACGCAGGACTACGACCAGTGGCAGACGGTCTTCAGCAGCACCAACTTCGCGCAGGTCTGCGACCTGAACCCCGTCCTCGGCTACGGCCTCCGCGTGCGCCCCGTCTGCGACAACAAGCGCACGGGCCCCTGGCAGGAACGCTACTTCTTCGTCCCCGGGCAGCTCCCCGTGGGCATCGAGGACGAGCCCTCCTCCGACCTGGCGCGCCACACCCGCGTGGCCCCCAACCCCGCCAAGGATGCCGTCACCGTCAGCAGCGACTACGGCATCCTGGGCCTCGACCTCTACGACCTCCAGGGGCGGCACCTGCTCAACGCTCCGCGCTCCCCGAGGGCACCTACATCCTGCAGGTCAGCACCCCGGCAGGCACCACCACCAAGCGCATCGTCAAACGCTGACGGCAGGCCCGGCAAGCGCCTTTTCCTGTAAAAAACATAGTAATGCAACGCGGTGATTTCCACCGCGTTGCATTATTTTTAAAGAAAAATATCGCCAAATTGCCCCACAATTCATTTTTTCTTCGTACTTTTGCATTTTGATTCAATAACGGAAATGATGAAGAAAATAGTGCTCTTTCTCGCGGCTTTGGCCTGCTTCTCGGCAGCCAGCGCGCAGTTTGTGCTCGGTGTCCAGGGTGGCTATTACACCCACAAGGCCTCCAATTCGGAAAACAAAGAATACACCTCGGAGACCAACTGGCTGGCCGGCGGCCAGCTGGGCTACATGGTCACCCCGCGCCTCTACGTCGGCGTCTCCGGCGGCTACGTCAGCACCGCCACCGAGAGCCTCACGGACCACGACAGCCTTTTCTACAAGGATGCCCCCTTCCCCGACAACATAATCCCCGTCATCAACCTCAAACAGACCTACACCCGCACCGGCTGGGAGGTCTGCCCCATCGTCAAGTACGAGTTCGTCCGCTTCGGCAACATGCACTTCAACGTCATGCTGCAAGGCACTTTCCGCTCGATGGGTTCCACCATCTACAAGCGCAGCTTTACCACGCTGCTCTTCCCCAATCCGCTCGAGCTGCGCGACGAGGATCCGGAAGACGACCACATCACCTACTTCTCCTGGGGCGTCAGCCTCAAACCCACCGTCGTCTATGAGTTCACGCCCCATATGAGCCTCGAGGTGATGCTCGACTTCCTCTCCATCGGCTACATCGACGTCACCGAGACCCAGGGCTTCGAGGCCGAAGGCTTCGACGACGTCAAGTCCTACAACCGCACCTTCTACGCCGGTGCCAACACCCTCACCGAGACCCTCCGCTGGGAAAGCCCCCTCCTCAAGGTCGGCTTCAACTATACCTTCTAAACGCCTCAGTAAGCCATGTTTACCGACAACCGCGAACTGTACATCGCACACTGTGACGATGGCAACCTTTGTATCGATGGCCGCATGGCCAACCGCCATGGCCTAGTGGCCGGCGCCACGGGCACCGGCAAGACCGTCACCCTGCAGGTCCTCGCCGAGTCCTTCTGCCAGGCCGGCGTCCCCTGCTTCATGGCCGACATGAAGGGCGACCTCAGCGGCATCAGCCAGCCGGGGCAGATGTCCTCGTTCATCGAGAAGCGCAAGGATGCCTTCGGCATACCCAACCCGCAGTTCCAGCCCTGCCCCGTCCGCTTCTTCGACGTCTTCGGCGAGCAGGGCCACCCCATCCGCGCCACCGTCAGCCAGCTGGGCCCCCAGCTCCTCTCGCGCCTCCTCGGCCTCAACGAGACGCAGGACGGGGTGCTCAACATCGTCTTCCGCATCGCCGACGACCGCGGCCTCCTCATCCTCGACATGAAGGACCTCCGCGCCATGCTCGACTACGTGGCCAAGCATGCCAAAGAATACACCACACAGTACGGCAACATCTCCACTGCCACCGTCGGCGCCATTCAGCGCGCCCTCCTGCAGCTCGACGCACAAGGCGCCGACCGCTTCTTCGGCGAGCCTAGCTTCGACATATTCGACCTCCTGCAGACCGAGGGCGGCAAAGGCATCATGAACGTCCTCGCCGCCGACCGCCTCATGCTGCAGCCCAAGCTCTACTCAACCTTCCTCCTCTGGCTCCTCAGCGAGCTCTACAGCACCCTCCCCGAGGTGGGCGACATGGAGCTCCCCAGGCTCGTCTTCTTCTTCGACGAAGCCCACATGCTCTTCGACGACACCAGCAAGGCCCTCGTCGACAAAATCGAGCAGGTCATTCGTCTCATACGCTCCAAGGGCGTCGGCATCTACTTCGTCACCCAAAGCCCTACCGACATACCCGAGAGCATCCTCGGACAGCTCGGAAACCGCATCCAGCACGCCCTCCGCGCCTACACCCCCAAGGACCAGAAGGCCGTCCGCACCGCCGCCGACACCTTCCGCCCCAACCCCGCCTTCAAGACCGACGAGGCCATCATGAACCTCGAGACCGGCGAGGCCCTCGTCAGCTTCCTCGACGCCAAAGGCGCCCCCTGCGTGGTGCAGCGCGCCAAGGTGCTCTTCCCCCTGTCGCAGATCGGCGCCATCACCCCCGACCAGCGCGCCGCCATCGTCCGCTCGAGCCGCCTGGCAGGCAAGTACGACACCATGGTCGACCGCGAGAGCGCCTTCGAGGTGCTCCTCCGCGAGGCCGACGCAGCCGCCGTCGCCACTGTCGACGAGGCCCCCTCCAAGCCCGCCCGCACCCCCAAAGAGGTGCAGGAAACGGCTCCCAAGGCCGAGAAAAAGAAGTCCGGCGTCTTCTCCAAAGTGATGAAAGCGGTCCTCACGGCCGTCACCGCCACCGTGGCCACCTCGGTCGGCACCGCCGTCAGCAACAAAGTCA
Organism: uncultured Bacteroidota bacterium; assembly: GCA_902784865.1. GTDB lineage: Bacteria > Bacteroidota > Bacteroidia > Bacteroidales > P3 > Colimorpha. The sequence goes on along the minus strand of CACZWL010000036.1, from coordinate 409 downwards.
CCGGCAAGAAGACGAAGTCCTCGACCTCGACCGGCCAGAAGGTCATCAAGAACGCCACCTCGGCAGCCACCCGCACCATCACCCGCGACATCCTGGGCAACCTCATCAAGTAGGCGCCCGCGGCAGCCGCCCGTCGCCCCCCTTACCATACCCCGGCAGACCCCTGCCGGGGTCTCTTTTTCTACCCCTGCTCTGGAGACTACCTACCATAGACGAACCAAGGAAGAAGAGGATAGGGTCAAGGCACTGTCAATCAGCGGCTTGTAAACTAGCAAAAATCGACCCCTGCGCCATTTTTTTTCAAAAAAAACGGTGTAATGGACAAAATTAATGGTTTTTTTGAGGACTTGTTCTCTAATGGACAAAATTAATGGTCGGATTTCAGATGATATTATTGCCGTTTGAGAAA
>CACZWL010000035.1 GCA_902784865.1 uncultured Bacteroidota bacterium | reverse complement strand
GTTTCGACTTGGCGATCCACTTGTCGAACACGAACCAGTAGAGCAGGAAGACTATCGGCAGGAAGAGTGCAAATTGGATAGAGTTGAATATCATAGGCTATTTTTTTATATACGATAAGAAGTCGAGGTCGATTGAGAGCGAGATGAAAGGTTTGACGAGCCAGGCGCTGGCCGTGACGTCCTTGAGGCTGAGGTTGTCGCCCACGGGATGGTTGTCCTCGTATCCGTCCTTCAGCACGGTGTATTCGGCGATGTTGACACCGCCGGTGATATAGAAGAAGTCGACAAAGCGGAAGCTGGCGCCGACGTAGAAATTCTTGAAGAGGTTGCTGCCGCCGAAGCCGACGTAGAGGCCGAGGTCGTAGGCGAAATCCTGGTCAAAGCGGCGGATGGTGCGGGCCAGGCTGTCGCTGCCGATGGTGAGGTCTTTGTTGAAATATTTGGTGAGGTCCCACAGCATGACCGAGGCACCGGTGACGTAGTCGAATTCGATGCTGCCGGCGTTGCGGTTGCTGAGCAGCTTTTCGTAGGTGCCCTGCTGCTCGCCGCTGCGGAGGATGAACTCCCACTCCGGCGTGCGGTAGAAGCGCATGGCCACGCCCTGTATCGGGCGCACCTTCTTCTTGCGGTTGGTGACTTGAGCGGTGCGTTCCTCGGCGATGCGGACACGCTCTTCGAGGTATTTGTTGGCCTCCTCCTTGCGCACGTTCTCCAGTTCGGCGATGCGCACCAAGGCACGCAGCGAGTCGACCATGTGGATGTAGTAGTTACGCTCGGCCTCGAGCTTCTCTTTGTCCACACCGTTGGCGCTCAGTATTTCGCGGTAGAACTTCTCCTTCTCCTTCATGGCGCTGAGGGCTGCCGTGTCGGCCTCGCGGCGGACGACGGTGTCGGTGCGGAGTATGTAGACCGAATCGGTGCGTATGATGGTCACCGTGTCCACGCGTTGCAGCGTCACCGTGTCGGTACGGTAGACGACGACCGTGTCCTGGGCGCTCAATGCCATCGGCAGGCCCAGCAGCAGCAACGCTATGAACAGCAGGCGCTTCATTGCAGGCAGGCAATCATTTGGTCAACCGTGAAGGTCTGCTGCACGCCGTCGGTCATATTTTTGAGGGTGACGGTGCCGTCGCGCATCTCGCTCTCGCCCACGAAGGCCACAAACGGTATGCCTTTGCGGTTGGCGTAGTCCATCTGTTTCTTCATCTTGGCGGCATCGGGATAGATTAGCGTCGATATGCCGACGCCGCGCAGCCGCGCAGCGATGCCCACGCAGGCCGCCTGCTCGGCAGCGCCGAAGTTGATAAACATCACGCGGGCAGACTGTTCCAACCCTTCGGGGAAGGCCTGCAACTCGGTGAGCACGTCGTAGATGCGGTCGGCGCCGAACGAGATGCCCACGCCGCTGACGTCGGGCATGCCGAAGATGCCGGTCAGGTTGTCGTAGCGGCCTCCGCCACAGATGCTTCCGATGCTTACGTCGAGCGCTTTCACCTCGAAGATGGCGCCGGTGTAGTAGTTCAGTCCGCGGGCCAGAGTGAGGTCCAGCTCCACGCGGCAACCCACGCCCGCAGCGTCGATGTAGCCGAAAAGCTCCTTCAACTCGGCCACACCGTGCTGCCCGACCTCCACGTTCTCAAACATCTGCTGCAGCGCGTCGAGCTTTTGGCCGGCATCGCCGCTGAGCGAGAAGACGGGGTCGAGGGCAGCGACCTGGGCGTCGCTCAATCCGCGCTCTTTCAGTTCGTTGCGCACGTTGTCGATGCCTATCTTGTCGAGTTTGTCGATGGCCACCGTGATGTCCACCAGCCGCTCCGGCGCCCCTATCATCTCGGCGATGCCGGCCAGCACCTTGCGGTTGTTTATCTTGACGCAGACGCTGATACCCAGCCTGTTGAACACTGCGTCTATCATTTGCACCAGCTCCAGCTCGTTGAGCAGCGAGGTGGAGCCTATCATGTCGGCGTCGCACTGGTAGAACTCTCTGTATCTGCCCTTTTGCGGGCGGTCGGCGCGCCAGACGGGCTGCAGCTGATAGCGGCGGAAGGGGAAGGCCAACTGGTCGCGGTGCTGCACCACGAAGCGCGCGAAGGGCACCGTCAGGTCGTAGCGCAGGCCGCGCTCGCAAATCTGCGGCGCCACCTTGTGGTAGTCCTGGCCAAAGTCTACGCCATCCATAAAGTCGCCGCTGTTGAGCACCTTGAAGAGCAGCTTGTCGCCCTCTTCGCCGTACTTGCCCATCAGGGTAGACAGGTTTTCCAGCGACGGGGTCTCTATCGGCTCGAAGGCAAACGCCTTGAAAACCGCGCGTATAGTATCGAAAATATAGTTACGGCGCACCATCTCTGCAGGCAGAAAATCGCGCGTTCCCTTTGGTATTGAGCATTTTACGTTGGCCATAGGCTTTTTCTTTCAGGGTACAAAGATACGCCATTGGTCCCACATGACCAAATTTTTTGTCCTTTTTTTATGCAAATCGCTTATAATGAGCGCATATGGGGCACTTGCCGACTTTCCCTCCGGCACCCCCCTCAGCAACCCCACGGCGCCCTTATGGCAACCCTCCCCCAAGCAGACACCTACCAAATCAAAACCGGAGCAAAAGGGGATACTTTCACAGCACTGATTATCAACATGTTATAAATCGGCAAAATTGGGCCATTTTTCAACTTTTTTTCGAAAAATCGACCGCCTTTTCACCGAAACTATAACACACTGCTACTGTGTGCATTATGTCAAATTGCGCCAAGTTCGGCCAACGCGGGTGCCGAGGTGTGGATTTTTTTTTGTATTTTTGCACCCGTACAATATAGGCCATCGGGTGTTCGTTCGACGCTATATACTGCTGGCAGTCTGTCTGTTACACTGCCTTCTTGCTTCGGCTCAAGTCGGCGCAAAGCCTGCGTTGACGCTGACGGCCGAGGGCGACAGCCTGCTGCTGCTCCGCTTCGAGTGGCCCGGCAGCCTCGGCCTGCGCCCCGCCGACCCGCCGTACGCCATGCTGGTCTGCGAGGGCATGCACTTCGCCGCCGGCAGCGTCGGCGCCCCCGCCCTCCCCACGGCCTCCACCCTGGTCAGGCTCCCCAAAGGCAGCCGCCTCGAGGTCGCCGCCATCGAGGGCGAGCACCCGTTCACCCTCGGCACCGCCGCACCCCTGGCCCCCATCACCGACCCGTGGGGCAAGGACTCGCCGCCGCCCGACTACCACGCTGACAAAGAGATATATGCGTCCGGCAACTGGTACCGCGGCGGCAACCCCGTCGACATCGACGACCTCGGCGCCATGGGCCCCTGGCAGCTCTTCCGCCTCACGGTGCGCCCCGCGGCCTACAACCCCCAAAGCAACACTTTGCGATGCTACACCTCGCTCGACGCCCGCCTTGCCGTGCGGCTCGATGCCAGCAGCGCCAGCCCCCTTGCCATCGCCGACCAACCGCAGCGCATGCTCGTCGTCTCGCGCCCCCGTTTCCGCCAGACCCTGCAGCCGTTCGTCGCCTGGAAGCGGCAGTTGGGGCTCGACGTCGTCGAGCTCTATGCCGACACCAACGACCGCGACAGCGTCAAGGCCCTCATGCGGCCCTTCTTCGACGACGCCACGCCCCTGCGGCTCGCCCCTGCGTTCATCCTCCTGGTCGGCGACTACGACGACCTGCGCCCCTTCCTCGGCACCACACGCCCCACCTCCATGGGCAACCACGTCACCGACTTCTTCTACTCCGACTTCACCGGCGACCACCTGCCCGACGCGCTCCTCGGCCGCTGGCCCGTGGCCGACACCATAGCCCTCGGCAACCTGATTGCCAAGACCATCGGCTACGAGCAGGGCCGCTCGCTCGACACCCTGGCCCTCGGCCGCGTCCTCCTCGTCGCCGGCGAGGAGCACGCCTCCATTGCCCCCACCACCACCAACGGCCAGGTCAACTACCTCGGCACCGAGGTCATGCGCCGCTTCCCCTCTGCCGACACCCTCTGCTACCGCAACCCCGCCTCCGCTTCGCAACTCGACGACATACTGCGCGACCTGAGCCTCGGCGCAGCCTTCCTCAACTACACCGCCCACTGCCGCACCACCGGCTGGACCTCGCCGGCCGCCACCGCCGCCACCTTCGACACACTGGCCTTCCGCCAGCCACTGCTCTTCGTCAACAACTGCTGCCGCTCCAACGACTTCAGCGGCGACGGCTTCGGCGAGCAGCTGCTGCGCATGGCCGACGGCGGCGCCATAGGCGTCATCGGCGCCACCAACGAGACCCTTTGGGCCGAGGACTACTACTGGGCCGTCGGCCCCAAAACCCCCTTCGCCCTCAACCCCGCATACGACAGCCTGCGCCCCGGCGCCTTCGACCGCTGGCTGGCCGCCGACCCCATGGCCGCCACGCAAGGCTCGCTGCTGCACGCCGGCAACCTCGCCGTCACAGCCTTCGGCTCACCCTACAGCGGCTTCTACTGGGAGATCTACTGCCTCCTCGGCGACCCCTCGCTGCGCCCGTGGCTGGGGCTGCCGCAACGGGCCACCCTCGCTGTCGCCGACACCCCCCGCAACGGCCAAGGCAGCATAGCCCTCAGCGGCACTCCGCACGCCCTCGTCGCCGCCATGCAGGCCGACAGCCTCCTCGGCATAGCCACCCTCGACAGCCTGGGCCACGCCGTCATCCACCTGCGCCGCGCCCTCGACACCATGCCCCTCGTCATCACCGTCTCCGGACCGGGGCTGATTCCGCTAGCCGACACCCTCGGCGTGGCCACCGACATGGCGCTCGCCGTCGCCCTCCGCAACGTCAGCATCTCCGACACCCTGGTGCGCTGCACCGTCCACAACGTCGGCACGCAACGCCTCGACAGCCTCAGCATCCTGCTTACGCAGAAGCCCGACGACACCCTTGCCGGAGCCACTATCGGCCGACAGATGGCCGTGATCGACTCCCTCATGCCTGGCGACACGGCCGCCGTGGCCCTGCCCGTCGCCATCGCAACCATCGGCACTCACCCCCTTTGGCAGGCCTCGCTCCTGGCCGCTACCGACACCCTCCTTGCCGACCTCACCCTCCGCCACCCGGCCAGCACCCCCTACCCCACCCTCACCCTGCGCCTGCTCACCGCCGATGGCCTCCGCGAGGTACGGCGACTCGTGCCCGCAACACCCTACCGTCTGGTGGCCCACATCAGCGGCAACTACGACTCGCTGTGCCTCGAGGCGGAACCCCTGCCCGGCGGAACCCTCACGGTCACCGGCGACACCCTGCTGCACTTCACCACGCCCGACAGCCTGTGCCACCTCCGCATAGCCGCCAGCCTCCATCAGGGCCGCTGGAACCACATGGAACAGCACTGGCTCTCGCCGGGCGAACGCATCGAGGACTTCGAGCAGGGCTTCGACCGCCTCCCCTGGGACCGCTCCTGCCGCATGCCCTGGGTAATCGACAGCACCGTCAGCCACTCCGGCCGCCAAAGCATACGCTCGGCACCGATAGGACACAACGAGACTTCCGACCTGCTCCTGACCGTCAACCTTCCCTACGACGACACCATCAGCTTCTGGGTCAAAGTATCCTCCGAACCGCAAACCGACCAGATGACCTTCAGCATCGACGGGCTGCGATACCTGCCTGTGGTATTCGGCGAAGCCGGCTGGTACCGCGTGCGCTACTTCATCCCTGCAGGCAAGCATACCCTCCGCTGGCGCTACGCCAAGGACCACAGCGTCTCTGAAGGCAGCGACTGCGTGTGGGTCGACGATATCAGCCTCCCCATGTCCTATTGGGACACCGGCGGCAGCTTCTGCACCACAGCCACCCTCGGCATCGCCGACAGGGGATCCGACAGCCTGCGGATATACCCCAACCCGACCGCGACACTGCTGCACATCGAGACACCTTGCCCCATGGAGGTGCGCCTGCTGGACGTCGTGGGGCGGCAGGTGGCACACCGACGCATCGACGGCAGCACCCTATGGCACCTGCCGGCGCTCGCCGACGGGGTTTACCTGCTCGTGGCCTCCGACAGCCAACGCACCATATACCGCAAACTCATCATACACAACGACTAATCCATGACCCAAACCCCTACCGATACCCTCGACCTTGCCACCCTGCCGTTCTGGCTCTGGGACTCCTTTCCGCAACCCGAAGGGGCGGCCAGGGAGGTCAATACGGGCATACCGCTCGACTCGCTGCTACCGCACCGCGAACTTCCCGACACGGTGGTGCGCCCCTCGATGTTCAAGCACCACACGCTGCAGGTAGAGCACGGCAACATGCTGCCGCGGCAGCAACAGACGACGCCCGCCTGGGTGTTCTCGACGCTGGTGGTCATCGGGGCGCTGCTCTGCGTCTACTACCGCCTGCACAAGGTGAGGGTGGGGCAGCTGGGCAAGGCCCTCTTCGACAGCCGCGCCGCCGACCGTCTGGTGCGCGACTGCAATCTGAACCGCAACGTCATCCTGCTGCCTATGGGGCTGCTGGTGGTGGCCGCCCTCTGCCTGCCGGCACACGCCATGGCCATCCCCGAGAGCGGCCTGCCAGGCTACCTGCTGCTGGCTTCGGCCACCGCGCTGCTCTATGTCCTTCGCAACGGGGTGATGCGCCTGCTGGGCAACATCTTCGAGCGGCAGCAGGAGGTCAAGCAGCTCATCACCGGCAACTACCTCTTCCACCTCGCCACGGCTACGGTCCTCATGCTGCTCATTCCGCTGTTCTTCTACCTGCCCGGCGCGCGGAATGTCATGCTCGTTGTCCTCGCGGTGTTCGTCGGTTTGGCCTTTGCCTCAAGGCTTTTTCAGGGCATGAAAGTATTTTTAACACAATCAAATGGCCACTGTTTCTATCTTTTTTACTATCTTTGCATCGTCGAATCGATACCGATTCTGGCCCTATTGAAGTGGTTTATCTTACAGTAAAACATACAGTTGAGAGAATATACAGATAGAGTATGAAAATCAAAAAAATACTGATTTCGCAGCCCGCGCCGGCTGATTTGGAGAAGTCTCCCTACCGAAATCTTATCAACAAACACAATGTCGACATCACTTTCTACAAGTTTTTCGATGTGGTGGGCATCACAGCCTCCGAGTTCCGCAAGACCCGCATCCATATAGGCGACTACACCGCCATCGTCTTCAACAGCAAGAACAGCATCGACCACTTCTTCCGCATGCTCAAGGACCTGCGCGAGACCGTCAGCGACGACATGAAGTACTTCTGCTCCACCGAGGCCATCGCCCTCTACCTGCAGAACTACATACAGTACCGCAAGCGCAAAGTCTTCTTCGGCAACCAGTATTTCTCCGACCTTATCGAGGTGATGGGCAAGCACCGCGACGAGAAATTCCTCTTCCCCTGCAGCGACGAGAAGCAGACCGAGTACACCAAAGCCCTCGACAAGGCCAAGTTAAAGTACACCAAAGCCCCGATGTACACCTCGGCGCCCAAGGACCTCACCAAGTTCAACCTCGAGGATTTCGACTGCATCGCCCTCTTCTCGCCCATCGGCGTGCGCAGCCTGGTGAAAAGCTTCCCCGACATCAAGGAGCGCAACGTACTCATCGCCGCCTTCGGCACCTCGACCCACGCCGCCCTGAAGGAGCACGGCATCAAGCTCGGCATCGCCGCCCCCACCCAGTCGGCACCCTCGATGGCCATGGCTATCGAGAACCACATCATGGGCAAAGCCCAGGAGGCCGTCATCGCCTCGAAGGGCGAACCGACCCGCCACACCACCCGCTCCACCTCCACCTCGCACAAGAAGACCAAGCCCGTCATCGCCAACAAGGAGGTCTACAAGCAGCGCATGGAGGAGAAAAAAGCGCAGGCCGCAGCACGCCGCGCCGCTCGCGCCGCCGAAAAGGCCAAGAAAGAATCCGAAGCCAAGAAGGCGTGACCTACACCTTCCACAAGTGCGAACGCCTGTGCAGCCGCAGGCTCATCGACCGCCTCTACGCCGAGGGCCGGCGCCTCATGGTATACCCCTACAGCATACAGTGGCTCGCCATCGACAATGCCGACCGCGCCCCGTCGGAGAACCGCACCTCACACCCCACACCTCCCTCCCCACACCCCGCTCCCCTCCCCCCCTGCCAGGTGATGATCGTCGCCCCCAAGCGACGCTTCCGCCACGCCGTCGACCGCAACCGCGTCAAACGACTCACCCGCGAATGCTACCGCATGCGCAAGCACCTCCTCTACGACCTGCTCGCACAGAACGGCCTGCGCATCGCACTGGCCCTCGTATACGTCGGCAACGAAATCATGACCTACCAGCAGCTGGAACGCAAGATGGACAAACTCGTCGAGGCCCTCGGAGCCGACATCCTGCGCACGCAGAACCCCACCCCCGGCCAACCATGAAACAACTCTACAACGGCTTCAAGTGGCTGCTCAGCCGACTGATGCTGGCGCTCATAGCCTTCTACCGCACCTGCATCTCGCCCCTGACGCCCCCGGCCTGCCGCTACACCCCCACCTGCTCGCAGTATGCCCAGGAGGCCATACGAAAGTACGGACCCTTCCGCGGCGGGTGGCTCGCGCTGAAGCGCATCCTGCGCTGCAACCCCTGGGGCGGCTCGGGCTACGACCCCGTGCCCTGAAAGCCCGTCTCCACGAAAAAAACACCCTTACGCAAAAAAATTCCCGCCCCTCTACACGCTGTAACTCAGCATTTTACACCACTCCCCTTTTGCTCCGCTTTTTACTTTCTTGGTGTATCGATGCAATAAAGTCCGAGAACGAACGTTGTGGTAAATGAAAAAGGCGAGAGGTGTGAGGTGAGAGGCCAATTCGAGTAATTAGCCGTCAATTGACCTGCGCAAGCTTTCGTGCAATTAGAGACATTCGCCGTTAAAAGAAAACTCCAACCAGAAATCAGAAATCATCATAATCATGGCCAAAATAGAACAAGGAATCCTCGGCGGCTTCATCGGACGCGTCGGCATGGTGGTAGGCTACCGCCGCAAGGGGCTGTGGTGCGTGCGGACGCATGTGCCGCACATAAAAGACAGGAAATCAGCGCCTCAGCTGCAACAACGCAGCCGCTTCAAGACGATGATACAGTTTGCCTCGCCGGCCACGCCGGTGCTGCGCGCAGGCCTCCGCGCCGAAGCCGACAGGCAAGGCCTGACCGAAGGCAACACCTTCCTGCGGCTCAACCACGAGTGCTTCTCCGGAGAATCCGGAACCCACGGAATCAACTACCCCGCCCTGCGCTTCTCGCTGGGCACGCTGGCGGCTCCGCGCAGGCTGCAATACACTGTGGATGAGCGCGGTGCCATCGCCGTCAGCTGGTCTGCCGACGGCGGCAGGCTGACCGACCGTATACATATATATATTTATAGCCCCGCGGCGGCGACGGGCGTGTGTGCGGCCGCGGAACGCGGCCGCAGAAGGACGCAACTGCTTATGCCACAGAACTTCGCCAGCGGCGACCTGCACGTATGGGCCTTCGCCGAAGGGGTCGGCGGCGAGGTGTCGGAGACACGCTATGCCGCGGCGGCGGCAGACGACCCCGCGCAGCCGCGTCAAAGCACTGGCAACGAGAGCAGTGAGTCGAACCTGTCGACCAGGAACTCGGCGCCTGCGGCGCCGAGCTGGTCGGCCGACTGGTTGCCGTAGGTGACGCCGCAGGTGCGGCAGCCCGCTGCGCGGCCCATCAGTATGTCGTAGCTGGCATCGCCCACCACCAAGGCCTCGGCAGGACTGACATTCAGCGACTTGAGAATCACCTCCACCGGCTCGGGGTGGGGTTTGTGGTGCGCCACGTCGTTGGCGCTGACCACCATGCCGACATAATCCTCCAAGCGGAAAGCCTTCACGAAGCCCTCCAGCGTGGGGCGCCCGCGGCTGCTGCAGATGGCCAGCTGCAGGCCACGGTCGTGCAGCGTATGGAGGGTCTCCAGCACATGGGGGAAGAGGCAGACGGTGCCGTCGGTATTCAGCTCGTCGAAGACGCGGCGGTAGACATCGGCGCAACGCTCGGCAAGGTCGTCGTCGACCCCGCAGAGCGTGGTGAAGCACTTCGCTAGCGGCAGCCCGATGATGGCGGCGCACTCGGCATCGCTGCGCGCGGGCAGCCCCAGCTCGCGCAGCGTCGCCTGGACAGAGGCTATGATGATGGGCTGCGTGTCGGCCAGGGTGCCGTCGAAGTCCAAGATGACTAATCGCGTCATTGTGCGATTGCGTTAATGCGTTAGTGGCTGACGCTTACGTATTGCGTCGCACTTACACGATTGCACATTAACGCGTTAACGCACTAACGCATTAGCTTCCATATACTGCTCCAGCAGGCGCTGCACATACTTGCCGAAGACATCGAACTCGATGTTGACGACGGTGCCGGGGCGGAAATTGTGGAAGTTGGTCACCTGATAGGTGTAAGGAATGATGGCCACGGAGAACATGCCGGGCTCGCTGTCCACCACCGTCAGGCTGACGCCGTTGATGCTGATGGAGCCTTTGGGGACGGTGATGCTGGGGGCGTTCTTGGGGTCGTAGCTGAAGTAGAAGCGCCAGGAGCCGTTCTCGTCGACGACCTTGGTGCAGGTGGCCGTCTGGTCCACATGGCCCTGGACGATGTGGCCGTCGAAGCGGCCGTCCATGCGCATGGAGCGCTCCACGTTGACCTCGGTGCCCACCTGCCAGGTAGAGAGGTTGGTCTTCAGCATGGTCTCGTCCATGGCGGTGACCACATACTGCTTCTTCTCTTTGTCGACCTTCACCACGGTGAGGCAGCAGCCGTCGTGGGCCATGCTCTGGTCGATGGCCAGCTCGTCGCCGAAGGGCACCTCGAGGGTGAAGTGGTAGTTGGTATTCTCTTTTTCTATCTTGACGACTCGGGCCGTCGTTTCTATAATTCCTGTGAACATTATTGGGAATGCGTTAATGTGTGAATGTATGAATGTGCCAGTGCGTGAACATGTAAATCCTTTATTTCAGGAAGTCCTCGTAGTACTGGAACATCTTCTGGTAGAGATGGAGGCGTTCGCGGCCGAGGACGTTGTGCTCGTGGTGGGGGTAGGCGAAGTAGTCGACCTGCTTGAGGTTGTTGATGCAGCGCTCGACGAACTCGGTGCTGTGCTGCGGCACGACGGTGTTGTCCTCGGCACCCTGGATGACCAGCAGGCGGCCTTCGAGGTTCTTGGCCTTGCCGAGCAGGGAGGTGGCTTCGTAGCCCTCGGGGTTCTCCTGCGGGGTGTCCATATAGCGCTCGCCGTACATGATCTCGTACCACTTCCAGTCGATGACGGGGCCGCCGGCGCAGCCCACCTTGAAGACCTCGGGATGTGCCAGTTTCATGGTGATGGTCATGAAGCCGCCGAAGCTCCAGCCTTCGACGCCCATGCGGTCCTTGTCCACATAGGACAAGCTTTGCAGGAACTTCACGCCCTCCATCTGGTCGGCCATCTCGACCTCGCCGAGGCGGCGGTGGGTACAGCTCTCGAACTCGAAGCCACGGTTGTCGGTGCCACGGTTGTCGAGGGTGAAGACCACATAGCCCTGCTGGGCGAGGCGGAGGAAGTAGAGGTTGCCCCCGACCAGCCAGCTGTCTGTGACGAGCTGCGAGTGCGGGCCGCCATAGACATAGACCAGCGTGGGATACTTCTCGCCAGCCTTCATGTTGGGGGGCGTGATGAGGCGGTAGTAGAGGTCTGTCTTGCCGTCGGCAGCCTTGATGGTGCCGAGTTTAACGGTGGGCATGGCGTAGTCCTTGAGGGGGTTCTCGGCGGTGTAGAAGGTCTTGATGGGGTTCTTGTGCTTCCAGTCGCGCAGGTCGGCACGTGCAGGCACATCGACGCTGCTCCACACATCGACCCACATGGTGCCCTGCTCGTTGAGTGCCACGGTGTGGGTGCCGCGCAGGCCGTTCTCAGTCATAGTCATGCACTCCATGGTTCCCTTCTTGAGGTTGACACGGTAGGCGTCGCGGCCGGCGAGGTTGTCCTTGTTGGCATAGATGAATATGTTCTCGCCTTTCTTGTCGAACTGGATGAACTCCTCGACCTCGTATTCGCCTTTGGTGACCTGTTTGACCAGCGTGCCGTCCATATTATATAGGTATAGGTGCTTGTAGCCGTCGCGCATGGAGAACCAGAGGAACTGGCCGCCGCCAGGCAACCGCTTGCCGTTGCTTGGCAGGAAGATCATAGGCTCGCAGGGCTCCACGTAGCGGGGGTTGGTCTCCTCGAAGAGCACCTTCACGAAGGCGCCCGTGGCGGCATCGTACTGCTCCAGCCACATGTGGTTCTGCTCGCGGTTCACCTTGGCGATGAAGACGAAGCGCTCGTCGGGGCTCCAGGCGATGTTGGTGAGGTACTTCTCGCGCTCGTGGACGGTGGTGTCGCGGGCGGTGTTGAGGTACACCAGCTTCTCGGTGGCAGGCTCGTAGACGCCCACGGTGACCCAGTGGCTCTGCATGCCGGCCATGGGGTACTTGATGGGCATGGGCTCGGCCTCGCGGGCCTTGGTATTGACCAGCGGGTAGTCCACCACCATGCTCTGATCCATGCGGTAGAAAGCAAGCTTGGATGCCTTAGGCGACCAGAAGAGGCCGCCGTTGATGCCGAATTCGTTGCGGTGGACGCTCTCGCCGAGGACGACGTTGTAGCCGTCGGCGCGCTCAACCAGCTTGCCGTCGACATAGAGGCTACCCTCTTTCTTCTCGACACGCTCCTCGAGCTTGGGGTCGTGGTTCTGCGGCTTGCGCCAGTCCTGTTGAGCCTCGGTGAGTTTGAACTCGCGCTTGCCGTCGAAGCCATAGAAGCCTTTGTCGTCGCCACCACGGTAGTAGGTGACGGTCTTGCCGTCGGGGGCGAAGATGAAGCTCATCATCTCGCGCTGAGGGTAGAGGCTGCGGTCCATCAGCTGGTCCCACTGCAGGAGCTTGTTTTGGGCAAAAGCGGTGGCGGCGAGGGCGATGGCCGCCAGGGTAAGTAGTATCTTCTTCATTTGTATTTCTGTTTATCTTTTTCTTTTCTCCTGCTCGCTGCGCTCGCGAGATTGTAGATTTCGCGCATCGCTACGCTCGCGCGGGCTGCGCAGGCATTATATTGTCACACGTCTCAATCCTTTTTTGCAAACCTCTCAACTCCAACTCACGGACCATTGCCTTCTCATACACGGATTCCAGCAGGCCCGGACCAAAGTGCCCATAGACTTCCATTGCGGCTCCTCGTACCTGATATTTAATTTCATCAAATTCCATGCGTCAGCAAAATCTACAAGATCTACGAGATCTCGCGGAGCAGGAGAATCAGTAGTTCTTCCAGTCGCGGAAGCGGAGGCTGATGACGCCGAAGAAGGCTTCCTTGAAGATTTTCATGCTCATCTTGGAGGTGCCGAGGACGCGGTCGGTGAAGACGATGGGCACCTCGCACACCTTGAAGCCGAGGCGGGTGGCGGTGTACTTCATCTCGATCTGGAAGGCGTAGCCGATGAACTTGACCTTGTCGAACTTCATCTTCTCGAGCACGCGGCGGGTCCAGCAGACGTAGCCGGCGGTGGCGTCGCACACCTTCATGCCGGTGACGATGCGGACGTATTTCGAAGCATAGTAGCTCATCATGAGGCGGCCCATAGGCCAGTTGACGACGGAGATTTTTCCGTCCACGTAGCGCGAGCCGACGGCGACGTCGCCCTTGCCGGTGGCGCAAGCGTCGTAGAGGCGCTCCAGGTCGTCGGGGTTGTGGCTGAAGTCGGCGTCCATCTCAATCATGTAGTCGTAGCCGTGCTCCAGGCCCCAACGCATGCCGTCGAGGTAGGCTGTGCCGAGGCCCAGCTTGCCCTTGCGCTCCTTGATGAAGAGGCGGTCGGGGAACTCGGTCATGAGGCGTTTCACAATGTCGGCCGTACCATCGGGCGAATTGTCCTCGACGATGAGCATGTGGAAGGTTTTGGGCAACGAGAAGACATAGCGGATGATGCGCTCGATGTTCTCCTTCTCATTGTAGGTAGGGGTTATAACCAGGGTGTCTGACATATTTTATTGCAATAAAAATCCGCTGCAAAATTACAAAATCCGTCCGACATGGCCAAAATTATTTTTTCCGCCACGCCGCATTCCCCTATTTTCCCCATCGATGGGAAATAATGGGAAAGAGTCGAAGCATTCACCTACCAGATACCTACCAGATACCTAGGAGGTGGCCAGGGGCGGCTTCTAGAATTTCTAGTTTTTCTAGAATCTCTAGTTTTTCTAGTTTTTCTAGAATCTCTAGTTTTTCTAGAATCTCTAGTTTTTCTAGAAAAATAAGCTGCGGGCCCCGTCGGGGCCCGCAGCTCGGTTGTAGTGTTTGCGGCCTTTTGGCCGCCCCCTCCCCCCTCTCTTGAAAGGAGAGGGGGGCCGGGGGGGTGAGGCTTTATCTGACGATGAGCTTGCGTATCGCGTTCACCTGCTCGCCGGTCACGCGCACGAAGTACGCGCCCTTGGCCAGGCCCGTGACGTCGATCGTCAGCTCGCCGCTCTCCGTCCTCCACTCGCCG
>CACZWL010000034.1 GCA_902784865.1 uncultured Bacteroidota bacterium | reverse complement strand
GCGGGGCCGTTGCCGCCGTTGTAGTTGCCGCTCAGGAAGCTCCAGCAGGGAGACTTTTCGGTCCAGCTGTCGAAGTCCTCGCTCCAGGGCATCGTCTCGACTCCGCAGGGTGTGCGGAAGGTCGCAGCGGTGGCAGCGGTCAGGGTGCCGTCGTCGCAGATGGTACGCACGCTGATGGTGTACTCCGTGTTGGGGCTGAGGGTGGAGTAGGTGTGGGTGGTTGCGGTGATTACAGTGCTGTCGATGACGGTGGCACCGCTTCGCAGCACGAGGCTGTAGGCTGTAGTGGTTGGCGTTGTTCGGGTCGGCAATGGTGACGGTGGCCGAGGTCTCGCCGATATTGCTCACCGTTACGTCGGAAGGACGGGCGCAGCTGGGAAGCTGGTGGACATCAAGGTCGTCGATCCACCACCACATGTTGCTGCCCGGGTTCACCTGCTGGATGGCTATGCGGGCACCGCTGGGGGCACCGGCGAAGGATGCTTCGAACTGGGCATAGGAGGTATTCGACTCAGGCACTGCCAGGGTCTGGACGAAGGTCGTGGTGTCGGCCGGATTGGTGATGTATCCCACACGGAGCGTGCCGGAGTTGTCACCTTCAGCCACACACCAGAACGAGAGTTCGAGCTGGCTGATGTCGGTCGCGAACGGAGGCAGAACCAGGGTGCTCGGAGTCTGGGCATAGCCGTTGAAACGCAGCGAGCGGACGCCAGCGTGGACACGTGCGCTGGTACTGATAATGACGGCTGAACCAGATCCAAACACGGTGTTCCAGCAAGGAGCGCTAAAGGGATCGGTGGAGTAGCTCTCGAAGTCTTCGGTCCAGGGCAGGGTGGTGATGGTTCCGCAGACGTTAATATAGATGAAAACGGTGTCGGAGCCATAGTTATTGGTGACGACGAGCTTCAGAGTATCCTCACCGCTGGTGGTGGCGGTGTAGAACACGGTGCTGTCGCTGGGCACCAGGGTGTTGCCGAGGGTCGAGGTCCAGGTGTAGGTGAGGCCATTGGCGTCGCCCTCGAGGAGGGTGGCGGTGAAGGTGGCGGTGTCATCCTGAACGAGGCTGGTGGGGCCGCTGACGGCCGCGCGGGGATACACCGAGCTGTATACCGACACATTGTCCACATAAGGACCGTTGTCGTTGTAACTGTCGTGGATGAAGGCTACACGGACGGTATGACCGGCCATGGTGTCGGAAAGCTGCACCGTGAAGGTTTCCCAGCCGTCACTCAAAGTACCGGCCGAGAGGACGGTGGTGAAGCTGGCGGTGTCGATACCCGTGGTGCTCAGGCGCACGGTGAGGTGAGAATAGTCGGAATTGAAACTGCTGCCAGAGGCATCCCACTTCACGGTCAGGTTGCTCATGTCGGACGGAATGGCGATGGCGGGCGTGATGAGCCACTCGTTGGCGTTGGAGTACTCGTTATAGCTCGATCTGGCATAGCCATCTTCGCTATAGTACCAACGCGAGTTGGCTTCACCATCGAAGTCATAGATGGTCCAGCAATCAAGTGGGTTGACCGAGAAGTCCTCGTTAAACGGAGCCGTCAGGACACCACAGGAGGTGCGGGCGCTGGTGCTGATGGTCATCGAGGTGTCGTCGCTGCCGCAGACGCTGCGCAGGGTGATGAAGTACGCGGTGTTGGGGGCGAGGTTGTCGATGATGAAGCTGGTGTCGCTGGTGGTGAGGACTTCGCCGTTGACGATGAGGGCATATTCGCTGACACCCTCGACGGCATTCCAGTGGATATATATATTCTCGGTGTCGGTGCTGTCGACCACGATGGCGTCAGGACGTGCGCAACTGTTGCGCATGAACACTACGTTGTCCACGGCGGCCGGTGGGTTGGAGCCGACGCCGCCGTCGTTGACCCACATGAAGACGAGGCAATAGATGCCTTCATCGGCGATGTTGATGGTGCCGTCCTGGGTCTGCCAGTTGGAGGAGCCTCTCATCTGGCCGTTGGCCAGGTCGGTCCATCCGGTGGGGGTGGTGTTGATATAGTCGTAGGGGCTGGTGGTGCCGTCGGGCAGCTGGTTGGCCACCACGGCGGGGGTGCCGGGCGCAAGCCAGGCGCGGAGGTAGTCGTAGTTTTCCTCGCCGTTGCCCTTCCAGTCGAAGCTGTAGGCATGTTCACCGGCGCTCTCGAGGTTGAGGGCACGGATGGCGTAGGAGACGGTGGATGAACCGTTGTTGTACGAGTTGGAGGTGCCGTTATCGTTGCTGATGTAGAGCGCGCGGGAGCTGCCGCTGCTGGTGGCCGAGCCGAGGGCCCAGGCGTTGGTGCCGTTGACGAGGGTCCAGGCGCTGTCCTCGCCGGCTTCGAAGCCTGTGGCGTAGGGCAACTCGATACTCTCAAGGTTGGTCATGAAGGTGACGCTGGTGGCGCGTGTCAGGCCGTCGGGGCAGTTGGTGCGCACAGAGATGGTGTACAGGGTGCCGGGCGTGAGGTCGGTGAGGTCGTAGGAGTCGCTGTTCAGCAGGACGCTGTCGTTGGCAGAGAGGTAGAGCCAGTAGTCGTTGGTCTCGTTGGGGTCGTCGACCACGATGGTGGCGGTGGTGGTGGTGACATTGGTGGCGCTCAGGCTGGCGGGGGCCACGCAGTTGGGCAGTTCCTGGACGGTGACGTCGTCGATGTAGATGTCGTTGTAGGCCGAGGTACCGTGGTAGCGGAAGGCCATGAGGCCGCTGGCGCTGGCAGGGAAGGTGACCTCAAACTCCGTCCAGCTGTTGTCGTCGGGGGTGCAGGTCTGCAACGACACAAAGCTGGAAGCATCGGCGGGGTTGGGCAGGTAGCCCACCTCGACGTCGGTGACCACGTCGCCGCTATAGTTGGTGTAGGGACGCAGCCAGAAGGTGAGCATCAGGCCGCTCAAGTCATCCTCGAAGAGGGGCAGGGCTGCCACCTGGGCGGGGTTGAAGGTGGAAGCATACATGCTCATCGAGTGGGTGCCGCTGTGGCTGTAGGATGAGCTGATGCCGGGGCTATAGGCGCTGTAGACATTAAGCAGCGTCCAGCACGAAAGGCTGGCGTCGGCGCTGTCGAAGCTCTCTGTCCAGGGCAGGTCGGCAGCCGCGATGGGGACGCAGGCGGTGCGGAAACTGATGGTGCTGGGGGTGGTTCGGGTGCCGTCGTCGCAATTGCTCAGGACACGGACCGTGTAGGGCGTGTTGGCTGTGAGGCCAGAGAGGTTCACCACGGTGTCGGTAGCGGCTATGCTGTCAACCTGAACGCCTTCGCTATAGACAAGCACGCTATAGTTGCCGTTGAAAGAGGCGTCGACAATGATGAGTTCGGCATCGACGTCGGTGACGTTGCGGACAGAGACAGCCGTCGGGCGGTCGCAGCTGGGCGTGGGCACGATGGCGACCTCGTCGATGTAGCATGCGCCGTAGCCGGAGGAATAGAAACGGAAGGCCACGCGGCCAGAGGTGCCGGTGAATGCCGTGAGGGGCACCTCATAGTACTGCCAACTGCTGGAACCCGGGAAGGTGATGGTTTGCAGGGGCGAGAAGGTGGAGGTATCGGCGAGGGAGTCTATGGTTCCCACTTTGATGGTGCCACCGCTGCTGCCCATGGCATAGAAACCCACGGACAGAGAGGCGAGGTCGTCGAATTCGGGCGTTATCAAGAACTGGGCGCCACTGTAGGTGTAGAAGTAGGCGCTCTGTCCGCTAGTGCCGTCGGGGTTGGGGTAGTAGCTGGAGAGTTGAGGATACTGGCCGAACGAGGGGCTGAAGCTCATGTGGCCCCAGCAATTGCCGAAGGAGGTCATGGCGTCGAAGGATTCCGACCACGGGATGGCGGTGATTATGTCGCACTCGGTGGCGACATCCAGCATGCGCCAGGGCGACACATTGTCGGCGCCGCAGTCGTTGCGCACGCGGAACGAATACGTCGTGGCGGGGCTCAGTCCGCTCACCACCTCGCTCAGGCCTGACATGGCCACTTCGGTCACCGCGTTGTCGTCGTCCCACGAGGCCGATGCCAGCTTGTACTGCATCACGAAGTTCGAGACGGTGGAGTTTGCATGTCCCGTCACATTGATAGTTATGGAGGTTGTCGTTATGTCGGATGCTGTGAGCGACGTGGGGGGGTAGCAGAAGTCCGTTCCCGCAGACATATAGGTGAAGGTTGTCTTCGGGATGAAGTTGCGCGCGGTGGGGTTGACGCTGGACACGCTGGTGGAGCTGTGGCCCTGGTAGCTGGCACCCGAGGCGTTGACGCCGAGCCACGTGCTGCTGACCCAGTCGCCGTAAGACACATTGTCGACCTCCATCAGGAGGTTGCCGCCGCTGTATATGTACGGTACGGTCAACGTCACCGACATCTGCCCGTTTGTTATCGACAGCGGTCCCGAGTAGACCAGGGTCGATACCGACTCGTCGAAACCCGAAAGGGTGCTTGCCGCAATCTCGGTAATCTTGACTTCGAAGCTGGCGCTGCCCCACGACACGGAGTTCTCCGACGCATAGAAGGTCAGCCCTGTGATCGAGGAAGCGGCCATGTCCGCCAGGTCGGTGGCGGGATAGAGTATCTGGCAGCGCAGATATTCATCCGCATAGTAGCCGTAGACCGGTACATGCGAGCTGGTCGATGTGCCGTCGGCCACAGTCAAGGTCGACTGTGCCTGCACAGGTGTCGCCCATGGCACCGTCAGTGCCACTAGCAGCATCAAGAAGGTAGTGATCTGTTTCATCTTTTTGTGTATTTAATGGTTAATAAAAAAAATCCGACTAGAGCAGTTATGGGCAGTCCGTCGGGCAGAAATGGGGGAGTCAGTGGATAGTACAATACGCTGGCAAACAGTCGTTTCTTTAAACTCTCAAAGAGCCGATGCATGGTGCAAATATACACATTTTTTATAAACCGCCAAATTTTTTTCAAGTTTTTTTTCCGCCGGTTGTGTCCCCTCATTTTCCCATCGATGGGAAATGATGGGAAAGAGTCGAAGTATTCACCTACCAGATACCTACCATTCACCTACCAGAGGCCTAGGAGACGGGTGGATTTTTTTTCGCATGCGCACAATAAAGCGCGCGTGGGCGCGTTATGATATTGAAAATAAGAAATAAAAACACCCTAGAACGATATGAACAAGATAGCAGTTGCCGGCACGGGATATGTCGGCCTTTCGCTGGCCACGCTGCTGGCGCAGCACAACGATGTGACGGCGGTGGACATCGTGCCGGAGCGCGTCGATATGGTCAACAACCGCAAGTCGCCCATCCAGGACGACTACATCGAGGACTACCTCGCCAACAAACCCCTCTCGCTCAAGGCCACCCTTGACTGGCAGGCGGGCTACGCCGGCGCCGAATACGTCGTCATTGCCGCCCCGACCAACTACGACTCGGCGCGCAACTTCTTCGACACCTCGGCCGTCGAGGACGTCATCCGCAAGGTGATGGAGGTCAACCCCGAGGCCACGATGGTCATCAAGAGCACCATCCCCGTGGGCTACACGGAGCATATACGCCGCGAGACGGGCAGCCGCAACATCATCTTCGCCCCGGAATTCCTCCGCGAGAGCAAGGCGCTGTACGACAACCTGTACCCGAGCCGCATCATCGTGGGCTACGACCACGGCGACGCCTCCCTCGAGGCGCGTGCGCACCGCTTCGCCGGGCTGGTCAAGGAGGGCGCCGTGAAGCAGGACGTGCCCGTCCTCTTCATGGGCAGCACCGAGGCCGAAGCCGTCAAGCTCTTCGCCAACACCTACCTGGCGCTCCGCGTGAGCTACTTCAACGAGCTGGACACCTACGCCGAGATGAAGGGCCTCGACACGCAGGCCATCATCGAGGGCGTATGCCTCGACCCACGCATCGGCACCCACTACAACAACCCGTCGTTCGGCTACGGCGGCTACTGCCTGCCGAAGGACACCAAGCAACTGCTGGCCAACTATGCCGACGTGCCGGAGGAGCTCATCCGCGCCATCGTGGAGAGCAACCGCACGCGCAAGGACTTCATCGCCGACCAGGTGCTGAAGATGGCGGGCTACTACGCCTACAGCACCAACAACCAGTTCCAGGCCGGCACCACGGTGCCGACCATCGGCGTCTACCGCCTGACGATGAAGAGCGGATCTGACAACTTCCGCCAGTCCTCCATCCAGGGCGTCATGAAGCGCATCAAGGCCAAGGGCGCCACCGTCATCATCTACGAGCCCACCCTCGACCCAGGCACCTCGTTCTTCGGCAGCGAGGTGGTCGGCAGCCTCGACGAGTTCAAGCGCCGCTCGCAGGCCATCATCGCCAACCGCTACGACGCCTCGCTCGACGACGTCAAGGAGAAAGTCTACACCCGCGACATCTTCAAACGCGACTAACCACCCCGCATTCATAAACCCAAAAGCATAAAACACAATGAACATCATCATCACCGGCGGTGCCGGATTCATCGGGAGCCACGTCGTGCGCCTTTTCGTCAACAAATATCCCGAGTATAAGATTATCAACGTCGACAAGCTGACCTATGCCGGCAACCTGGCCAACCTCAAGGACATCGAGGACAAGCCCAACTACAAGTTCGTCCGCATGGACATCTGCGACTTCGACGGCATCTACAAGCTGATGCAGGACGAGCACGTCGACGGCATCATCCACCTGGCCGCCGAGAGCCATGTGGACCGCAGCATCAAGGACCCCTTCACCTTCGCGCAGACCAACGTCATGGGCACGCTGAGCCTGCTGCAGGCCGCCAAGTGCTACTGGGAGACACTGCCGGAGAAGTTCGAAGGCAAGCGCTTCTACCACATCTCGACCGACGAGGTGTACGGCGCGCTGGAGATGACGCACCCCGACGGCATCGAGCCCCCCTTCTCCACCAAAGCCTCCAGCGGCAAGCACCACATGGCCTACGGCGAGCACTTCTTCACCGAAGACCTCAAGTACCAGCCCCACAGCCCCTACAGCGCCGCCAAGGCCTCGAGCGACCACTTCGTCCGCGCCTTCCACGACACCTACGGCCTCCCCACCGTCGTCACCAACTGCTCCAACAACTACGGCCCCTACCAGTTCCCCGAGAAGCTCATACCCCTCTTCATCAACAACATACGCCACCGCAAGCCCCTGCCCGTCTACGGCAAAGGCGAGAACGTGCGCGACTGGCTCTTCGTCGAAGACCACGCCCGCGCCATCGACCTCATCTTCCACAAAGGCAAGGTGGCCGAGACCTACAACATCGGCGGCTTCAACGAGTGGAAGAACATCGACATCATCCGCGTCCTCATCAACACCGTCGACCGCCTGCTGGGACGCCCCGAAGGGCAGGACATGGACCTCATCACCTACGTCACCGACCGCGCAGGCCACGACCTCCGCTACGCCATCGACAGCTCCAAGCTCCAGCGCGAACTGGGCTGGGAACCCTCCCTGCAGTTCGAAGAGGGCATCGAGAAGACCGTCCGCTGGTACCTCGACAACCAGGAGTGGATGGACAACATCACCCGCGGCGACTACATGAAGTACTACGAGGACATGTACGCCAACCGCTAGAGCCTCCGACCAGCACTTCCCACCATTTCCCATCGATGGGAAATGGTGGGAAAGAGTCGAACTATTCACCTACCAGATACCTACCAGATACCTACCAGACACCTACCAGATGCCCAGCGGCCGGCAGCAGTCTGGAGCAAATAACCGGACAAAAAAAACAGAGAGTCACATGAAAAACATCATCTTCGACTTCGGCAACGTGCTGGTACGCTGGCAGCCGGAACTGGTATACAACGAGCATTTCGGCGACGAGGCCCGCGCCTGGTGGTTCCTCCGCCACGTCTGCGACGCCCACTGGCGCAACCGCATCGACGCCGGCGAGAGCCAGGACAGCTGCATCGCCGAGCTGAAAGAACGCCAGCCCGACTATGCCGACGCCATCGAGCTGTACCGCTCGCGCTGGCAGGAGATGCTGACGGGCGAGATGCCCGGCATGCGCGGGCTCCTGACCGACCTCGCAAGCCAGCCCGATGTGGCCCTCTACGGCCTCACCAACTGGAGCATGGAGACCTTTCCCCAGGCCCGCGAACGCTTCGGCATACTGCAGATGATCGACCGCTACGTCGTCAGCGGCGCCGAAGGCATGGTCAAGCCCGACGCAAGACTCTTCCAGGTGCTGCTCGACCGCTACGGCCTGAAAGCCGAGGAGTGCACCTTCATCGACGACAACGAGGCCAACGTCCGCGCCGCCGAAAGCCTGGGCATGAAGGGCATCGTCTTCCGCGGCGCCGACGACCTGCGCAACCGGCTGGACCTCTACCGCAGGCTTTCCGACGACGAGGCAGCACTCCTGCGCCAGCAAGGCAACCGCGCCAGCGACTGGAGCCAGCTGCGCGTCAGCAACGGCATCGACCTCGGCAACCTCTGGGACAACCGCTTCGGCGGCACCGTGTGCCTCGGCCGCGTCGCCAAACTCTGCAACAGCCGCATCGAAGACTGCACCATTGGCGACGGCACCGCCATCGAGGACGTCCGCCTGCTGCACGCATACAACATAGGACGCGACTGCCACCTCTTCAACATCGGCGAGATGAGCTTCGGCCGCAACGGCGACGTGCGCCTCGAAGTGATGAACGAAAACGGCGGCCGCTGGCTGCGCCCACACCCAGGCATGACCATCGCCGACGCCTACCTCTGGGCACGCTACCGCGACCGCAAGCAACTGATGGCAACCCTCGAAGCATGGCCCGCCCCGCAGCGCGGCACCGTCGGCGACGGCGTCGAGATACGCAACGCCGTGGCTGTCATCGACGGCAACATCGGCAACAACTGCCGACTGGAACACGGCATCATCGCCGAACGCTTCATCCTCGGCGAGAACGTCAAGCTGGAATTCGGCCTGCGGCTCAACGACACCGTTGTGGGCGACAACAGCACCCTCGCCCGCGGCGAAGTGGGCAACAGCATCATCTTCCCCGCCCACGAAGAACACCACAACAACTCGTTCCTCATCGCCGCCCTCGTCATGGGCCAAAGCAACGTCGCCGCCGGAGCCACCCTCGGCAGCAACCACAACGGCCGCACGGCCGACGGCGAACTCAGCGCCGGACGCGGCTACTGGCCCGGCCTCTGCGTCAGCGTCAAACACTCCAGCCGATTCGCCTCCTACACCCTCATGGCCAAAGGCGACTACCCCGCCGAACTCAACATCACCCTGCCCTTCGCTCTCGTCAACAACAACGTCGCCAAGAACCGACTCGAAGTGATGCCGGCCTACTGGTGGATGTACAACATGTACGCCCTCAACCGCAACATCACCAAGTTCGCCAAACGCGACAAGCGCAAGCTCAAACGCCAGCACATAGAATTCAACCCCTTCGCACCCGACACCGCCGAAGAGATGCTCATCGCGCGCGAACTATTATATATGTGGACCACCAAAACCTACCAGGACGGCGGCCAGACCGAAGTGCAAGCCTACGGCATGGAGAAAGGCAAACGCAAGACCATCATCCTCAAGCCCGGCGAAGCCTACAAAGCCTACGAGGAAATGCTCATCTACTACGCCATGGGCGCCCTTGGAAACGGGAAGCACACCCTGGCCAATGGGCGCGAACGCCGGTGGGTAAACCTCGGCGGCCAGCTGGTGGCAGGCTCCGACATGGACGCCCTGCTGGCCGACATCGAGAACGGCACGCTGCGCTCGTGGGACGAGGTGAACCGCCGCCTCGACGAACTATGGGCCGCCTACCCCGACCAGAAGGCCAGCCACGCCTACGCCGTCCTCTGCCACCTGGCTCAGAAGAAGCAGTTGGACGAGGCCGACTGGCAGCACTACCGCAACCGCTATGCCGCCATCAAACAGCTGGTAAGCGACCGCATCAGCGAGAGCCGCAGCAAGGACGCCACCAACGAGTTCCGACAGGCCACCTATTGGAACAGCGAAGAAATGAAGAACGTGTTGGGAGAATAGTCGCACCCTATGGACCTCACCGCTATAGCCCGCGAGGTGTTCCTGAAGGACCGCTTCGCCACCGAGGCCACCGGCATCAACATCGCCCATGCCGGTGTGCACGAATCCATCTGCACCCTCGACCTCACCGACCGCCACCGCAACGCCCGCGGCGCCGCCATGGGCGGGGTCATGTATACCCTTGCCGACTTTGCGGCAGCGGTAGCCGCCAACAGCGACGACCTGGAGGGCGGAGTGCTGCACTGGGTGTCGCTCGACGCGTCAATCCACTACCTCTCCCCTGCCCTCGGCAACCGCCTGAAGGCCACTTGCAAACCCTTGAAGACCGGGCGCACCACGGCACTCTACCAGACCATAGTCAGCGATGCCGACAGCGACAGAAACATCGCCATCGTCGAGACTACCATGGTGCGCATCTGACCCCCCTACTCTGCCTTACGGACAGAGCGGAAGCCGCTCATCAGACCGGTATTGGCGTTGCCTATGAAGGCCAGCACCTGCTTGCCCTCGTCGGTATTGCCATACTGCTCTTTCACCAGCTCGACAGCCTCGGACAAAGGCATACCCTTGACAAAGATATAGCGGTAGATATCGGTGATATTGTTGATGCTTTCGCGTGAAAACCCGCGGCGCTGCAGGCCCAGGCTGTTGACGCCACAATACTGTATCGGATAGCGGGCAGCCTTGACGAAAGGGGGAATGTCCTTGTCGATCAGCGCACCTCCTTGGGTAATAACATGCGAACCGATATGGATGAACTGCAGGCAGGCAGTCTTACCGCCCAGAATTACATAGTCGCCCATGATGATATGCCCAGCCAGCGTGGCATTATTGGCCAGCACGCAGTTGTCGCCCACCACGCAGTCGTGCGCGATATGCACGTAGGCCATGAGCAGATTGCCGTTGCCGATGACCGTCTTGCCGCTGGCGGCGGTACCACGGTTGATGGTGCAGCACTCGCGGATGGTATTGTTGTCGCCTATTTCCACGGTGGTGTATTCGCCTGCAAACTTGAGGTCCTGCGGCACAGCTGCTATCACGGCACCGGGGAATATCTTGCAGTTCTTGCCGATACGGGCACCGGGAAAGATGGTCACATTGGGGCCTATCCATGTGCCGTCGCCGATGACGACATCTTCATAGATAGTAGAGAAGTTGGAGATGGTTACATTCTCGCCAATCTTGGCATCGGGATGTAAGTCGTATAAAACCATATTTTGTTGAATGTATTATTCGTTATTGGGATGTTCTTTCATGTACTGCATCAGGAAGCGGGCGAAGGCGTTGTTGGCCTTGTGCCCGGGCTTGAAGATAGAGAACTTGGCGTTGAGCATGCACCCTGCCAGGCGTACGTCGCCCACAAAGTCGAGCAGTTTGTGGCGTGCCGGCTCGTTGGGGAAGTAGGGGTCGGTGGTGTTGAGGACCCCGTCATGGACCTTGAAGTTGTTTACGTCCTTATTGAATGTCTTGCCGAGGCGCTTTAGCTGGCGTGGTGTGAGTTCCTTGTTGACGTATACGAGGGCGTTGTCGAGGCTACCGCCCTTGATAAGGTTGAAGTGCAGGAGGGGTTCTATCTCGTGGAGGAAGACGAATGTGCGGCAAGGTGCGATGCTTGCGGCATACTCCGAGAGGTCGTTCATGTCGGCTTCCTGGCGGCCGATGACACTGTTGGGGAAGTCGATGACACAGTGCACAGCGAAGTGGTCGCAGGGTTCGAGGTCGAAGACCGAGCCCGTGGGGGTGTATTCGAAGTGGAGGGGTTCCTTGAAGGTGTAGAAACGGCGGGGTACTGTACCCTGACGGACGCCGACGCGCATGAGCTGCAGCATCCAGGGGCGGGCAGAGCCGTCCATGATGGGGACCTCGCCGCCGTCGAGTTCGATGAGGGCGTTGTCGACGCGCATGCCATGCAGGGCTGACATGAGGTGCTCGATGGTGGCGATAGACTGGCGTCCGGAGCCGAGGGTGGTGCCACGGTTGGTGGTGCCCACCTGGTCGGCCAGGGCGTGCTGGGTGATGATATTGGTGCGGTCGGTACGCCGGAAGGCGATGCCGAAGTCTTCGAAGGCGGGTCTGACGGTGACGGTGACGGTGCGGCCGGTATGGAGGCCGGGGCCGGTCACGCGGAATTCTTTCTGTATGGTGTTCTGGTAATCCATTCTAATGCCAGGTTGTTTTTATTGGGCCGGTACGAAATGCAGGTACTCGAGCTTGTAGAGTTGCGGTGCGTCGTTTTCAAGGCCGGCCTGTTTGCGGTCGAGGTGGAGGGGGTGGATGAGCGAGGGCAGCGTGCGTGTGGGCTGCATCCAGAAGGCGGAGCTGATGCGGCTGAGGCCTTCGACGATGTAGGTGGCAAGGTCGTAGCCGGTGGCGGCGAGGGATGAGGTAGGCTCGGAGCCATAGGCGTCGCGGAAGGCCTTGAGGAAGTCGACGTGGACGGCGTTGGTCATATCCCACGAGGCGTAGAAGGTGTGGTAGCCGAGTTGCTGGAGCTGCGAGAAGTCGACGTCGGGGAAGTCCTGTGTCCAGTCGCCGAAGGTGTAGAGCGTGGGCGGGTTGTTCTTGAAGGCCGAGAGGCGGTTGAGGAGCGTGCTGACGAAGATGCGCATCTGGTCGGGCTTCTGGTCGTAGATGCTGATGACGTTGCACCCCGGGGTGGCCTTGAGGACCGAGGTGAGCTTTGCCGACTGGCTCCAGTTGAAGAGGGTGTATTTTATGTCGCCACGCTCGGTGAGCTGGCGCTTGATTTCGGCGAGGAGCGGCTTCTCGGCGTTGGAGCCGCCGTGGATGACGTAGAGGTGGCCGTCGGGGCGCTCGGCCTTCATGTTGGCGAGCATGGCGGCGACCTGGCTCTCTACCGAGGGCTGTATCTTGACCATGTAGGGGTTGTCGGCGCAGAGCTCGCTGCGGGTGGCCATGGGGTTGACGATGTATACGCCAGAGTCGCGGGCGAGGCTGGCTGCCTGGTCGAAGGCGTCGCGGAAGAGGAGGGCGACGATAAAGTCGGCATTGGCCACGCCACGGGTGGCGAAGGCGTTGCGGACCGACTCGACGCTGTTGTCGGAGATGTCGACGACGTTGAGGTCGACGCTGATGCCTTTGTCGGCCATCTGGTCGAGGGCGAGGCGGAGGCCTTCGTAGAACTCGATGAACTCGAACTGGCGGTAGCTCTTCTTGCCGCGCTGCTCGATGTCGAACTTGGAGGTGGATATCTCGCCGATCTTGTCGAGGTGGAGCGGCATGAGGAGCGAGATGCGGAGGGTCTTGCCGGGTTTACGCACCTGCGGGGGCACGGATGGCGAGGCCTGCGGCTGCTGCTGTGCGGCGGGAGCCTGGGGTGCTTGCTGCGCAGGCACCGCCGAGGTGGAGGGCACGGGGCGCTGCTGGGCCGGGGCCTGGGCGGCGGGCGGCGGCGTGGTGGCCGACTGCTGGGCGGCGACGTTGGGGTTCTCGTACTCGTCGGTCGTGGTGGCGAACTGGCCGCGGCAGGGCAGCCAGACGGTGTCGCCAGGGTGGAGGAAGTGGATATCCTTGTGGGTGACGGCGTCGAAGCTCTGCACCTTGTAGGCGCGCGAGATGGAGTAGACGGTCTGCCCTTTCTCGACTATGTGGACGTAGTACTTGCGGCCGTTGATGACCTGGGTCTCGTAGCTGACCTTGACGGGCGTGGTGCCGGGAGCCTGGGCCAGTGCGGAATTGAAAATTGATAGTTGAAAAATGAAAATCAGGCTTGCGCATGCAAGTAGTTTCCTGTTCCATTTTCTATTCCGCGGAGTGTGTTGCGCCATAAAAATTCCAATTTTCAATTTTGACTTTTCAATTATCTACTCCCACTCGATGGTTGCAGGGGGTTTGGAGCTGATGTCGTAGACGACGCGGTTGACGCCTTTGACGCGGTTGATGATGTCGTTGCTGACGCGTGCGAGGAAGTCGTAGGGCAGGTGGCACCAGTCGGCCGTCATGCCGTCTACGCTCTCGACGGCGCGCAGCGCGACGACGCTTTCGTAGGTGCGTTCGTCGCCCATGACGCCGACGCTCTGGACGGGCAGCAGCATGGCGCCGGCCTGCCAGACCTGGTCGTAGAGGCCGCTGTCGCGCAGGCCCTGGACGAAGATGTGGTCGACCTCCTGAAGTATGCGCACCTTCTCGGGGGTGACGTCGGAGAGTATACGTATGGCGAGGCCCGGGCCGGGGAAGGGGTGGCGGCCGATGAGCTCGTCCTTGATGCCGAGCTGGCGGCCGACGCGGCGCACCTCGTCCTTGAAGAGCGAGCGGAGGGGCTCGACAAGCTGCAGCTTCATGTAGTCGGGCAGGCCGCCGACGTTGTGGTGGCTCTTGATGGTCTGGCTGGGCCCTTTGACCGACGACGACTCGATGACGTCGGGATAGATGGTGCCCTGGCCGAGCCACTTGGCGTCGGTGATGAGCTTGGCCTCGGCGTCGAAGACGTCGATGAAGGTCTTGCCGATGGCCTTGCGCTTCTTTTCGGGGTCAGTGACGCCGGCCAGGACGCCGTAGAAGCGGTCCTTGGCGTCGACGCCCTTGACGTTGAGGCCCATGTCGCGGTAGGACTCGAGGACGTCGGCAAACTCGTTCTTGCGCAGCAGGCCGTTGTCGACGAAGATGCAGTGCAGCTGGTGGCCGATGGCACGGTTGAGGAGGACGGCGGCGACGGTGGAGTCGACACCGCCGCTGAGGCCTAGGACAACCTTGTCCGACCCCACCTTCCGGCGGAGCTCGGCGACGGTGGTCTCGATGAAGCTCTCGGGGGTCCACTCCTGGCGGCAGCCGCAGATGTCGACGACGAAGTTGCGCAGCAGCGTCGGCCCGTCGACGCTGTGGTGCACCTCGGGGTGGAACTGGATGGCGTAGGTCTGCTCGCCGTCAATCTGATAGCCGGCATACTGCACGTTTTCGGTGGAGCAGATGGGGGTGTAGCCCGCGGGGAGCTGCTCGATGGTGTCGCCGTGGCTCATCCACACCTGGCTGCCCAGGGGGACGCCGCGGAGGAGGGGGTTCTGGCTGTCGACGACGGTGAGGTTGGCACGCCCATACTCGCGGATCTTGCTCTGCTGCACACGGCCGCCGCCGTAGCGGGCCAGGTACTGCGCGCCGTAGCAGACGGCCAGCAGGGGCAGGCGCCCCTTGATGCCCTCCATCTGCGGCACCGGCGCGTCGGGAGCGTTGCAGCTGAAGGGGCTGCCGCTGAAAACGACGCCCTTCACGTCGGCCGTCAGGGCCGGAACCTTGTCGTAGGGGTGGATTTCGCAGTAGACATTCTGCTCGCGGATCTTGCGCGCTATGAGCTGAGTGTATTGAGAACCAAAGTCTAAGATGACTATCGTATCCATATTTTTTATTATTTTAAAAATGCAAAGATACGACTTTTCCGCGACATGGAAAAGTTAAATTTTTGCTTTTTTTCCAAACACCGCGTTCGGCGTGTGAAAAAATGTTAAAAACCGCAATTTTAACATTTGTTATGAAAGTTGGAGCACCAAAAACGGAAGGCATGAAAACCGACTCGAAAGCGCCCGGAATGCAAAAACAGACCCCGCAACCGCCTGACACAAAGCAAGTTACACTTAAACGCATATAAATCTGACACTTACGTCATCTGGTAGGTGAATGGTAGGTATATGGTAGGACCCTGGTAGGTGACTGAAAAACGATTTGTTAATAGATGTTAAACAAGGGTGCGTTTAACATCTATTAACAAATCGGAAAAGAGGCCGGAAAACCCGTGTCGTTAAAAAATGTTAATTCCCCCGTCCGCACACCCTCTATACCATATTTTATTCGTATATTTGCATCGTAAAACCAAACGGCAATTCATCCAAACAACTATGAACAAGCAAGTTATAGTATTATTGGCTGCGATAGCGGCGTTCCTGCCAGGAGCAAGCGCACAGAGGGGCGACACGATATCTTTTTCCAACTTCCGCCCATGGTACTACTGCGACTTCTGGCCCGAACCATACATGCTGACGTCGTTCCCCGACCTACTTCCGGAGCATTCTGCCGGGTGTGGCTGGGAATTAGATTGCCGCCTCTTTCGGACCCCTTTTGCCAGCAGGGCAGGATTCGGCATAGGTATTGGTGATTACAGTGAGGGTACTTTACAAGAAAGGCCGGGACAGATACAGGTTGGCATGCATACCGGTTCGCCCATGACGATTGATGGGCTGGCCGTTACACTCACTCGCCAAGCCCATCTTCACACCCCGCATCGTTACCTGCAAGAATCGTACGACCGGCTACAGCTGATGGTGCTTGATTCTGCCCGGAATATCGTAGCCTCCGGCACAGTTCCATTCAGCGACTCGCTGGCGGGAGGATTTTTCAATATCCCTCTAAGCATAGCTCTCACGAGAACCGGCTTCTCCGACACCCTTTCATACATCTACGAAGTGTACTTCGACTCGCCGGTGGCCATTACGGACTCCTTCTACATCGAGGTCCGCGCCATCAGCAACACTCTCGATACATCAATTTCCGTGCCAATACAGTGCCTGCAGGAGACGCACGCCTATCACTCTCTCCCGTGGGACCAATATGGCAACCCGTCCGACTTCCTGTACCCCGAAATACCATGGTTCGAGAAGGGAGGGTGGCAGATGGCCGAATTTGATACTGCGTATAAATACTACCTCGAATTCATCACCGACGACGAATGGCACCGCCCCATAGGACTCCACATGGGCATGGCGTTGGCATTCCCGATACTGGCGACGGACTGCCAGAGCCCTGCGCTGCGGGTGGAGAACGTCAACAACCGCCATGCACGGCTGCACTGGGAGGCCGGGCGCTTCGCGCAGAAATGGGAGGTGAGCTACGGTCCCGCGGGCACCCCGCCGGGCGGCGGCACCGTGGCGCAGACCCTCTTCACCCAGCACGCGATGCCAAACCTCGACCCTGAG
>CACZWL010000033.1 GCA_902784865.1 uncultured Bacteroidota bacterium | reverse complement strand
AAGATATAATTTAAGTGGTTAATAGTCAACTGTATGTGGGAGTCCGGGGGAAGTGTCGGTCAGTGCAAATATACAAAAAAATCCGAATACGGGCTTGCCTGTGCGAAAAAAAAAGTTCCCCGATTTTCCCATCGGTGGGAAATGATGGGAAAGAGTCGAAGTATTCACCTACCAGATACCTACCAGACACCTACCAGATGCCTGCCGGTCGCCCGGCCCCTGCCGACCCTGCCCGACGAAAAAAAATGACATTATTTTTGATTATCTCGCTCGCAATTCAAAAATAATATGTAAATTTGCCGTCCGATACGATGGCTTCGCTGCAGCCCCGCAGCGGCTCTATCGTATTAACAACCACTGAGTTAGATAAACAATTAAATAATATATAGTACAATGAAAATCTATCAGACACAGGACATCCGCAACATCGCCCTCGTGGGCGGCGCCAAGAGCGGCAAGACCTCCATGGCCG
Source organism: uncultured Bacteroidota bacterium (assembly GCA_902784865.1). Lineage (GTDB taxonomy): Bacteria > Bacteroidota > Bacteroidia > Bacteroidales > P3 > Colimorpha. The sequence continues at coordinate 16,775 of CACZWL010000033.1, read as the reverse complement.
AGGCCATGGCTTTCTGCGGCGGCTTGATCAACCGCCGCGGCACCGTCGACGGCAAGAACACCATCAGCGACTATCGCGAGATAGAGCTCGACCGCAAATACTCCGTCGAGACCACCCTCATGTACACCGAGTTCGGCGGCAAGAAGGTCAACATCCTCGATGTGCCCGGCTTCGCCGACTACCAGGGTGAGCTCGTCAGCGCCATGAGCGTGGTCGAGGCCGCCGTCTGCGTCGTCAACGCCCAGAGCGGCGTCGAGGTCGGCACCGAGATTGCCAACCGCTACGCTTCGAAGCTCGGCACCCCCATCATCTACGCAGTCAACCACCTCGACGCCGAGAAAGCCAACTTCGACGACTGCGTCAACCAGTTGCGCGACTACTTCGGCCCGAAGTGCACCGTCCTCCAGTTCCCCACCAACGCCGGCCTGGGCTTCAACCAGGTGGTCGACATCGTGGCCAACAAGATGTTCACCTTCAAGGACGGCAAGGCTGACGCCGCCGACATCCCCGCCGAGTACGCCGACCGCGCCGAGGAGATGCGCATGGCCCTCGTCGAGGAAGCCGCCGCTGCCGACGACGCCCTCATGGAGAAATACTTCGAGAACGGCGACCTCACCCCCGAGGAGCTCAGCAAGGCCCTCCGCCTCGCCATCGACAAGCGCGACCTCTTCCCCATCCTCTGCACCTCCGCCAAGGAGAACTTCGGCGTCAGCCGTCTCCTCGAGTTCATCAACGACAACGTGCCCGCCCCCTGCGACGTCGCCGAGGCCCGCAAGACCAAAGCCGGCAAGGAACTCAAGAGCAACAGCGCCAACCCCACCGTCGCCTTCGCCTTCAAGAGCGCCAAGGACCGCAACCTCGGCGAGCTCACCTACCTCCGCATCTTCGACGGCGAACTTGCCGAGGCACAGGACGTCGTCAACGCCTGCAACCAGAGCAAGGAGCGCGTCAGCCAGGTCCTCGTCTGCTCCGGCAAGGACCGCCAGCGCGTCGAGAAAGCCTGCGCCGGCGACATCGTCTGCACCATCAAGCTGAAGGATGTGAAGATCAACCATACCCTCACCACCCCGAAGAACACCGACGACATCGTCGAGGAGATCCAGTTCCCCACCCCCATCTACACCGTCGCCGTCAAAGCCGCCAACAGCAACGACGACGAGAAGGTCGGCGCCGCCCTCAAGGACCTCGCCACCTACGACCGCTCCCTCTCCCTCGAGAACAGCCGCGAGCTCCGCCAGGTCATCCTCGGCTGCCAGGGCGAGCTGCACCTCAACACCATCAAGTGGTACTTCGAGAACCAGTATAAGCTCGGCGTCAACTTCACCGCCCCCAACATCCCCTACCGCGAGACCATCACCAAGAGCGCCGAGGCTATGTACCGCCACAAGAAACAGTCCGGCGGATCCGGCCAGTTCGGCGAGGTGCACATGCTCATCGAGCCCTACTACGACGGCATGCCCAACCAGACCAAGTACCCCATCCGCGACACCCAGGAGTACCCCCTGGAGTGGGGCGGCAAGCTGGTCTTCAACAACTGCATCGTCGGCGGCTCGATCGACGCCCGCTTCATGCCCGCCATCCTCAAGGGTATCATGGAGAAGATGGAGCAGGGTCCTCTGACCGGTTCCTATGCCCGCGACATCGTCGTCAACATCTACGACGGTAAGATGCACCCCGTGGACTCGAACGAAACGGCCTTCAAGATTGCCGGCCGTACCGCCTTCCGCGAGGCCTTCAAGCAGGCTGCCCCGAAGATCAAGGAGCCTATCTACGACATCGCCGTCACCGTGCCCACCGAGGCACAGGGTGGTGTGATGACCGACCTGCAGGGTCGCCGCGCCATCGTCATGGGCATGGATGCCGAAGGCAAGTACACCACGCTGAAAGCCAAGGCCCCCTTGGCCGAGATGAACCGTTACTGCACCGCCCTAAGCTCCCTCACCAGCGGCCGCGGTACCTTCACCATGACCTTCAGCAGCTACGAGCTCGTCCCCGCCGACGTCCAGCAGGCCCTCCTCAAAGCCTACGAGGAAGCCGCCGCAGAGGAAGAGTAGCCGCGTGCTCGCGGAGAGCAATATTGCTACGCAGACATAATTGTCCGCATATACAAGAAAGCCTCGTTATCCAGCGGGGCTTTATAACTCCATAATTGAATAAAATACTTTGTTTTTTTAATTAATAACTTTTTGAAAAACCCTAACAATCTTTAACAAAAAATGTTTGTTCACATCTGCCATTCTCTCTAATTTTGCATTTCGAAAAACATCAACATAAGTAAAACATCATGGATAACAAAGTGCATGAAAATCAGGATGTAATCATACGCCTCCAGAATGAGACCAAATCCTTGCTTTTGAATTATGAATTGAGATTGAAAGGAATCTCAATTATTCTAAAAGAAATTGAGGTTTACTTCTATAAAAATGAAGTATTCGAAGACAATTCTGTTCATAAAAATGAACTGCAAAAGAATCACTTTGGACACTTATACATCCACAGGTGGGGAGTGAAGGAATCAGATTCCTACAAAGGAGGCCGATATCCTGGAATTGACTATGTTGTCAGCACAAAACAAGATGAGTATTATTCCTATTTAATCAGAAGTGCTGTTGTTGATGGAGAAATAATAGTTGGTCCACACAAAGTATTAGAAGCACTTAAGGATAAAACACAACTTTCCGAAAAAGAGATTGAAGAGTCACAAATAGAGCGTATTCCTCATATTTCTCAATCTCAGGTGTTATTCTCAAAAAGGATTAATCTTGGGAAAAAGGTGGAAGAAAAATATCGCAACTGTCGATTACGGGCAGTTGTTTGCGATGAACTATTCAGAAACGCCAAATATCCTGACAAGGAGAATCTAGTAGTGGATTTCCTTCGTGGTGAACTATCCCAGAATAAAATGGATAAAAAAAATGCTATGGAATACGCAAAAGAATATCTTGGTTATTTGCCTGTAGTAATTCGTAATAATTGATCTCATATGACCATCGACTCCTTTACTGACACAGTCTTTTTCTCCGACTTGTTGCCTGCCCGTTGTCCGGAATTGTATAAAAGTATCAAGGCGATTCTGGATGAGAACAAAATAGAACACCGTCTCCTGCAAAACACCAAGGACATCTGGTGTCGCGACTATATGCCCATTCAGGCCAATGAAAAACGTTTTGTATTCTACAAATACTACCCTGATTACCTTAACACCTCATATTATCGTCGCACGATAACCGATGTTGGTGCAATACCCCATATTGACAGTTTGCGGAACGAGGAAGCTTGTGATTTAGACTTGATTCTCGACGGAGGCAACGTGGTGAAGTGTCGGGACAAAGTAATAATGACCGAGAAGGTCTTCTTCGAGAATAAGGGCAAGTCTCGTAAGGCGATTCGGCAGATGCTCGAGGATGCCTTCCAATGTGACATTATCTTTCTCCCTTGGGACAGACACGAGATTTTTGGCCATAGTGATGGCATTGTCCACTATATAGGCGATAACCGGGTTCTGATGACCAATTATGCAGATTTCGATGCTGATATGGCGAAGAAATACATCAGGGCTATGGAAAACTATGTGGAGGTTATACCATTGACATACAAAGTAAAGCGTAAGCATGCGCGCAGTTGGGCTTATATAAACTACTTGAATGTGGATGGGTTGGTAATTGTTCCACAGCTGGGCATTCCTGAAGACGAACAGGCTCTGCAACAAATAGCAGAACTCATGCCAAGGAACAAGGTGGTTGGGGTGCCGGCATTGGAAGCGGTGCGCAAAGGTGGCGCATTGAACTGCATATCGTGGAATGTTCAGACAATAAATTGGAGCAATGGTTTTATGGGAGAAGAATACAAAGTGCAAGGACATCCGATAGGTTGGATCTTAAACGAAGCAACCGAAGGGAACGCTTTGTGGCAAAATGATTTGGGATGTTGCTATTTATCTGGTTGTGGCGTGAAACGGGACATGGTAGAAGCAAACGCGTGGTTTGCGAAAGCCGCAGAGCAGGGCTATGATACCGCACAATTCAATATTGGTTTGAGTTACTTCAAGGGTGCAGGCCTCCCTCACGATTTATCCCAAGCGAGGAAGTGGTTCGAAAAAGCGGCAGCGCAGGGGTCGAAGGAAGCACAGCTGCATATCGCATGGTGCCTTGAAGACATACAGGCTCCGCACGGTGATGTTGTCGCCGCATGCAAGAGGGCGGCAGAATTGGGCAATGCCGAAGCTCAATGCCATTTGGGTTTCTGGTATTTTGAAGGCAAACATGGGCTGGAGAAGAACATCGCAGAATCCAACAGATGGTTCCTCGAGGCAGCAAAGCAGGGTAATAATGTTGCACAATTTCAGATAGGGCTTAAGTACGAAATAGGTAGTGGTGTGAAGAAAAGTGCAAAGGAGGCCGCGAGATGGTATATGAGAGCTGCTTCAAAGAATAATGTCGATGCACTTTACAGATTGGGACGCTGCTATTATTACGGCGATGGCGTCAGGATTGACAACCATGCCGCATGGAGATGCTTCAAAAAAGCGTCCGAATTAGGTGATTCGTGGGCGAGTTATATGCTAGGGAGGTGCTATTTTTGCGGACATGGTGTAGAAGAGAATGAGGCCGAGGCTGTAAAGTGCTATCAAAAAGCAGTTTTGGAGAAAGTTGTTCCAGCCATTTATGAGTTGGGAAGATGCTATTTCGACGGTTCCGGCATAGGCGAGGACAAAGAAAAAGCAATGGAACTATTTAAAGAAGCTGCCGAGACGGATTATCCGAAAGCCCTATACGATATAGGAGACTGTTTCTATAATGGCATTGTCGTAGAAAAAAACGAAGATGAGGCATTAAACTATTTCCAAAAAGCAGCCAAATCAGGGTCTAGAGAGGCTTTGGAGAGAATTCACGACATATTGTTATCACGTGAAACACCAAGTTATGATGATGTGCCGTTCTAAAAGCCTTCCTCGAAACCTACGAGGAAGCTGCTCAATACAATAATACTTTCATTGTTTCGTTATTACATTCAAAATTAGATACTATGGCAATAGAGGTTTCACATATCAACGAGTCGGAGTATAACGAAATACTGCAACAGGCTGTCGCAGTTTTTGACAGCGCACGAGGAACGGCGGCAAAAAGCATTAGTACCATATCAAATATGGCATACTGGAGCATGGGCAAACTTCTCTATGAGCGAAAGTTGGAAGGTAAGTATGGTGACGGCGTGGTGAACAGACTTTCCGTCGACCTCAAACAGCACTTCCCTAGCATGGGAACATCACCCCGTAACCTCTGGGACATGAAACGTTTCTATGAGCGTTTTTGCCACAGTGACGAAAAACTGCGACAGGCTGTCGCAGTTTTACCTTGGGGACACATACTCAGGCTGATGAGTAAGTTTGACAAGGACGATGATGCAATTCTATACTATGCCACCGAGACCGTAGCCAAAGGATGGAACCGCGACCTATTGTTAAACGCCATAAAGATGCAAATGCATCTCACTCATCAGCCGACAGCCAGTAGTAACAACTTTGCTACAGCTCTGCCCGTTGCACAAGCGATGTATTCCAATGAAGTGTTCCGAAGCGGATATAATCTCGGCTTTCTTGGAGTCACAGAGCCTGTTGCCGAATTAGAATTGGAGCGGCGCTTGGTGGAGAAGGTGAAACTGTTTCTACTTGAATTGGGCAAAGGATTTACATTCATTGGCAACCAATATGCCATTGAGTACAACGGCAAGGAGAGTCGCATTGACATGCTTTTATACCACCGTGGGCTGCGCTGCCTAGTAGCCTTTGAACTGAAGATTGGCAAGTTTATGCCGGAATATGCTGGCAAGATGAATTACTACCTGTCTGTTCTCGACCGCACGGAACGGCAAGAAGGAGAGAACCCGTCCATTGGTATTATCCTAGTGTGCCGAAAAGGACAATGTGGATGTAGAACTTGCTCTCGAAGGTGTGACAAAACCCATCGGGGTTGCCGACTATCACCTTTTAATTCCCAAAGCCGAACTGCAAAAGGTGGTAACAGACGAACTTGCTTTGTACGAGAAAGAACGCATAACAGATGGGAATTGACAAGCCGACATCGTCGAAGGACTGCCGAAGGATCGCCGAAGGGTCATGAGACTAAGTGTTGAAAATGAATATTTTACGCTATCATATGGTAGTTTTTTACCTCTCTATTGATTTTCAGTAGATTACAACTATTTCAAAGAAGGCACAAAGAACCCACATAGAATTCACAAAGAAACCATACCCTCACCACCCCGAAGAACACCGACGACGCCGTCTGCGAGATCGAGTTCCCGACTCCTATCTACACCGTCGCCGTGAAGGCCGCCAACAGCAACGACGACGAGAAGGTCGGCGCCGCGCTGAAGGACCTCGTGACCTACGACCGCAGCCTCACGCTCGAGAACAGCCGCGAGCTGCGCCAGGTCATCCTCGGCTGCCAGGGTGAGCTCCACCTCAACACCGTGAAGTGGTACTTCGAGAACCAGTACAAGCTGGCCGTCAACTTCACCGCCCCCAACATCCCCTACCGCGAGACCATCACCAAGAGTGCCGAGGCCATGTACCGCCACAAGAAACAGTCGGGTGGCAGCGGCCAGTTCGGCGAGGTGCACATGCTCATCGAGCCCTACTATGATGGCATGCCCAACCAGACCAAGTACCCCATCCGCGACACCCAGGAGTACCCCCTGGAGTGGGGCGGCAAACTGGTCTTCAACAACTGCATCGTCGGCGGATCCATCGACGCCCGCTTCATGCCCGCCATCCTCAAGGGTATCATGGAGAAGATGGAGCAAGGTCCTCTGACCGGCTCTTACGCCCGCGACATTGTCGTCAACATCTACGACGGTAAGATGCACCCCGTCGACTCCAACGAAACGGCCTTCAAGATTGCCGGCCGCACCGCCTTCCGCGAGGCCTTCAAGCAGGCAGCCCCCAAGATCAAAGAGCCCATCTACGACGTGGCCGTCACCGTCCCGACCGAGAGCCAGGGCGGCGTCATGACCGACCTGCAGGGCCGCCGCGCCATCGTCATGGGCATGGATGCCGAGGGCAAGTACACCACGCTGAAAGCCAAGGCCCCATTGGCCGAGATGAACCGCTACTGCACCGCCCTGAGCTCCCTCACCTCCGGCCGCGGTACCTTCACCATGAGCTTCTCCAGCTACGAGCTCGTCCCCGCAGACGTCCAGACCGCCCTCCTCAAAGCCTACGAGGAAGCCGCCGCCGAGGAAGAGTAACCGTGAGCAAAGCAATAAGTATTATTGCGTATATTGTAAAGCCCCGTCACATCGACGGGGCTTTTTAGGTGATAAATAGTCGTGCGGGTGTTATTCAGCGTCCATGACCAGTCGCACGGCGCGGCCGCCGCTGCGGTCGATGTCGGTGACGGTAAGGTTCAGCGGGTTGAAGGTGAGGGCGAATGAACTGTAGCTGCTGGTGGCCGAGGCTGACCAGTAGTGGCCGTAGTTGTCGCGTTCCAGAATCTGATAGCCGCTGCGGTATCCCGTGATTGGCAGGAAGATGGCCCCAGCGCTCTGCATCTTGGAGAAATGCGAGGGCGCGTAGGAGTTGGCGCTGAATGAGGCGCCGCCGTCGTTCACGGACGAGGGTTGCTCCACTCCGTCCGGATGCTCATACTCATCGGGGAAGAGAATCAATCCCTTGACACCGCTTACCGTGGCTTTGGCAAAGCGTCCGTTGGCCGCCCCGCCGACTGTCGAAGCGTTGCGGCTGTTGAGCAGGAAGCTCCACTCGTCCTTGGTGAGCGTTCGCCACATGCCGGCGCGGTTGCCGCCGTTAGCAATGGCGTTGTGCGCGCCCCAGTCGGCCTCCTCGTAGGCGTCGGCAAGGTCTTGGTTGAGGTATTTGGAGTAGCTGCTCGCCGTCGACCAAGGCTGGTAGGCCTCTGCGCCGCTCTCCCAACCACTCGTGCCGTAGCCGAAGAGGTCTATCCAGTTCGTGTTGTCGTCGGCTATTTGGTTGTTCTCGGCCCCTATGTGGTCGGTCTGTTTCTCGGCAAACCGCCATGTGTCGGTCGAAGCGTTGTACTGCAGGTTTCCCTTGGAGAAGCGCACCAGGTCCCACGAACTTATGGAGAACAGCGCCGCCGATGCGCCGTTGGCATCAAATCCGTCGCTTGTCGGGTCGGGAGCCGGGCCGGGGGGAGGGTCGGGGGTGGGTTCTTCGGTTGGTGTGCTGCCCCCGCCGCCGTTGTTATCGTCGTCTTTGCTGCAGGATGCAACGGCAAGCGTTGTCGCTGCCACGAAAAGAAGCATTGTCAGTTTCTTGATGTTTTTGTTCATGATTCGTTGTTTTAATTGTTGACAAAACGTGCCGAAACATTGTGCGGATGCACATAAAAAGAGAGCGCGGCACTTGTTTAGTCTTCATCGGTTATTCTGAGGTCTTCGACTACCTTTAACTATCCAATTACAACGTACAAGCCCACGCCCAATGCGTGGAGACAAGCCATTGCTTCGGTCTGGACAGTTAATCTAAAAAGTGTCGAAGTTTCCAGAATAACCAGATTTCAGCTATATCGCTTCTTTCCTATTCTATGATGTGCATCTAAAGTCTTCTATTCTCTATGCTTCATCCGTTCGTTTTCGTTAATAAATCCGTTCGTTTTGCTGTTTTGTCGCGGTGCCGTCTGTTACTTGCGGCGCAGGCGCGAGAGGACGTCGGTGGGGCAGTTGATGTCGCGCGGCGTGCCGCTGTAGGTCAGCGTGCTGGCGCCGTTGATGTTCACGCGCAGGCTCTCGGTGCAGTGTACCGTGGCGGTGCTGGCGCCTTCGACTTCTCCGCGAACCATCTTCGAGGTGAAGTTCTTGGCATCCAGGTGGCTGGCACCGCTCATGTCGAGCTTCAGCTGTATGTAGGCGCTGCCGGTCATCAGGCCTGTCGAGGCGCCTTTGGAATCGTATTCCACCAGGCCGCTCTCCACTTTTCCGTGGAAGTGCGAGGCGCCGGAAAGTTCAATCTCTACCTTCTTCGAGGCCACGATGTTGCCGTGGAATTTCGAGGCGTCGTCGATGTCGATCTTCACCACGTCGGCCTTCAGTGCCAGCGGTGTGGTGAATGTCGAGGCTCCGGAGAGTTCCACCTCGGCCAGGCGGGCGTTGTAGGGCAGCACCACTCTCGGGCGGCGTTTCAGCTTGTTGCGGCCTTTGAGCGAGATTTTCAGTGTGTTCTTCTCCAGCTCGATTGCGACGTTCTCGTGGCGGCCGCCTTCGATATCTACCATCACCTCTTTCACCGTGTCGCTCATCGTCACCTCGAATGCCGAGCTTACCTCCAACTTGCTGTAGGTGTTGGCGATGGCGTAGCCTTTCTGCTCGGCGACGGTAGCCGTTTTCTTCTTCCGTTGGGCATTGGCGTCGAGGTTGAATCCGGCCAGCAGCACGCAGGCTGCTATCATCATGATGCGTGTCTTCATGTCGTTTATCTGTTTAATTGTTAAATGCATATCTTACTATGTTCGACCCCATGCGCAGTGCTTTCTGCCGTGAGGCCTGGCTGTCGTTGTGCACGTCGGGGTCTTCCCATCCGTCGCCGAGGTCGCACTCCCAGGTGAAGAAGCACACCAGGCGTCCTTCCCACACCAGGCCGTAGCCTTTGGGCGGTTTGTTGTCGTGCTCGTGGATTTTGGGCAGGCCGTTGGGGAAGTCGTATTTCTGGTGGTAGATGGGGTGCGTGAAGGGCAGCTCGACGAACTCCAGCTCGGGGAACACCTTCTTCATCTGCGGCACTACAAAGTCGCGCATGCCGTAGTTGTCGTCGATGTGGAGGAATCCGCCGCCGATGAGGTAGGTGCGCAGGTTCTGCGCCTCGCGGTCGCTGAAGACCACGTTGCCGTGGCCCGTCATGTGGAGCATGGGGTGGTTGAATATCTCGGCGCTGCCGACGTCGACCGTGGCGTACTGCGGCAGCAGGCCCATCTGCTGGTCCTGGTTGCAGAAGGCTATGAGGTTGGTCAGCGACGTGGGGTTGGCGTACCAGTCGCCGCCGCCGCCGTATTTGAGCAGGGCAATCTGCGGTTGGGCGGCACAATTGGAGATTGAAAATTGAAGATTGAAAAGCAGGAGTATGTGCAGGAGGCGTTTCATAGGGTGCTGTCGTTGATGAGGTTGAATGCAGCCACGGCGTAGAGGGCTGCGGTCTCGGTGCGCAGGCGGCTGGGACCGAGGCTCACGGGCTGGAAGCCGAGTTGCAGCGCCAGGGTTATCTCCTCCTCGGAGAAGTCGCCTTCGGGGCCGATGAGGACTATGGCGTCGGCGCCGGGCTTGAGGACGTCGGCCAGCGGTGTGCGCGGCTTGTCGGCCTCGCAGTGGGCAATCAGTTTGAGCGGAGAGTGGGGAGTGGGGAGTGGGGAATGCAACCACTCGCGTAGTGACACCGCCGGGTTTATCGTCGGCAGCCAAAGGTGCAGGCTCTGCTTCATGGCGCTGAGGGCTATCTTCTGCAGGCGCTCGGTCTTGAGGAAGGTGCGCTCCGAGTGGTCGCAGTTGAGCAGCGTGAGTTCGTCCACGCCCACCTCGACGGCTTTCTCCACCAGCCATTCCATGCGCGAGGGGTTCTTTGTCGGTGCCACGGCCAGGTGGAGTCGGGCGGCGTCGGCTTTCGCCATAGGCCCTTCGCTGTCAATACTTTCCACCACGCAAGCCCGGTCGTCGGCCTCCAGTATGCGGCAGTGGTAGAGGCTGCCGCGGCCGTCGGTGACGTGCAGCTCTTCGCCTTGGCGCAGGCGCAGCACGCGTACCGCGTGGCGGCTCTCCTCGGCGTCGAGGGTGCAGAGGGCGTTGGGGGTTATATTGGGGCTGTAGAATAGTTGCATCTTCGTAACATTCAGGTAATCATTCCGGAAGCCGTCACCAGACGTGCCTCGGCGTCGTAGATGGTGGCGTACTGGCCGGCGGCGATGCCTTGTATGCGGTCCTCGCTCTCGACGAGGGCAGTGCCGTCGGCGTTCACTGTGAGGCGGCCGGGGTGGAACTCGGGCGTGTGGCGTATCTTGAACATGATGTCCTCGCCGCCGGGGTTCACTCCGCTCAGCCAGCGGAAGCCCGCCAGCGGTATGCTCCGGCCGTACTGTGCCTCGGGGTCGTAGCCCTGCGACACGTAGAGCACGTTCTCTTCGATGTCTTTCTTCACCACAAACCAGGGTCCGCCGCCGAGATAGAGCCCTTTGCGCTGGCCGATGGTGTGGAACCAGTAGCCGCGGTGCTTGCCCAGCAGGCGGCCGGTCTCCAGCTCCACGATGTCGCCTTCGCGCTCGCCCAGGTATCTCTTTATGAAGTCGTTGTAGTTGATTTTGCCCAGGAAGCAGATGCCCTGCGAGTCCTTGCGTGTGGCCGACGGCAGGTGGGCTTCGGCGGCTATGGCGCGCACCTCGCTCTTCATCAGCCCCCCGATGGGGAAGAGGAGTTTCTGTATCTGGCTGTATTCCAGCTGGGAGAGGAAGTCTGTCTGATCTTTCACCGGGTCCACGGCCGTGGCCAGGAAGGTTACCTCGTTCTCCCGCTCCGCGAGATTTCCAGGATTTCCAAGATTTCCGCCGCAGGCGGGGGGGGGCGAGACTGCTTCTGTGCGGGCATAGTGGCCGGTGGCGATGCGGTCGTAGCCGTGGCCGCGCACCTCGTCGAAGGCGCCGAACTTGATCAGCCGGTTGCACATCACGTCGGGGTTGGGGGTCAGGCCGCGGCGCACGCTCTCTATGGTGTAGCTCACCACGCGGTCCCAGTACTCGCGGTGCAGGTCCACCTCTTCGAAGCGGCATCCGTAGTGGCGCGCAATCCATTGCGTCAGCTCTATGTCCTCCTCGGCGGGGCAGCTGATGTAGCCCTCCTCGTCCTCCATCCCGATGCGGATATAGAAGATGTCGGGCGTGTAGCCCTGCTCTTTGAGCAGGTGTACCGCCACCGAGCTGTCGACGCCTCCCGATACCAGTGCCGCTATGTCCATAGGTTCCTTGTGTGGTTCATTTTATGTCTTTCGATAACGCACGCCTGCGCAAATTATTGTATGGGGGTGTCAAAAACTTCTTCCCCGATTTTCCCATCGATGGGAAATAATGGGAAAGAGTCGAAGTATTCACCTACCAGATACCTACCATACACCTACCAGATACCTGCGCTCTGAAAAAAAAATATTCCGCCATGTGAGAAATAATTTGTATATTTGCACTTTGGCAATAGTGCCATTAAATACGCAAATATCACTATATGAAAAAGATAGTGCTTATTCTCGCGACGCTGGTGGCCGCTGTGGCGGTGCAGGCAGCGCCTGTCGACCCGGCCCGTGCCCACAAGGCCGCCGAGAACCTCCTCGGCAAGGCCGTCGTCGACGTCACGCCCAAAGACTTTTCCGGCTGCTACCTCTTCGCCGGCGCCGACGGCGTGGGTTTCGTCCTCTTGACCGACGACGACCGCCTCCGCCCCCTCCTGGCCCTCTCGCCCGACGGCCTGCCGCCCGTGGGCGACCTGCCGCCCAACCTGGCGCAGTGGCTCGACGCCTACCAGCGCGACATCACCGCCATCAAGGCCCTCGACCTGCCCCCTTCGGCCGAGACCGCCGCCGAGTGGGAGATGGCAGCGCTCGGCACCCCCAAGCGCGTCATCGCCGGCAACCCCGTGGCGCCGCTCCTCGCCTCGGTCTGGGACCAAAGCCCCTACTACAACGACTGGTGCCCCCTCGACACCGCCGCAGGCCAGCGTGCCGTCACAGGCTGCACCGCCACGGCCACCGCGCAGGTCATGCGCTATTGGGGCCACCCCGCACAGGCCCGCGGGTTCCACTCCTACCTCTCCAAGCTCAACGGCGTCCTGGCTGTCGACTACGACACCTCGGCCTACCGGTGGGACCTCATGCCCAACCGCCTCACCATCGTCAGCCCCCTCGACCAGCGCCGCGCCGTCGCCAAGCTCTGCTACGAGGTCGGCGTCTCGATGGATATGGACTACTCCGCCGCAGCCAGCGGCGCCTACGCCCACTCCGGCGGCATGCTGCAGCGCTTCTCAGCCGAGCTGGCCCTCGAGAACCACTTCTACTACAACCCCGGCATGTACAACGCCTACAAGGAGGCCGTGACCGACGACGAGTGGGTCGACCTCATCAGCGACGAGCTCAACGCCGGCCGACCCCTCATCTACACCGGCAGCAGCTCCGCGGGCGGCCACGCCTTCGTCGTCGACGGCTACAACCAGGCCGGCCTCTTCCACGTCAACTGGGGCTGGGGCAACATCGGCAACGGCTACTTCACCCTCTCCAACCTCGCCATGGGCACCCAGGGCCAGCCCGGCTACTCGCCCTTCAACGAGATGAACGAGGCCCTCATCAACGTGCACCCCATCACCCCCAACGAGTCGGTCTCCACCGTCGCCCTCGTCTCCGCCGACCCCTCGCGCGGCTCCGTCGTCGGCAGCGGCACCTACCCCGTCAACTCCCCCCGCGTGCTCCTCCACGCCGTCCCCGCTCCGGGCTACCGCTTCTCCCACTGGGCCAGCGGCGACCAGGCCAACCCCATCTTCTTCTTCCCCACCGTCGACCATGCCGACACCGCCTACTTCGTCCCCCTCAGCGCCGACACCCTCGGCTATGCCGCCAGCGCCGTCCCCAACTTCGACACCGTCTTCGCCCTCGCACACTGCGAGTGGGGCATCCGCATACCCGCGGAGCGCATCCCCGAGGGCAAGGCCCTCCACGCCGTGCGCAACTTCGTCTACACCGGCGGACAGTACGTCCTCCGCATCTACCTGGGCGACCTCCCCGAGACGCCCCTCTACGAGGATGTCCTCGACCTCGCCACCTACGGCTGGCACACCATCACCCTCCCCTCGGCCCTCAACCTCGACCCCGCCAAACCCCTCTGGGTGACCTTCGCCACCGACAACATCAACTATGCCGCCAGCATCACGCCCTACACCGGCCACCCCGACGGCTCCTGGATTCTCCACGGCGACACCTGGGAGCAAATCGACACCACCAGCACCGGCTACTACACCTGGGCCATGGGCGCCATCCTCGGCGAGCTCAACGCCATCGTCGCCCCCCAGCCCGACGGCCTCGTCTGGCAGGCCGACGGCCGCACCCTTGCCGTCAGCAACCCCGCAGCCCTCCAGGTCTCGCTCTTCGACATCATGGGCCGCCGCCTCGCCGCACCCTCCGCCCTGACCACCATCGCCTTCACCGTCCCAGCCCCCGGCGTCTACCTCCTCAAGGCCGACGGCCGCCCCGCTCAACGCGTAATCGTTCATTAAACACCACCATAAAAAGCACCAGCCATGGAAAAGAAACAGAACTACACCGTCCCCATCGTCGTCATGATACTGCTCTTCGGCATGATATCATTCGTCACCAACCTCGCCTCACCCATGGGCGATATCCTCAAGAACCAGTTCACCATCCCCAACTGGCAGGGCACCCTCGGCGTCTTCGCCAACTTCATCGCCTACGCCATCATGGGCATCCCCGCCGGCAACATGCTGCAGCGCCGCGGCTATAAGACCACCTCTCTCATCGCCGTCTCCGTCGGCTTCCTCGGCGTGGGGGTGCAGCTCGTCTCCGGCATCGTCGGCAGCTTCGCCCTCTACCTCGTCGGCGCCCTCATCGCCGGCTTCTCCATGTGCCTCCTCAACACCGTCGTCAACCCCATGCTCAACCGCCTCGGCGGCGGCGGCAACCGCGGCAACCAGCTCATCCAGTTCGGCGGCACCTTCAACTCCCTCTGCGGCACCGCTGTCATCGTCATCACAGGCCTCCTCATTCCCTCCATCGTCGAGGCCCGCATCTCCGACACCTTCCCCCTCATGTACACCGCCCTCGCCATCTTCGCCGTCGCCTTCCTCGTCATCCTCATGACCAAGATACCCGAGCCTACGGCCCGCGCCGACGCCAAGGCCGCCGCAGGCTCGTCGCTGGCCGACCTCTTCTCCTACCGCCACTTCGTCCTCGGCGCCATCGCCATCTTCATCTATGTCGGCGTCGAAGTGGGCACCCCCAACGTCCTCAACAAGTGGTTGCAGAACCCCGACGTGAACTTCTTCGACGAAGGCGTCAGCGCCGAGGCCGTGGCAGGATCCGTCACCGCCTTCTACTGGCTCCTGATGCTCGTCGGCCGCCTCGTCGGCGGCCTCATCGGCAGCCGCGTCTCGCCCCGCCGCATGCTGGCCGTCGTCGCCGCGCTGGCCGTGGCGCTTGTCGTCGCCGCCATCTTCACCCCAACCTCCATCATGGTCTCCTTCCCGGGCTTCAACGGCGCGCAGGGCTTCGGCCTCAACCCCGTACCCCTCAGCGGCGCCCTCCTCGTCTGCGTCGGCCTCTGCACCTCCGTCATGTGGGGCGGCATCTTCAACCTCGCCGTCGAAGGCCTCGGCAGCCTCACCGAACGAGCCTCGGGCCTCTTCATGGCCCTAGTCTGCGGCGGCGGTGTGCTCCCGCTGCTCATGAACGCCGTCGTCGACATATTCGGCACCGCAGGCTACCAGCCCTCCTACTGGATTGTCGTCGCAGGCTTCGCCTACATCCTCTTCTACGCCCTCGTCGGCTCCAAACCCTCGTCGGCAGAAAAATAACATCTGTGTAGTGTGTCGAAAATCAGTGCATTGTGTGTGATTCGAAGTTTTTTTTCGTACACGATGCAGCGAAAAGACCTAATCTGGTGTCTATAACAGCAAGGATCGCCGCCCCCCGGGAGTGCCCTGCAAATGTAGCACCGCAACATAAAATAGATAAAGATATGAAAAAGACCGCCCTTTTGACCCTCGTCCTCGCGCTGTCGTTCTCCGCGCGCCTCGCCGCCCAAGGTGGCGAGTGGAGCCAGGCCCAGGCCTGTCCCGGCTGGAACAATCCCGCCAACTTCACCAGTGGCGACCAGTTCAATTTCTACAGCGGCCAAAATGGGGAGAAAGATAATCAATCGCCCAACGTCATGAACTCCCAGACCGGCATGACTTTCAACAACCCCGTGCTCAGCGCCGGTCAGCTGGCCAATGCCTCCGTATCAACTAGTTGGTGCGGAGCGTCAAACCTCCCCCAATATACCAAGCAGTTCTATATCTCGGGCGACACGACGGGCACCGACCCCAACACCGGGAACCGTTTGAAGTACGTCCCCACGCACTTCAATACCCACGACACTTTCCCCGGTGTTGTCAACACCCGCCTCACCAGGAGTATCCGCGTCGGCGACGGCTGTGAGGATGCCTATGCCGCAGCCCTCTACTACACCATGAAGGTCACCCCGCAGAACGCCATGCTCTACCTCTACTATGCCGTTGTGGTCGAAGCCCCCGGACATGGTACAAGTATCGACCCCACCTTCATCATTCGTATCATGAAGAAGGTCGGCTCCAATTGGGTCCAAATCAACGACACCATGGCCTACTATGTCAGTTCAACCCCCTCCGACCAAGGTGGCACCGTTGTGCTTCAACCCGACTACAATTCTGTGGGTTGGCATATGCAGGGTTCCGGCTATAGTGCTATCTACTATAAGGATTGGGCCAAAGTATCCATCAACCTGGCCAACTACATGTACGAGCAGGTGCGCGTCGAGGTGCTTATGGGAGACTGTGATGCATCGGGCCACTGGGCCTACGCCTACATTGCCGGCGAGTGCCGCGAGATGGAGATCAAGCAGTCCGGCTGCCCGGCGGGTTTGTCGACCGATGTGACGACGCTGACGGCGCCGCGCGGCATGCTGGGTTACAAGTGGTACGCGTCGGAGTGGGGCGTGTCCAACCCGACGCTTGAGCTATACAGCGGCGGA
>CACZWL010000032.1 GCA_902784865.1 uncultured Bacteroidota bacterium | reverse complement strand
AGCGTGCGCTTCCTCAGGTCGAAGTCGAGCGACGCGATGTCGTCGCCCAGCTCCGCCAGCTTCATCCGGATGATGTTCTCCTCGCTCGGGCAGTCCATTCCCTTTACCTTGAAGAGCGTTATCGTCATTTTCTTTTGATTATCCATTCGTGTCTGTGTTTATTGTTTCTGTTCAATCTATTGTTTCATTCGTGCAATTTCAACGCGCGCGGGAGCGACGCCCCGCAGAAGACGGAGATGTTCATTGGTTTTCTGGAGAACTATTTTACTTTTCTAAGTGTTTTCGTAATTCTTGAATGGATGTTTTCTTCAATTAAGTGCTTAACATATACAAGCCTGTTTGCCGTGAGTTCAACAATAGAGTCTAACTCGTTCCAATCCTCGTCCCAAACAATCGAAATGACTTTGTCGTCAATTGTGTAATCTCCTATTATTATCGGTGAATAATAACTGAAAGTATCGATAGCCCCAGTTGTTGAGTTGGTGTCATATATTGTGTAAAAGCACTTGGGATGGTATTCCCCATTGGACAAGAACCGAAATGTATCCATAGGATGTTCAATGATATATTCCTCCGTTCCAATCACACGGCCATTCTCGATTTCTTCATAGTATTCTTTTTCTGGTACCCATTCGCCAATAATATTCTTTTTGTTTTCGTCAATATTCCTTCTCTTGCAGCCAGTTGTGGCAGCGAGGGCGAGGAGGGCGGCGCATAGGAGCAATATCTTTTTCATTGTCTGTCTGTGTTTATTGTTTTACTTCATTTTGTTGTTTCATCCGGTCAGTTTCACCGCGCATATATGCGGGGTGGACTTTCGGGGCGAAAATCGGCCTCGCATATATGCGGGGAGCACTTTCCGGTTGAAAATAGACCTCGCATATATGCGGAGCGCACTTGCCGGCCGAAAACCGGCCTCGCATCGATGCGGGGTGCGTTTGCCGGGCCGATTCGTGCCCCCGCATATATGCGCGGTGCGTTTTCACGCCTCGGCCGGCTCCGCGTCGGGCTGCGGGTCGGTGTCGGAGCTGTCTTTCTTCTTCTTGTTGGCGTTGGGGTTCGACATCGCGTGCTTGCGGAAGTATTCGAGGTCTTCGCTGACGAGGGCGACGAGCTTCTGCGCCTCGGCGCGGTCGGTGGCTTCGCGGTCGGTTTCTTTTAACACGAATTGCCATATAATTATCCATTAATTATTAGTACACTAGATTCATATCTCGGTCGACAAGTACACATTCATTGTCATCCTTGAAATACGCATATCGTTCGCCTTGCAGGCTTGGCTGGCCAAAGTTTATCAGCAACCCCATTGGCATTCGCGTCAGACGCAGGTAGTTGAACAGCTGTTGCCTGTGTGCAGCAATCAGTTCGCTTACAGATTTCAGCTCGACAATTACATCATCCACAACCAAATCCATCTGATAATACTTTTCAAGTTGATGGTTTTTATAGAAGCACTGCACCTGTTTTTCCCTCTCACATTTGATTCCCCTATCTTGCAGCTCCAGAAAGAGTGCCTCGTTGTAAATGGGTTCCAACAGACCGCCTCCAAGTTCTCGGTGAACCTCCATTGCAGCGCCTATGATAGAGTAAATTATTTCCTTGTGTCTGACAATATTCATATACCAAATAATTAATGGTTAATTCGTGGCAATTCGTGTTAAACACCTGCGCGGCGCCAGAGCTCGTGGTCGACGGGCAGCTCGGCGGTGCGCTTGCCGAAGGTGGTCATGTACTCGTAATGGGGCGCGTTGGCCGCGCGGCCGACGGTGACGTCGGGAATCTGATTGGTTAAGTCCATATACATTTATTTATTAAGGTTATTGTTATGTGAACTTACTTTTTCTGCCAACGCTTGAGCGTCGGGAAGTACTGCCGCAGACCCTCGCGGTACTCGTCGGCGGTGAGGTGCTGGCCGGTGTTCTTGTTGAACTCGTCGAGGAACTGCACGCAGACCTCTATCATCTCGTCCATGGTGCAGTCCTGCGTGAAGTGGCCGTCGGCGAAGCAGTACTTGCAGTAGTCGGGATTGTCGCTCACGACCTCGTCGCTGAGCGGCATGCCGCAGCTCTGGCAGAAGTGCTGGATTTCAGGGAAGGGATTGTCCATCGTTGTTGTTTTTTTGCGGTCGGCCTTCGGCCTCAAAATTATAAGAAAATCCATTCAGAAAATTATAAGAGTTTTGCTTTTACAATTTTGGAACCAATTTTCTTATAATTTTGAGCGAAGCGACCAGATAATATTATTTACGTTTCAGCACGGCGTGTACCTTCTCGACGATGTCGGCGGCGCGGAGGTGGTAGTTGGTGAGCATCTCGTCGGGGGTGCCGCTCTCGCCGAAGCGGTCGTCCACGGCCACGTACTCCATCGGCGTGGGGCAGTGCAAGGCGAGGGTCTGGGCCACGCTGTCGCCCAGGCCGCCGTTGAAGAGGTGCTCCTCGCAGGTCACCACGGCGCGGGTCTTGCGGGCGCTGGCCACGATGGCCTCCACGTCGAGCGGCTTGATGGTGTGGATGTTGATGACTTCGGCGCTGATGCCTTCCTTCTCAAGGGCTTCGGCGGCCTGCAGGGCTTCCCACACAAGGTGGCCGCAGGCGAAGAGGGTCACGTCCTTGCCCTCGCTCAGCAGCTGGGCCTTGCCGATTTCGAACTTCTCGCCCTCCGGCAGGAAGCAGGGCATCTTGCTGCGGCCGAGGCGCAGGTAGACGGGTCCGACGTGCTCGGCGGCGGCCAGCGTGGCGGCCTTGGCCTGGTTGAAGTCGGCGGGCACCAGCACGGTCATATTGGGCAGGGCCTTCATCAGGGCGATGTCCTCCATCGTCTGGTGCGTGGCGCCGTCCTCGCCGAGCGAGATGCCGGCGTGCGAGCCGCAGATCTTCACGTTCTTGTTCGAGTAGCAGACCACCTGGCGGATCTGGTCATAGACGCGGCCGGTGACGAACTCGGCGAAGCCGCCCAGGAAGGGCACCTTGCCGCAGAGGCTCAGACCGGCGGCGATGCCGACCATATTGGCCTCGGCGATGCCGCACTGGATGAAGCGCTCGGGAAACTCCTTGGCGAAGCCGTCCATCTTGACGCTGCCTTTCACGTCGGCGCTCAGCGCCACGACATTCTGATTCTTGCGGCCAGCCTCAACAAGGCCTTCGCCCATACCGGCGCGCAGTTCTTTCATTGATTGTTTTTCGTAGTGGGTCATAATATTTTTGTTTTTATTGTTTGTTTATCTTTATTATGGGGTTAATGGGTTTTATGGGTTTAATGGGCGGGATGGTTATCGTTGCCCATTAGGCCCATTAAACCCATTCTGCCCATTAGACCCATTAAACCTATCCTGCCCATCAAACCCATTCCTATCCCTATAAGCTTTCCTTGCTCTATACATCTCTTCCTTGATTCCTCCATTCTCGAGGAAGTTCCGCTTCTGCCATTCTATCAGACCACGTATCAGCACATCGCACTGGTGTATCAGCGTGATGGCGATATTGGCGATGGTCTCGTCGGAGCGGTCTTTTATCTTCTCCCGATACACCGCCGAGTCCAAATGCTTCTTGCAGAAGGCACGCGTCTGTACACAGCGCGGATCGTCGTAAGGCCACTGCTCCAAGCCACGCACCCGCAGGTAGTCCTCGTAGTCCAGCAACAGTTCATGCAGCGAGGCACGGTTGACGTTGGTCAGTTTTATCTCCATCTCCTTCGAGGTCACCCCGTCGATGTTGCCCTCTGCCAGATTCTGCTTGCCGCTCCGCGCCGCCTGCACCATCTGATCAATGGTGCGGTCGCCCTTGCACAAGAACTTGTTGGCAAAATAATACGTCACGTCGTAGACACATTCCGCTTTCTGGAATGCCTTCAACGTCCTGTAGTTGTTATCCTGCCGTATAAAGTCCTTGTTATCCATCCTGATTATTTTATCAATGCTAAAAGCGAGTCGTTCTTGTCTTGGCCATATCGTTGTCCATCGCTCAAACGGTAGAAGATGGTGTCGTAGCAAATACTGTCGTTCTCGGAAAATAAGGTATAAGTGATTTCTTCTTTAATCAAGTCCAGCGTGTCAAACATTGTGTATTTCATTTCCTCGCGGCAATCTCTCCAGCCCTCGCATCGCAAACGGTACATCCTCCTGTCTATAAAGCCCTCACGTCGGTAGAGCACAAGGTCATTAGGGTCAATCCACCCTTTGGACTCTGAGTATACCACATAGTCTTTATTGCTCCAAGCCCTATGGTCGGAGAACATTGTCGAGACGAAAAGCATCACCCCACAGACATAAAGAACGATGGCACAGCCAATCCATGCCGCAACCTTTATCAACCAATGCTTGCCTCTGCCAATGTGGATAGTCAGCATGACAGCATAGATTGGGGTGAGCACAAACGCAATCCCGAAGACCCACCCATCAAGGTGATATGCCATTCTAACATCCTCACCCAAGAATAATGAAGAAATCGCTACCGCCCACAGCACTAATGCTGTGATGCCTATAATTCTGCGTATGGTTTTTGCTTTCATAAGTTAAAACTGTATCTTGGTGGTTTGTGAACTTTCTATCACAAAGCGTTTGGTCTGGACTTTGTCGTACTTGGTGGCGTTCTGGGGGTGGAGGACCACTTCGTACTGGCCGGGCTGCAATAATAACCTCTCGCCGGCGGTGCTGGGGTTGAGGTCGGTGGCGAACTCCACCTGGCCGTCGCGGAGGCGGAAGATAGCACCGGTGGTGATGCCCTTGGGCTTGCTGAGGATGAGCATGCCAGGCATGGGCACCGAGAGCTCGGTGGCGGCATTGCCACGCACTTCGACGCCGCGCAGGGTGGTCACGGGCAGCGTCTGCACCTCGACGTCGTAGCGGCCTGCCAGGTACTGCCCCGTCTCGCCCATCTCCTGTGCCGCCACGCGGTCGCCGCTGCCGGCGCGGCGCACTATCACATCCACCTTGGGCTGCTGCCACTGCGGACGCTGGCCGCTGTAGGCCACCTTCATGGTGCCCTCGCTGACGGTGATGTCGACGGTGTTCACCCTGTCTATCGAGAACTGCATGGCCTCGCGCCGCAGCGGCGGATGGGTGAAGACGGACATGTCGTAGGTCACCAGCGGGTCAAGGAGCAGCGTGTCGGGCTTCAGCTTGCCGTCCACGCTGTAGATGGTGCTCTGGCGTATGACGCCGGTGCGGTGGTCGTAGAAGGCCACGGGGTGCTCCGTCTCGTAGAGCTCGCCGCCGCCGTCCACCATATTCAGCACCACCTTGGCCTTGTGGCCGCTGAGGCGGAAGATGTCGTAGAGGGTGCGGCTGTACTCCTCCTCATGGACGACGGGGAAGACGCTGCCGGCGCACGAGGCATGGGCCGAGATGTTGCCCCCGATGCAGAGCACGAAAGTCTGCACCACCACGCCGCTCAGCTGCACCTGCCGGGCCACATCGCAAATCTCGGCCTCGCAGTCGTCCATGCCGTCGGTGATGATGAGTATCAGGTTGCGGCTGGAGCCCGTGGCCGGGAAGTCGCTCAGCGCGTCGGTCAGCGCCGCCGCTGCCGTGCAGCCCCCTTGGGGCACGAGGGTCTTGATCTTGCTCTGCAGCCGGTAGATGTTGTCGCTGCCGAAGGGCACCTCGAGGCGTGTGCCGAACTGCTCCTTGTTGAGGTGGCCGAAGACGCGGAGGGCCACGTCGACGTCGTGCTGACGCGAGATGCTGTCGAGGAACGACAGCAGCACCTGTTGAGTCACTTTTATTTTGCTATTACTCTGCCAGTGGTCCCACATGGAGTTGGAGCAGTCCATGATGAGCAGCAGGCGCGTCTTGTCGGGTTGCTGTTGTGCCTGCATGGCGATGGTGGCGACAAGCAGGGCGATGATGAGTGTCAGTCGTTTCATGTATTATCTGTCGCCCCTACGGGGCTTGGCTGGGTATATACTCCTAAAACCGTGGGCTTGCGCCCACGGCTATTTTCTGCCGCCCCTACGGGGCTTGCGGTACCTGACTGGCGAACAATCAGAAATCACCGAGGGTCTCGGGCAGCTGGGCGAGGGCCTTGGGCAGGTCGTCGGCGCTGAGCACGGCGCCGTGGTACTTGTTGGTGTCCTGCATGAAGTCGACGCCGTAGCCCATCTGGGTGTGGAGGATGACGCAGACGGGCGAGCCCTGGCCGGTCAGGGCCTTGGCCTTGGCCATGCCGTCGAGCACCTGCTGCATGTCGTTGCCGCCCGCGATGACGACGACCTTCCACATGAAACTCTCGAACTTGGCCTGGAGGTTTCCGAGGTCCATCACCTGGTCGACGGTGCCGTCAATCTGCTGGCGGTTGTAGTCGATGGTGGCGATGAGGTTGTCCACGTGCTTGGCGCCGGCGAACATGGCGGCTTCCCAGATCTGGCCTTCCTGGAGCTCGCCGTCGCCGTGCATGGTGTAGACGAGGTGGCTGTCGGAGGTCATCTTCTTGCCGAGGGCGGCGCCGATGCCGACGCTCATGCCTTGGCCGAGGGAGCCGCTGGCCATGCGGATGCCGGGCAGGCCGTGCTCGGTCGAGGGGTGACCCTGCAGGCGGGTGCCGAACTTACGGAAAGTCTTGAGCTCGTCGACCGGGAAGTAGCCGCGGCGGGCCATGGTGCTGTAGATGACCGGCGTGATGTGGCCCTGCGAGACGAAGAACATGTCCTCTCCCTCGCCGCTCATGGTGAAGTTCTTGGGCTCGAAGTCCATAATGTTGAAGTTCATGGCCACAAACCAGTCGGCGGTACCAAGTGAGCCACCCGGGTGGCCGCTCTGGGCGTTGGTGGTCATACGAAGAATGTCGCGGCGCACCTGCGTCGCAATCTGCTGGAGTTCTTGTGTTGTTTTCATTATTCCTGTGTTTTATTTTGTTTCAGTTTGAATACGTATTGACGCGAGTTCTGGTCGGTAGCGAAGAGCTCGTTTCCGTGGCGGGTGACGCTGACGGTATAGGTATTCTCGCCTTCGTCGTGGATGGTGCCGTGGCCACGGTCGCCCTGCATGGTGACGTGTCCCCACACGCGGCCGTGGACGCTCTCGGTCTCCACATAGTGCGTCTCTTTTATTGCCGGGGCTTTGGCAGACGGACGCTTCCGCGGCACGTCGGCCGAACGCATCGGCTTCTGGTTCTGCACTTTGGCAGACTTTTTCTTTGTCGTTTTGGCATTGTCGACTCTCTCTACGGGGATATCCTCAGCCACTGAGAAGCCTTCGATTCCAATCGTCATACCTTGAGGCTCCGCAACGCTGTCGGTCGTTTCGACAGCCTGCTGTTTGCATCCCAGCAATCCGAGGGTGGCCACAACTGCCATGAGGGTATATATTTTCTTCATATCTTACTGTGTATTATGTCATTAATAGTTCCACTCTTTCCAGTCGAAATCCATCTCTGCAGCCTCGTCGACCATCGGGAAGAGGTTGCGTCCGATGAGTTCTTCGACACTGTCGACGCTGACGGCGTAGGTGCGCGGCGAGCGGTTCTGAGGCGTATTGTCCATCACGAAAGCCACCGTGCGGAATCCTTCGCTCGTGCTGATTGCCAGCGCCTTGAAGAATTTGTCGGGAACAGCCACTCCGGCACCGCCTATGGTGCCATGGCGATGCTCGTCGAAGATGGGGCCGCAGACCACGTAGACACTCCCATAGTGGCGTGCCAAGCGCCGGGTCAGCTCCTCTATCTTGCGCCATGTACCGGCGTTCATTTGCCTGTCCTGCGGGCAGATATTGGTGAAGTAATTGCTCTCTATCAGTGCCTTATGACTCCACTTCATGTCGGCATGGGGTGCCATGTGGCCCTTGTCCCAACCGCTGTTCGAGTAGTCCTCGCGGCTGGCCTTGGGGAACCGCACCTCGGGGTCGCGGCTGAACTGACGCTGCTGCTCGATTGTGCCCTGCGCCTCTTCGGCGGTGAGTTCCCACGCCACCCAGTCGGGCACCAGCGTGGTGTGGTTGTACGAGGCCGTGTAGCCGCTATGGACGACAATATCTTCATCCTGAGCGTACTCCGGCAGTTCCACTCCTTCCGGAACTTTCACCGGCAACTGTCTGGGCTGCAGCGTCTCTTGGGCGCGCGGACGGCATCCGCAGCAAAGGATCAGACTCGCTAGTATTATGATAATCCGATTCATGACTCACAATTCAAGATTCATTATTCAAGGTCCTCAAAGCTCCACCTCCTCGCGGAATGCCGGTATGCTGACGTGCTCCCACCCTGCCTTGCCGAGGGTCTCGGCAAAGTGCTGCTGCGTCTCTTCCTCGCCGTGGACCAGGAAGATGTTTTTGACCTTCTTCTTGTCGACGCAGCCGATGTAGCGCATCATCTCCTCATAGTCGCCGTGGCCGGAGAGGGAATCGATGCGTCGCAGCTCGGCACGCACCTTGTGGGTCTGGCCGAAGATAGACACCTCTTCGTCGCCGCGCATTATCTTGGCGCCCAAGGTCGAAGGCTCGCAGTAGCCGACACAGAGCACCGTCGTGGCGGGATTCTCGATGTGGTTGGCCAGGTGGTGCTTCACACGCCCGGCTTCCATCATGCCGCTGGCCGAGATGATGACGCAAGGTTTATGCCTGACGTTCAGCTGCTTGCTCTCGGCGACAGTCTGTATGTAGTGCAAGCGGTCGAAACCGAAGGGGTCGGGGTCGGTCTTGGTGTACTCGGCGATGCCCTCGTTGAAGCACTCTGAGTGCAGACGCATGATGTTGGTGGCGCTCACCGAGAGCGGGCTGTCTACAAAGACATCGATGTCGGGCAGCAGTTTGGCATGCTCCAGGCGGTCGAGGGCATAGATGATTTCCTGCGCACGGCCTATGGCGAAGCTCGGTATGATGAGCTTGCCTTTCTTCTTGGTGCAGGTGTCGAGCACCGCCATCAGCAGCTTCTGCTCGGCGTTCTCCATGCTCTCGTGCAGGCGGTCGCCATAGGTGCTTTCCATGATGAGGTAGTCCACCTGGGGGAAGGGCTCGGGGTCTTTGAGTATCTGCTTGTCGTAGCGGCCGATATCGCCCGTGAAACCCAGGCGTATCTTGCGGCGCCCGTCCTTGATTTCCAGGTATACCAGTGCCGAACCCAGTATGTGGCCCGCGTCGAAGAACTCCACGGTCACCTCGCCTTCGATGTTGAATTTCTTGTGATAAGGCACCGAGATGAAGCACGACATGCAGGCTTGGGCATCCTGCTCGTCGTAGATAGGCTCCACTGGCTCAAGGCCTTGCGCCTTGCGTTTCTTGTTGAAGGTCTGCGTGTCCTGCATCTGTATGCGGCCGGCGTCGGCCAGCATGATGGCGCAGAGGTCGCGCGTGGCGGGGGTGCAGAGCACCGTGCCGCGGAAACCCAGCTTGTAGATGTACGGTATCAGGCCGCTGTGGTCGATATGTGCATGACTCAGAATGAGATAGTCTATCTCCGACGGGTTGAACCCCAGGTCGCGGTTCATGGCGTCGGTCTCGAGACCCTTGCCTTGGTACATGCCGCAATCCAGCAGTATCTTCAGCCCGTTGCGGGTGGTTATCAGGTGTTTGCTTCCGGTCACCTCGCGGGTGGCTCCCATGAATTGTAGTTTCATTTCCTGTCCTCTCTTGGTTGTTTTAGAATTTGCAAATATACAACATTTATTTCATTCTGCTAAAAAAACGGTCACCGGAGCGTCACTTTCCGCCCTCCGGAACCGCCCACTTGGACGATGAAGACGCCTGCCGACGCCATGCGCAGCGTCGTCGACGGCCCCTGCGCCACCACCTCCGTCAGCAGGCGGCCCTGTAGGTCGTAGACATTAACCGCCTCGCCGACAGTGCAATACACCTGAACCTCACGACCATTCACCGCAAGGCTCCAGGCAAGCGGTTCGACGACGTTGGCGGCAAGGGTCTCAAAATGAGCCGTGTAGACGGCATCGCCCGTCACCGTCACCCGACGCGGATTGTCGGTCGCGCCGTCGCTCCACCGCATAAAGCGATGACCCTCAAGGGCCAAGGCCCCGATTTCGGCCTCGGTGCCCGCGGGCAGCGTCATCGTTCCCACACCCAAGCCCTTGGCCTCGTTGTCCGACGCCACGCGCAGGCTGTAGTAGGTGGGGACTACCGTCAGCGTGTCCACGCGCTCGATGGTATCGTTCTGCACAACAGTCAGTGTGTCAGTAATATAAAGCGTATCCACCTGCACCTCGACAACGCGTACCGTGTCGCGCAGCGGGCGCTGGAACACCGCCACGAAAAGGCTGTCGTGCAGCGCCTGGACGATACGGGGATTGAGCGTGTCGCCATCGTTCCAGCAGACGAAGCGGAACCCATTGGATGCCTGCGCGTTGAGCGTCACCAGGGTACCCGCCTCATAGGTGCCGCCGCCACTCACCGTTCCCCGCTGCAGGTCGCTGCTGAGCACCGTCAGCGTGGCGCTGCAGGCACCGGCGTCGATGCTTCCGAAGGCGTCCCACGGAGCCCCGACATAGGCAGCCAAGCCACCGCACGGGACATGCAACGTGCTGTTTTCCAGGCTCACTTGCCAGAAAGCACCCGTCGCCGTATTCGCCGGAGGAGCAGCACTCGACATATAGACATCCTGCAAACCAGTGCATTGCGTGAACGCACTGCTAGCCAACGTGTTGAGCGAGGCGGGCAACCTCACCGTCTGCAAACTGTGGTTTGCGCCAAAAGCATTGATACTCACCTCCTCTACACCTTCTTCGATGGTGAGCGAGGTGAGGTTGGCAGTATAGAACGCCTTGACACCCACCGACTTAATTGCATATACAGTTCCGTTGTTAGACACCGTCGAGGGTATCGTCAGCGCGCCCGCAGGCACCTGATACCCGACCCACGGCTGGCTGCTCGTGCCGGGGTACACGACCTGCACACCTCCGGCTACCACGTTGAAATACAGCGTCTGACCGCTTGCAACCGTCGCGGAAAAGTCGTAGGCGCGCAACATCATCGGCAGCAAAAGCGCCGCCACAATCGTCACTATCCTTCTCATATCTCTTTCATAACGCACCATCTTTTTATTTATTGCATAAAATAAAAAATCTTCACCGAGGGTCCTCCCCCAACCCCTCGCCGAGGGGTCGCCTAGAGGGGTCCTAGCATAGACGAAGAAGGGAAGAAGAGGGTCGCATAACAACCTCATTATCAAGCCTCCCAAAAACGGCTTTTTCGACCCTTCTCCAAATTTTGAAACCACTTTTTTCACACCCTTCCTACACCTCACATACCGAGCTAAAAACCAGCATCTTATGCCTGTTTTTTAACATTTTCGCTCTTTTTGGGCAATAATTATCGCTCGCGGTAGCAAATTTCTTCGTATATTTGCATTTTCCAATTCCGTCAGCGGAATTGTATAACTTATTGTATAACAAACATAAAAACAAACAGAAAGAGTAATATCGATGGACAAAAAATCAATTATAGGCCTCGTACTCATCTTCGGCATCTTTGTCGGATACATGTTCTGGGTCAGCCCCTCGAAAGAAGAACTCGCTGAACGCCAGCGCCTCTACGACTCCGCCATGGCCGCCGACCGCGAGGCGCAGCGTGTGGCCGACAGCCTGGCCGCCGAGCAGGCACGCCTCGACAGCCTGGCCGCCGCAGGCGATACCAACGCCGCAGGCCTCCGCACCGTGGCCGACATGGGAGCCTTCAACGCCGCGGCTCAGGGCACCCCTCAGACCCTCACCTTCGACAACGAGCGCATGAGCGTGGAAATCAATACCTTGGGCGCCATGGTCAACCGCGTCGTCCTGGCCGACTACCTCACCTTCGACAAGCAGCCCCTCGTGCTCGTCACCCCCAACGACGACAACATCAACCTCGTCTTCTCCACCGAAGACAACCGCGTGGTCAACACTAAGAACCTCGTTTTCAACCCCTACCTCGACGGAAAACCGGTTGAGGGCGGCACGTGGGCCGTGGAGAGCCACGACTCGCTGCAGCTCAGCCTGCGCGCCGAGCTGGGCGAGGGCGGCGGCCAATACCTCGAATTCCTCTACACCTTCCACGGCGACAGCTACGAAGTGGGCTTCGACATACGCTTCGTCGGCCTCGACAACATAGTCCGCAACACCTCGTTCATCGACCTCCAGTGGCACAACCGCATGCAGCGCCAGGAGAAAGTCTCCGACAGCGACCGCGGCAAAGGCAACCGCAACAGCGACCGCGAACGCTTCTACTCCAGCATCTACTACAAGCCGCCAAAGGACAAGGTCGACTACCTCAGCTCCGGTCGCGACGACGACGAGCAGGTGAGCACCAAGCTCGACTGGATTGCCTTCAAGCAGCAGTACTTCGCCGCCATCCTCACCGCCGAAGGCGAACCTTTCGAGAATGCTGAGCTTCAGGTCGTCACCAACCCCCGCGACACCGCGCGCAACTACCTCACCGACATGCGTGCCGCCATCGGCATCCCCTACTCCGCCGGCGACAACCTGACGCGCATGGGCTTCTACTTCGGCCCCACCAAGTTCCGCGACCTCAAAGCCATGGACCGTGGCTTCGAGAAGATGCTGCCCCTCGGCTGGACCGTCATCTCCAAGAGCCTCAGCCGCTGGATCATCATCCCAGCCTTCAACTTCCTCGAGCGCTTCTTCTCCAACTACGGTATCATCATCATACTCTTCACCATCCTCATCCGCTTCATCCTCCTACCCCTGGTCTACAAGAGCTACAGCGGCTCGGCCATCATGCGCATCCTCAAGCCCGAGATGGAAGCCCTCAACAAAAAGTTCCCCCAGCCCGAACAGGCCATGCAGAAACAGCAGGCCATGATGGCCCTGCAGAAGAAGGCCGGCTACAGCCCCATGGCGGGATGCCTGCCCATGCTCATCCAGATGCCCTTCCTTACCGCCATGTTCATGTTCTTCCCCATCGCCATCGAGCTGCGCCAGAAGCCCTTCCTCTGGTGCGACGACCTCTCCAACTTCGACTCCATCCTCGATTTCGGCTTCAACATACCCCTCTACGGCGACCACATCTCCCTCTTCTGCCTCCTGATGTTCGGCATGCAGTTCTTCTACACTTGGTACACCATGCGCGGCCAGAACATGAACGCCGGCATGCCCGGCATGAAGTTCATGATGTACTTCATGCCTTTCATGATGCTCTTCATCTTCAACAGCCAGAGCGCCGGACTGAACCTCTACTACCTCATCTCCCTCACCTTCACCATGTCCGTCATGATGCTCATCCGCCGCTTCACCAGCGAGAAAAAGGTACGCGCACGCATGGCCGCCTACGACGCCAAGCAGGCCTCCGGCAAAGGCAAGCCCCAGAAGAAGAGCAGCTTCGCCAAGCGCCTTGAGGAGATGCAGAAGATGGCCGAGCAGATGCAGAAAGAGCAAGCCAAAAGAAAGTAATTTTAACCCTAAATAATAACAACCTAAAAAAAACAATGTCATGGTAGTAACCCTAGTTACCATATTCATTCTGGGCTATGCCTGCATAGCCCTCGAGCACCCGCTCAAAATCAACAAAACGGCCACCGCCCTGCTGCTGGGCGGCCTGCTGTGGGCCATCTTCGCCCTCTCGCACGCCATCCCCACCGAGGCCATCAGCGACCACCTCATCGAGAACCTCGGCGAGACGGCCGAAATCGTCTTCTTCCTCCTCGGCGCCATGACCATCGTCACGCTGATTGAAGACTACCAAGGCTTCCGCGTCATCACCGACCGCATCACCACCACCGACAAGAAGAAGCTCCTCTGGACCCTCTCCATACTCACCTTCTTCCTCTCGGCACTGCTCGACAACATGACCACCGCTATCGTCATGGTGGCCCTGCTCCGCAAGCTCATCGCCGACCAGAAAGAGCGCTGGCTCTACGCCGGCATGGTCATCCTCGCCGCCAACGCAGGCGGCGCCTGGAGCCCCATCGGCGACGTCACCACCATCATGCTCTGGATTGGCGGCCAGGTGACCACCGTCAACATCATCGTCAAGACCCTCATCGCCTCGCTCGTCTGCATGGTGGTGCCCGTCATCATCCTCGGCTTCAGCCTCAAAGGCGAGATTGTGCGCCCGAAGGAAGACACCGCCGGCGTCGAGGTGCCTGCCCACCTGCGCAAGCTGGTCCTCATCATGGGCGTCTGCGCACTCATCTTCGTCCCCATCTTCAAGACCATCACCCACCTGCCCCCCTACCTCGGCATGCTCATGGGCCTTGCCGTCCTCTGGGTCACCACCGAGATTATCAGCCGCAAATACGAGAAAGAGGGCCACAAACTGCCCACCGCCGTCAGCACGCTGGAGCACGTCGACACCCCCACCATCCTCTTCTTCCTCGGCATCCTGATGTCCGTCTCGTGCCTCAAGGTGGCCGGCATCCTCGGCAGCCTCGCCGGTGGCCTCAACGAGACCTTCGGCACCACTGCCCCCGGCTTCTTCTTCATCGACCTCATCATCGGAGTCCTCTCGTCGGTGGTCGACAATGTGCCCCTCGTGGCCGCCGCCATGGGCATGTACCCCCTCGGCGATGGCGCCATCTTCGACGTGAACCACCCCTTCTGGGAGTTCCTCGCCTACTGCGCCGGTACCGGCGGATCGCTCCTCATCATCGGCTCCGCCGCCGGTGTGGCCGTCATGGGCATGGAGAAGATCGACTTCATCTGGTACCTCAAGAAAATCACCCTCCTCGCCTTTTCGGGCTATATTGTCGGCGCCCTGGTGTTCATCCTGATGGACGTCACCCTCTTCGAGCAGGTGGCCTGGCTCCGTGATTTGGTCTAAAGAACTGGAAAAACTAGAAAATCTAGAATGAAAGACCTCTGGCTCGACTTCAAGAGCCGCCCCCTATGGCGGAAAGCGCTGAACATCGTTTCGGCGCTTTTCGCCGTTGCCGGAGCTGCCATCATCGGAGCCTGGGGACTCTATATGCTCGGCGTCACCAACAACCGCGGCTCCGTCGACCAGAACTACCGCTCGCTCATGTCGGTCTCCGAGATTGAGGACCTTCAGCATGCACAGCTCTCGCAGGAGCACTACGACGAGGCCTGGGCCCTGCAATACGGCCGCCTCGCCTCGCTGGCCCGCTTCTACCCTGAGAACGCCCGCCTCATCCTCAAGGCCGCGCAGCACAGCGGCGACCCCTTGGTTGTCGACCGCATGGTAGCCGCCGCCAGGATCTACATGGAAGAGAACCCCGACCTCGACGCCCTGGGCGACCGCATCGAGCACCTCCTCTCGCAAGCTCCACAGCAGCAGCGCCGCAACGTCATCCCC
The DNA here is from genome assembly GCA_902784865.1 of uncultured Bacteroidota bacterium. GTDB lineage: Bacteria > Bacteroidota > Bacteroidia > Bacteroidales > P3 > Colimorpha. The sequence continues at coordinate 2,609 of CACZWL010000032.1, read as the reverse complement.
TGGATGGACGGCCCCGAATGGCCCGCCCTCAAAGATGCCATATTGCGCGACAGCACCCTCATCAACGAGGCCGGACGCCTCACGGGCGTGGAGCCCCGCCTCATCGTCGGATGCCTCATCGGCGAGCAGATTCGCCTCTTCAACTCCAACCGCGAGATGTTCAAGCGCTACCTCGGCCCCGTCAAGGTACTCAGCGTGCAGAGCAAGTTCTCCTACGGCGTCAATGGCATCAAGGAGCGCACCGCCCAGGAGGTGGAGCGGCACCTGCAGGACCACACCTCCGACTTCTACATGGGGCGCGCCTACGAGCATCTGCTCGACTATCCCGAGGGGGTGGACCAGACCACCGAGCGCTACCACCGTCTGGTCGACTACGGCAACCACCTCTATTCCTACCTCTACACCGGATGCATCCTGCACCAGACCATGCTGCAGTGGCGCCGGGCAGGCTACGACATCAGCGACCGCCCCGACATACTCTTCACCCTCTTCAACGTCGGCTTCAAGCAGTCGGTGCCCAAGGCTAATCCCGTAGCCGGCGGCAGCCACATCAAGATAGGCGAACGCACCTTCACCTTCGGCGCCATAGGGTTCGACTTCTACTACAGCGGCGAACTCAGCGAGGCTTTCCCGTTCCTCCGCCAGAAGTTTTTCAACAGCGAGCAGCCGCTGACGTCCGACGACATCGAGCGCATACAGCAGGGCATCAGCAACTGCCGCCGCCCGGCCTACCACCACGAGTACGCCAACCGCGACAGCAGCGCGCAACAAGCCCCTGCGCCCGACCCCTTTGGCGTCGACCACTCGCGTGTGCGGCCGATGGACCACACGGCGCAGTAAGCCGCCAAAACGTAAGGCCGCCGACCCGACGGGTCGGCGGCCTTATGTTTTATCGATAGCCTGTCTTATCTTCTCTTGGCTTTCTTGACGGGGGCGTTCTTGGCGCTGCTGTCGCTGATGCCGAGCTTGGCCCTGATGGCGGCGGGGATGGCATCTTTGTGGACGACGATGTTCATGGTCTTGTAGCGGGCGAAGGCCTTGCTGACGAAGAAGTTGCCGCCGAACTCACCGTTGTAGATACCCCAGCTGTTCTTGACCATGTAGTACTCGTTGCCGATCTGGTCTTTGGCCTTGCCGAAGATGAGCATGCCGTGGTCGTCGGTGGTCTCCCAGTTGTCGTAGGCCTGCTGGCGCTCCTCCTGGGTGACCCAGCGCTGCGGGGTGGGCTGGTTGGCAGCCTCGTCCTGCATGTCCTTGGCGCTCATGCCGCTCCACTTGGCCTGGTCGCTGCCGACGCCGCCCTTGGGGGCCTCGGTGGCGGGGAGGACGGCGAAGCCCTTGCGGGTGTAGCGGAAGCCAGGCTCGCTGACGTCGCTGCCCCAAGCGATAGTGTAGCCGTTGTCGATGGCATAGTCAAAGATTTCCATCATCTCGTCGAGGGGGACGTTGTAGCTCAGGCCCCAGCGCCAGTTGTCCTGGATCTCGAGCACAAACTGGGAGTAGAAGGGGTGATGGGTGTAACTGGTGATGCTGACGTAGTCGTCGGGGTTGAGGCCGAGGCTCTCGCCGAAGCTCTTGGGGGTGTACTCGCGGCCCTTGTATTTGAACTTCTCGGGGATCTTGCCGAGGTAGGTCTCGTGGACGGCAGCGATGGCCTTCATCCAGAGGGGCTGGCCGTCGGGGCTGTACTGCAGCTTCTTGAGCTTGCCTTTGGCAACGGCGTCGACCATGACGTCGGTGAGGGCGCTGAGTTCGGTGTGGTTGCTGAGGGTGTCGCCATACATGGCACCGGCAGGCATCACCTCGTCGGGCACCATGCCGTAGTGGCGGAGGCAGTAGATGACGTCGTTGAAGGCGCCGCCCTGGCTGAAGGAGACGTCGCCGTGGGTACGGACGGCGGCCATGGCACGGTCGTTGTAGGTCTTCTCGACGACGAACATTTCGCTGAGGTCATACTCGCCCTTGCCCATGCGGAGAAGCTCGGCTTCGAGTAAAGCGAGGCCGCTGTAGCTCCAGCAGGTGCCGGCGTTGTTCTGGTTCTTGACGGAGGTCACGGGGATGACTTTGACGGTGTCAAACTTGTAGCCCTCGGCCTCTTTCTTCTGTTCCTGTGCAAACGTGGTGGTGGCGCAAAGGGCCAGAGCACCAAGGAATAAACATGTTTTTTTCATCATTATTTTATTGTTTTTATATGATTTTCGCGGTGCAAAGATACAAAAAATACCTCATGTGGCCAAAATTATTTTTTCCGCCACGCCGCATTCCCCTATTTCCCCATCGATGGGAAATAATGGGAAAGAGTCGAAGCATTCACCTACCAGATACCTACCAGACACCTAGGAGGTGGCCAGGGGCGGCTTCTAGAATTTCTAGATTTTCTAGATTTTCTAGTTTTTCTAGAATCTCTAGAAAAATAAGCTGCGGGCCCCGACGGGGCCCGCAGCTCGGTTGTAGTGTTTGCGGCCTTTTGGCCGCCCCCTCCCCCCTCTCTTGAAAGGAGATGGGGGGCCGGGGGGGTGAGGCTTTATCTGACGATGAGCTTGCGTATGGCGTTCACCTGCTCGCCGGTCACGCGCACGAAGTACGCGCCCTTGGCCAGGCCCGTGACG
>CACZWL010000031.1 GCA_902784865.1 uncultured Bacteroidota bacterium | reverse complement strand
TTTTCGGTTTCCCGTGGGCGATGCCCACGGCTATATTCTGTTGCCCCTACGGGGCTGGGTTTGTTTTTTCGGTTTCCCGTGGGCGATGCCCACGGCTATTTTCTGTCGCCCCTACGGGGCTCCGCCTCTCGCTAGCGGTGTTCCCGCTTGTCTCCCTTGCGCGGCTTTTTCACCGAGAAGCCGAAGCCGCCGAGCTTCTCGCCGAGGGCGTAGTATTTGCCGTGGGAGTAGGCTAGGGGGGAGGCGTGGTTGAGCTGGAACTGGCCGGTCGATTTGTCGATGAGACTCTCTTCGGCGTTGACGGCCACCACGTTGGCCAGGAACATGTCGTGGCTGCCGAGGCGGCGTATGTCCACCACCTGGCACTCGATGTTCAGCGGGCTTTCGGCGATGAGTGGTGCTTTGACCAGCTGTGCCGGTTCGGGGTGGAGGCCCATCTCGCGGAATTTGTTGAATTCGCGGCCGCTGCGCACGCCGCACCAGTCGGTCTGCCGCGCCAGGGCGGCGGTGGTGAGGTTGATGACGAACTCGCCGGTGCGGCTGATAAGCTCGTGGCTGTGGCGTTCGGGGCGGACGGAGATATAGCACATGGGCGGGTCACTGCAGACAGTGCCCGTCCATGCGATGGTGATGATGTTGTAGTTCTCCGGCTCGTCGCCGCAGCTGACCATGACGGCTGGCAGCGGGTAGATCATGGTGCCGGGTTTGAAGGCGCTTTTCATGCCTCGGCGAATTTCTTCTCCAGGTCGTCGACCAGGCCGCGGATGAAGCGGTCGGTCTGCCGCAGGTTCTCGATGGTCTTGCAGGCGTGGAGCACGGTGGCGTGGTCTTTGTTGCCGCATTGCATGCCGATGACGGCAAGGCTCGACTTGGTGATTTTCTTGGCGAAGTACATGCTCAGCTGGCGGGCCTGCACTATTTCGCGCTTGCGCGAGGTCTGCTGTATGGCTTCGACCGGCAGGTCGAGCGTGTCGCACACCACTTTCTGTATGTAGTCGATGGTGATTTCGCGGGTGCTGCTCTGCACGTACTTGTCGATCATCTGCTTGGTCAGGTCGAGGGTTATCTGCTTGCGGTTGAGCGAGCTCTGTGCGATGAGCGAGATGAGGGCGCCTTCCAGTTCGCGCACGTTGGCGTTGATGTTGTAGGCGATGTATTCGATGACGTCGTCGGCCATTTCGATGCCGTCGTTCTGCAGTTTCTGCCGGAGGATGGCCTTGCGGGTCTCCACGTCGGGGGCTTGCAGGTCGGCGCTGAGGCCCCATTTCAGGCGGCTCAGCAGGCGCGGCTCGAGGCCTTGCAGTTCGCCGGGTGCCTTGTCGGAGGTGATGATAATCTGGCACTTGCGGCGGTGCAGGTAGTTGAAGATGTGGAAGAAGGCTTCCTGGGTTTTCTGCCCTTTGCCCGACCAGAACTGGATGTCGTCGACAATCAGCACGTCAATCATCTCGTAGAAGTGGATGAAGTCGTTGGTCGTGTTGGTGCGTCCTGCTTCGGAGAATTGCTGCATGAATTGCTCGCTCGAGACGTAGAGTACCGTCTTGTCGGGGTGCAACTCCTTGGTTTTGATGCCGATGGCATTGGCTAGGTGTGTCTTGCCGAGGCCCACGCTGCTGTGGAGTAGCAGGGGGTTGAACGATGTGTCGCCGGGTTTTTCGGCCACGGCGTAGCCGGCGCTGCGGGCCAGGCGGTTGCAGTCTCCCTCGACGAAGTTCTCCAGCGTGTAGTTGGGGCTCAGCTGCGAATTGACGCGGGTTTTCTGTATGCCCGGTATGACGAAGGGGTTCGGTATCACGCGCGCGTTATCTTTATTAATATTGACGGGCAGGTCCATCAGGGGGTTCTGCACGGGGCGTCCGCCCTGCGACGGAAGCGTCATCACCAGCGGCTCGGTGGGTATCGTCTGGTCCATCACGATGCTGTATTTCAGCATGCCGTTGGGCCCCAGTTGCATACGTATTACGCGTTTGAGCAGGCCAAGGTAGTGGCTCTCTATGTATTCGTAGAAAAAGTGGTTGGGCACCTGCACGATAAGCACGCTCCCGTCCAGCTGCAGTGGCACGATGGGAACAAACCAGGTGTCGTAGGCTTTGCGGTTCTCGGGGCCGAGGGTGTCTTTGATTACCTCCAGGCACTCGGTCCATACTCTCTTGTAGTCTTCCTCTATCATAATTTTTTCTTTCACTTTTCTATTTTCAGTAACTTATGCAGAATACATGTGTTCAATTTCTGGTTGCAAAGTTCATTCTTTTTTTGTGCATAATTTTGAAAAAATAAATTTGCACGTTTGTGAAAAATTGTGTAAAGTTTTCCGCCGGTATCGGAGCCCCTCTGCAGATGCCTTTTTCGTAACCGACTAATCTTCAAACAAAAATTCAAAATCGCCCTTCCGGGGCGCCCCCTATTTTATACGAAAAAAATCCGATTCCAAAAATTTTTTTCACTCAAGAAAGCATTTTGCTCCACTTTTTGTTGATAAAACGACAGCCACTTGTAAACGAACGACTTGCCTGTTGATAACTTTTTCAAACCATTGCCTGTCAACGGTTTGCTGTAATTGTTTGAAAATCAAAATTCATTTTTTTGCATCGGACTTGTAACTGATTGGAAGTGTGAAAAAATGGCAGGATATCCACCTAAACGGGTTGAAAATTTTTTTTCGAAACCGCCCTGTTTCGGTTTTGAAAAAATGCATCGTGTGCCATGTCCCCCGATTTTCCCAATGATGGGAAATGATGGGAAAGAGTCGAACTATTCACCTACCAGATACCTACCAGATACCTAGCAGACCCCTGCCGCGTGCCGCCGGCCTGCCGTGCGTCGGCCTGCTCATAACCGCATGATTTCTAGTTTAAAGCATGTTTTTTTTGCACAATCGGGAAATAATGTGTACTTTTGCATTTTATTTTGTACATAAATAATATAATAAAAATACACATGAAATACGACCTCATAGTCATCGGAAGCGGCCCCGGCGGTTACGTCGCCGCCGTGCGCGGAGCCCAGCAGGGCCTGAAAACAGCCGTCGTCGAACGCGAAAACCTCGGGGGCATCTGCCTCAACTGGGGCTGCATTCCCACCAAGGCCTTGATGAAGAGCGCCCAGGCCTTCAATTACGTCAAGCATGCCGCCGCCTACGGAGTCAAGGCCGAAGGCGCCGAGGCCGACCTCAACGCCATGGTCGACCGCTCGCGCGGAGTCGCTGCCACCATGAACAAGGGCGTCGAGTTCCTCCTCAAGAAGAACAATGTCGACGTCATCCAGGGCACCGCCACCCTGCTGCCCGGCAAGCGCATAAGCGTCGACGGCACCGAGTACGAGGCAGACCACATCATCGTCGCCACCGGTGCCCGCTCGCGCGTCATGCCCTCCATGCCGCAGGACGGCCGCCGCATCATCGGCTACCGCGAGGCCATGACCCTCCGCACCCAGCCCAAGACCATGCTCGTCTGCGGCTCGGGCGCCATCGGTAGCGAGTTCGCCTACTTCTACCAGAGCATCGGCACCCAGGTGACCCTCGTCGAATTCATGCCCCAGATCCTCCCCAACGAGGACGAGGAGGTGGCAGCCCAGATGAGCCGCTCCTTCCGCAAGATGGGCATGAAGGTCATGCCCTCGGCCAGCGTCGAGCGGGTCGACATCGAGGGCGACACCTGCCACGTCACCGTCAAGGACCTCAAGAAGGGCACCGAGCAGGTCATCGATGTCGATGTCGTCCTCTCGGCCGTCGGGGTTGTCACCAACCTCGAGGGCCTAGGCCTCGACGAGTGCGGCATCAAATACGAGAAAGGCAAGATAGAAGTCGACGACTACTACCGCACCAGCGTCCCCGGCTACTATGCCATCGGCGACGTCGTCCACGGCCCCGCCCTGGCCCACGTGGCCAGCAAGGAGGCCATCTGCTGCGTCGACCACATCGTCAAAGGCGAGGCCCGCAAGGTCAACTACCAGAATGTCCCCGGCTGCACCTACACCACCCCCGAGGTGGCCTCCGTCGGCCTCACCGAGAAGAAGGCTGTCGAGGCAGGCCACGACGTCCTCGTCGGCAAGTTCTTCTTCAAAGCCTCCGGCAAAGCCACCGCTGCCGGCAACACCGACGGCTTCGTCAAAGTCGTCGTCGACCGCGCCACGGGCCTCATCCTTGGCTGCCACATGTGCGGCGACAACGTCACCGAGATGATTGCCGAGATAGTGGCCGCCCGCGAAGCCGGCCTCACCGCACACCAGGTCGCCGCCGCCATCCATCCGCACCCCACCATGAGCGAAGCCGTCATGGAAGCCCTCGAGGCAGCCTACGGCCAAGCCATCCACGGTTGATAGCATCCACTCAAAACCAAAAGCATCATGACAATATTCCCTTATAAGATGGTCAAGGTCACCGAAGGCATGCACGTCAAGGTCTCCAACCATTTCTATTATTCCGACTTCGGCGCGCGCGCCGCCGGCGAGCAGCGCTACACGGGTCGTCGCTTCGTCATGGAGGACACCCCCGGCACAGGCTTTATCGAGCGCGAAAGCGACAGCCACACCTACTGCCAGTTCGTCCGCAAAAAGATAGCCGTGCAGAGGCCCCGCTATTGGCGTCTCCTTCTCGGCAAAGAGCCCAGCTTCGACCGTGAGCTCCAGCGCGTCTCCTCGGCCATGGACCACAACTCCGACCCCCGCAAGCGCCTCATCCTCGAGTCCTACCAGAACGCCCTCGCCATCGCCCGCACCGAAGAGCGCCTCCAGCGCATCATCCGCGGCATCAAGGACCGCATCGGGCACAAGAGCAACAAATTCTTCGTCAGCGTCCTCAGCCACTACAAGAACAAAGCCTCCCACCTCAGCGAGGACATGCGCTCCGTGCAGCTCGACGTCAGGAGCCTCTGCTCGCCCGAGACCTACGCGGCCTATGTCGACATGGTCGATGCCTTCGTCCAGATGGCCAACTGCCGTCGTATATGGCATTACAACGAGCGCGTCAAGAGCCGTTTCGCACAGGTCTATTTCGATCTCGGTGTCTTCGATTTCATCCATTCCGAGACCTACCTGCCCCTGATGCGCGACTCCGTCGGGCGCCACTTCTACATCCTGCCCGACTCGGTCATCGTCGCCCACAGCGCCGTCGACTTTGAGGTCGTCCCCCTCGCCGAACTCTCCATCATCATGCAGGAGCTCTCGGTCGAGGAGCCTGTCGAAGTGCTCTCCACTCGCCTAGGCGACGCCGCCAGCATGATCAAGATTCCGCGTTTCGACATCTCTTTCTACTTCAACCACGTCCGCCCCATAGTACACTTCATCGACGCCCTCGACCGCCTGAAGGCAACCCTCTGATGCCATGAAGAAATCGCACCGGCACACCTATAAGTTCAACCCTCATACCCTCCGGTACGAGAAAGTCTTCGTGTCGCTGCGCGAACGCATCCGGCGCATCAGTTTCAATGTCCTTTTCGGCGTGGTGCTCGGCGTGGCCATCGTCATCGTCGGCATGCAGTTCATGGAGTCGCCCTCCGAGCGGCTGCTGAAGTACGAACTCTCACGCTACAAGCGGCAGACCGTCCGCCTCGGCGAGCGCGTCGAGCGTACCGAGCGCGTCCTCGCCAACCTCGAGGAACGCGACGACGCCATCTACCGCACCGTCTTCGGTGCCGAGCCTGTCAGCCCCTCCGAGCGCTACAGCGGCATCGGCGGCGTCGAACGCTATGCCGACCCCGACCTCAACGACAACGACCAGCTCCTCAAGAGCACCACCAAACGTGTCGACGACCTCAGTAAGCGGCTCTATGTCGAATCCCGTTCCCTCGACGAGATCTACGACATGGCCCGCAGCAAGAACGAGCGCATGGCCGCCATGCCGGCCATCATGCCCGTGGCCAAGGCCCAGTGCCAGATAGTCAGCGGCTTCGGCCAGCGCTTCCATCCCATCCTCAAGACCCTCCGCCAGCACTCGGGCATCGACCTCGCAGCCCGTCCCGGCACCCCCGTCTATGCCACCGGCGACGGCATCGTACGCATAGCCAGCAGCAACCCGCAAGGCTACTCCGGCTACGGCATCGTCGTCGCCATCGACCACGGCTATGGCTTCACCACCCTCTATGCCCACATGCAGAAGTCCACGGTCCGCGTGGGACAGCGCGTCAAGCGCGGCGAGCAAGTCGGCACCGTCGGCAGCTCGGGCATGTCCTCGGGTTCTCACCTCCACTACGAAGTCCACCTTGGCGACCGCCAGGTCGACCCTGTCTACTACTTCTTCAATGACCTCTCGCCCGAAGAGTACGAGGATGTGCTTGAGCAGGCGCGCAAGGAAAACCAATGCATGAGCTGACGACTATGGAAATACGTATCGATGAATATGCTGGCTACTGTGCCGGAGTGGTCAAAGCCATCGGCGCTGCCGAGGAAGTGCTTGCCCAGGAAGGCTCGCTCTATTGCCTTGGCGACATAGTGCACAACAGCGCCGAGGTCGAGCGCCTCGAACGCAAGGGGCTGCATGTGATTGACCACACCCGCCTCGAAGGCCTGACGGGCGCCAAAGTGCTCATCCGCGCCCATGGCGAGCCGCCCGAGACTTACGCCCGCGCCGAGGCCCTGGGTATCCACCTGATTGATGCCACCTGCCCCATAGTCCTCGCACTTCAGCAACGTATCCGCAAGGGCCACCGCGAGATGCAACGTCTCGGGGGACAGACCGTTATCTTCGGAAAGCCCGGCCATGCCGAGGTGGTAGGCCTCACCGGCCAGACCGGCGGCACCGCCATCATCGTCAGTCGCCCCGACGACCTCTCGGCCGTCGACTTCTCGCGCCCCATCCGTCTCTATTCGCAGACCACCAAGAGCCGCGAGGAGTACCTTCAGCTCATCGACAATATCAAGGCCCGCCTGCCCGAAGGGGCCGATTTCGTCGCTTTCGACACCATCTGCAACCGCGTGGCCAACCGTGCGCGGCAACTCGAGGTCTTCGCCCGCAGCGTCGATGTACTCATTTTTGTCGCCGGCTCCAACAGTAGCAACGGTCAGTACCTCTTCGAGTATTGCCGCAAGGTGCAGCCCGCCACCCACCTCATAGCAGGCCCTTCCGACCTCCGGCGCGAGTGGTTCGCCGGTGCCGCCTCGGTGGGTATCAGTGGCGCCACCTCGACGCCCCGCTGGCTTATGGAAGAGGTGCGCGACAGCCTTAGTGTCATCGAATAACACCGTCAGCCCATGGTTCTTGAACGCCTCATACTCACCAACTTCAAAAACTACGCCCAGGCCGAAGTGAGCCTCTGCGGCAACGTCAACTGCTTTGTCGGCAACAACGGCGCCGGCAAGACCAACCTCCTCGATGCCGCCTACTACCTATCCTTCTGCAAGAGCTACTTCAACCCGGTCGACAGCCAGAATATCCGCATGGGCGAGGATTTCTTTGCCATCCATGGCCACTATGCCGCCGCCGATGGCTCGACAGCCGTCGCCAGCTGCACCCTCCGTCAGGGGCAGGGCAAGCAGATGCGGTGGAACAAAAAGGCCTGCAAGACCCTCGCCGAGCACATCGGCCGCATCCCGCTGGTGATGGTCTCGCCCAACGACCAGCAGCTCATCACCGGCGGCAGCGAACTCCGTCGCCGTTTTGTCGACGGTGTCATCTCGCAGACCGACCACGCCTACCTCGACCACCTTATTCATTATAATAAGGCCCTCGACCAGCGCAACCGCCTCCTCAAGCAGATGTGGGACGACCGCCTCTGGGACGACACCATGGTGTCGATCTGGGATGCGCAGCTCGAGCTCCACGGCACTGCCCTCTATGAGGGCCGCCGCCGTTTTGTGACCGACTTTGCACCGCTTTTCGACGAATACTACCACTGGATTGCCGGCACCCGTGAGCCAGGCGCCATCGCCTACTCCAGCGACGACCGCCCACTGCTGCTGCAGCTTGAAGCTGCACGCCAGGCCGACCGCTATGCCCAGCATACCACCGTCGGGCCGCACAAGGACGACTTCCTCTTCTCGCTCGGCACCGACCTGAGTGTCAAGCGGTTCGGTTCGCAGGGGCAGCAGAAAAGCTTCGCCTTGGCGCTCAAACTCGCCCAGTTCCAGTACCTGCTCAACCACTCCGGCACCAGGCCCATACTGCTCCTCGACGACATCTTCGACAAGCTGGACTTGCTGCGTATCAAGCAGTTGATAGCCCTTGTCGGCAGCGACCGCTTCGGCCAGGTGCTCCTCACCGACACCCAGCCTGGGCGCGTGCAGGCCATCCTCGACGAGCTGCCCAACCTCGAGCACCGCCTCTTCGACGTCGCCGACGGCAGCATAGCACTAAACACTGAACACTAAACACATGCAGCCCGACCGCACCCTTGACTACTACCTGCAGCAGACCCTCCGCCGTTTTGAACGCGGCGAGGTGGTCGACGAGATGCGTGTCGAGAACGCCTACCGCCGCCTGGCGGGCGACTTTATCTGCCGCTTCACCACCTCCATTCTCTACTCGCGCGGCACGCTCTCCCTGCGCATCGCCGCCGCCGCACTGCGCCACGAAATGTTCGTCCGCCGCGAGAACCTCCGTCGCCGCATCAACGACGAGCTGGGCGCCGAGGTTGTTCGTAGAATAATCATCAGATAAATAGACTGTTAGAAAATGAAAAACCTCTGGCGAGCCCTCCTGATGGTCCAGCGTTGCAGCCCACGCTCCTTCTGGCTGCGGGTGTTCTATGTGGTGGTCGAAAGCCTGCTGCCACTGGTGAACCTCTACATCCTGAAGGGGCTCATCGATTCCGTCTCGGCCGGCACCACCGCGGGTGGCTACGGGCTGCAGGTCATGTGGCTGCTCGTCACCATGTGTACGGTCTTCCTTGCAAGCCGCGTGGTGCAGGCCCTCAGCGGCATCAACAACGATGTGCTCAACCAGCGCCTGATAGACTATGTGAGCGACCTGCTGCAGCGCCAGTCGGCCCGGCTCGACATGCAGTACTACGACACCCCCGCCTACCACGACACCTTCCACCGCGCACAGAAGGAAGCCTCCTTCCGCCCCCTGCAGGTGCTCTCCAACTTCATGGCCCTCGGCGGCTCGCTGCTCTCCATTGCCGGCGTGGTGGCCATGCTGGTCTCGGCCTCGTGGTGGATCATCGTGGTGATGCTGCTGGCTGTGCTGCCGGGCTTCGCCGTGAGGCTCTACAAAGCCCGCCGCATCTACCGCTTCCGCCGCGACAACACGCAGCTCTACCGCCGCACCTCCTACTACTCGGCCCTCCTCACCGCCCGCGAAGCCGCCAAGGAGCTCCGCGCCTACCGTCTGGCACCCATCTTCAGGGGCCGCTTCGTCGAGGCGCGCCACACCCTGGTCAAGCGCCTCCTTGTCATCTCGCGGCGCCTCGGCATGCTCGACGTGCTTTGCGCCATAGTCGAAGCCGCAGCCATGTTCGCCGTCGTATGGCTGCTGATTTCGCAGGCCTGGGTCGGCGCCATCACCATCGGCTCCTTCGTCATGCTCTTCGAAGCCTTCCGCCGCGGCAATACCTACCTCTCCTCGCTTGTGGCCGGTGTGGCGGGCCTCTACGACAACCGACTCTTCGTCGGCAACCTCTTCGAGTTCCTCGACCTCGAACCCACCATCCTTTCGCCCGCCGACCCTGTAGCCTTCCCCGTTGATGTACAGCAGGTTGAGTTCCGCGGCGTCACCTTCCGCTACCCCGATATGAACCGCGACGTCCTCTCGAACTACACCCTCGTGGCACGCCGTGGCGAGATAACCCGCATCGATGGACGTAACGGCTACGGTAAGAGCACGTTAGTGAAGCTTTTGCTGCGCCTCTACGACCCCGACCAGGGCTGCGTCCTCGTCGACGGCACCGACCTCCGCCGTTTCGCCCTCGACGACCTTCGTGCCCACGTAGGCGTTCTCTTCCAGGACTTTGTCCGCTTCAACCTCACCGCCCGCGAGAACATCGCCCTCGGTGCCGCTCATAAATCGGAAGTCAGAAACCAGAAGCCAGCGCTGCTGGATTTTGTCGACCGTTTGCCGCAAGGCGTTGACAGCCAGCTCGGTCGCCTCTTCGACGGCGGCAGCGAGCTCAGCATGGGCCAGTGGCAGCGCATGGCCATCGCCCGTGCCTGCGCCTCCGACGCGCCCATCCTCATCTTCGACGAGCCCACAGCCTGGCTCGACCACACCGCCCGCCAGCACTTCAACGACCTCCTCCAGGAGCTTGCTCCCCGCAAAATCATCATCCTCATCACCCACGCCTGACAGCCTATGACCAACACTGCAAAACCTACACGCCAAAGCAATGTCGAACTCCTTCGCATTGTCTGCATGATAATGATTATGAGCCACCATTTCATCGTCCACACGATGGATTCCTTCTCGGCGCTTCCCATGGCTACCCGCGTCTTCAATGCGCTATGCTACGTTGCGGTGAACTGCTATGTGCTGATTAGCGGCTATTTCCGCATAAAACTCTCATGGAAGCGGCTGTTCTACTACGTGTTCTTTTGTGTGTTTTATGCGCTGGCCATCAATGCTGCCAACCGGCTGGTGGCGGGCGGCAGCATCGGCAGGACGCTGATTTACGAGAGCCTTTTTGTGTTTACGCACACGCCAAGCTGGTATGAAAGCCTGTTTGTATTTACGCACAACCCAAGTTGGTGGTTTATAACGATTTATCTGGCCTTGATGCTGATGTCCCCCGTGTTGAATGCTGGAATAGAATCGCTTGCAAGAAAGAAGATGGCATGGGCCTTGGCCGCCGCGCTGATGGTCGATGTCTACCTGGGCTGGTGGGCAAAGGCCGACAACGGATATTCCCTGATTCACTTCATCATCATGTACTACATCGGAGCCTTTCTCAGCAAAGGAGACGTGCTTGACGACTTCCTGCCAACGTCGCGCCATGCAAAAAGAAGTCTCCTGTTGGTGGTCTACGCAGGGGCGATGGTTCTTTGGAACTGGCTGGTTGCAGTTTCCCCCACTTACGGAAGGGGTGACGGCGACGGCTATGTGACCTACAACGACCCACTGGTGATACTTGGTTCCACCGCATTCTTCGCCTTGTTCCTGACATTCGATTTCCGCAGCCGCATCGTCAACTTTGCCGCAAAGTCCGTTTTGGCAGCCTACTTGCTGCAAGAAGGCATTCGGGGCGTCTACCCCTGGTTCGAGCAACACCTGATGCACTCCGACCCATACCTCAACATCCTGATAACGTTGGCAACGGGTACCATTTTTGTGATTGTGGCTATCGGAATTGACCAGTTACGCAGCGCAGCCTACCAGGCCGCGACGGCGCTGTTTTCTGTCGTGAAGAAGCACAAGCGGTAGGTTCTGTTCCCGTCTGTTCCCGGCATGGACGTATGCCGACCTCCGACCATCCCCCAACCATAGACGAAGAGGGGAAGAAGAGGGTGGTATTAATATATTGGAAACCATGTTGTTGCAGATGGCCGAAAATGGGCCTTTCCCGGAAAAGTTTTCAAAAAAAAATGCGGTTTTTCGACCCGCTTTTTCCTTCGGCCGGTCGGCGGTCCGGTAGGCTTGCCGCCGAAAAAAATGTCGTGTCGGCACAATATATATATTTAGTATTCGTTAATAAAAACAAAAATACATAAATTATGACCTACGAACTTCAAACCATAAACCCGCGCCAGTACGATGGCGCCATGCTTTTCCTCTATGGCGACGAGGGAGCCTCCCGCGCTTTGCCCCTCAGCAAGAGGGAGGTGGCCTGCGTCAACGAGCGTCGTGAACGCGGTCGCGACTTCATCATGACCTTCGACCGCCTGCCGCACCGCCTCTATGTCCTCAGTTTCGACAGCGAGCTTCCCGCCCCCGAGGTGCAGGAAGGTCTGCGTCGCAGCGCCATGAAGCTGCTCAGGCTGCTCGAAGCCGACGGCGTCGAGTCGCTGGCCGTCACTGGCGACGGTGCCTTGCCCGAGGAGGTGATGGCCGCCGTCGAGGGCATCACCTTGGCCGACTATAGTTTCGACCGCTACAAGAGCAAGGCCCCCTGGCACCTGCAGCACGTTGTCGTTGACGACTCCTTTGTCCGCGCCGACGAGCTGGAGGCCTCGCAGCGCCTCTGGAACCGTATCTTCTGGTGCCGCGAGTGGGTCAACCTCCCCGTCCAGGACCTCAACGCCGAGCGCTTCGCCGAAGAGCTGCAAAGCATCGCCAACGACCTGGCCGACGTCAGCTGCACCGTCATGGACAAGCGCAAAATCGAGAGCCTCCGCATGGGTGGCCTCATGGCTGTCAACCGCGGTTCGGTCGACGAGCCGCGCTTCGTGGTCCTTGAATACAAGCCTGCCGAAGCCGCTGCCAGCCGCCCCATCTGCCTCGTCGGCAAGGGCGTCATGTACGATACCGGCGGCCTCAACATCAAGCCCGGGGACTATATGCAGGAGATGAAGTCCGACATGGCCGGAGCCGCCACCATGGCCTCCGTCCTCTTCGCCGCCGCCGAGAACAGGATCCCGCTGCACCTCGTGGTCCTCCTCCCGATGACCGACAACAGGCCCGGCTTCAACGCCTATGCCGCCGACGACATACTGACCATGTACGACGGCACCACCGTCGAGGTGGTCAACACCGATGCCGAAGGGCGCCTCATCCTGGCCGACGCCATAGCCTATGCCGCCCGCAACCTCGACCCGGCCCTTATCATCGACGCCGCCACCCTCACCGGTGCCGCCGTCCGCGCCATCTCCACCTACGGCATCGCCGCCATGCAGCAGGGCGCCGCCAACGAGCTCACCATGCTCAAGCTCGTCGGCGAGCAGGTCTACGAGCGCCTCGTCGAATTCCCCATGTGGAAAGAGTACGACGAACTGATAAAGAGCGATTTCGCCGACCTCCGCAACTGCGGCTCCACCCCCCAGGCCGGCACCATCACCGCAGGCAAGTTCCTCGCCCACTTCGCCGGCAAGGTGCCCTATATCCACCTCGACATCGCAGGCGTGGCCTACTTCACCAAGGAGCAGCACTGCTACCGCGCCGGAGCCTCGGCCTACGGCATGCGCCTCCTCTACGCATTCCTGCAGATGCAGGATATGATTTGACATCCAACAACCCAACAATCACCCCACAATGGACAAAGAAAAAAACGATAAAGCGATAAAAGTCGCCATCACCCACGGCGACATCAACGGCGTCGGCTACGAGGTAATCCTCAAGACCTTCGGCGACAGCCGCATGTACGACTTCTGCACCCCCGTGCTCTACGGCTCCTCGAAAGTGGCCTCCTACCACAAGAAACTCCTCTCCATGCAGCAGGAGATAGCCTTCAACGCCATCCACGAGGCCCGCGAAGCCGTGCAGGGCAAGTTCAACATCATCAACCTCACCCAGGATGAAATCAAGATAGACCTCGGCAAAAGCACCGACGTCGCCGGCGGCCTCTCGCGCGAGAGCCTCAGCCGCGCCTGTGCCGACCTCAAGGAAGGCTCGGTCGACGTGCTCGTAACCGCGCCCATCAACAAGCGCAACATCCAGGCTGACGACTTCGACTTCCCCGGCCACACCGAGTACCTCTCGCACCAGTTCGGCAGCTCGAGCCTGATGTTCATGGTCTGCGACCGCATACGCATCGGCATCGTCACCAACCACCTCGCCCTCAAGGACGTCCCCGGTGCACTCACCCACAACCTGCTGTACGACAAAATCATGCTCATGAACGAGTCGCTCAAGCGCGACTTCGGCATCACCATCCCCAAGATTGCAGTCCTCGCCCTCGACCCCCACGCCGGCGACAACGGCGTCATCGGCGACTTCGACACCCGTGTCATCAAGCCAGTCATCGACGAAGCCCAGTCAAAAGGCGTCCTCGCCTACGGCCCCTTCCCCTCCGACGGCTTCTTCGGCAGCTCCGAGTTCAACAAGTTCGACGGTGTCCTCGCCCTCTATCACGACCAGGGCCTCATCCCATTCAAACTGATGTCCTTCACCGAAGGCGTCAACTATACCGCCGGCCTGCCCTACGTCCGCACCTCGCCCGCCCACGGCACCGGCTACGACATCGCCGGCAAGGACAAGGCCAGCGAGCAGTCCTTCCGCTCGGCAGTCTACCTGGCCTGCAACATCCTCAAGAACCGCCGCGAATACGACGAGCTCACCGCCAACCCCCTCAAATGAAAAAACTGATGCTCATCGACGGCATGGCCGCCGTCTACCGCGCCTATTACGCCCTCAACCGCAACCCGCGCATCAACTCCAAAGGGCTCAACACCTCGGCAATCCTGGGCTTCAGCACCACGCTCTACGACCTGCTGCGCTCGCAGCACCCGACACATGTCGGCGTGGCCTTCGACCTGCAGAAGCCAACCTTCCGCCACGAGATGTATGCCGAGTATAAAGCCAACCGCGATGCCATGCCGGAGGAGATACAATCGGCCCTCCCATGGATAAAGGAGATGATTGGCGCTTTCCGTATACCCATACTGACCTGCGAAGGCTACGAGGCCGACGACGTCATCGGAACCATCAGCCATGCTGCCGAACAGGCAGGCTTCGACGAGGTGATTATGGTGACGCCCGACAAGGATTTCGCCCAATTGGTCACCCAACACGTCAAGATGTACCGCTTCGGCCGCATGGGGCGCCCCGACAGTATCATGGGTATTGACGAGGTGCGCGAGAAGTTCGGCGTCGACAGTTGCCGCCAGGTGATTGACCTCCTCGGCCTGTGGGGCGACAGTTCGGACAATATCCCAGGCATACCCGGGGTAGGAGAGAAGACGGCCAAGAAGCTGATACAGCAGTTTGGCTCGATAGAGGAGATGGTCGCCCACCACGATGAGATAAAGAACGACAAGCTGCGCCAACTGGTGCAGGAGTATGGCGAGCAGGCATTGTTCTCGAAGCAGCTGGCCACCATCAGCCTGGACGCCCCGATAGCCTTCGACGAGGAGGCGCTGACAAGGCGCGAACCGGACTATGAGCAGCTGAAGGATCTGACCGGTCAGCTTGAGTTCCGCCAGTTTGCCCGCAAGGTATTCACCGACCTGTCGGTGTCGGACCCTGCCAAGGCGGTGCAGATGATGAACAAGCCCACGCCCAAGGCTCAGCCCGGCGCGCCGACGATGCCTACGCTGTTTGACGCGGCTCCGTCGGCAAGCGATGCGCCGCCGGTGGTGCACAAGGAGCTGACAGCCGAGGTGCTGCGCTCGCTCAAGGGGCGCGATGTGGCGGTGATGGTCAACGGGCCGGAGGTGCTGCTGAGCACCGACGCCGACTCCGTCTGGACCACCAAGGTGGGCAGCCTGGACACCGAGGCGTTCGCCGCCTTGATGCAGGATGCCAATACCACCAAGCTCTGCTATGACCTGAAGGGGTTGAAGTATATCCTTGCCGAGCTCGGCACGGGCATCGAGGGCGACGTGTTCGATGTGCAACTGGCGCATTACCTGCTGGATGCCGAGATGCGTCACTCGCTCGAGTTCATCTGCTCGGCCATGCTGGGCTTCGAGCCTGCCAGTCCGCAAGCCTGTGCGGCGGCTCTCTGGCAGCTCTACCCCCTGATGGTGGCACGGCTGAGGAACGCTTCGATGGAGAAGCTGTATAGCGACGTCGAGCTGCCGCTGGTGGATGTGCTGATGGACATGGAGCGCGAGGGCGTGCGCATCGATGTGGATGCCCTGCGCGACTATTCGCAGCGCCTGACCAAGGAGCGCGAGGGCATTGAGCAACAGGTATACACGCTGGCGGGCCGCCAGTTCAATATCAGTTCGCCCAAGCAGTTGGGCGAGGTGCTTTACGACGAGCTTCGGATAACCGACAAGCCGCCACGCACGGCGTCGAAGCAGTACAGCACGGCCGAGGAGGCCCTGTCGAAGCTGATGGACGCGCACCCTATCGTGCCGCTGATTCTGGAATACCGCTCGCTTACGAAGTTGGTGGGTACTTACCTTGACCAGTTTCCGAAGCTGATCAACCCGGCCACGGGTCGGCTGCACACGGTCTACAACCAGACGGTGACAGCCACGGGACGCCTCTCGTCGAGCAACCCCAACCTGCAAAACATACCCATCCGCACCGAGCGCGGCCGCGAAATCAGGCGCGCCTTCGTGGCACGCGATGCCGACTGGCAGGTGATGGCGGCGGACTATTCGCAGATCGAGCTGCGCATCATCGCCTCGCTGGCCAACGACCGCCACATGCTCGAGGCCTTCGCCAGCGGCTACGACATCCACGCCGCCACGGCCGCCAAGATATACCACCTGCCGATGGAGGAGGTGACCAAGGAGCAGCGCCGCAACGCCAAGAGCGTCAACTTCGGCATCGTCTACGGCATCTCGGCCTTCGGCCTCAGCGAGCAGCTCGGCATCCCGCGCAAGGAGGCCGCGGCCCTCATCGAGGAATACTTCGCCCAGTATCCCGACATACGCCGCTTTATCGACGAGAGCATCGCCGTTGCACGCGAACGCGGCTACGCGCAGACCCTGCTCGGACGGCGCCGCTACCTGCCGGACATCGGCAGCCGCAACGCGGCGGCTCGCTCGTTCGCCGAACGCAACGCCGTGAATATGCCCATACAAGGCACTTCGGCCGATATGATCAAGTTGGCTATGGTGCGCATACACAAGGCGTTGCACGAGCAGAATCTGCGCACACGCATGACGCTGCAGGTGCACGACGAGCTGGTGTTCGACCTCTACCGCCCCGAGGCCGAGGCGGTGCGCCAGCTGGTGGTGCGCGAGATGAAAGAGGCCCTGCCCCTGCCCGGACTCGACATCGAGGTGGGCATCGACGTGGGCGACAACTGGCTCGAGGCACACTAGCTGAATTGAAAAGTGAAATTTGAAAAATGAAAATCGATGGTTCTCTGTAGTATACTCCCATTTGCAAAGGCATCAAGCCGCGCTGCGGCGCTGTGTATCGGGCTGTTTTTGTGCATTCATCCTTCATTTTTCAACACAGCGCAGGCGCAGCAGCCGTGGAACTACACGGCGGTCGGCGAGATGCACCTCGACGACGCCTACCTGCTCATGCCGACAGACAGCCTGAAGGCGGCCGCAGAACTGGCGGCACGCACCGGCATCGTATTCAACAAGCGCTATCGCCTGACGGTGGAAACGGGCCGCAAAGGCCGCCAGACGGTGCACTTCCAGAGCGACAGCTGCTCGTTCGCCCTGCCCTCGGCAGCGGTCGAACCCCTGCTGCCCTACCTGGTCGGCGACCGCTACTGGGCTGAACGACAGCGACAAATGCAGCGGTGGACCTATGTGGACATGACCGACAACACGCTGGTGGCCACCGACAGCAGCGACCACCGCTACGGGCGCTACAGCCCCATCGCCTGGCTCGGCTACTGCTACCGCCCGTCGATGGAATGGCCCGTGGTGTTCACCGTGCGCACCAACCGCCGCGGAACACAGGAACTGGCGCTCGCTGCGGTGCAGCAACTGGCCGAACGCGGCGCCTTCACCACCGACGCAGGCCTCGAGGCCTACGAGCACAACGCAGCCGAAGTGCGCGCCCAAGAGCAGGAACGCCAGGCCGCGCTGCAGCGCCACCTCGACTCGCTCGACCGCCGACGCATGGCGTCCCTCCGCCTGGCCGACAGCATCACCACCGCCCTCCGCAACGACTCCATTGCCCAGGCCGAAGAGGCCCTGCGCCTGCAGGTACAGGCCACCAAGGACCGCATGAACCGCGACCAGATATTCCTCATGAGCGCCCGCACTGCCAAGAGCGACTACATGTTCGGTCTCGAGTTCAACTTCTACAACTGCTTCGCCAAGACCATCACCAAAATCGAAGTCAGCGTCACGCCCGTCAACGCGCGCGGCCAGGTGCAGGCCGACCAGTTCAAGCGCACCGTGCGCACCATACGCTGCATGGGACCCGTCTACAGCGGCAGCCCGGCACAGTACACCTTCGACGAGCTGTTCTGGGACGACCGCGGCCGCATCCAGGAGATGCGCGTCAGCTCCGTGACCTTCCACTTCACCGACGGCACCCGGCGCACCTTCAGCGGCTACGAAAAAATACTCCGCCACACCCTCAACCGCTAGGTTTCGGCACCATCGCAACAGCTTGACCGACGGCGGTTTAGACCGACCCTCTTCTTCCTCTCTTCGACCATGGCAGGTGGTCGGTAGGGGAGGGGGCGAAATGTTAAATTATAGTTAAAAAATTGCAATTCGCGATTTTGGCCT
>CACZWL010000030.1:18386-18741 GCA_902784865.1 uncultured Bacteroidota bacterium | reverse complement strand
CAACCAGGGCTACGCCTTCGTGCAGTGGAACGACGCCACGGGCGCCACGGTCTCTACCTCGAACCCCTACACCACCACCGTCACCGGCAACCTCGCCCTCACCGCCACCTTCCAGGCCTCCGGCACGCCGCAGCCCACCTGCGCCGCGCCGACGGGCGTGACGGCCAGCATGGTGACCGAGAACAGCGCCACCATCGGCTGGACGGCCGGCGGCAACGAGACGCAGTGGGAGGTCGAGTGCAACGGCACCACGGCTACCGTCTCGGCCAACCCCTACACGCTGACGGGCCTGACGCCCAGCACGCAGTACACCGTCCGCGTGCGCGCCGTCTGCGACGCCGCGACGCAGCTCTAC
>CACZWL010000030.1:0-18301 GCA_902784865.1 uncultured Bacteroidota bacterium | reverse complement strand
GACGACGGTCAGCCTCGAGGGCATCGAGGGCGCGGCCAAGGTGACGCTGGTCGACATCAGCGGCCGTGTTAGCGGCGAGTGGAGGACGGAGAGCGGCGATCTGACGATCGACGTCACGGGCCTGGCCAAGGGCGCGTACTTCGTGCGCGTGACCGGCGAGCAGGTGAACGCGATACGCAAGCTTATCGTCAGATAAAGCCTCACCCCCCCCGGCCCCCCTCTCCTTTCAAGAGAGGGGGGAGGGGCGGCCAAAAGGCCGAAAACACCACAACCGAGCTGCGGGCCCCGACGGGGCCCGCAGCTTATTTTTCTAGAAAATCTAGAAATTCTAGAGATTCTAGAAAAACTAGAAAAACTAGAAATTCTAGAAGCCGCCCCTGGCCACCTCCTAGGTGTCTGGTAGGTATCTGGTAGGTGAATACTTCGACTCTTTCCCATTATTTCCCATCGATGGGAAAATAGAGGAACACCGTATTGTTTTTTTTCGTATATTTGCATCATGACTTTTTTATTATTTTAGAGTATAATAAGTTTAATAACAATATCTTATATGAAGAAATCCATCATGATTTTCGCAGCAATGATGCTCCTGGCGGGCGTCAGCGCTCAGAAGTACGAGTACAAGACCTACCCCAACGACCCGCTCGGCGTGCGCGAGTACACCCTCAGCAACGGCCTGAAGGTGTTTATGAGCGTCTACAAGGACGCCCCGCGCATCCAAACCTACATCGCCGTGCGCGCCGGCTCGAAGAATGACCCCAAAGAGACCACCGGTCTGGCCCACTATCTGGAGCACATGCTCTTCAAGGGCAGCCACCAGTTGGGCACCACCGACTGGGAGCGCGAGAAGGTGGAACTGCAGAAGATTGAGAACCTCTACGAGGTCTACCGCAAGACCACCGACGAGCAGCGCCGCAAGGAGATCTACCACCAGATTGACTCCATCAGCTACGTGGCCTCCACCATCGCCATCGCCAACGAGTACGACAAGAGCATGACGGCCATCGGCAGCGAGGGCACCAACGCTTTCACCTCGAACGACTACACGATGTACGTGGAGAACATTCCGGCCAACCAGCTGGAGCAGTGGGCCAAGGTGCAGGGCGACCGTTTCCCGAACCTGGTGCTGCGCCTGTTCCACACCGAGCTCGAGGCCGTCTACGAGGAGAAGAACATAGGCATGGCGCAGGACAACCGCCGCGTCAACGAGACCATGATGGCCGCCCTCTTCCCCCACCACCCCTACGGCACCCAGACCACCATCGGCACCATCGAGCACCTCAAGAACCCCTCGATGAAGAACATCCGCGAATACCATGCCGCCTACTATGTGCCCAACAACATGTGCGTGGCCATGGCCGGCGACTTCAACCCCGACGAGGCCATCAAGATTATCGACAAATACTTCGGCAACTGGAAGCCCGGCTCGGTGCCGCAGTTCACCAAGGTGAAGGAGAAACCCATCACCAGCCCCATCGTGCGCCTGGTGAACGGACAGGACCCCGCCAACCTCACCATTGCCTTCCGCATCGAGGAGGGCAACGGCAGCCGCGACGCCCTCCTGGCCCAGGCTATGGAGATGGTGCTCAACAACGGCTCGTGCGGCCTCATCGACCTCAACATCAACCAGCAGCAGAAGGCCCTCGGCGCCTACGCCGGCACCTACACGCTGAACGACTACGCCGCCTTCATGCTCGGTGGCCGCCCCGCCCCGGGACAGAGCCTCGGCCAGCTGCGCGACCTGCTGCTCGAGCAGCTCGACCTGTTGAAGCAGGGCAAGTTCGACGAGAGTCTCATCGAGGCCAGCATCAACCAGCTGAAACTCCGCATCATGAAGCAGGCCGAGAGCAACAACAGCCGCGCCAGCCAGATGGCCTACGCCTTCGTGGAGCACCGCAACTGGGGCGACGTATGCAACGAAATCAACGAGCTCTCCAAAATCACCAAGAAGGACATCGTCGACTTCGCCAACCGCATCTGCAAGGACAACAACTACGTCATCGTCTACAAACATCAGGACACCCCCGACCCGGTAACCAAGGTGCAGAAACCTGCCATCACCCCGATCTTCGTCAGCCGCGACACCGAGAGCCCCTTCCTGGCCTCCATCAAAGCCGACGCCGCCAAGGCCAAGCCCATCCAGCCCCAGTTTGTGAACTTCAAGAAAGACCTCCAGAAGGGTAAAACCCAGAACGGTAGCGAGGTGCTCTACGTGCAGAACAAGGAGAACGGCACCTTCAACCTGCAGTACCGCTTTGAGTTCGGCTACGCCGCCGACAAGGCCATAGACCTGGGCTCCGACCTGGTGGAATATCTCAATACCAACAAACACACTGCCGAACAGCTGCAGGAAGAATTCTATAAGCTGGCCTGCAACTATAACATCCACGTAGGAGACGAGGACATCACTGTGGGCATCAGCGGCCTGGCCGAGAATATGGAGAAAGCCATGACCCTCGTGGAGGAAATCATGGCCACATGCCAGCCCGACGACGAGGCGCTGCAGATGCTTGTGGAGCGTCTCATCAAGAGCCGTACCGACAACAAGACCAACCAGCGTGCCGCTTTCCGCGCCCTGAACACCTTCGGCGTATGGGGAGAGGAATACATCAAGGAGAACACCGAAAGCGATGCCCAACTCCGCGCCTACACCGCCAAGCAGCTCACCGACGCCCTCCACGGCCTCTTCCAGTACAAGCACCGCGTGCTCTACTACGGCCCGTTGAGCCTCAAGGAGGCCACCGCTGCCGTCAACAAGATTCATACCGTGAAGCCCACCAAGGATGTTCCCGCCAACAAGATCTTCCATCCCCAGGCTGTCAACGAGAACACGGTGTTCTTCGTCAACTACGACGCCAAAAACACCTACGTCACCGAATACTTCCGTGGCGAGCACTACAACACCGCCATCTCACCCAAGGTATATCTCTTCAACGAATACTTCGGAGGCTCGATGAATGCCATCGTCTTCCAGGAGATGCGTGAAAAGCGCAGCCTTGCCTACAGTGCCAGCAGCTACTACTCCAACAGTGGACACAAGGACGGCTACTTCTACAACACCGCCAACGTCATCACCCAGAACGACAAGCTGCTCGACGCCCTCAACGCCTATGAGGAGCTCTTCGACGAGATGCCGCAGGCCGAGGCCAACTTCAAGCTGGCCAAGGATGCCCTCATTGCCAGCAGCCGCACTAAACGCACCACCAAGATGGCCATCATCAGTGTCTACCTGCACTGCGAGCGCATGGGTCTCAAAGAACCTCTGAACAAGCAAAACTTCGCCGCCTACCAGAAGATGACCATGCAGGACCTGGTGAACTTCCAACAGCAGCACATCAAGGGTCAGAAGAAAGCCTACCTCATCCTCGGCAAAGAGAGCGAGATGGACTTCAACGCCCTGAGCAAGTTCGGCAAGGTGAAGAAGCTGACGCTGGATGAAATCTTCGGCTATTAAAAGCATGAAGCTTTTCCCCGACAGACAGGAACCGTCGGCGCCAAGGACACTGATCCACTTTTCCTTGGTGCTTGTGCTGTTCTTTTCGGCCACCGCCGTGACACATCTGTTTCTGCAAAATGAGCATATCTATTCCATATGCAAAAGTTTTGTAAAAACCTACGAAGTGATTAAAAACGACGACGGTTCCTGGTATGCCGACCGCACGGAAAAGCCATTCATGCGCATCGAGAACAACAATCTGCTCTCGTGGGATGCCGAACACTACGACAACATCCGGCAGCACCTCTACGATTCGCGGCACAGCTGGGTCGGCGAGTATGCCTTCTTTCCGCTGTTTTCCCTGCTATGGAAGGGGCTGCATGTAGGCCCGGCAGGCATCTGTCTGGTCAACCTGCTGCTTTTCATCGTGGGCGCGGCAATCATGGTTTCTCTCTTCAGAAAGCAGATTCCACGGTGGATGTACCTGCTTGTGTTGTGCATGCCCTTCCTTGTCATTTACGCCATACCCTACAGCGAGGCACTCTTCTTTCTCACCACCGCCATAGGCCTCTTCGGACTCGCCAAAGGTAAATACAGTATGTATTTCGTGGTTTTTTTCCTGGCCTCGATGACACGTGCGGCTGGCAACATCCTTCTGGTCGCATGGCTTATTACCGACATCCTGGCAGCCCTGGCGGCGCACAAAGGATGGAAAACCTTCCTGCGCGACACAGCGCTACACCTGGCTCCCGTTGTGACCGGAGGGGCTCTCGTAATGCTGTTCCAGCATCTTAGGGGTGCCGAGCACTGGTTTGAATACATCATCGCACAAAAAGAATGGAACAAGGAGCTGTCGCTGCCCACATGGCCACTCACCGACTGGAGCAACGAGGGCGAAAGCGTGACGAAACCCCTCTTGTTCATCCTTTTCATTCCCGCGCTGGCATGGCTTGCCCTCACGCTCTTCAGGAGTGCGCAGGCGCCTAAGAACGGCAACGACTTCGACAGCCGCCAGCAGTTGCGCCTGCTATCCGTACTGTTCTTTGTCGGCAACATCGTGCTGGCTCTTTTCACCCAAAAAGGCTGCATGTATTCGCAGGCACGCCTTCTCACCTGCACCCCGTTCTTCCTCTTCCTGATACTCGACATGGCTTCGCACGAGCACCATCGCCTATGGGACTACACGCTGGCGGCTTTCATCGTCCTCTCCTTGGTGCTCTGCCGTCATATGCAGTTCCACACATACACGCTTGGACTTCCCATCACGCTGGGGCTTATCCTGCTGGTGTTCTTCCACCGCAGAATGCCCGACTGGCTGACAAAGACCCTTCTTGCCGTCACCTGCCTGCTGAACATATTCTGGACAGCCTATCTCTTCAACTGTTTCATGAACGGAGGCTGGATTTTCACCTGACCACAAAAACCGACAAAAGATGCTCAACAACCTGACAATAGCGGTAGCCATCCCGTGCTACAAAGTGGAGCAGCACTTGCAACAAGTGGTTGCTGGGCTGCCCGACTTTGTGGACAGCATCCTGCTGGTCGACGACTGCTCGCCCGACGGGACGTCCGTCCTCATAGACCGCATGGCAGCGGAAGACAAGCGCATCACGGCCCTGCACCACCAGGTGAACAGGGGCGTCGGCGGAGCCATGAAGACTGCCTTTCAAAAAGCTATGGAGCAAGGAATGGATGCCGTGGTGAAGCTTGACGGCGACGGCCAGATGGACACCGCCTTTATCGCCCCGCTCGCCGAAGCCTTGGAAGAAAGCGAGTTCGCCAAAGGCAACCGCCTCTTCAACCGCAAGGAGTTGCGACGCATGCCTATGCTGCGACGCATGGGCAACATGGGGATTGGCTTCATGGTGAAAGCGGCCTCAGGCTACTGGAGCGTCAGCGACCCCGTCAACGGATTCTTCGCCATCCGCACCGCTACCCTGCGACAGATGGACTTCTCCCGCATAGCCGACCGTTTCTTTTTCGAGAGTTCCATGCTTATCGAGATGCACTATACCGGGGCACGCATCAGCGAAGTGACGATGCCCGCCATCTACGGGGCAGAGAAGTCAAACCTGAGCATCGGGAAGACGCTGTGCTCCTTCCCGCCAAAGCTGATAGCCGGATGGCTGCGGAGGTTACACCTGAGCTACTTTGTGTACGATTTCAATATCTGCTCGCTATACATACTGGTGGGGCTACCGTCGTTCCTCTTCGGCCTGGTGTTCGGCCTATGCAACTGGATACACTATGCCTCCATCCAAAGCCCTTCGCCCACGGGGACCATTATGGTGGCCGTGCTGACGTTCATCCTGGGCTTCCAGATGCTTCTGGCAGCGGCACAATACGACATCACCGCGAAGAACCCCTTCGACAAGAACAGGACCCGGTAAGAACGGATTCCACGAGGAGACTCTGAAACGAAAGGGGCCGCAGCGGCTCCTTTTGTTTTATGGTGCGTTGTTCAGATGCCGGAAAGACTATAGCCCTCGGGGGTGCGGTGGAGCTCGCAGTAGCCCTGCGGGGGCAGAGAGAAATAGTGGGGGTTGAGGTCGGCGACGAGCCAACGCTTCCACCAATTGACCGACATGTAGACGTCGGGGTTGGCGTAGAAATCGTCGTTGGAGCGGTCGAAGTCGTCCTCCTCGAGGTAGATGGAGACAGTCTGGTCGGCGCCGTCGCATGCTGTGAGGAGCATGCTCTCGAGGGCAAGGCCCCAGATGTTGAACCGGAAGAGCTGATCGGCTGTGGAGCGTGTGACGATGAGTTTGTGCTGCCCCTGTTCGCGGCTGTAGGCGGCGATGTGCTTGATTTCCTCGAGACGATTGGCATAGACATGGATGTCCATGGAGATGCGGAGGAATCCGATGACGAGCATCACGGCGAAGTAGGTGAACAAGGCCCAGCGACGCCACCCGGCAAGACGCGGCAGCTCGTCGACGAAGAAAGGCAGGCCGGCGAAGAAGTAGAGAGGCAGATAGGTACGTTCCATGCCGATGGAGCCATCGCCCTTCCAATAAATAACGACACTCAGGACGAAGAAAGCAGGGAGGAAGAGCCCGACAAAGGCCAGACGCAGCCAGAGGCGCTGGCGGAAGTAGCCGACGAGGGAGAGGGCCCAAAGGACAATCGGGAAAAGATAGATGAGAAACCAGGTGCGGAAATACCTGAAGCTGCCGAGGGAAAAGAAATGTGTGAGGGCATAGCTGAGGGTGTCGGCGGTGGGCATGAAGCCCTCGTCGTGACCACTCTGCCCCAAGAGCATACGCAGCGCCATGAAGACGCCAAGGGCCACGAGGAGGACTACGGAGGCAGCATCGAAGCGCAGCCGGTTGCTTTCAACGACACGAAGGCCGACAATAAAAAGGATGAAGAAGAAGGCCACAGGGTGGATGAAGAAGACCACCGCCTCGGTCAGCACGAGCGCGGGCCAAAAGAGATACCTGCAACGGGGATTGCGGAATCCTGCTTGCGCCAAAGCGTAGAGCATCGGGGCGAAGAACATGAGCTGGAAGGTCTCGGAAATGCAATGGAAGAACGTGGAGCACATGCCGAGGAAAGTCAGCACCATGACGGCCGCCACACGGGGCTGGCGCAGCACGTAGGCCGTCAGCAGGAAGCATCCGTACGCCAGCATGACAAAGCTGGCCGAGTAGGCCACGATGAGCCAACGCAGGGGCACATGGAGCTTGATAAGCAGCCACGGGAGCAGCTGGGAGAGCACCATGGAGAAGCGGTTGTCGTTGATGAGCATGGACTCGTGGTTGATGTCGTGGAAGAGCTGGTAGGCAGAGTCTATGAGCAGCACACGCTCCTCGGCAAACCAGACGGCCAGAAAAGCGAAGACCGCAAAGGCGATATGGCCCAAAAACAGATAATTGCCTGATGCAAGACGGGATAGCGTTTTTTTCATTTAGAGTGACTGTTTTTGCCGGTAACCTAAGTTCGATCTTAAGATTAACCAATTGCCAATATGTTGAATTTAACACATTATAAGTGTAAATTGTTTTGTCATATCAAGGGATTACTGCATCTTTGCAACTGAAAACCAGGCAAGTAAACAAACAATCCCAAGGATTTATCCAACGGCAAAGTTACGGATTTTTTTTATTTCACGGACAATTTCTGCAAAGAGTCCCACAAAACTCTTGACAAGAACGTTGTGGAAGCGGCGCTGGGCAAGCCTGCGGTGCTGAAGCGGCTGACGGGGGAGCGCTAACTCTCGAAAACGGGGTCGAAAAAACTCTGTTTTTGCCCTTTTTAACATTTATTAGGAAAGTTGGAGGCCTGTTTTCGAGAGGTTCCGAAAGGGCACTGCACCCCCTTGCGGAGGGCAGAAAAGCACCCCTAAACAGCTGTTGCACATGCAGTTAAATTCAACTGACTGATTTTCAGCAAAAAGAGTGCATCTGGTAGGTGAATGGTTCGACTCTGGTAGGTATATAGGAGGTGAGTGAAAAATGCATTTGTTAATAGATGTTAAACGAGGGTGCGTTTAAGAGTTATTAACAGTTGCGGAATTGCTCAATCAGGAGGTCGGCTTTTTCGGCCAGTGGGAGGGTGCCGTCGATCCAATGGATGACGACTCCGTTGCGCTCCATGCGGCGGAACCAGGTCATCTGCCGCTTGGCGAAGCGCCGTATGTCGGTGAAGAGGTCGCGGAAGAGTTCCTCGTCGGTGCATTCACCTAGGATATAGCGCGTTACGTGACGGTACTCGAGGCCGTAGCGCATGAGGCGCTGGGGGCTGATGCCGAGGTCGAGGAGGCGCTGCACCTCGTCGACCATGCCCTCGTCGAGGCGCTGGCGGAGGCGTGTCTCGATGCGGTCGATGACGGTTTGCCGCGGCAGCAGGAGGCCGAAGACGCGGTGCTGCATGGGTGGCAGGCGGCGGTAGGCTTCGGGGTGCGCCTGAGCAAACTCCTGGATTTCAAGGGCGCGGACCAGGCGGTCGCGGGTTTCGGTGTCGGTGTGGTTGTGCAGTTTCACCAGCGAGGCGAGGCGTGCGGTGAGCTCCTCGTCGGAGAAAGGCTCTAGCGAGCGACGGAAGTCTGGGTCGACGGGTGCGTCGGCGAGGTGGTAGCCGCGGACCACGGCGTCGATGTAGAGGCCTGTGCCGCCGCAGAGTATGGGCTGGTGGCCGCGCTGGAGGATGGCCTCGAAGGCGGGTATGAAGTCGCCGAGGAAGCGGTAGGCGTTGTATTCGTCGCCGGGCTGGCAGATATCGATGAGGTGGTAGGGTATGTCGGTCTGGTGGACGCGGTAGTCGGCCAGGTCCTTGCCGGTGCCGATGTCCATGCCGCGGAAGACCTGGCGCGAGTCGGCGCTGATGATTTCACCCTGGAGGCGGAAAGCGACCTCGGCCGCCAAGGCGGTTTTGCCTGTCGCCGTGGGGCCGAGGAGGGTGATGAGCGTGGGCGTCATTTACTCGTCGATGAAGATGAGTCGGGCGCGCTGCTTGTCGAACTCGTAGTTGCCGAACTGCTGGAGGCCGATGCGGTTGATGATGAACTTGTAGTCAAGGCCTTTGAGGACGACGACTTCGACGTTCTTGCGGCGCTGCTCGCCGATCTGCATGTCCTTGAAGAGGATGGTGGCGCGGTCGAGGATGTTGCCTTCAGGGTCGAAGGACTGGTCGCGGAGGGGGAAGTCTTCCTTGGAGATGCGCTGCTGGTAGAGGAGGTTCATGGCCTCGGCCCATGAGATGGCGATGGGTTCGGTGTAGCGTTCGTCGATGAGCATGGGCACCTGGAAGCCGTTGGCTATGCAGGAGATTTCGCCGCTGGTGGAGTTGATCATGGTGACGAAGACGGTACTCTCGTCGTGGACGATGGTGGGCTTGGTCTCGTCGAGGTCGTCGTTGACGTCGCGGTTGACGAGGTCGACGACCTTGCCGTCCTGGTCGACTTTGACTTTGCCGCCGCCGGAGGCCATGTTGTCAATCAGCGAGCGCGAGACGTAGTCCTCGCGGAGGACTAGGAATTCGATGCGTCGGTTGAGCGAGTGGGCGGCCTGCTGGCGGTCGCCGCTGAGGGTGGCGATGTAGTCGCACTCCATGACCGAGCCTGCGGAGAAGGGGTACTG
The DNA here is from genome assembly GCA_902784865.1 of uncultured Bacteroidota bacterium. GTDB lineage: Bacteria > Bacteroidota > Bacteroidia > Bacteroidales > P3 > Colimorpha. The sequence continues at coordinate 8,785 of CACZWL010000030.1, read as the reverse complement.
CTTGCCGTTGTAGTTGACGACGACGTCCTCGTCGAGCGTACGCGGGATGCGTTCGCCGTAGCCTTTGGCGACGAGGCGCTGGCGCTCGATGCCGCGCGAGACCAGATAGTCGACCACACTCTGGGCGCGGCGCTGGGAGAGGGTGTCGTTGGTGAGGCCCACATAGGGCTGGCAGTCGGTATGGGCGCGGATCTCAACCACGAGGTTGGGGTTGTTCTCCATGACGATGTAGAGGTCCATGAGCGAGTCCATGAACTCGCTGAGGAGCTCGGTCTTGCCGAGGTCGAAGCGTATCTCGGGCAGGACGATGGGGCGACGGGGCACGGGTTCCATGCGGAAGTCGCGGACGATGGTCTTGTTGGTGTTGTAGCCGCGGGTGCTCTCGCTGCCCTCGAGGCTGTAGTAATTCTGCTTGGAGAGGTAGAATTTGTAGACGACATCGCGGCGGATGAGGGTGGAGTCGAACTTATAGAAGCCCTTCTTGTCGGTGCGGGTCTCGGCGGAGGAGCCGTCGGAGCCTACGAGGCGTATGCGGACGTCCTGCATGAGCTGCATGGACTTCTCGTCGCGCACCTGGCCCTGGATGGCGTAGTTGAGGCCGGAGAGCTCGAAGTAGTAGATGTCGTCGTTGATGGGTGCGGAGTTTCTGGTGCTACGGTTCTCGTTGCGTTTCTGGCTGTTGTGGGGGTCGGTGTAGGGGCGGTTGGAGGAGAAGTAGCCGCGCTCGAGGATGTTATTCTTCGAGCCGCCGGGGTAGAAGACGATGGAGAGCTCGTCGTAGGAGGAGTTGATGGGGATGCCGAGGTTCTGCGGAGCGGACCAGCGGCCGTTGACGCCCAGGGAGGACTTGAAGAGGTCCTGACCGCCGACGCCGGGGTGGCCGTCGGACGAGAAGTAGAGCACCGAGTCGTAGCGGAGCAGCGGCATGATTTCCTTGCCGGGGGTGTTGATGGAGGAGGAGAGGTTGACGGGGCGGCCGAAGTCGTCGGCGGTGCTCTTGCGCGTGGCGCGCCAGAGGTCGTAGCCGCCGAAGCCGCCGGGCATGTTGGAGGAGAAGTAGAGGGTGAGGCCGTCGGACGAGATGGCCGGGTAGAGGTAGCTGTAGGCGGTGTCGCCGAGGTGGATATAGACGGGGTCGGACCACTCGCCGGGTGCCGGGGCGCTGGCGGTGGCCTCGTCGGCAGCCTCCTCCTGGCCTTTGCCCTTGGCGTTGGGCTTCTTGGTAGTCTTCTTGCCGGTGGTCTTCTTGGCGGAGGCCTTCTTTTTCTTCTTGTCGAGCGACTCCGGGGCGCGCGAGGAGACGTAGATGCGGCAGTGGACGTCCTCGCTCTCGCGGATGTCGCAGCGCGAGAAGTAGACCGTGAAGCCGTCGGGCGAGAAGGATGGCTCACCCTCGTTAACGGCGGAGTTTATCTTGCCGCTCTTGTCCCAGGGCTCGGGGTAGGAGTTCCACTGGCCGTTGCGGTCCATGTAGACGTAGTAGATGTCGGAGAAAGCCTGGTCGGTCCAGGGGTCTTTGTCCTTGCCCTCGCCCTCGGCGAAGCGTGCCGAGGTGAAGACGAGCTTGGTGGTGTCGTTGCCTATGAAGCGGGGCGAGAAGTCGTTGTAGTCGGAGCACCAGCCGTCCATACGGCTGATCTGGTGGCGAGTGCGGTTGTTGTAGAGTTCGTTGGCGTAGACGAGCGAGGCCTTGCGCTTGGCGGCGTAAGAGTCGCCGGGTTCCATGGTGAGGTACTTGGTGTAGTATTCCTCGGCCTCGTCGAACTTGTCCTCGAAGCGGAGCATCTCGGCGAGGTTGAAGTAGAGCTTGCGCTCGCTGTTGTAGTATCCTTCGTCGGCCAGACGCTTATAGATGCGGATGGCGCGGGGATAGTTGTATGTAAGGCGATAGCACTCAGCAACTTGGAAGTAGATACGGTTTTTCTCGGCCTTGTTGTCCTTGATTTTTTCGTAGGCGGCCTCGTACTCTTTGACAGCCTCGATGAAGCGGTTCTGGTCGAAGAGTTGGTCCGCCTTGGCGGCAAGGCTCTTTTGTGCCTGCGCGCCGGTGGCAAAAAACAGGGCTGCAGCGAGCAGCAGAAGACCTTTTTTCAGCATTTTCATATATATATTGCTATTTATTCTATACAACGTATCATTATCATACACAACGCATTAAAGAGGGTCTGCCACCCTTTTTGATGCGGTCTATCAAATCGCTAAATTACAACTTTTCCCCGAACTGGCAAAAAAAATCTTCACATCCGGAGCTTTTCCTCGGCAATCTGGCGGGTGAGGGTGTAGGTGGAACCCTTGGGCTGCTGGGGGAGGTCGAACATGATGTCGGTCATGATGCCTTCCATGATGGAGCGGAGGCCGCGGGCACCGAGTTTGTACTCGACGGCGCGGTCGACGATGAGGTCTAGCACCTCGGGGTCGAACTGCAGGTCGACGCCGTCCATGCGGAATAGTTCCTGGTACTGCTTGACGAGGGCGTTCTTGGGCTCGGTGAGGATGCGGCGGAGGGCGTCGCGGTCGAGGGGCTGCAGGTGGGTGAGCACGGGGAAGCGGCCTACAAGCTCGGGGATGAGGCCGAACTTCTTGATATCCATGGGCTGGACGTACTGCAGGAGGTTCTTGCGGTCGATCTGGCGGCGGGTGTCGTCGTCCTTGAAGCCTATCTGGCTGGTGCCGACGCGGGCCGAGATGGCACGCTCGATGCCCTCGAAAGCACCGCCACAGACGAAGAGGATGTTGCGCGTGTCGATGGTGATGAGCTTCTGCTCGGGGTGCTTGCGGCCACCCTCGGGGGGGACGGAGACCTGGGCCCCTTCGAGGAGCTTGAGGAGGGCCTGCTGCACACCCTCGCCGCTGACGTCGCGGGTGATGGAGGTATTCTCGCTCTTGCGGGCTATCTTGTCGATCTCGTCGATGAAGACGATTCCGCGCTGGGCGGCGGCGACGTCGTAGTCAGCGGCCTGCAGCAGGCGGACAAGGACGTTCTCCACATCGTCGCCCACGTAGCCGGCCTCGGTCAGCGTGGTGGCGTCGGCGATGCAGAAGGGCACGTTGAGCAGCCGCGCGATAGTGCGGGCCAGAAGGGTCTTGCCCGTGCCGGTCTCGCCGACGAGGATGATGTTGGACTTCTCTATCTCGACATCGTTCTTGTCGCCATGCTCAGCATTGTATTTCAGACGCTTATAGTGATTGTAGACGGCCACGCAAAGGACGCGCTTGGCATCGTCCTGGCCGATGACATACTGGTCGAGGAACGACTTGATCTCCTGCGGACGGGGGATGTCGGACTGTTCGATGTGGAACTTCGAGTTCTGAGAGGCCATGCCTTGCTCGCGGAATATCTTGACGGCCTGGGCGTTGCAGTCCTGGCAGATGAAGCCGTTGAGGCCCGACAGGAGCATGCCGGCCTGCGAGGCCGGACGGCCGCAGAAGGAGCAGTGTTCTTCGTGGGTGGGTTTCTTGGACATTATAACAGTTGGTTTTTAGAGGCGTCTTGCCTGATGAATATGAACAGGAGGATGGTGAAGGCCACGAGCGACGACCCGCCATAGGAGAAGAAGGGCAAGGGGATGCCGATGACGGGGACGAGGCCTATGACCATGCCGACGTTGACAAAGAGGTGCATGAAGAGGATGCTGGCCACACAGTAGCCATAGATGCGCGAGAAGGGGGACCGTTGGCGCTCGGCCATGACGATGAGGCGCTGGAGGAGCACGGTGTAGAGGGCCAGCAGGACGACGCATCCCACCCAGCCCCACTCTTCGCCCACGGTGCAGAAGATGAAGTCGGTATGCTTCTCGGGGACGAAGTTGGCCTTGGTGACGGTGCCGCGGAGGAAGCCTTTGCCGATGATGCCTCCGGAGCCGATGGCTATCTTGGACTGGTGGACGTTGTAGCCCGAGCCTTGCAGGTCGTCGCTCTGGCCGAGGAGGACCTCGATGCGCTCGCGCTGGTGGGATTCCAGCACGTGGTTGAAGACGAAGTCGACCGAGAAGATGAAGGCGGCGCAGACGGCCAGGACTCCGGCGGCGCGCCAATAGTCGCGCGAGGAGCGCTTGTTGAGCCAGACAAAGAGGTAGAACAGGGCCAGGAGCAGCAGCGCGCCCAGAAGGATGTACTTGTTGACCAGCAGGGCGAGGACGAAGAGGGCTATGGCCACGGCGCCGATGACCATGACGACGCCCGAGACACCTTCGCGGTAGAGGGGGAAGACGAAGCTGAGGAAGACGAGGGCGGTGCCGGTGTCGTGCTGGAGGAAGACCAGGGCCGCCGGGACGGCTATGATGGCGAGGGCCACCACCTTGGTGCGGAGGTCCTTGAGGTCGGTGTCGATAGCCGAGAGGTATTTGGCCACGGCCAAGGCCGTGGCGAACTTGGCGAACTCGGAGGGCTGCAACCGGAAGCCGCCCAGCTCAATCCACGAGTTGCCGCCGTTGACGGTGATGGCCAGGAAGAGGGTAAGCACGAGCAGCACCGTCACGCCGCCATAGATGGGGTAGGCGGTGTTGGAGAAGACGCGCGGCTCGGTGAGGAGGATGAAGGCGGCGGTGAGGATGGAGGCGCCCATCCAGACGAGCTGCTTGCCGTGGAAGCGGCTGAAGTCGAAGATGGCGGCATGGGCCTCGTCGTAGCACGCCGAGTAGATGTTCATCCACCCGAAGAGCATGATGGCCGCATAGAGCGCCACCGTCCACCAGTCTATTTTGATTCGTTCTTGGTACATGTCGTTTTCTTTACCTCCGCTTCGCTTTCTTCACACGGCGGGTGAGGGGGAGTTTCTGACAGGGGTTGCATTCGCGGTACTGCCGCTCGACGTCTTTGCGGGCCACTTCGCCGTTGATGTATTTCTCGATGATGAGGCCTGCGATGGGTGCCGCCCAGGTGCCGCCGCCGCCCTGGGCGTTCTCGACGTAGACGGCCAGCGCTATCTTGGGGTTGTTCTTGGGGGCGAAGGCGATGAAGACGGAGTGGTCGTTGCCGTAGTTCTCGGCGGTGCCGGTCTTGCCGCAGACGTCGAGGCCGTCGACCCTGGCGCGGCGGCCTGTGCCACCGGCCACGTGGACGACGTCGTACATGCCGTCGGCGGCGATGTCGAAGTAGCGGCGGTCTATGCCGGTCTCGTGGCGGGTGTAGTATTCCTCGTTGCGGGTCGAATCGGGACCGTAGAAGCGCACCATGTGGGGGGTGATGTAGTAGCCGCGGTTGGCTACGGTGGCGGCCAGGTTGGCCATCTGGATGGGGACGACGGTGACCTCGCCCTGGCCGATGGAGTTGGAGTAGATGGTGGAGAACGACCACCGCTCGCGGCCGTACCACTTGTTGTAGAACGCGGTGTCGGGGATGTTGCCCTTGGACATGCCGGCGATGGGCAGGTCGATGGGCAGCTTCTGCCCGAAGCCCATGCGGAGCATGTACTCGCGCCAGACGGTGAGGCCGTACTGCGAGTCTTTCTGCGGCGAGCGGTATTTGCCCTGCTGGACGACGCGGCGGTAGACGTGGTAGAAGTAGGGGTTGCAGGACATTTTGATGGCTTCGCGGACCGAGGCGGCGGCGGGGTGGCCGTGGCAGCCGACGAGGCTCTTGTCGCAGGCAAAGCCGGTGCCGGGGCTGATGACGCCGAGGTCGAGGGCGACGACCGACTGGGCAACCTTGAAAATGGAGCCGGGAGGGTACTGCCCCATCAGGGCCCGGTTGAGCATGGGCTTGGCCAGGTCTTTGTTCAACTCGGTGTAGTTCTTGCCTCGGATGCGCCCGACGAGGAGGTTGGGGTCGTAGGTGGGGGCGGAGACCATGGCCAGCACCTCGCCCGTGGAAGGCTCGATGGCCACGACGCAGCCGCGCTTGTTGGCCATCAGCTCCTCGGCATACTGCTGCAGGTCGGCGTCGAGGGTGGTGTAGAGGTTGGCTCCCTCGATGGGCAGGGTGTCGAAGATGCCGCCCTGGTAAGGGCCTATCTCGCGGCTGTAGGCATCGACGTGCATCACCTTCTTGCCCTTGACGCCGCGGATGACCGCCTCGTAGCTCTTCTCGAGGCCGCTCTTGCCTATGTAGTCGCCACGCTTGTAGTAGGGGTCGCGGTCGAGGTCTGCCTGGTCCACCTCGCCGACGTAGCCGAGGACCTGCGCCGCTATCGGGCGGTCGTAGATGCGAAGGGTGCGCTGCGAGATATAGAACCCCTTGAACTTGAACATCTTGTTCTCGAACCTGGCATACTCCTCTTTCGAAATCTGCTTCATGAAGACCGAGGCCGTGTAGGGCGAATACTTGCGGGCCTTTGCTATGCGCTCCTCGAAGTCGTCGCGGCTGATGCCGACAGTCTGGCAGAAATAGAGGGTGTCCAACCCCTTGAGCATATTGGGTATGACCATGAGGTCGTAGACGGCCTCGTTGTGGACGAGCAGCTCGCCGTGGCGGTCGTAGATGAATCCGCGGGCGGGATACTGCGTGACGTTGCGCAGCGACTGCATCTCCGCCAGGTCCCTGTACTTGGGGTTGAACAGCTGCAACACCGCCAGACGCCCCACAAAGAGGACGGTGACGACGAGGAAGATGATCCTCACCACGTACGCTCGGTCTGAATGTCGGTTTGCCATATAATAATCCTTTCTAACGATGACACCACCCTTTTATTGTACGAAGCAAAAATTTTTCATCGGCAGGCAAATTTTTCCTGCCACCTAACAGGCTGTCCGACAGCACCCTGCAGGCTATAGGTTTTGCCTAGCTTCTGACATTGTAGGTGAATGGATACAATAAAGTAGGCCAGCCGGCGTTAGTTAGAAAATATCCGCCGTTAAACAAAGACAAAAATCCGACAAGCAATGGCAAAGATAGAGATGGGCATCTTGGGCGGCTTCAGCGGCCGCGTGGGCACCGTGGTGGGCTACCACCGCCACGGGCAGTGGTACATACGGGCCTACCGGCCACACATAAACGACCGTAAATCAGCGGCCCAGCTGCGTCAGCGCAGCCGCTTCCGGGCGATGATCCAGTTCGCCTCGCCGGCCACGCCCGTCCTCCGCGTCGGCCTGCGGCAGCAGGCCGACGCCCAAGGCCTCACCGAGGGGAACGTCTTCCTGAAAATCAACAAGGAGTGCTTCTCCGGAGAATCCGGAAATCCCGGAAAATCCGGAAATGCCGGGAATCCCGGAATAAACTACCCCGCCCTGCGCTTCTCCCTTGGGCGCCTGGCGGCGCCCAAAACCCTGCAATACACTGTTGACGAGCGCAATGTGCTCACCGCCAAATGGAGCGCCGAAGGCGGCCGCCTGGCCGACCGCGTCCACCTCTACCTCTACTGCCCCGCCACGGGGCGCGGCCTCTGCCTCGCCGCCGACCGCGGCCAACGCCACCTGCGCCTCCTCCTGCCCCAGGAATTCGCCCTCCAGGACCTCCACCTCTGGGCCTTCGCCGCCTCCGCCGACGGCGAGGTCTCCCCCACCGTCTATGGATTTAATAACGAGGGAACTACCGCGCCTCCTGCTCCGACCGCATACGCCGCGCCATCAGCAGACCCACCTCTTTTGCCGCCAGCGGAGAGAAGTGGCTCTCGTCGGGCAGATAGACATCTTTCACCCCCTGGTCTACCAGACGCTGCAACTGCGGAAGCGGATTGATAAGGCGGTCGGACATGGAGACGAAAGCAGTGTCCTCCAATAGGCGGTAGTCTTCGCCATCAGGCGGCATGGCCAGGTGGTGGCGATAGACCGAGTACTTGTCGGGGATGACCAAGACATAGAGCACCTTCCCGGCCGAATCAGCCACATCCAACAACCTCGACAGGTTGCCGCGCAAAAGCGGCATGTTGGGACGGCGACCGTTTTCCACATCATCCCTCAACGCAAACAGCGTGCGCGGACGACAGCTGAAGAGGTCCGCATCGAGGGGCAGCCGGAGCACCGACTTGTCGATGCGGAGTTTGGCCTTATAATAATTGAGTATGTGCTGCGTAAGCCGCACCTTGGGCAATGTGTTCTTGTGGCTGCTGTCGGCTTGGGGCGTGCGATTGAACTCAAGATGCACCAACCTGTTCACGCAAACCCGTTCTGCGGTCTGCACGACGATGGTGTCGGGGAGAGCCTCCGGACTTTGTTCCAGCAAAGCGAGCACTTCCTGAAACGGATTTCCGCCAACGTCGGTCACACACACAATCGGCCTCTTCATGGCACCGCCCATATACTGGTGCCAGCGGCTGCCGTGCGGCCAGATACCCAATGGAAGAGAAAAGCTGTCGCCGTATACGGCTATATGGTTTCGGCTTATCGAATCTGGCAAAGGGTCGCCAACTTTGAGATCCACGCAATGGGCCCGGGCTAGCGAAGTGTCAGGCAGCGGAGGGGCGTAAGAAAACCGCGTGGCCGACATGCGCGACAGGTCTCCAAGTGTATCTGCCTTCAACACAAACGGCAAAGCGCACAGCGCCAACAGAACCAGCGGGGCAAAGAAAGCCAACGTCAGGAGCAGAAACTTTTTCATGGACGGTTCAGAATTGGAAATAAATGAAGTTGGAGGACTCGGCGCCAAACAGCAGGACTGCCGCCACGAGCAGGTAGTAGACAGCCCACCGCAACCAGCCAGGGCGTATCCCGCGCAGGTCGAGACCATGTTCGCGCCCACGGTTGAGCCATTCCACCAGCAACATCACGGCGATGTAAAGATTCATCGGCCAGGCCCTCGCAGTGAACAATTGGTAGAAGCCGGTGAGGGTCTCGACGGAGAGCATGCTCTTGAAGTAGCCGATGGCGCTGGGGATGCCGGTGGCGCGGAAGAAGACCCAGCCGATGACGGC
>CACZWL010000029.1 GCA_902784865.1 uncultured Bacteroidota bacterium | reverse complement strand
GCCCTCAGGCGTCTACCTGCTGCGCGTCCACACCGCCATAGGCTCCGCCCAGCGCCCCCTGGTGGTGCTCCACTAGGCCTCCGCTCTACAGCCCCCCCCCCGCACGCCAAGGCCCCCAGCAGCCTCGCACGCAACGTATTATAAAAAAAATCCGCGTATGTCGGATTTTTTTTGTATCTTTGCACGCTATGAACAAGGTGAAAATTCTGACCGGTATTGCCGCAGTGTGCTTGCTGACAGCAGGTTGCAACAATTTCAACGGGCTGCTGAACAGCACCGATTACGAGGCGAAGTACGCCGCGGCGATGAAATATTACAACGAGAACAGCTTTTCGCGCGCGGCGCAGCTGTTCGAGAACCTGACGATGTACTACCGCGGCAAGGAGCATGCGGAGAACATCGCGTGGTACTATGCCCAGTCGCTGCGCAAGGAGAAGGACTACTACACGGCGGGCTACCAGTACAAGCGTTTTGCGCGCCAGTTCCCCTACAGCCAGAAGCTGGAGGAGGCGATGTACCACGCGGCCTACTGCAAGTATATGGAGTCGCCGGAGTACACGCTGGACCAGACGCTTACGCGCGAGGCCATCAACGAGTTCGAGCAGTTTGCCGAGCGCTTCCCGCGGAGCACACGGATGCCGGAGGTCAACAAATGCCTCGACGAGATGCGCAAGAAGCTGACCAAGAAGGACTACGAGATAGCCTACGGCTACTACTTCATCGAAGAGTACCACGCGGCATACGAGTCGTTCAAGAACTTCCTGAACCTGTATCCCGAAGCCCCACAGCGCGAGGATGCGATGTACTACATGCTGCAGTCGAGCTACCGCTACGCCATAGGCAGCCGCGAGGACAAGATGTACGAGCGCCTGCAGCAGGTGGTCAACGACTTCGACCGCTGCAACAGCAGCCTGACCAACGCCAAGTACCTGGCCGAGGCGCAGGACATCTACACCAAGACACGCGCCGCCATGGCCAGAATAAGCAACTGACGACAAAAGAATTAAACCAACAACAATATATAACAGACAAAATGGAAGAGAAGAAAAAGAAGGTGTCGAACACCACCATCACCCGCAACACTGCCGAGTTCAGCAACATGACGGACAACATCTACGAGACGGTGGCCATGCTGACCAAGCGCGCCAACCAGATTGCCGCCGAAGAGAAGAAAGAGCTGCACAACAAGATCGACGACTTCCGCTCGACCAACGACTCGCTCGACGAGATGTTCGAGAACCGCGAGCAGATAGAGATCGTGCGCCGCTACGAGCGCATGCCGAAGCCGACACTCGAGGCCACCGAGGAGTACCTCGACGGCCAGATCTACTACCGCAACCCCGCCAAGGAGACCCTTGCCTAGGGGGAACGGAGAACGGGAAGAGCGCTCGAGATACACAAACCAACATCCAGACGATGAGAATCATAGTCGGCATCACAGGAGGCATAGCGGCCTACAAGGCGCCCGAGCTGGTGCGCCAGCTGAAGAAACGCGGCCACGAGGTGCGCTGCGCCGCCACGGCCCACGCGCTGGAGTTCGTCACACGGCCCACGCTGGAGACCGTCAGCGAAGCTCCGCTCTACTGCGACCTCTTTGCCGGCAACGCCCACGGCACCGAACACATCTCGCTGAAAGACTGGGCCGAGCTGCTGGTAGTGGCCCCCGCCACGGCCAACATCATCGGCAAGGCGGCCTCGGGCATCGCCGACGACGCGCTGAGCACGCTGCTGCTGGCCATGGCGCCGGAGCGTGTGCTGCTGGCTCCCGCCATGAACAGCCAGATGTGGGCGCACCCCGCCGTGCAGCGCAACCTGCAGCAGCTGAAGGCATGGGGCATGCGCACCGTAGGACCCGCCGAAGGGGCGCTGGCCTGCGGCACAAACGGCCCCGGCCGCATGGCCGAGCCGACCGAGATAGCCGACGCCGTGGCGAACGGCGAGCGGAAAGCGGTGGGTGGCAAGTGGCTGGTCACTGCCGGGCCTACCTACGAGAAAATCGACTCGGTACGCTTCATCGGCAACTACTCGAGCGGCAAGATGGGCTTTGCGCTGGCCGAAGCGCTGGCCGAAGCCGGTGCCGACGTCGAGCTGGTGAGCGGCCCCACGCACCTGACCGTCAGCCACCCGCGGATACGTCGCACCGACGTGGAGAGCGCGCGAGAGATGTACGCCGCCGCCACCGCACTGTGGCCCACATGCCAAGGGGCCATCCTCTCAGCCGCCGTGGCCGACTACCGTCCCGCGACGCAGGCCGACCACAAACTGAAGAAGCAGGGCAGCGACGGCATGACCCTCGAGCTGGTGCAGAACCCCGACATCCTGGCCACCCTGGGCAGCAGCAAGCAGACCGGCCAACGACTCGTGGGCTTCGCCCTGGAGACCAACGACGAACTTCAGAACGCCGAAAAGAAACTGCAACGCAAGAACCTGGACTACATCGTGCTGAACTCGCTGCGCGACGCGGGCGCCGGCTTCGGCGTCGACACCAACAAGGTGACCATCCTCAGCGCCGACGGCAGCCGCACCGAAAGCCCCCTGATGAGCAAGCGCGAGATAGCCCGGCTGATAGTGCAAGAGGTGACATGAAAAAGATATCCATCATAGCCTTGATACTGGCCTCTTTGGCGATAGCCGGGGAAGCCTTTATCTTTTCCACACAGAAAGAACGCAACAGCGACGAGACCCACAGCCGCGCCATCAAGGCGGCCTACCGCGTCTATGCACCGCCGATACCCGACACACTGTACCTGGCGGGCCAGCGGGTGCCGCTGAACCTGTACTACGTGCGCGAAAGCCTTGACCGCGAGCTGGTGAGCAACATGTACTACCAGAGCAGCACCCTCTTCATCATCAAACGCGCCACGCGGGTGTTCCCCACCATCGAGCGCATACTGAAGGAAGAGGGGGTGCCTGAGGACATGAAGTACCTCTGCGTCATCGAGAGCGGCCTGCAAAACGCCACGTCGCCTGCCGGCGCACAGGGCTACTGGCAGTTCATGAAGACCACGGGGCAGAAATACGGCCTCGAGGTGAACGACGAGATCGACATGCGCAACGACCTTGAAGCCTCGACGCGCGCGGCCTGCCGCTACCTGAAAGACCTCCGTCGGCGCTTCGGCGGCTGGGCCGAGGCGGCGGCAGCCTACAACTGCGGCGAGAACGGCCTCGGCAAACGCCTTGAGCGTCAGCAGCAACAGAGCTACTACGAACTGTACCTCAACCGCGAGACACAGCGCTACGTCTACCGCCTGCTGGCCATGAAGCTCATCCTACAGAACCCCACAGCCTACGGCTACCACGTGCGCCGCTGCGACACCTACCCCGAGTTGCCCTACAACGAGGTGACACTCAGCGGAAAGGATGTAGACCTCTACCAGTTCGCCATCGACAACGGCACCACCTACAAACTGCTGCAAACGATGAACCCGTGGATCACCACCGACACGCTGAGAAACAAGGCCGGCAAGAGCTACAAGGTGCGCATCCCCACCAAGAAAGGGACCGAATACACCACTCTGGTACACGGCAAACACGACACTTCCATCATCAAAAGCATCTAACCGGGAGGAACCGCCATGGACGAAGAGAAAATCAAGATACTGGGTGCCCGCGAGCACAACCTGCAAAACATCGACCTGGAGATACCGCGCGGCAAACTGGTGGTCTTCACCGGACTGAGCGGCAGCGGCAAGAGCAGCCTGGCCTTCGACACCATACATGCCGAAGGGCAGCGACGCTATATGGAGACCTTCTCGGCCTACGCACGCAACTTCATAGGCAACATGGAGCGCCCCGACGTGGACCTCATCGAGGGCCTCAGTCCCGTCATCTCCATCGAGCAGAAGAGCACCAACAACAACCCGCGCTCGACGGTGGGAACCCTGACCGACACCTACGACCTGCTGCGCCTGCTCTTCGCCCGCATAGGCAAGGCCTACTCGCTGACCAGCGGCAAGCCGATGGTGAAATACAGCGAGGAAAAAATACTGGACATCATCAGCAGCGAGTACGGCGACCACGACATCATGGTGCTGGCCCCTCTGGTGAAAGGGCGCAAGGGCCACTACCGCGAACTCTTCGAGCAGCTGGGCAAGAAAGGCTTCCTCAAGGTGAGGGTCGACGGCGAGGTGCGCGAACTGACCTACAAGATGCAGGTGGACCGCTACAAGGTGCACGATATCGAGCTGGTGGTGGACCGCCTGCGCGCACGTGCCGGCTCGGCCGACAGACAAAAGAGCGAACGCAACGCCACCCGCCTGCGCGAGGCCGTGCAGACCGCCTTCCGCCAAGGCAAGGGGGTGCTGATGATCCTCGACAACGACGCCAACGGCGCCGTGCGCCACTTCAGCCGCATGCTCATGGACCCCGACAGCGGCCTTTCCTACCCCGAACCCGAACCCAACACCTTCTCGTTCAACTCGCCCTACGGCGCCTGCCCCCACTGCAACGGCTTGGGCGAGGTGGCGCAGATCGACATGGACAAACTCATCCCCGACCCGAAGAAGAGCATCCGCGACGGCGCCATCGAGGTGCTGGGGAAATATTCGCCCACCAACTACATCTACCGCAAGATAGAGCTGATGGGACGGCACTACGACTTCACGCTCGACACGCCGGTGAGCGACCTCAGCGAGGAGGCACTGAACGCCATCCTCTACGGATCGAGCCACTTCACCGGCATCGAAGACCCCGAAGACCCGGGCTACCTGAGCGAGTTCCAAGGCATCATCAACTACATCACCTCGCTCTCGAGCGAGGAGAGCCCCGCAAGCCTGCAGAAGTGGGCCGCCTCGTTCATGAACACGGTGGCCTGCCCCGAATGCCACGGCTACCGGCTGAAGCCCGAGAGTCTGGCGTTCCGCATACTGGACAAGAACATAGGGCAGCTGGCCGAGATGGACCTGCTGGAGCTGCAGGCGTGGCTCAAAGGGCTGGAGGCACAGCTCGACGAGCGCGACGCACGCATAGCCCACGAGGTGCTTCAGGAGGTCCTCAAACGCATTGCCTTCCTGGTCAACGTGGGCGTGGGCTACCTCAGCATGAACCGCAGCTCGAAGAGCCTCAGCGGCGGCGAGGCACAGCGCATACGCCTGGCCACACAGATAGGGTCGCAGCTGGTCAACGTGCTCTATATCCTCGACGAGCCCAGCATAGGCCTCCACCAGCGCGACAACCAGCGGCTCATCGAGAGCCTCAAGCAACTGCGCGACCTGGGCAACAGCGTCATCGTCGTAGAACACGACCGCGACATGATGCTCTCGGCCGACTACCTGGTGGACATAGGGCCCGGCGCCGGCATCCACGGGGGCAAGGTACTCTTTGCCGGGATACCTGATATTCAGAATACTCCGAGTACTCCGAGCCTCACACTGGATTACCTTGCGCGCAGGCGCGACATACCGCTACCCAAGCGCCGCAGCGTGGAGGGGCGCCAGCACCTGCTGCTGCGCGGCGCCACGGGCAACAACCTGAAGGGCGGCGACCTCGACCTGCCGCTGGGCATGCTGGTATGCGTCACCGGAGTCAGCGGCAGCGGCAAGAGTTCCCTCATCAACGACACCCTGCAACCCATACTAAGCCAGCGCTTCTACCACTCGCTGCGCACCCCCCTGCCCTACCGCAGCATCGACGGCATCGAGGCCATCGACAAAGTCATCCAGATAGACCAAAGCCCCATCGGCCGCACACCGCGGTCGAACCCCGCCACCTATGCCGGGTTCTTCGACGACATACGGCGCCTCTTCGCCGAGCTGCCGTCGGCACGCATCCGCGGCTACAAGCCGGGGCGCTTCAGCTTCAACGTCAGCGGCGGACGCTGCGAGCACTGCAAAGGCGCCGGCCTGCGCACCATCGAGATGAACTTCCTGCCCGACGTGTACGTGCAGTGCGAGGTCTGCGGCGGCAAACGCTACAACCGCGAGACGCTGGAAATCCGATACAAAGGCAAGTCAATCAGCGACGTGCTCGACATGACGGTCAACGAGGCCGTGGAGTTTTTCGACGCCATGCCCAAGCTGCGTCGCAAGCTGCAGACGCTCCAGGAGGTAGGCCTCGGCTATATCACCCTGGGCCAACAGAGCACCACCCTCAGCGGCGGCGAGGCACAGCGCGTCAAGCTGGCCACCGAACTCAGCAAGGTCGACACCGGCAAGACATTATATATATTGGACGAACCGACGACAGGCCTGCACTTCGAGGACATACGCGTGCTGCTGGAGGTCCTCCAGAAGTTGGTGGACAAAGGCAACACTGTGCTGATTATCGAGCACAACATGGACGTCATCAAGGTGGCCGACTGGGTCATCGACATGGGCCCCGACGGCGGCCGCGGCGGCGGCAAGATAGTCTTCTGCGGCACCCCCGAGCAGCTGGCCAAGCAGAAGGACAGTTTCACCGGACAATACCTCAAGGAAGAACTCGACGCCATGAAACAAACCGACCGGAAGAAGGGCGGCAAACGGTAGGCATCGGAATACCAGTATCCACACGCCTCCCCTTGCAAGGGGAGGTGCCCGAAGGGCGGTGGGTCGGAATCAAAGAAGGGCCAGCGTGGCCGTCAACAAGACACCAATGACCTCAAGCCTGCAGGCGGACCTTCACCTCGTCGGGGATGACGGCGGAAGAGCGTGTGGAGCGGCAGTAGCCGGCCATGACGGTGCGGCAGGTGGCGCAGACGGTGCCGTCCTCGCGCACGACGCACTGCAACACCCGCAGGCTCTTGGTGCCGAAACTCTCTATCTCTGTGGTGACGCTGATGCGGTCGTGAAAACGGATTTGCGACTGGAAGTCAACGTCATAGTGGACAATCATGACGGTGAAGTCGCCCTCTTCGGGCGGCAGGCCACGCTCGGCGAAGAAGGCTTCCTTGCCGAGGTCGAAGTATTCCATGATGACAGCGTTGTTGACGTGGCCCATCTGGTCGACGTCGTTGAACCGGATCTGTATAGGTGTTGTGTGCATTTTTTTTTGGGGGGGGATAGGTTAGGGGTTATTAGGTTATAGAGGGGGTGGCGGTCTTCAGCGAGAAGTAAAACTCCAGCCCGGGGGCTCTGTTTTTGGCATATATCTCGCCGTGGTGGAAGAGGACGGCGTGTTTGACGATGGAGAGGCCGAGGCCTGTGCCGCCGTCGGCGCGCGAGCGACCCTCGCCGATTCGGACGAAGCGGTCGAAGAGGCGGGCCAGGTATTCGTCGGGGACACCGCGGCCGTTGTCGTAGAAGTGGAGGAAGAGGTATTCCGAATTCTGATTTTTGAATTTTGAGTTTGCGGGCTGGTAGGTCTCGACTACCACGTCAACACCGCGGCCGGCATAGGAGATGGCGTTGTCGGCCAGATTGCGGAAGATGCGGTAGAGGAGTTCGTGGTTTCCGCGGAGCGCGAGGGCTGGCAGGCGGTTGTGAAGGCTGATGCCCGCTGCCTCGGCGCGGTCCTGCAGCTCGTCGAAAGCTTCCTGGGCCACGTCGCGGAGGTCGAGGTGCTCCATGGGGAAGAGCTCGGCGCTCTCCTCGAGCTTGTTGATGACGGAGACGTCCTGGATGAGGTCGGAGAGGCGCAACGTCTGCTGGAAGGAGCGCTCGAGGAAGTGGCGTCGGCGGTCGTCGTCGAGGGGTTTGCCGGAGAGGAGTATTTCGAGGTAGCCGCGGATGGAGGCGACGGGGGTCTTGAGTTCGTGGGCTATATTGGAGGTCATCTCCTGCTTGAGCTGTCGGTTGCGCTGCTCTGTGGCCTCGGCCTCGCGGCGCAGGCGGTTGGCCTCGTCGGCCATCTGCCGCAGACGGCGGTTCTTGCGCATCAGGCGCAGGTAGAGCACCAGGATGACTAGGAGGAGCAGCAGGAGCAGTAAATCAGACCAGTCCATAGCCGAAACCTGTTTTGTTGACGATGCGGCTGCCGTCGGCGCCCAGTTTCTTGCGCAGGCGCGCTATATGCACGTCGACCGAACGCTCGCCCACCAGGGCGTCGCCGGGCCACACAGCGGCGAGTATCTCCTCGCGGGAGAAATAGCGGCCGGGATGCTGCTCGAAGAGTTGCAGGATGAGGTACTCGCGGCGGGTGAGGTCGGCGGGGGCACTCGGAATTATCGGAGTACTCTGATTACTCTGATTACTCTGACTGCTCCGGCGCAGCACTGCACGTATGCGCGCCAGCACGGCGTCGAAGGCGAAGGGTTTCGCAATGTAGTCGTCGGCGCCGGCGGCAAAGCCTTCCAGCTGGGCGTCGTGGTCGCCGAGTGCGGTGAGGAAGATGACGGGGGTCTGGTCGCCCTGGCCGCGCAACTTCCGCGCCAGGTCCATACCCGACATGCCGCCCATCATCACGTCGAGCAGCAGCAAGTCGTAGTTTCCCACCTTTTCCAGAGCTTCTTCGGCGCTGAGGGCGGTGTCGACGGCAAAGCCCTCGGCCTCAAGGTTGAAACGGAGTATTTCGCAGAGGTCCTGCTCGTCGTCGACTACCAGTATGCGTGCCATGTGCTACAGATATTGAATTACTAATCCATAACGACATTACGCCCCATTTATTGTACCATACTAAGGATGTTTTTTTCAGAAAAAAAACAGCGCAACCATCAAAAAACGCAACATCGCAACAAGCAGTCTCACAATGCATTATACCCACCCTCTTCTTCCTTGGTTAGTGAATGGTATAGGGCAGGCTGATGGTGCGGAGGTGAATATTTTTTTCCATGTGCAGAAAAAAAGAAGGAGACTTGAAAAAGTCTCCTTCTTTTTTGGTGTGGCATCGACTGGATTTGAACCAGTGACGCAAGGATTTTCAGTCCTTCGCTCTACCAACTGAGCTACGACGCCATCGAAATTCGCTGTCGAATTCGGGTGCAAAAGTACGAAGATTTTGGAAACTGGCAAAAAAAAATTTCAGTTGGCAGTTTACACTTGGCTGTTCATTGTTGATTATCAGCGTGTTTTACTCTTTATTTTTTTCTGCTGCGGAGGTCAATTCCTTCTTCGGAGCGAAGAAAATCTGGTCGATGAGGAGCCAAAATACGCCTATTGTGATGGAGGCGTCGGCGAAGTTGAAGATGGCACTGAAGAACTCGAAGTGGTCGCCGCCCACGAAGGGCATCCACTGCGGCCAGTCGAGCTCGAAGAGGGGGAAGTAGAACATGTCGACCACCTTGCCCTGCAGGAAGGGGGCATAGCCGCCCTCGGAGGGGAAGAGGGTGGCGATGTTGTAGTAGCTCTCGTTGAAGATGAGGCCGTAGAAGCAGCAGTCGACAAGGTTGCCAACGGCGCCGGCAAGGATGAGCGAGAGGCTGACAATCAACGAGGTGCGCCCACGCTGACGGATGTGGCGGACGATGAACCAGGCGATAAGACCCGAGGCGATGACGCGGAAGAGGGTGAGGATGATCTTCCCCACCTCGCCACCGAAGGCCATGCCGAAGGCGAAGCCCTCGTTCTCGATGAAGTGCAGGCGGCACCAGGTACCGATGAGGGGTATGTCCTCGCCGATATGCATGTGGGTTTTGACCAGGAGTTTGATAATCTGGTCGATGACGATGATGGCAGCCACGAGGGCGGCCACGGTGTAGGCTTGTTTGCGTTTAGTCATTGTTGCTGATCTTGATTTGTCCGAGGAGCTCGTCGTACCACGCCTGGCCGAAGCGGCGGACGAGGGGCTCTTTCAAATATATGTAAAGCGGGTCGCCATGGCCCTGCGCGGAGCGGCAGATGTCCCAACGGTGGTAGTTGACGGCGGTGAACTCGCCATAGTCTTCGACGCGGATGGGATAGAGGTGGCAGGAGACGGGCTTGGGGAATTGAAAATTGAAATTTGGAAATTGAAAATTGTTGGCACGGAAGGCTTTCTCGATAGCGCAGAGGGCTAGGTCGCCGTCGTAGGTGATGTAGGCGCAGGCGCCCCCTGCGATGAGTGGGGTGCCGAGGTCGCCGTCGTTGTCGCGGACTGCCACGCCCTGGCGCTCGACGGCGTCGAGCCCCTCGGCTGTCATGTAGGGCTTCACCTCGGGCAGGATGGCCTCCAACACGGGCACCTCCTCCTCGAGCAGCGGGGCGCCGCTGTCGCCATCGACACAGCAGGCACCGCGGCAGCAGCCCAGGTCGCAGCCGAAGCGGCGGTCGGCAATGTCGTCGGAGACTATACTATTTTGAACTACAATCATTTCAGTGCAAGGATTATCTTGTCGGCCAGCACGGCGGCGAGCTTGTATTTGGACTCGACGGTCCAGCCGGCGACATGGGGTGTGAAGAGAACGTTGAATTCAGGTTTCTGGATTTTGAGTAGGGTCTCATTGGCTATCATGGCGTCTGCCTGCATGTTCTCGTATTCGAGCACGTCGAGTGCCGCGCCGCGCACCTTGCCGCATTCCAGGCCGTCGGCCAGGGCCTCGGTGTCGACCACAGCGCCACGCGAGGTGTTGAGGATGAAGAAGGGCTTGCGCATGGCGTCGATGAAGGCGGCGTCGAGGTAGTGGTGGGTCTCAGCGGTGAGGGGGACGTGAAAGGAAACCACGTCGGCCTGCTGCTGGAGGGATTCTAGAGTTTCTAGCCTTTCTAGAAATTCTAGATTTTCTAGATACTCTAGATTTTCTAGATACTTGTCGTAATAGACCACGCGGCAGCCGAAGCCTGAGAGCCTTTTGGCGAAGGCCCGTCCCATGTTGCCCAGGCCGATGATGCCGACGGTGAGGCTGCCCAGTTCGAGGCCGCGGTTGGCCTCGCGGCGCCAAAGGCCCCGACGCACCTCGGCGTCGGCGCGGGCCATGTTGTTGAGCAGTGCCAGCAGCATGCCCACGGCATGCTCGCCGACGGCGTCGCGGTTGCCCTCGGGGCTGTTGAGGCAGCGGATGCCACGGGCCTCGGCATAGGCCACATCGATAGTCTCCATGCCGGCCCCTACCCTGCCGATGCAGCGCAGCGAGGGGCAGGCGTCGATGAAGGCGCGATCGATATTGACCTTGCTGCGCACCACGAGGCCGCCGCAGCCCTGTGCAGCGCGGAGGAGGGAGGCGTAGTCGTGGTCAGGCTCGACGCATACGTCAAAGCCGGCCTCGCGCAGGCGCTGGGGCAGCACCTCGTGGGTGCGGTCGGAGATGAGGATGCGGGTCATTGCTGCAGAGGTATAGGTAAGACAGAGCGGCTGCGGGCAGCGAAGATTCCGATGCCACCGTCGATGTTGCAGTGCACCTGCATAGGCTCGCCGAAGATGTCGTCGTCGTGGTTCCGGGTGGAGAACTCGTAGAGGTAGCGGTCGCGCGAGCAGGAGGTGATGACCAAGTAGAGCTCGGGTGCCTCGTTTTCGGTGCTGCAGAGGAGTTCCACTTCATGGCTGAGGCCGTTGATATTGCCGTCGGTGAAGAAGAACTCCCCGCCGTAGTACTCGCCGGGGTTGTCGCCATCGAGGAGCGAACCTAAGTCGATTCCCTCGGTGAGCAAGTAGTCGTTGCATGAGAAACGGCAGTAGGCGTCCCTGTCGTGGTTGCCGTACTCGTCGCTGTAGTGGCGGTGATTGATGACGCGGATGATGTAGAAGTTGTCCTCGTCGGCAGGGTCGTCGAGGGTGAAGCGCACGGAGTAGGTGCAGTCGTACTGGTCGTGGCTAATGAGCGAGGCGCGCAGGTTGGCGAGGCTGGCGGGGTGCGGGACGGTGGTCGAGGCGGAGACCGCGTCGCGCCCGGGCACCGAGACGCGCAGGTCGAGGCGGTCGCCGGGCTGGGGGCGGTAGGCGAAGCCGTAGTTGCCGCCGGCAGCGGCAACGACCTCCTCGGTGACGGTGCCGTTGACGGTGAGCGATGCCGTGGCGTCGTCGATGGTGCGGAAGGGCCGGTCCGAGAGGAAGAAGCGGCTGTAGGTCAGGCGGAGCATGAGGGTGCTGTCGGGTTCGACGCACGACATGGCCACCACCTGCGGCTCGATGTCGTCGAAGTCCATCTCGAGGTCTTTGGTGCAGGCGCCGAGCATGAGCAGGGCGGCCAGTATGGCGAGGGTCTTTTTCATGGCGGGCTAGAATTTATATATGTATGAAACCGAGGGTATGATGGGGAAGATCGAGAGCTGCTTGAGCACGGGGGTGGAGCGGTAGCCGCCGTCGGCGCTGCTGTAGCCTTCCTTGTAGCCACGGTAGACGAAGAAGGGGTTCTGGCGGTTGTAGAGGTTGTAGACGCTGATGTTCCAGGTGCGGACGCCGCGACGCTTCTGCTTGTGGAAGTTGACGCTGAGGTCCATGCGGTGGTAGGCGGGGAGGCGGAAGTTGTTGCGCGACTCGACATAGCCGAGCACTTCGGGTTCCGGCTCACCGACGTTCCAGCCTCCCGCCCGGTCGCCCTCGAACTGCTGGAGGGCGAGGGTGGCGGTGTTGCCGGTTGCGTAGACCCAGGTGACGCCGCAGTCGAAGCGTTTGTTGGGCTTGTACTGCACGGTGATGGAGAGGTCGTGGATGCGGTCGTACTTGGCGGGGAACTCGCGCCCGTCGTTGAGCTGTGGGAAGGTGCGGAGGGTACGGCTGAGGGTGTAGCCCACCCAGCCGGTGAAGTCGCCCACCGTCTTCTGCGCCAGCAGCTCGAGGCCGTAGGCGCGGCCGTCGCCGAGGCACACCTTGTTCTCCCACCCCGTGCTGGAGCCGAAGAAGGAGCTGCCGGGAAGGTACTCCATCAGGTTGTGCATCCACTTGTAGTAGCCCTCCACCGAGAAGTCGATACCCCAGCGGGAGTAGAACACGCCGGCGGCCACCTGGTGGCTGCCCATGGGGGGTATGCGCTTGGTGACGGGCACCCAGAGGTCGGTGGGCAGGCTGACGTTGGAGGTGGAGAGGAGGTGGAGGTACTGCGTCATGTAGGCGTAGCCGGCCTTGAGGGAGAGGTCGTCGCTGAGCATCAGGCGGCCGCTGAGGCGGGGCTGGACGGAGGGGTAGAAGGAGCCTTGCACGAGGAAGGCCGCGGCGGCGAGGCCTGCGTTGACCTTGAGGGCGTCGCTGACGGTCCAGTCGTCCTCGGCATAGAGGGTGAACTCCTGGGCGTGGACGACGCTTTCGCCAAGGGTGGTGTCGATGGTCTGCATGCCGGTGCCGGCCACACGGTAGCCCGCCACCTCGGGGCGGAAGAGGTGGTTGGTGGCCACGGCGCCGAAGCGTATGCTGTGGTCGGGGTGGGGAGCATAGTCGAAATCGGCCCGGGCGGTAAAATCGTGGATGCCCGAGCGGAAGCTCACCTCGGCCTCTTCGTGGCGGCTCTCGCCGGGATTCTCGTCGTCGAGCTCCATGCCGAGCGAGAGGCGGTTGCGGTAGCGGGTGTAGGCGCCGGTGATGTTCATGAAGAGCTGGGGGTTGAGCACATAGTTCCAGCGCACGGCGGCGGCGAGGTTGCCCCAGGCGTAGCGCATCTTGATGGCATCGTCGTAGCGGTAGCCGTCGTAGTCGCCGTAGCGATAGGTTGAGCGGAGATAGACGGCGTCGTCGCCCATGTAGAGCGAGGCGTAGAGGCGGCTGCGGTCGCTGAAGCGGTGCGTCAGCTTGGCGTTGAGGTCGTAGAAGTAGTATCCGGCGTTGACGCGCTCGCCGCCCATCTCGCTGGCAGCCGCCAGCAGGAGGGGCTGGAGCAGGAGGTCGAGGTAGGTGCGCCGCAGCGAGAGGCTCATCGTGGTACGCTCTTTCACCAGCGGCCCTTCGATGCTGAACTTGGCGGCAATGGCGCCGACGGAGGCCGAGCCGTGCCACTCGCGGTCGTTGCCATTGTTGGTGGCTATGTCGAGCACGCTCGAGATACGGCCTGAGAAGCGGGCGGGGAACGAACCCTTGTAGAGCGTCACGTTCTTGATGGCGTCGCTGTTGAAGGCCGAGAAGAAGCCGCCGAGGTGGTTGACGTTGTAGAGCGGCACCCCGTCGAGGAGGAAGAGGTTCTCGTCGGGGCCGCCGCCGCGGACGTAGATGCCGCTGGTGCCCTCGGTGCCGCTCTGGACGCCGGGCAGCAGCTGGATGGCCTTCAGCACGTCGGCCTCGCCGAAGAGCACGGGCACCAGCTTGATCTGCTCCACCGGCAGCTCGACGGCGCTCATCTGGCTGAGCTGCGGCAGGGCCACACGCTCGGCGGTGACGGTGACCTCGTCGAGCTCGACGGCGGGTTCGAGGCGCACGTTGATGAGGGCGTCGGTCGTGAGGTCGAAGGTGTGGACCTGAGGCTTATAGCCGATATAGCTGAAGCGGAGGTTGACCGCGCGGGTGCCGGGGGTGAGCGAGTAGCGCCCGTGGGCGTTGGTGACGGTGCCGTGGCCGGTGGCGGTCTCGAGCACCGTGGCGCCGATCAGCGTCTCGCCGGTGCGGCTGTCGGTCACCGTGCCGCTGACGGTCTGGGCTTCGAGAATTGAAAATTGGAAATTGAAAATTGAAAAGAGGAGGAGCGACAGGGGAACCCTAGGCATTCTCAAGGCAAACCCTAGGTGTCTTCTAGGGCTGTTCTTCGTCTGTTCTTCGTCTGTTCTTCGTCTGTTCTTCGTCTGTTCCTCGGTGTTTTTCAAGCCACAAGGCGGCCGGGAGACCCCTTCCGCACACCGAAGCGAGGTGCAAAGATACGGTTTTTTTTCGGACTGTGCAAGTAAAAAAATCATAATGATTGCATCTTGGCGGTTATCAACGGGATTAATTTTTTATAGCCTCGACCTCTTCGTCGTACTGACGCTCGATGGCGCTCTTGCGACGGCGGTTTTTCGGACGGCGGTGCTCGGCGATGGTCTCGCCTGCCACGATGCCCGTCGGCACGGCGATGATGGAGTAGCCCAGCAGCATGACGGCCACCGCCAGGAAACGTCCGCCCGCCGTCACCGGCGCCACGTCGCCATAGCCCACCGTGGTCATCGTCACCACGGCCCAATAGATACCCGAGGGTATACTCTTGAAAGCAGGGTTGACATTGCCCTCGATAGAGTACATCAGCGACCCCAGAATGACCGCCGCCACCAGCACGAAGAGCATGAAAATGAGTATCTTGACAAAACTGTTGCGCAAGGCGTTGAGCAGGTGGAACACCTCGCTCTGGAAACGCTGCAGCTTGAAGATGCGGAACACCCGCATGACGCGCAGCAGGCGCAGCACGGTGAGCGCCTGCGTGGCGGGGATGAAGAGCGAGAGGTAGGCCGGGAAGATAGAGAGGAAATCGATGATGCCCCAGAAGGAGAAGACATACTTGAGCGGCTGCTTCAGGCAGTAGACGCGGAGGTAGTACTCGAAGGTGAAGACGATGGTGAAGCCCCACTCCAGCACCTTGAAGATGACGTAGCTCCACGAGCGGTGGGCGCCGGAGGTCATGGTAGAAGTGGTGCCGCTGACGCTGTCGACCATCAACAGTATGATGTTCAGCACGATAAGCACCAGCAGCCAGACGTCGAACTTCTTGCCGGCGGGGGTATCGCTCTTGAAGATGATTTCGAAAATCTGCTTCTTGGTGAGCGAGCGGTAGCGCGACGGCATCAGCCAGTCGAAGAGCACTTTATGCATAAAATTGCCAATGGCCGAAGCCACCCCGCCCAGGCGCCCCTGCCAGTCGACGGCGGCGAGCCACGCTCGCAGCCGACTGGCAATTGCCTCAAGCCTGTCCATTACACTCATCTCTATTGTTTATTGATTATCAATAGGTTCTCATTATTTTCGGCGAACAGCCGCTGCGCGGCCGCCTGCATGGCTGCGGCGTCGACGCGGCGGTAGGCGGCGGGTTCGGCATTGGCCAACTCGGTGTCGCCCAGCCACGTGTAGTAGCAGAGCGAGAAAGCGCGGTCGGCGGCCTTGTACTGCGAGTAGACGAAGGTATTCTCGTACTTGTTGAGCACCTTCTCCAGCTCCTGCTGCCCGACGCCGTCGGAGGCCAGCTGGCGCGCCTTGTGGCGCAAGGCCTCGACCACCTCGTCGACGCTCACGCCCTCCAACAGCTTGGCGCTGAGCACCATCAGCCCCGGACCCGCGTCGCCCGTGATATAGGCGTCGGCGCCCGACACGAGGCTCCCTTCGCGGACAAGGTGGTTGTAGAAGCGGCTCGACTTGCCGTTGGAGAGCACGTCGCTCAGCAGGTCGCAGGCGCGGAAGTC
Source organism: uncultured Bacteroidota bacterium (assembly GCA_902784865.1). Taxonomy (GTDB): domain Bacteria; phylum Bacteroidota; class Bacteroidia; order Bacteroidales; family P3; genus Colimorpha. Next base: position 3,093 of record CACZWL010000029.1, on the reverse strand, counting down.
GTCCCCGAAGCGGTCGCACATGGGATAGGCCAGGTAGACGGCATCCGACGGCACCTGCCTGTGCACCTCCTGCCGACGCGCCGCAGCCTGCTCTGGCTCAGCAGGATAGGTCCGTTCGGAGGCATAGCGTCGGTCGGTCGAGCAGGGGCTGCTGTCGCAATGCCAGGCCTGCTCCGCGAGGCGGACAATCTCTTCGTGGCGCAAAGGGGCGGCGACGGCCAGGATTGCGTTGTCGGCGCGATAGTAGCGGCTGTGGAACGCGGCCACATCGTCGAGGGTGGCCTCGCTGACGTGGCGTATGTCGGCCCCGATGGTGGGCCAGCGGTAGGGGTGCTTCGTGTAGCACAGCGGCCGCAGCAGCAGCCACACGTCGCCGTAGGGGCGGTTCATGTAGCGCTGGTTATACTCCTCGGTGACAACACGTTGCTGCACCTCGAGGGCTTTCTGCGTAAGGCTGAGGCCCTCCATGCGGTCGGCCTCGAGGCCCAGGGCCTCGGCCAGCCCCTGCGCCGGCAGCGTGATGTAGTAGTTGGTATAGTCGTTGTTGGTGGTGGCATTGTTCTCGCCCCCGAGCGACGACACCACGGCGTCGAAGTCGGGCACACGTTCGGTGCCGCCAAACATCAGGTGCTCAAACAGATGGGCGAAGCCTGTACGCTGCGGGTCCTCGTCGCGGGCACCCACGTTGTAGAGCAGGTTCACCGTGGCCATCGGCGTGTCCCACGCCTCGTGGGTGAGCACCGTCAAGCCGTTGTCGAGCCGATACTTGCGGTATTCTATCATTGCTTACATACTCTGGCGGAGGATGTCGATGACCTCGTCGCGGGTGAGGGTGCGGTAGCCGCCGTCGAGCAGGAAGGTGGCATCGGCGATGGCGGGGATATTCTCCTCGTTGACGCCCAGCTCCTTAGAGTGCATGACGACGCCGATTTCGCGCATCCAGCCCTCGAGGCAGTCGAGGCCTTCGGCGGCCACCTGCCCGTCGCTCTTGCCCTCGGGGCGCACACCCCAAACGTTCTGCGCGAAGCGGACGAACTTGGGCAGGCCGTCGCGCATGATGTGGCGGTAGTAGGGGCGGCTCACCGTGGCCAGGGTCATGCCGTGGGTGGCGTCGGTGACGGCGCCCATGGCCTGCCCGATCATGTGAACCTCCCAGTCGCCGGGCTTGCCGCACTTGAGCAGCGTGTTCAGCGCCCACGTGGCGGTCCACATGATGTTGGCGCGCGCCTCGTAGTCCTGCGGGTTCTTCACCGCGATGCGGCTCGAGTGGATAAGCGAGCGCATCAGACCCTCGGCGATGTAGTCGGTCGTGTAGTCGCCCGTGCCGGCGAAGTACTGCTCCATGATGTGGCTCATGATGTCGAAGAAACCGGCCACCATCTGGTACTGCGGCACAGTCATGGTGAAGCGCGGGTTGAGGATGGTGAACTTCGGGAAGACGTTGCTGCCGAACACTTTGCCGATTTTGAAACCGGCCTTGTGGTTGGTGATGACGCTGCCGCCGTTCATCTCGCTGCCGGTGCCCACCATGGTCAGCACCGCGCCCACGGGCACAATCTTGCAGCTCGGCCAGCCCTGGTTGACGTAGTATTTCTCCCACGGGTCTTCCTCGCACCAGGCCGAGGCGCTGACGCCCTTGGCATAGTCGATGGTGCTGCCGCCGCCGACGGCCAGGATGAGGTCTACATTGTTGTCCCTCACCAGCTTGCAACCCTCATAGAGTTTCTCCACCGTGGGGTTGGGCATCACGCCGGGGTCCTCGACGACCGTTTTTCCGGCCTCTTTCAGGGCCGCCACGACGGCGTCGTACACGCCGTTCTTCTTGATGGAACCGCCGCCGTAACTCAGCATGACAGTGGGGCCGTAGCCCGCTAACTCCTTGGTCAAATGTTTCATAGCATCCTCGCCGAAGTAGAGCTTCGTGGGGTTGTTATAGACGAAATTACCTTGCATATTCTCTTTTTTTAATTATTGTTTCAAAATGCAAAAATAGCATTTTTTTTCCAATCACAGAAAAAAAACGTATCTTTGCAAACCGAACCAAGGCCGACGTACAGCCGTATCGAACAACAAATCAACAAATTATCCATGCTGCAGCAAATCAATTTTATCGAAATATTCAGCGCCTTCATCGTCATGTTCGCCATCATCGACATCACCGGTTCAATCCCCATATTCATCGGCATGGAGGAGCAAGGCAAGCACATCAAGCCCCTCAAGGCCACAGCCGTGGCCCTGGGCCTCTTCGTCGCCTTCTACTTCGCCGGCGAGGGACTGCTGCGACTCTTCTCAATCGACATCGCCGCTTTCGCCGTGGCCGGTGCCGTGGTGCTCTTCCTGCTGGCGCTGGAGATGATTATGGGGCGCGAATTCATTAAGAACGAGACCGTTGGCGGCGGAGCCTCCATCGTCCCGGTGGCCTTCCCGCTCATCGCAGGCCCCGGCGCCCTCACCGCACTGCTCTCGCTCCGCGCCGAGTATTCGTCGGTGAACATCCTCCTCGGCCTGCTGCTCAACATCGTCATCGACTACCTCGTCCTGGCCTTCCTGCCCCGCCTGCAGCGCGTCCTCGGCGGCGAAATAGTCTTCGTGCTGCGCAAATTCTTCGGCGTCATACTCTTAGCCATCGCCGTCAAACTCTTCGTCGGCAACCTCACCGTCGTCTTCCACACCGCCGGTTCCTGATCCCTCCCCCTCCCCTGCCCTACCACCCCCCTACCATATACCTACCAAGGAAGAAGAGGGTGCCTTTAATCCTCTGTAAACCACGCTGTTGCGAAAGAGCAAAAATTGCACTTGGCGACGTTTTTCTCCATAACTTTTTCGGGCAGTATACCGCGTTGGAAGCCAGCGTGTTGTAATTTTCTTAGAAAAAAAATCCCCCCAATCGCCCCGCAATCCGATTTTTTTTCGTATCTTTGCCGTCGGAATTTAACACCAAGGAGTCTATGAAAAGCAAGTTATTACATCTGGCCATGGCGATGCTCGTGGCGGCGTCGTTCTGCCGGGCGCAGGCGCCCTGCAACGCATGTGCGGAAAGCATCATAGTCAAGGCGGTAGATAAAAATGGCTACTTCAGCCTGGTCTACGCTG
>CACZWL010000028.1 GCA_902784865.1 uncultured Bacteroidota bacterium | reverse complement strand
TTTTCTCAAACGGCAATAATATCATCTGAAATCCGACCATTAATTTTGTCCATTAGAGAACAAGTCCTCAAAAAAACCATTAATTTTGTCCATTACACCCCTAATTCCCAATTCCCAATTCCTCATCCTCCTCGACCACCAACCCTACCGCCTCGAGGAGGCACAGCACGCCGCTATCGACCTGCAAATCAGCGGCCATACCCACCGCGGACAGCTGTGGCCCATCTCGTGGGTGACCGACGCCTTATACGAGTGCTCGTGGGGCACCCTCAGCAAAGGGCAGACCACCGTCTGCGTCACCTCCGGCCTCGGCATCTGGGGCGCCAAGTACCGCATCGGCACCCAGTCGGAATACCTGCTCGTCAACCTGCGCTGACGCACTGTCGTCCAACCTGTTATCGCCATCGGAGGCCTTCGGCTGCACATACTGCGACGCCGAGACCTCGCCCGCGGCACCGGCCGCGAAGCACCACAACTGCAGCCCGCAGCCGCGCCACTCGTCGGGGAGCATGAACCTCAGCGACTTGCAGCGACGCTGCCCCTCCAGCGCCAGCCCGCGGCCCAGCGCCGGGCAGTAGGCATAGACGACCACGCGGTCGTCGCCGCGGCCACGGCCACGCGACCACGCGACGCTCACCGTCAGCCCGTCGACATCGACCTCATAGACAGCATCTTCCACCCCGGGCAGGCTACCCTCGGCGAAGCGCAGACCCCGATAGTCGATGCCGGCCGCCCCGGCGAAGCAGCCGTGGTTGACGCGCAGAAAGAGGTTGCCCTCCGTCAGGCCCGCCCTGTCGGCCGCGCGGCGCAGGCCCAGCCGCAGCGCAGGCACCGCGGCGGCGGCAAAGCGCACCATAGCCTTGAAGCGGCCGCGCTGCTCCAGCTGCGCCGCCGAACGGCAGTCGTTGATGTGAGGCACATGCGCACGCACGCACCACAGCCCCTTGCGGTAGTAGCCGACCACCATGCCGACCCGTCCGCTGAAGCCACCGAGGATTCCTTGTTCTATCTTGGCCATAATGTGATGATTTTTGAGTTTTGAGTTTTTGACGGCGAATTTCTCGAATTACGCGAAAGCTTGCGCAGGCCAATCGTCAGCTAATCACTCGAATTAGCCTCCAACCATTCTCAATTCCAAATTCTTAATTCCCAATTCCCAATTCCTAATTCTTAATTTTCCATTCTTAATTCTTCATTTACCATAACGCCCGTTTTCCGACTTTATTGCCTCCATACCCCAAGAAAGTAAAAAGGGGAGCAAAAGGGGAACCATGCAAGGCACTGACTGTCAGCCAGTAAGTCGGTAGGATTTTTTTGCGGAAAAACGGCTTCGGCAGCTTTTTTTCCGCTCCCGCCAAACGTTAATTAATCAAAAAAAGCCGCCGCGTGCAAGAAAAAATTATTTGCATGTACTAAAAATTTAGTAATTTTGCAGGTTGAATACTACGCGGCATGCCGCGACAAAAGACCGACAAAAAACAGAATAACAACCAATTAAACATAATAAAAAGATGAAAAAATTTGCTCTTATCTGCCTCTTCGCCACCCTGGCATGCGGCATGGCAAACGCTCAGAACGACACCCAAAAAGACGAACCCGCCAACGGGCCTAAGATCCGCTTCACCGAGATGGAGCACAACTACGGCGACATCCTGAAGGGCAGCGACGGCAAGTGCGCCTTCACCTTCTTCAACGACGGCAACGAGCCCCTTATCCTCCAGAACGTCAAGGCCTCCTGCGGCTGCACCACCCCCAGCTGGACCCAGAAGCCCGTCATGCCCGGCGAGAGCGGCACCATCGACGTGAAATACAACACCAACAACGTCGGCAACATCAACAAGACCATCACCGTCACCAGCAACGCGGTCAACAACCCGCGCGTGACCCTCCGCATCAAAGGCAACGTCAAGCAGGAGAGCGCCCAGCCCACCCCCGCCCCCGCCGAGCGCAACCCCAAGGCCGAGCCCAAGATCGAGCCCCGCCGCGACATCAAGGAGCTGCCCGCCCCCTCCGGCCGCGAACTCAAAGACCGCAAAGCCGAACCCAAACTCGAAACGCGCTCCCGCTAACCGACAGTCCAACACATAACACACACCATCCATTATGCCTACCATCTCCCAAAAAGGCCTGGAACTGCCGCAGTCGGCAATCCGCAAACTCGTCCCCTTCGCCGATGCCGCCAAAGAGCGCGGCATCCACGTATACCACCTCAATATCGGCCAGCCCGACATCGAGACCCCCAAAGGCGCCCTCAAGGCCATGGCCGAGACCGCCAGCGAACTGCCGCAGTGGAACGGCGTCCTCGAATACAGCCACTCCGCCGGCATCCCCTCCTACCGCCGCGCCCTCTGCAACTACTACCACCGCCACGGCATCGACGTCACCCCCAACCAAATCATCGTCACCACCGGCGGCAGCGAGGCCCTCCAGATGGCCTTCACCGTCTGCCTCAACCCCGGCGACGAAATCATCATCCCCGAACCCTACTACACCAACTACAACACCTTCGCCAAGCTCTGCGACGCCAAAATCGTCACCATCCCCAGCGACATACGCTCCGGCTTCGCCCTGCCACCCATCGAAGAGTTCGAGAAGGTCATCACCCCGCGCACCAAGGCCATCATGATCTGCAACCCCAACAACCCCACGGGCTACCTCTACACCCACGAGGAGCTCCTCAAGGTCGCCGGGCTGGTCAAGAAGTACGACCTCTACCTCTTCGCCGACGAAGTGTACCGCGAGTTCTGCTACGACGGCCACAAGCACTTCAGCGTCATGCAGCTCGAAGGCCTCGAGCGCAACACCATCCTCTTCGACTCGGTCTCCAAGCGCTACAGCGCCTGCGGCGCCCGCGTCGGCTGCTTGGTCACCCGCAACAGCGAAGTCTACGCCATCGCCATGCGCCTCGCCCAGGCACGCCTCTCGCCGCCCTCCTTCGGCCAGATCTTCGCCGAAGCCGCCGTCGACACCCCGCAGGAATACTTCGACAAGGTGCAGGCCGAATACATCGCACGCCGCAACGTCGTCGTCGAAGGCATCAACCGCATCCCCGGCTGCTTCTGCCCCATGCCCAAAGGCGCCTTCTACACCGTCATCGACCTCCCCGTCGACGACAGCGACCGCTTCTGCCAGTGGCTCCTCACCGACTTCTCCTACAACGGCGCCACCGTCATGCTCGCTCCCGCCACAGGCTTCTACGAGAACCCCGAAAACGGACGCCACCAGGCCCGCATCACCTACTGCATCTGCATCGACGACCTCAAGGCCGCCATCAAATGCCTCGAAGAAGCACTCAAAGTATACCCCGGACGCATCGCATGACCAGAGAACAGCAACGGGAACAAGTCATCTGCTCCTGCATAGCCATGCAGGAGCAGATTGCTAATGTCGCCAAACAGGAAATGGACTCCGCCCAGCAGCAGAGCAACGACTACGGCGCCAACGTCGACCGCTACGACTCCTACCGCACCAAGATGATGCGCAACCGCGACATGTACGCCCGCCAGCTGAGCAACGCCCTCGCCGGCATACGCCACCTGCAGGACCTCCTACGGCAGGCACCCCCAGACGCCGCCGAGCACGGCGCCTGCGTCGTCACCGACAAGCAACGCTTCCTCCTGTCCATCGGCGCAGGCAAGTTCCTGGTCGGCCCGCACGTATGGTTCGCCATCTCCGCACAGACCCCCATCTACCTGGCCCTCAAAGGCAAGCGCACGGGCGACACCATCGTCTTCAACGGCATGAGCCAGACCATCACCGACATCTTCTGACCCCAGACTGGCCGCACTCCTCGCTGACCCTCAGCCACATACGACTATTTTAGGCAAAATCGCCCCCCCGATACAACATTTTTACAAATCCCGCGTTAAGAGGGGTATAATTATGAAACAATACCTCGACCTGCTACAACACGTGCTCGACCACGGCACCGTCCGCGAGGACCGCACCGGCACCGGCACCATCGGCGTCTTCGGCTACCAGATGCGCTTCCCTCTGGCCGACGGATTCCCCGTCCTCACCACCAAGAAGCTGCACCTGCGCTCCATCATACACGAACTCCTCTGGTTTCTCCGCGGCGACACCAACATCAAATACCTCAAAGACCACGGCGTCAGCATCTGGGACGAATGGGCCGACGCCGACGGCAACCTCGGCCCCGTCTACGGCTCGCAGTGGCGCTCGTGGCCCGACGGCCGCGGCGGCACCATCGACCAGATAGCCAACGTCGTCAACGACATCAAGGCCAACCCCTTCAGCCGCAGGCTCATCGTCTCCGCCTGGAACCCCGCAGAAATACAGGACATGGCCCTCCCGCCATGCCACTGCCTCTTCCAGTTCTACGTGAACGACGGCCGCCTCTCCTGCCAGCTCTACCAACGCTCGGCCGACATATTCCTCGGCGTGCCCTTCAACATCGCCTCCTACGCCCTGCTGACCATGATGATGGCCCAGGTCTGCCAGCTGCAGCCCGGCGACTTCATCCATACCCTCGGCGACGCCCACATCTACCGCAACCACCTCGACCAGGTACGCCTCCAGCTCAGCCGCGACCCACGGCCGCTGCCCACCATGCGCATCAACCCCGCAAAACACGACATCTTCGCCTTCGAATACGAAGACTTCACCCTCGAAGGCTACGACCCGCATCCGCACATCAAAGGGGAGGTGTCGGTATGATCTGGTGCATCATCATGGCCGGCGGCACCGGCAGCCGCTTCTGGCCCGTCAGCAACAGCGACAAGCCCAAGCAGTTCCTCGACGTCATGGGCACCGGACGCACCATGCTCCAGACCACCTACCGCCGCTGCGCCGACCTCTGCCCGCGCGAGAACATCATCATCGTCACCGGCGAACAATACGTCGACCTCGTCCACCAGCAGATCGGCGACCTCCTGCCCCACCAGGTCCTCGGCGAACCCATGCGCCGCAACACAGCGCCCTGCATCGCCTACGCCGCCGCCGTCGTCGCCTCCATGGACCCCGACGCCACCCTCATCGTCTCGCCCTCCGACCACGCCATCTTCCAGGAACACAAGTTCAAAGCCGACCTGCTGCAGGCCGTCGACACCGTCAAACACAACGACTGGATCATCACCCTCGGCGTGCAACCCGTCAACCCCAACACCACCTACGGCTACATACAGCGCGGCTCGCGCCCCTCGATCCCCAGCGTCAAGAACCTCCACCACGTCGTCACCTTCACCGAGAAGCCCCCGGTCGAGATGGCTCGCCAGTTCATCGCCAGCGGCGAGTTCTACTGGAACGCCGGCCTCTTCGTATGGACGCTCCCCGTCCTCCGCGACGCCTACCGGAAGCACCTGCCCGCCGTGGCCGACGCCTTCCTCGACACCCCCCTGCCCGACTCTCACCACGGCCTGGAGCAGCTCTACGCGCAATGCGAAGGCATCTCCGTCGACGAAGGCATCATGGAGAAAGCCTCCAACGTCCACGTCCTCACCGCCTCCTTCGGCTGGAGCGACGTCGAGACCTGGGAGAGCCTCTACAACGCCAGCCAACGCGACACCAACGGCAACGCCATCCAGGGCAACGTCTTCACCTACGACACCCACAACTGCATGATCGACCTCCCCGACTCCACCACCGCCGTCATCCAGGGACTCGACGGCTTCATCGTCGCCGCCGACAACGGCACCCTCATGATTTGCCGCCGCGACAAAGAAGAGATGACCTTCCGCTTCAGCAGCGACATAGAACTCAAAAAATTGATTGACAGGAAATAAAATAAAACACAATATGAAACGTTACGAGATTAAATACCTTCTGAAAGAAGACGTCAGCGCACTGATAGGCACGCAGCTTTGCGTAAAAGGCTGGGTGCGCACCAAGCGCGGCAACAAGAACGTCGCCTTCCTGGCCGTCAACGACGGCTCCATCATCCACAACATCCAGGTAGTGGCCGACCCGCAGAAGTTCGAGGACGAGCTGCGCCGCATCACCACCGGCGCCTGCATCGGCGTGGAGGGCACACTGGTCGAGAGCCAGGGCTCGGGCCAGGCCGTCGAGGTGCAGGCCGAGCGCATCGTCGTCTACGGCGAGGCCGACCCCGAGACCTACCCCCTTCAGAAGAAGGGACACAGCATGGAGTTTCTCCGTGAAATAGGCCACCTGCGCCTGCGCACCAACACCTTCGGCGCCGTCATGCGCCTGCGCCACAACATGGCCATGGCCATCCACACCTTCTTCCACGAGCGCGGATTCTTCTACTTCCACACGCCCCTCATCACCGCCAGCGACTGCGAAGGCGCCGGCGAGATGTTCCACGTCAGCACCCTCGACCCCGAGAACCCGCCCCGCCGCGAGGACGGCACCATCGACTGGGAGCAGGACTTCTTCGGCAAGTTCACCGCCCTCACCGTCAGCGGACAGCTCGAGGGCGAGCTCGGCGCCACCTCGCTGGGCAAGATATACACCTTCGGCCCCACCTTCCGCGCCGAGAACAGCAACACGCCGCGCCACCTGGCCGAGTTCTGGATGATTGAGCCGGAGATGGCATTCTACCAGCTCGACGAGCTCACCGCCCTCGAGGAGGAGTTCATCAAGTACTGCGTCCGCTGGGCGCTGGACCACTGCATGGACGACCTCGAGTTCCTCAACAAGATGATCGACCCGGGCCTCATCGAGCGCCTCAAGAGCGTGGTGGACACCGAGTTTGTGCGCCTGCCCTACACCGAAGGCATCCGCATACTGGAAGAAGCCGTCAAGAACGGCCAGAAGTTCGAGTTCCCCATCAGCTGGGGCACCGACCTCGCCTCCGAGCACGAGCGCTACCTCGTCGAGCACCACTTCAAGAAGCCCGTCATCATGACCGACTACCCCAAGGAAATCAAGGCCTTCTACATGAAGCTCAACGACACCGTTGTCGAAGAGGGCAAGAAGCAGGGCTTCTCGGGCCTCACCGTGCAGGGCACCGACGTCCTCTTCCCGCAGATTGGCGAGATCATCGGCGGCAGCGTCCGCGAGGAGAGCTACGACAAGCTGATGGGCCGCATCCAGGAGCTCGACATCCCGATGAAGGACATGTGGTGGTACCTCGACACGCGCCGCTACGGCACTTGCCCCCACGCCGGCTTCGGCCTCGGCTTCGAGCGCCTGCTGCTCTTCATCACCGGCATGGCCAACATCCGAGACGTCATCCCCTTCCCCCGCACCCCGAAGACCGCCGAGTTCTAATAATTGCAGAATAGCAGCGTGCCGGAGGCACGATATTCTATTAACCCCACACCAAACCGCCAGGCGCAGTGTGGGGTTATGCATTGCAAAACGCATTTACAGCACTGTTTCATCATCCCGCATCAATGCGCGACCATGTTGCAGCACTTGCAATGCTCCCCGCATGAGTCCGGTTTCAGTCCCAATCAAGAAGGTGCGCACCGCGTGGGACGACGAGCAGGAATAGCTGTGGACGGCGCCGTCCGCCACCGACCGGAAATATTGATATAACGGAACCTGAGCCAGAAATGTTAATGGGTGTTAAACGGCGATGCGCTTAACACCCGTTAACATTTCATTTTTCAGTCACCTGCCATAGTCGAACCATATACCTACCATTCACCTACCAGATGACTTAAGTGTCAGAGAATCATACGGTTAATCCTAACCGGCTGAAACACTGCAACTTACAGAGGTCGTTGGCGGTTTTTCCGTCGCTTACACACGGAAACGGAGCTCCCGGAAACGGGCTGCCAACTTTCCTAACAAGTGTTAAAATGTGCTTTTTTAACACTTTTTGTCGCCGTCAGCGCCTTTGTCATTTTGACCCTTCACGGGTATGCACCCGACGGCATGGCGATGAAAAACTTAACCAAAACGTAACATCAGCGTAATAATAATATATGTATCTTTGCACCGTCAAACATAAACCTTCACACCCATGTCAGCAATTGATATCATACTCGTTGTCTTGAAGTTAGCCGGATCGTTGGCCATCTTCCTCTTCGCCATGAAACTGATGAGCGAGGGTCTTCAGAAGTTTGCCGGTTCGAAACTGCGCCACATCCTGACCCGTATCACCGGCAAGCCGCTGAGCGGCATCCTCGCCGGCACCGGCGTGACGGCCATCATCCAGAGCTCGACGGCCACCACGGTCATGGCCGTGGGCTTCGCGGGCGCGGGCCTGCTGACCCTTGCGGGCGCCATCGCCGTGGTGATGGGCGCCAACATCGGCACCACCGTCACCGCGTGGATCATCACCATCTTCGGCCTCGGCGGAAGCGACAGCGCCGACAAGGTTCCCCTCATGCCCATGATCATCGGCGCCATCAGCCTCTTCTTCATCTTCAGCAAGAAAGACAAGATGCAGTACCTGGGGCAGACCGTCATGGGCCTCTCGCTGCTGATCCTCGGCCTGGGGCTGATGGGCGACTCGGTGCCGCCCCTTAACGAGGACGTGGCCCACTCCATCGCCTCCCTCGGCCAGTGGGGCTACTGGTCGGTGCTGCTCTTCATCGTCGTCGGCGCCATCCTCTGCATCATCCTGCAGACCTCGTCGGCCATGACGGCCGTCATCCTGCTGATGGCCAGCCAGGGGTGGATCGACTTCCCCACCTCGATGGCGCTGGTCATCGGGCAGAACCTGGGCACCACCCTCACCGCGCAGGTCGTCGCCATGACCACCGGCACCACCGGCAAGCGCACCGCCCGCGCACACCTCGTCTTCAACGTCGTCGGAGCCATCATCTTCCTCATCCCCTTCTACCCCATCTGCGACGCCGTCATGGCCATCAGCGAACGGCTCGACACCCTGTTCCCCAGCATCCCCCTCATCCCCCTGGCCATCACCGTCTTCCACACCCTCTTCAACGTCGTCACCACCATCATCCTCGCCTTCTTCATCCCCCAGATTGTCAAGCTCGTCGAGTGGATGGTGCCCGACAAGAAGACCGACGAGGGCGAAGAAGAATTCCGCCTCACCTACCTCGAGCCCAACCTCCTCTCCACCGCCGAGCTCAACCTGCAGAGCGCCAAAGGCGAGATAGAAGAATTCTCCAAACGCGTGCTGCGCATGTACACCTTCCTGCCCGGACTGCGCACCGCCGAAGACGACACCGAGTTCGACGCCATCATGGAGCGCATAGCCAAATACGAAGGCATCACCGACCGCATGGAGCTGGAAATCACCAAATTCCTCACCCGCGTAGGCTCCGGCGACGTCAGCCAGCACGCCTCCGAGCGCATCAGCGCCATGCTCCGCATCATCGACAACCTCGAGTCCATCGGCGACACCATCTACCAGATAGCCATGACCCGCAAGAACAAACGCGAGGATGCCGTGCACTTCGACGCCGGCCTCAACGCCAACCTCGCCCACATGAGCGAGCTCGTCGAGAAAGCCCTCGAGATCATGGACGGCAACCTCCACGACTACGACCACGTCGACCTCGACGCCGCCTACGCCGCCGAACACGAAATCAACGCCTTCCGCGACCGCCTGCGCGCTCAGCACCTCGACGCCCTCAAGCTCGGCGTCTACGACTACTCCATCGGCAACGCCTACAGCAGCCTCTACGCCCAGTACGAGAAACTCGGCGACTACGTCATCAACGTCTCCGAAGCCATCGACCCCAGCCGCAAACACATCGAAGACTGACGACCCGCATCCGCGGCGGTTATCAACCGACCAAACGTCTGATACAACAAAGAAGTGCCCTGTGGGGGCACTTCTTTGTTGATAACTTATCCCCCGCACTCAGCGATATTATGACTAATTTAGCATCCTGTAACGGGACACCCCGTACAGCTTTAACCTTTTATCATACAACAATATAAACCTAAATTCACCATGACGCAAGGCGACCTCTTTTCATCGACCGACCCCAAAAAGCAACCCCGCGAGTACCATCAGTACTCCCCGGATGAGATCATGCGCTCCTCGGTAGAGTATTTCCACGGCGACGAACTCGCCGCCAACGTATGGATGAATAAGTACGCCCTGCGCGACGACGACCGCATCTTCGAACTCAACCCCGACATGATGCACCGCCGCCTCGCCGCCGAATACGCCCGTATCGAACAGAAATACCAGAACCCCCTCGGCGAAGAGGAGATCTACCAGCTGCTCAAAGACTTCCGCTACATCGTCCCCCAGGGCAGCCCCATGAGCGGCATCGGCAACAACTTCCAGATCGTCTCCCTCTCCAACTGCTTCGTCATCGGCAACTCCGGCAACAGCGACTCCTACGGCGGCATCATGAAGATAGACCAGGAGCAGGTGCAGCTCATGAAACGTCGCGGCGGCGTCGGCCACGACCTCAGCCACATACGCCCCGGCGGCAGCCCCGTCAAGAACTCCGCCCTCACCTCCACCGGCATCGTCCCCTTCATGCAGCGCTACTCCAACACCACCCGCGAGGTGGCACAGGGCGGCCGTCGCGGCGCACTGATGCTCTCCATCAGCATCAAGCACCCCGACGCCGAGCACTTCATCGACGCCAAGCTCGAACAGGGCAAGATCACCGGCGCCAACGTCAGCGTCAAAATCACCGACGAATTCATGGAGTGCGTCCGCAGCGGCAAACCCTTCGTACAGCAATACCCCATCGACTCCCCCAACCCCAGCTATACCAAAGAGATAGACGCCCGCGCCCTCTGGAACAAGATTATCGCCAACGCATGGTCTAGCGCCGAACCCGGCGTACTCTATTGGGACACCATCATCCGCGAGTCGGTGCCCGACTGCTACGCCGACTTCGGCTACCGCACCGTCAGCACCAACCCCTGCGGCGAGATACCTCTCTGCCCCTACGACAGCTGCCGCCTCCAGGCCATCAACCTCTTCTCCTACGTCGACAACCCCTTCACCCCGCAGGCCAAGTTCAACTTCGACCTCTTCCGCGAGCACGTCACGAAAGGCCAGCGCCTGATGGACGACCTCATCGACCTCGAACTCGAGAAAGTCGAGCAAATCCTCCACAAGATTGAGTCCGACCCCGAAAGCGAGGAAATCAAGCAGGTGGAGCACAACCTGTGGCTCAACATCAAGATGAAGTGCCTCGAAGGCCGCCGCAGCGGCTTCGGCATCACCGCCGAAGGCGACATGCTGGCCGCCCTCGGCCTGCAGTACGGCTCGCCCGAGGCCACCGAGTTCGCCGTCAGCGTCCACCGCGCCCTCTGCTGCGCCGCCTACGCCTCCAGCGTCCAGCTCGCCAAAGAGCGCGGCCCATTCCCCATCTACGACGCCCGCCGCGAGGAGAACAACCCCCTCATCCGACGCATCGCCGAGTTCGAACCCGAACTCTATAAAGATATGGCCAAGTACGGCCGCCGCAACATCGCTCTCCTCACCATAGCACCCACCGGCACCGTCTCCATCTGCACCCAGACCACCTCCGGCATCGAACCCGTCTTCCTCGTCAACTACAAGCGCCGCAAGAAGATTAACCCCAACGACAAGGACGCCTCCAACAAGAAGATTATCAAGGATGAGAATGGCGACTTCTTCGAGGAGTACAACGTCTTCCACCCCAAATTCCTCGACTGGGCACGCATCAATGGCTACGACATCGACGCCATCACCACCATGGACGACGCCGAGCTCCAGAAGATTGTCGAGAAGAGCCCCTACTACCACGCCACCAGTGCCGACATCGACTGGGTGGCCAAGGTGCGCATGCAGGGCGACATCCAGAAGTGGGTCGACCACTCTATCTCCGTCACCGTCAACATCCCCAAGGAGACCACCAAAGAGATCGTCTCCAAGATATACGAGACCGCATGGGAGAGCGGCTGCAAAGGCTGCACCATCTACCGCGACGGCTCACGCACCGGCGTCCTCGTCAGCGCCAGCGAGGGCAAGAAGGAGACCCCCGTCTTCGGCGAAAGCAAAGCCCCCAAACGTCCCAAGAAGCTCGAGGCCGAGATTGTCCGCTTCAAGAACGACAAGGAGGACTGGATTGCCGTCGTCGGCATGTACGAAAACCGCCCCTACGAGATCTTCACCGGCCGCGCCGAGAGCTTCCTCCTGCCCAAGTGGGTCGACAAAGGCTGGGTCATCCGCGTCAAAGACAAAGGCGACGAGCACGCCCGCTACGACTTCCAGTTTGTCGACCAGGACGGCTACCACATCACCATCGAGGGCCTCTCGCGCATGTTCAAGAAAGAATACTGGAACTACGCCAAGCTCATCTCCGGCATCCTCCGCCACGGCATGCCTATCCCCAACGTCGTCGAACTTATCGGCAAACTCACCTTCGACGTCGACTCCATCACCACATGGTCCAACGGCGTAGCCCGCGCACTGAAACGCTACATCAAGGACGGCACCGTCGCCGACGCCGAGGAGGAGTGCCCCAACTGCCACCAGAAAGGCACCCTCGTCTACGAAAGCGGTTGCAAGACCTGCAACAACTGCGGCTGGAGCAAATGCAGTTGATTATTCAGCAAGCACACATATTCACCCCGCACCCGGCAGCCTTTCTGCGCAACCGGGTGCGTTTTTTCCTCCCCAATCAAAAAAAATGCGTATCTTTGCATCGTATTCCGCAACCGCAGGAAAGACTTGTTTTAAACACAATATATTAATAAACAACATCTTAAAGAATGAACCTTTTTAAGAACACTCTCTTCGCTATGGCTCTGGCAGCCACCTCCCTGACCGCTCTCGCCCACCCCGTCGACAAGCAGACGGCAGAACGCGTGGCGCGCAACTTCTGGAACGCCCACCTCCAGGCCGACCGCCACGCCCAGACCGAGGCGATGAACCTCTTCGACGGCCGCTGGGACGCCTTCTTCATCTTCGAGAACGCCTCGCGCAACGGCTTCGTCATCGTCAGCGCCGACGACTGCCTGCAGCCCGTCCTCGCCTACTCCTACACCAATGGCGTGGGCGCCAAGGTCAACCGCGAGATGGCCTGGTGGCTCGACGGCTGGCAGAGCCAGATTGACTACCTCCGCGCCGAAGGCGCCTCGGCCGACAAGGCCACCGCAGCCCTCTGGAACACCTATGCCGCAGGCACGGCCGAGCATACCTCTCTCACTTCCAAGGCCGTACCCCAACTGCTCACCACCACTTGGGACCAGGAAGAGCCCTACAACAACCTCTGCCCCGAGGCATCGTTCCTCTGGTGGTCCTACCCCACCCCCGTGGGATGCGTGGCCACCGCCATGGCCCAGGTGATGAACTACTGGCAGCACCCCGTCCGCGGCTCTGGCTCGCACACCAGCGCCTTCACCAGCCTCGGCACCCTCTTTGCCGATTTCGGCGCCACCGTCTACGACTGGGCCAACATGCCCAATACCCTCACCTCGGTCTCCAGCGCCGCCGAGCAGAACGCCGTCGCCACGCTGATGTACCACTGCGGCGTCGCCACCGATATGGAATACAGCATCGAAGGCAGCGGTGCCATGCTCAGCCCCAACCCCGCCCCCTTCTACGGCAACGCCCTCAACGCCATGGTGCAATACTTCGGCTACAGCCCCGAGGCCTACGGCACCGCCCGCAAGGTCTACTCCGACGAGCAGTGGGTCGCCATGGTCCGCGCCGAACTCGATGCCTTGCGGCCCATACTCTACGCCGGCGGCGACAGCCAGTCTGGCGGACACGCCTTCGTCTGCGACGGCTACGACGACCAGAACCGCTTCCACTTCAACTGGGGCTGGTCGGGCACCGGCGACGGCTACTACACCCTGGCCAACCTGGCACCCAACATGAACGGACAGACCGGCGCCGGCGGCGGCTCCTACAACTTCACCGCTGCCCAGGAAGCCATCTTCGGCACACAGCCCCACGACGACAACGACTCACTCTGCTTCATCCGACAGCTGCCCTACACTATGCCGCTCGACAACCTCTCCGGCTGCTGGACCGGCACCGACAACGACGGCGACGGCTACAGCTGGCTCTTCTGGGACACCTCGGCCGTCTCTACCAACTTCGCACTCCTCGCCTACGCCCCTTGGCGCAACACCGCCGACGACCACATCTTCTCGCCCTACATAGCCATCCCCGGCACCTACACCGTCGCCTACCGCTGCCGCTCTTTCAGCGCCACCAACCCTGAATACTACTCACTCAGCTGCGGCAGCCAGCAGCTCATCGCCGACACCATCGCGTCCACCCAGTGGCTCGAACGCTCGGCAACCTTCACCGTCGCCCCGGGCGACACCCTGCGCCTCGACTTCCGCTACTCCGGCACCCGCTCCGCCTCGCGGGGCATGTTCCTCGACAATATCACCATCGCCGCCGTCGTCGGCATCGACCAGCCGCAGGCCTCGCAGGTGACCCTCTTCCCCAACCCCACCAACGGCCGCATCGCCCTGCGCTCGGCGCAGCCCATCCTCCGCGTCGAACTCCTCGACGCCCTCGGCCGACGACTGATGCACACTACCGACAATACGCTCGACCTCAGCGCCTTCCCCAACGGTGTCTACCTCCTCCGCGCCACCACCGCCTCGGGCGTCGAGACCCACCGCGTCGTCCGCGCCGACTAACCTATCAGGAAACGGCCAATCGCGATTGGCCGTTTCTTCAACTTTACTCATAAAAAGGAAGCGCCCTTTTTGCAGGGCGCTTCTGGTTTAGAACAACTTGCAGTATCGGTCTATCAGGTTCTCTATCCGCTGCTTGTCGGTGAAATACTGGTAGGTGCTGATTTTGAGTTCCACGGTAGACTCCTCGTCGCAGACCACGGTGGCGTGCTGGTGCATCTGCAGGGCGCTGGCCGTCCACATATGGTTGACGCCGTTCTCGATCATGTGGTGCAGCGCGCGGGCCTTCTTCGGGCCGTTGCAGAGGATGAGCACCTCGCGGGCATCCATCACCGTGCCCACACCCACCGTCAGGGCCTGCTTGGGCACCTTGCTCTCGTCGTTGTCGAAGAAGCGGCAGTTGGCCTGTATGGTGTTAGTGGTGAGGGTTTTGATACGGGTACGCGACGTCAGGCTGCTGCCCGGCTCGTTGAAAGCTATGTGTCCGTCGGGGCCGATGCCGCCCATAAACAGGTCCACGCCGCCGGCGTCCTTAATCATCTGCTCGTAGTGCTCGCACTCGGCGACCAGGTCCTTGGCGTTGCCGTCGAGGATGTGCACGTTCTCCGGCTTGATGTCGATGTGGCTGAAGAAGTTGGTCCACATGAAGCTGTGGTAGCTCTCGGGGTGCTCGGTGGGGAGGCCCACATACTCGTCCATGTTGAAAGTCACCACGTTGCGGAACGAGACGACACCACGTTTGTTCAGCTCGACAAGGTGCTGATACAGTCCCAGGGGCGAACTACCGGTCGGGCACCCGAGGACAAAGGGGCGCTCCTCCGTGGGATTGAAGTCCAGAATCCGTTTGGCCACATAATTCGCAGCCCAGACACTCATCGTGTCATAATCTTTTGCTATTACTACTCTCATAATTTAAAAGTATGATATTATAATGTTTAATTTATTGTCGGCCGTAGTCTCAGGCAGATATTCTATCGCACTGTATACCAAACACTTCAACGCACACTCTCCCACTGTCCGCCTGCGGTTCAACCCTGCAAAGGTACACTTTTTTTCCGGAAACGGAGGCGACGGATGCAATTTTTTGCCACACTTTAGCAATATTTTTTTCGCGCTGTCGGATTTATTTCGTATCTTTGCGAGGTCGTCGCAACGGCAGAAACCATTGCAACGCTTTATATGACAGCAATATATAAACCTAAAACATTTTACGCCATGCTTAACAAGAAAGTTTCCGACCTGCTCAACGAGCAAATCAACAAGGAGCTCTACAGCGCCTACCTCTACTTGGACATGAACAACTACTTCGACAAGCGCGGCCTCAACGGCTTCGCCAACTGGTACATGATCCAAGCCCAGGAGGAGCGCGACCACGCCATGCTCATCTACAAGTACCTCCAGAACAACGACTGCCCCATCAAGCTCACCGCCATCGCCATGCCCGACAAGAAGTTCAAGAAAGACATGGACGTCCTCAAGGCCGGTCTGGAGCACGAGGAGTACGTCACCGCCTCGATCCACACCATCTACGACGCCGCCTACAAGGTGAAGGACTTCCGCACCATGCAGTTCCTCGACTGGTTCGTCAAGGAGCAGGGCGAGGAGGAGACCAACGCCCGCGACATGATCACCAAGATGGAGCTCTTCGGCACCGACCAGCGCAGCCTCTACATGCTCAATCAGGAGCTGGCCGCACGCACCTACAGCGCCCCCAGCCTGGTGCTCGACTAAACGGCTCGCACACAGTCCCCTATGCCTTGGGCGCCCCGCTTCCAGCGGGGCGCCCAAGGATTTTAACAAAAAAAAACGAAACAAAATCCGCCCATTTCCGTTCTATAAACTATACGCGCAAAACCCCACTCCCACCCCATTTTGCAACGCACTGACAACCAGACCCAAAACCCGAGGGAAGGTATAGAACAGTTATAGAACAGCCCTAGGAGAGACGAAGAACAGACGAAGAACAGACCTACCAGATACCTACCGCTCACCTGCCGTCTTCCTGCCGCCTACCCCCCTGCCGCCCCGACTTCCAAGGCAGAAAAATAATTTTTCCGCAGAATAAATTTATTTTGTATCTTTGCCGAAGTACAGCACCGCGCCGTAATTGCGCAACACGCTGATAACAAAAAAGTAACATATCAAACCAAATCATCAACAATCCAAAAACCCAAACCCAACCGTTATGAGCAAGAAATTCATCTGCCCCGTGTGCGGCTACGTCTATGAAGGCGACGAGATGCCCGAGAAATGCCCCATCTGCGGCAAACCCATGCAGGAAATGAAAGAAGACGTCAAGACCTGGGCCGCCGAGCACATCGTCGGCGTGGCCAAAGACGCCCCCGAAGACATCAAGGCCGACCTGCGCATGAACTTTGAAGGCGAATGCAAGGAAGTCGGCATGTACCTCGCCATGGCCCGCGTGGCCCACCGCGAAGGCTACCCCGAAATCGGCCTCTACTGGGAGAAGGCCGCATGGGAGGAAGCCGAGCACGCCGCCAAATTCGCCGAGCTGCTGGGCGAAGTGCTCACCGACAGCACCGCCGAGAACCTCCGCGTCCGCATCGAGGCCGAGTACGGCGCCACCGCCGGCAAGACCGACCTCGCCAAGCGCGCCAAAGCCCTCAACCTCGACGCCATCCACGACACCGTCCACGAGATGGGTCGCGACGAGGCCCGCCACGGCAAAGCCTTCGAAGGCCTATACAACCGCTACTTCAAAAAATAAGTGTCGCTCCGCAAGAACATAGCCTGGCTCCTCTTCCCGCTCACCTGCTGGTACGCCGTGGGAGTGTGGCTGCGCAACATGCTCTTCGCCCTAGGCATCAAAAAACAAGAGGCTCCCCACATCACAACCATCGGTGTGGGGAACCTTTCCACCGGCGGCAGCGGCAAGACACCCCACGTCGAGTACCTCCTGCGCCTACTGGCCGACAGGTACGACACCGCCGTCCTCAGCCGAGGCTACAAGCGGCAGACCAAAGGCTTCCTCCTCGACGACGGCAGCCACGACCCGGCCCTCCTCGGCGACGAACCCGCCATGCTCGCCGCCAAATTCCCGCAGGTCCGCGTCGCCGTCTGCGAAAAACGCGTCGAAGGCGTGCGCCGCCTGATGGCCGTCCCCCCGGAAAACCCGGATAATCCGGATAATCAGGAATCTCCAGATAATCCGGAATCCCCGGAAAATCCGGCCTCCCCGCACCCCCCTCAGCTCATCATCCTCGACGACGTCTTCCAGCACCGACAGCTCAAACCCAGCGTCAACATACTCCTCACCGAGTACAGCCACCCCTTCTTCCGCGACCACATCCTGCCCTTCGGCGACCTGCGCGAATTCAAAAGCGCACGCTTCCGCGCCAACATCGTCGTCGTCACCAAGTGCCCCCCGGTGCTCAACCCCGTCGACCGACACAACATCATCCACGACCTCCGCCTGCAGAACTACCAGAAAATCTTCTTCTCCTACCTCAAATACGGCACCCTCCGCACCCCCGACGGGAAGGAAGCCTCCGTCAACCTGCGGACAACCGACAACGTCCTCGCCGTCACCGGCATAGCTCACCCCGAGCCCCTCGTCGCCGAACTCCGGCAGCACACCCGCCTACAGCACCTCGCCTTCCCCGACCACCACGACTTCTCGCCCCGCGACCTGGCGCAAATCAAGAAAACATTCGGCACCCTAACGGGATCCAACAACATCATCGTCACCACCGAAAAGGACGCCGCCCGCCTTGGCAACCGCCTGGCAGGCCTGCCCCTCTACGTGCAACCCATCGAGGTGGCATTCCACAGCAACCCCGACATGGACTTCGACCAAATCATCGACTCCTCGGTGCGGGAGAACATCTCCTTCCTCAGCAAACTAAGTATCTGGAACTGACCGGCCTACAGCCCGAAGTCTTCCTTCAGCTGCAGCGCGAAGGCTATGGCGCCGCGCTGGTTCATGTGCGTCTGGTCGCTGAACAGCGAGTCGCCGAAACGCTCGTCGTTCAGGTAGCAGCGGTACTCCACCGCGGGATACTCTGCGGCTATATCGTCCATCAGCCGCTGCAACCGGTCGTCGCAGTCCCCGTGGTCCGCGCGGTAGGTGCTGTTGCACGGCATAGTGACCACAATCAGCCTCACCCCATGCTCGCCGCACACCCTGGCCATCCGCCGCAGCGACTCCCTCACCATCGGCTCGCAGCCCGGCGCCTCGTACACATTGCGCCCGTCGCCGACCGAGTTATTCCCTGCGATGAATCCCAACGAGTCATAATCCACGTCGCGCTTGATGGGATGCAGGCGGAACACCTGCTCCACCGTTCCGTATATGCGCTGTCCCCAGTTGTCCAGCGCCGTCAGTTCGGCCGGTGGCTCGATGCCCCACTGGTATTTGTAGGCTGCCGACAACCGATGCCTCCATCCTGCCTTTTGAAACACTGTGCCGGGCTCGTATTCGCACATCAGTGTGAACACCACCGCCTTCAGCCGTGGCATCTGCGGCACATAGCGCTCGAGCAGCGCCGCGTCGTAGTGGCTTATGCGGGCCAGCATGGACAGGTTGTAGCAACTGTCCAGCACCGAAGGGTCTATGCCGCACTCTGGCTGCGAGTGCCCGGTCACCAGCACTGACACCTCTTCCTGATGCGTATCCATATACGCCTTCTTGTCGCAATACTCATTGTCTGCCCCCTTCACCGCATAGGCAGGGAGCACAGCGATGGCCACGCCCAGCAGTACCCCTGCCGGGACCAATGTCAACAGTGTATCACGCAGAAAGAATTTCATAGACCAAAGTCCTCCTTGACACGTTGGGTGAAGATGTCTGCGCCGAAGCTGTTGAGGTGCGACCAGTCGCGATAGAGCGAGTCGGATCGGTAGTCGGCGTCTGTCATATAGTTATGGTATTCAACCGAGCATAGGTTTGATACCTGCAGCATGGTATTCTCTAGATTGGCCATCCCTTCGGGGGTGACGCGTGCCAGGAATTGGTTGCTGTGTGGCGTGGTCAGAACCACAAAGCGCACTTGGTTTTTCTTGCAAATAGCTGCCATTTCCTCGAGGTAGCCAGTCACCTTCTCCAGGTCATCCTGCTCCCAGTTCGACATGTCGCGCTGCTCCAGTGCCATGATCGAGAAGTCTGGGCAATAGCCCAGAGAGTCTGCCGTGAGCCTGTCGGTCTGATACTTGCGGTAGTGGGGGATGAACTTGCAGGGTCTTTTGAATTCGGCCCGGTATTCCGGTGGTGGCAACATATTCCAACCGTAGTAGTAGTCCTCGAAAAGCCCCTGGCGAAAGCGTGCCTTATAGAAATTGCGGTCCGACAGGCAGTAGCGCAGGGGGAAGAGTACAGTCTTCACGTTGGGCATCAGTGGCAGGTATTCGCGGAGAATCTCGATGTCGTAGTAGTAGGGGCGCCCGGCGGAGGCCAGATTGAAAGCGCTGTCGCCTAACAGGTGGGGGTTGAGGCCGTTCTCGAAGTGCGAGTGCCCGATGATGAGGGTTTTGATGTCGGAAGCGTGGTGCGTGATGTAGTGGTGCTTGTAGCCGATATTGTTGTTATACTCCGGCGACTTGGGCAGCGCCAGAGTGACCAGCACCACCGCCGCAAGGGTTATCACAGCGTCTCGGATGAATTGCAGCATGTCCTAGAACTGGAAGTAGATGAACTCGGCGTAGTCGCCGCGGAAGAAGATGACGGCGACGAAGGCCAGGGCGTAGAGGAAGTAGCGCAGCCAGCGGCTCTTCACCACGCGGTCGAAGCCCTGCAGGGCGTGCTCGCCTTGGCGGTTGAGCCATTCCACCACGAGCATGATGCCGATGGGGAGCATGGTCCACTCGGTGAATATCTTGTAGAAGCCGGTGAGGGTCTCGACGGAGAGCATGCTCTTGAAGTAGCCGATGGCGCTGGGGATGCCGGTGGCGCGGAAGAAGACCCAGCCGATGACGGC
>CACZWL010000027.1 GCA_902784865.1 uncultured Bacteroidota bacterium | reverse complement strand
TTTCATATGCAACACAAAAGTAGTCACTTTACCTGAGAGTACCAAATTTTTGGTGCTCTTTTTTTCTACTCAGTGTTGCACTTGTAACTGGAATTTAGGCTCTCCCCCTCATCGCCCAGCCTAACGACGAGTCGTGGGGTACTGTGACAGGCAGCGGCAACTACACTCCCGGCTCCAGCGCCACCCTCACGGCCACGGCCAAAACAGGCTACGTCTTCGTCTGTTGGCAAGACGGCACCACAGCAGCCTCCCGCACCGTCACGACGGGCGCCGCCGCCGTTACCTACACGGCCTACTTCACGCCCAACACCCAGCAGTGGGTCGACTTGGGCCTGCCCAGCGGCCGCAAGTGGTCTTCCACCAATGTGGGCGCCACCACTGCCTACGGCGTCGGCGGCTACTACGCCTGGGGCGCCACCGCCACCCAATCCAGCTACTCAAGTTCTTCCGGTCCCTATTATTCCAGTTCGGGCTACACCAAGTACAACGCAACGGACGGCCTCACCACCCTGCAGCCCGCCGACGACATCGCCTACCAGACCTACGGCACCGGCGCCCACATACCCACCTTCGAGGACTTTGAGGAACTCTGCGCCTACACCACCAAACTGGCGACTGTATCTATTGGTGGCAGAACGTGCGTAGTGTTTGTCGGATCCAACGGAAAATGCATCATCACACCCGGGTGCGGATACAAGACAGGCACTTCCACTCAAGGAACATCTGCTTACTACTGGACCTCGACGCTTTCCTATTCGAGCACATCATCTGCCATAGATGCCATGATGACAAATCAAAACTGCATATTTAATGGTACTAGCGGCGAGGGCCGCGGCTACGGCTTCAACATCCGCGCGGTGAAGAACCCGTGATCCTCCCGCCCCACCCCAACGGGGCACCACCCAAACAGAAGTGCAGCACCCCGCCATCCGGCGGGGCGCTGCCTTTTACCCGGCCACCCCACGAGGGCGTTGCCCCCGCCTAAATTCTTGCGCCCCTCCGGGGCGCATATTTCCCCCAAAAAGGTCCTCAAAAACTTCACAAAACTTAAAAATCACTTCACCCCACACAATAAATATATTCCTCGCGCGTTATGCCCTTGTTATGACTAAATACGAAGACACCCGAGGTGAGATGGAGCAGGAGGTCGCCGGCTGCCGCGCCCTCTATGAGAAGAAGACCATGGACTACGGCACGTCGTGGCGTGTGCTGCGCCTGCCGTCGCTCACCGACCAGATCTATATCAAGGCCAACCGCATACGCAGTCTGCAGGAGAGCGGCGAGAACCGCGTGGGCGACGACATACGCGGCGAGTTCGTCGCCATGGTCAACTACGCCGTCATGGCCCTCATCCAGCAGGAGCTCGAGGCCCAGGGCGGCGCGTCCCTCGAGTTGCCCCTCGACCAGGCCCTGGCGCTCTACGACAAGCACATCACGCGTATCCTCGACCTCATGATGGACAAGAACCACGACTACGGCGAGGCCTGGCGCCAGATGCGCATCGCCTCGATGGTCGACCTCATCCTGATGAAGCTCCTCCGCATCAAGCAGATCGAGGACAACGACGGCCGCACGCAGGTCAGCGAAGGCGTCGAGGGCGGCTATATGGACATCGTCAACTACTCGCTCTTCTGCCTGGTCAGGCTCGCGGAGGAGAGAGCCGGAAAGAAACAGAATAACTAGAGATTCTAGAGATTCTAGAAAAACTAGAAAAACTAGAGAAAAAAAACAAGAATAATGCAAGTCAAAGACACGAACCTCAACTATGCGCTTAATGTGGTCTGCCGGTGGGCGGTGGGCCTGGTGTTCCTGTTCTCGGCCTTCGTCAAGGGCGTCGACCCCATGGGCACCACCTACAAGGTGCAGGAGTACATGACCAGCTGGGAGCTCTTCGGCTCCAACTTCGAGTGGGCGCTGCCCTTTGCCGGGGTACTCAGTGTGGCGCTGATCTGTGCCGAGTTCCTGGTGGGCGTCATGCTGGTCACCAACAGCTTCCGCCTCCTCTCGGCGTGGATGCTGGTGCTGCTGATGGCTTTCTTCACCGTCACCACCCTCATAGACGCCGTCACCAACAAGGTCAGCGACTGCGGCTGCTTCGGCGACGCCGTGAAACTGACAAATTGGCAGACCTTCTGGAAGAACGTGGCACTCGACGTGCCCACGGTGTGGATCTTCCTCACGCGGTGGCTGCGCTATCGCTACCGCTTCGAGCGCAACGGCATCATCTTCCTCGCCGCCCTGGCGCTGATGCTCGTCTTCTGCATCTACAACATCAAGAACGAGCCCCTCATCGACTTCCGCCCCTGGAAGGAGGGCAACAAGATGATCGTGGAGCGCGAGGCCATGAACCACATGACCTTCCGCCATAAGACCACGGGCGAGGAGGTCACCGTGGACTACCCCAACGGCGGCTGGGACCAGGTTCCGGAGAAGTATAAGGACTTCGACGTGTGGGAGATTACGGGCTCCACCAGCGATGAGCCCTTCGAGGTCAAGGCCGACGGCTTCTCGATGATGGACCTCGAGGGCGAGGACCGCGCCACCGACCTGCTGCCCGCCGAGGACGGCATGGTCGTCGTCACCATACACAGCCTCGACAAGGTCGACGCTAAGGGCGTGGCAGAGGTGAAACAGGCTCTGGCTCAGGCCGAAGAGGATGGCACGAAAATTGTTATACTTACTTCGGCGCTCCCCGAGGAGGTGCAGGCGTGGCTCTACGACAACGACATCTCCGGCCTCGACTACCTCTTCGCCGACGCCACGGCCATCAAGGCCATGATGCGCGGCAACCCCGGCTTCCTCTACATCAAGGACGCCACGGTGGTCAAGAAGACCCGCAAGGCTAAGGACCTGGAGAATTGAAAATTGAAAATTGAGAATTGAGAATTGAGAATTGAAAATTGAAAAATAAACTAACCACTGATCACTAACCACTAACCACTAACCACTAACCACTGAACACTAAAAAAAATGATACAGAGAATACAAACCCTATGGCTGGCCCTGGCGGCGGTGTGCATGGCGCTGTGCTTTGCCTTCCCCGTGGCCGCCTACACCTTCGAACTGGAGTCGACAGGACAGACTGTCGACGCGCGACTAGACCTCATCGGCAAGGGTGGCGCCGACACCCTGCAGCAACTGGCCGCCGGCGAGCCCGTGGTGCAATATGCCCAGCGCCTGACCGGCATGGCCACCTGGCCCCTCATCACGCTGGCCCTCTGCGTGCTGCTGCTGGCGGTGCTCTGCATCTTCCTCTACAAGCGCCGCACCACCCAGGCGCGCCTCGTGGCCCTGGCTTTCCTGGTCAACGTGGGCTATGCCTTCGCCGTCTTCTTCTGGGCCGTCGACAAGTACCGCGACCTCCTCATGGCAGGCCTCGGCGGCGTCGAGCCCCGGGTGACCTGGGCCGTGGGGGCCTTCGCTCCCCTGGCATCGCTCGTCCTGCTCTTCCTCGCCCAGCGCGCCATACGCAAGGACGAAGCCCTCGTCAAGGCTGCCGACAGACTGAGGTAAATTGAAAAGTGAAAAGTGAAAGTTGACATTCGAAATATAGACCAGCTGCCAGAAGTGGCGCGGACGTTGCTCGCGGCGTTCCCCGACGACCGCTTCTTCGCCTTCTTCGGCAAGATGGGGGTGGGGAAGACCACCCTCATCAAGGAGCTCTGCGCCGCCCTCGGTGTCGAGGACAACGTCTGCAGCCCCACCTTCGCCATCGTCAATGAGTATTCCGATAGGCAAGGCGCGCCGGTCTACCATTTCGACTTCTACCGCCTCAAGTCGCTCGCCGAGGCCTACGACATAGGCTACGAGGAGTACTTCTACAGCGGCGCCTACTGCTTCACCGAGTGGACCGAGAAAGTGGAAGAGCTGCTGCCCGAGCGCTATATACGCGTGGAAATCAGCGAGGTGGACGGCGTCCGTCGCCTCGAGGCATCCCCCTCAGAGTTATAGAACAAACGAAGAACAAACGAAGAACAGTCCTAGAAGATACCTATAGAATACGACCCAAATACGACCCAAGTACGATGACAACCAACAGAGATAAAGAAGCCCTGGTGCTGGCCCGCCTGGCCGCCCAGATTATGGATGAGAAGAAAGCGGAAGAGGTCCGCATCCTCGACCTGCGCCGTGTGCAGGGTGCACCGGCCGAGTATTTCGTCATTGCCACGGGCAACGTGCCGTCGCACGTCAGCTCGCTCAGCGATGCCGTCCACGAGAACGTCAAGAAAGCCACCGGCCAAGGCCCCAACAAGGTGGAGGGCTATCAAAACGCCGAGTGGATACTGATGGACTACTTCGACGTGGTGGTCCACATATTCCAGCGCGACAAACGCCAGCTCTACCGCCTCGACGAGCTCTGGAGCGACGGCGAGGAGGTGGAGGTGTACAGCAAGTAGTGTCCAGTGTATAATGTATAGTGAGTGAATTATGGCAAGTCAAAACAACAAGAATAAGCCCCCGAAGCCGCAGAAGTCTACGGGCTCCAAGCTAGTCCGCGGGCTGTATTTCTTCTACGGCGCCGTCATGCTGATACTGCTTTTCAGCTTCTTCGGCGGCAAAGGCAGCACGAAGGTGCCCACCGACTGGGCGCGTCTGGAGTACATCCTGGAGCGTGGCGACTACGAGAGCATCACCGTCGTCAACAAAGAGACGGCCGAAATCAAGGTCAAGGCCGAGGCCGTCAAGACCGACTCGACCTACCGCGACCTCCAGAACTACTCCATCACCGGCCAGCCTGCACCCGCAGGGCTCTACCTCCTCAACATCGGCGACCTCGACCACTTCGACAAAGAGCTGGCCCGCATCGAGGAGAAAACCGGCGTGCACGTCAGCTACAAGATCGACACCCGCAGCAACGCCTTGCGCGAGCTCCTCGTCTGGTTCGGCCCCCTGTTCATCCTGCTCCTCTTCTTCTGGATCATGAGCGCCTGGAGCCGTCGGCAGATGGGCGGCGACGGCGGCGGCGGCTTCGGCGGCCTCTTCGGCATCGGCCGCAGCAACGCCAAGCAGTACGACGCCACCAAGCAGAACAACGTCACCTTCAAGGATGTCGCCGGCCTGGCCGGTGCCAAAGAGGAGGTCATGGAGGTCGTCGACTTCCTCAAGAACCCCAAACGCTACACCGACCTCGGCGGCAAGATACCCAAGGGTGTGCTCCTCGTAGGCCCTCCGGGCACGGGCAAGACCCTCCTGGCCAAGGCCGTGGCTGGCGAAGCCGGCGTGCCCTTCTTCAGCATGAGCGGCTCCGACTTCGTCGAGATGTTCGTCGGCGTCGGCGCCTCGCGCGTGCGTGGCCTCTTCGAGGAAGCCAAGAAGAAAGCCCCCTGCATCGTCTTCATCGACGAGATTGACGCCGTGGGCCGTGCCCGTGGCGGCCGCGGCATCACCGGCGGCAACGACGAGCGCGAGAACACCCTCAACCAGCTCCTCACCGAGATGGACGGCTTCTCCAGCGGCACCAACGTCATAGTCCTCGCCGCCACCAACCGCGCCGACGTCCTCGACAAAGCCCTCATGCGCGCCGGCCGCTTCGACCGCCAGATCTACGTCGAGCTGCCCGACATCGAGGAGCGCAAGGCCATCTTCAACGTCCACATGCAGAAGCTCAAGCTCAACACCGACCAGCAGAGCGAAGGCTATGTCGACCGCGACTTCCTGGCCAAGCAGACCCCCGGCTTCTCCGGCGCCGACATCGCCAACGTCTGCAACGAGGCCGCCCTCTGCGCCGCACGCAAGAACAAGCCCTGCATCGAGAAGCAGGACTTCCTCGACGCCGTCGACCGCATTGTCGGCGGCCTTGAGAAGCGCACCAAGGTCCTCTCCGACACCGAGAAGCGCACCATAGCCTACCACGAGTCCGGCCACGCCTCCGTCTCGTGGCTCCTCCGCTGGGCCAACCCCCTGGTCAAGGTCACCATCGTGCCCCGCGGCAAAGCTCTCGGCGCCGCCTGGTACCTCCCCGAAGAACGCCAGATCACCACCTACGAGCAGATGTTCGACGAGATGACCTCCCTCATGGCCGGCCGCGCCAGCGAGGAGGTGGTCTTCGGCAAGATAAGCACCGGCGCCCTCAACGACATCGAACGCGCCACCAAGATGGCACAGGCACTCGTCACCTACTACGGCATGAGCCCCGAGGTCGGCAACATCAGCTTCTACGACTCCACAGGCCAGAGCGAGTGGGGACTGACAAAGCCCTTCTCCGAAAAAACCGCCGAGACCATCGACGCCGAGGTGCGACGCATGGTCGAGGAAGCCTACGCCAAGGCCAAGGAGCTTATCCTCACCCACCGCGACCAGCTTGACGAGTTGGCCACGCAGCTCTACGACAAGGAGGTCCTCTTCCGCGAAGACCTCGAGCGCATCTACGGCCCCCGCCCCTGGGACGAGGAGCCCAAACTGGAAGCCCCGAAAGATGCTAGTGATACTAGTTTTTCTAGTAATACTAGTAATTCTAGTGAGACCACTCCAAATACCCTGCCCAAATGAAGACCTTCTGGATACGCACCGCCTCGGCGGCAGTCTATGTGCTGCTCTTCCTCGGCACCCTCTACAGCGGCCGCCTCACCGGCAACGCCCTTCTGGGGCAGGTGTTCTTCGGCGCATTCCTGCTTTTCGTCGCCGTGGGCTGCACCTTCGAGTTCTTCCGCATGGTGGAGCAGCAGGGCGCCAAGCCCAGCAGGGTGCTGGGCTACCTCTTCGCCGTGGGGGCGCTGCTCGTCTACGTCCTGCCGCTCGGTGGTGGCTACGGCTTCGCCCTGATGCTGCTGGCCTACACCCTTTTCCCAGCCCTCTTCGGCCTGTCGGCCATCGTGCAGCTCTGGCACCACAGCGAGCAACCTTTCCGCGATGCGGCCTACACCATGGTGCCCCTGCTCTATGCCTCCCTGCCGCTGGCCCTGATGTCGGCCATGGTCGCCGATCTCGGCGACCATGCCCTGCTGATGGTGGTGGCCATGGTGTGGGTCAACGATAGCGGCGCCTACATCGGCGGCTCGCTCTTCGGCAAGCACAAGATGTGGCCGCGCCACTCGCCGGGCAAGACGTGGGAAGGCACCGCCTTCGGCGTGCTGGTGGCCGCGGTGTTCGGCCTATTTGTAGGTCCCCTTATGGTGCCCAGCGTAGCCTGGTACCACTGGTTGGCCATCGCCCTCATCTGCTCCGTCGTCGGCACCCTCGGCGACCTGGTGGAGAGCATGCTCAAGCGCTCCGTCGGCGTCAAGGACAGCGGCAACATCATGCCCGGCCACGGCGGCTTCCTCGACCGCTTCGACAGCCTCCTCGTCATCATGCCTTTTGTCTCAATATATATAATGATAGTATTATGAGAATTCACCGCGAAGGAAAGAAAATCATCATGCTTGCGGCAGCCGTCGTCTTCTTCGTCGTGCTGCTGCTGCTGCTGTTTGTCCACCAGTGGACGTGGCTGCACTACCTCTTCGTCATGGCGCTGGTCGTCACCGCACTGCTGGTGACCTCGTTCTTCCGCATACCGCGGCGCATCTTCACCGAGAGCACCTCTGACCTCATAGCGCCCGCCGACGGCACCGTGGTGGCCATCGAACAGGTCTACGAACGCAACTACATCAAAGGCGACTGCATACAGGTCTCCATCTTCATGAGCCCCGCCAACGTGCACGTCAACCGCTACCCCTGCGACGCCGTGGTGGAATACTTCAAGTACCAGCGCGGCAACTACTTCGTAGCCTCCTATCCCAAGAGCAGCGACCTCAACGAGCGCACCGAGGTGGGTCTCCTCCTCCCCACGGGTCAGCGCATACTGCTGCGGCAGGTGGCAGGCGCCATGGCCCGCCGCATCGTCTGCTATGCCAAGGAAGGCGAACATGTCAAGCAGAACCAGGAGATGGGCTTCATTAAGTTCGGCTCGCGGGTCGACATGTTCCTCCCGCTCGACTTCCCCATCAGCGTTAGCCTGCAGGACAAGGTGAAGAACGGCATCAGCCCCATCGCCGAGATTAGCAAGTAGCCCCCAGTCATGATAGCCGACCAGATACTCTACGAAGACAACCACTTGTTGGCCATCAACAAGCTGCCTGGGCAGATCACGCAGGGCGACAAGACCGGCGACCCCTCGCTGGCCGACCTCGTCAAGGCTTTCCTCAAGGAGCGCGACAACAAGCCCGGCAACGTCTATTGCGGAGTCATCCACAGGCTCGACCGCCCCGTGTCGGGCGTCGTCCTGCTGGCCAAGACGGGCAAGGCCCTCAGCCGCATGGTGGAGAAGGTGCGCACGCGTGAGTTCGAGAAGCACTACTGGGCTGTGGTCAAGAACGCCCCGCAGGCGCAGGCCGCCATATTGGAGAACTGGCTGATAAAGGTCGAGGAGCGCAACAAGTCCTTCTGTGTCTCCTCTGGCCGCCCCGGCGCCAAGCTGGCGCGCCTGGAATACCACGAGGTGGGCGTCAGCGACGGCGGCTACCACCTGCTGGACATCAACCTCCACACCGGCCGCCACCACCAGATCAGGTGCCAGCTGGCCAACATAGGCTGCCCCATCAAGGGCGACCTGAAGTATGGCGCCGAGCGCAGCAATCCCGACGGCAGCATCACCCTGCATGCACGGCAGGTCTCTTTCGTGCACCCCGTACGCAACGAACCCATTACCATCGTCGCTCCCAATCCGACGATAGAGCAGATGTTCCATATATCCAATCAACTCCGATGACTATGAAGAGAAAAGGCCTTTTGGCGGTCCTGATGATGGTGGCGATGGCCACCCACGCGCAGCAGTTGCTGGAAGACAGCTTCGACAGGCTTGTCGTGCAGTTCACCGCCCCCCAGCTGCAGGTGGAGTGGCGGCAGTTCGACGGTCAGGAAGCCGCCCACCTCGTCATGGAGGAATATGCGTCAGGAGGGCAGGTCGGAGCTCCGGCCCTGCCTGTGTTGTCGCAGATGATAGAGATCCCATTCTGCGAAAACATCGGCGTCAGGGTTGTCGAGGCCACGTTCGACACCTTGCAGGCTCCGGCAGCTATGCTGTGGCCGCTGCAGATGCCGCGCTCCAAGTCCGACAGCGTCGGCCCGGCAGCCGAGATGGACACGGCGATATATGCCGCCGATGCCTACTTCGGCATGCCACTTGCATCGGTAAGGCCGTTGGGCACCGCACGCGACAGGCGCCTGGCGGCGCTGGCCTTCTCGCCCGTAAGGGTCAACCCGGTGGCGGGTAAGGTGATTGTGTGCCACAGCGCCACGGTAGAGTTCTCCTACGTCGGAGCCGACAGGGAGCAGACGGTGGCGCACTACCGCAGGTACTTCACCCCCTCGTTCGCCCCGGCCAAGACCCTCAACAGCCTCTTCTCGTCGAAGGAGATACCGGAGGCCAAGCCCGTGCGTATGGCAATTGTGCTGGGTGGCCTGCAAGGGGTGGAGGAGAGTGCCAGCCTGCAGCGCTTCGTCGAGTGGAAGCGTCGGCAGGGGATGCTGGTGGACGTCATTGTCGCCAGCCAGTATTGGACGCCGGAAGGCATCGCCGACACCCTGCGGCGCATGTATGACCACGCCACCGAGCTGTTGCCTGCCCCCACGTATGTGGTGCTGGTGGGCGACCACCAGCAGCTGGCAGCAGAAGACAGTCGGCTGTCCGACGACAATACAGTGGTGGCTCAGGACGG
The DNA here is from genome assembly GCA_902784865.1 of uncultured Bacteroidota bacterium. Lineage (GTDB taxonomy): Bacteria > Bacteroidota > Bacteroidia > Bacteroidales > P3 > Colimorpha. The sequence continues at coordinate 18,779 of CACZWL010000027.1, read as the reverse complement.
TGTCAACCAGCACAAGACCGACCACTACTACACCACCTGGACCAGCGACAACCTGCCCGACGCCTACATCGGGCGCCTCTCGGCCGAGGACACGGCCTCGCTGACGACGATAATCGACAAGACGCTGCTCTACGAGCAGTATGCCTTTGCCGACGACAGCTACCTGGGCAAGGCTGCCATAGTCTCGGGCGTCGATGCCTCGACAGTGGACGATGCGGCCTACACCTATTGCGATCCCTCGATGGACTATATCGTGATGCACTATGTGAACGGCGACCACGGATACCCGGACGTCACCTACTTCAAGAACAATACAGGCCACAGACCCGACAATATCAATGTGACGGGCAGCTCGCAGAGTTTCTCGACGGCGGGGGTGCTGCGCAACAAATACAACGAAGGTATGGGGTTGATCAACTACAGCGCCCATGGCTATGCCACCTCGTGGTACAAGCCCGCCTTCACCAAGAGCAACGCCAACGAGATGTCCAACCTCGGCAAGCCCTCGGTAGTGGTGGCCAACTGCTGTCTCTCCAGCCAGTTCTACAACACCACCTGCCTGGGCGAGGCCATGCTGCGTCGCGGCGACAATGCCGGCGCGGTGGTCTACATCGGCGGTGTCGACCTGACCTACTGGATACCCGATTTCTACATGACTGTGGGTGTCAGGGACCAGATTTACAACCAGATGAGCCTGAATTACGATGCCGCAAATATCGGCATGTACGACCGCCTGTTCCATACGCACGGCGAGAGCGAAGAGCTGCACGCCGCCACTACCGGCGAGATGCTGCATGCCGGGCTGATGGCCGTCAACAGCGCCGCAGCGAGTGGCGACTGGTATCCCGACATGGCGGATTACTACTGGGAAGTCTATGAGCTGCTTGGCGACCCGTCGCTGATACCCTGGCTGGGACGTGCCTCGGCGACCCCGTTCTCGACCATCCGTCTGGAGCAGTGCCACTTGGTGCGCACCGCCCCCTATGCCTATGTGGCACTGGTCGACACGGCTACCCTCGAGCCTCTCTTTGTCGGCTATGCCGACGCCTGGGGCGAGGTCTGCCTGCCTGCCGACGAGGCCACGCTGGAGCGTTGCCACTATAGCGTCTCGGCCGCAGGCTACAAGCCTCTGTTCGTGTCCCCCGGTATGTTGGCGGTGCGTGACTTGCAGGAGGTAGAGGCCACCGTGGCCCCCAATCCGGCTCATGGCCGCTGTCTGGTGGCGGCGGAGGGCCTCTGGCAGGTGGAGTTGACCGACATGACGGGGCGCATGGAGCTCCGCACGGCGGCGCAGGGCAGGGCAGACCTCGACCTCGGCCCGCTGAAGGGTGGCGTGTACGTGCTCCGCCTCTACACCGACCGCGGCACGGCGGCGAAGAAACTCATTGTGGAATAAAATAGATATAACAGATATGAAGAGAAAACTGATGATTGCCGCTGCTTCCCTGCTCGTGTGCGTGGGATGCACTACCAATGGCGGCACCGATGCCAATCCCCCCAAGTTGGCAACCCTCACCGACACCCTTTCGTGGGCCTACGGACAGAATTTCGCCGATGTGCTGAAACAGGATGTCTACTCCTCGCTCGATGCCGAACTGGTGTTGCAGGCCGCCCGCCACTCGGTGGCAGGCGCCAAGCAGCCCCTCACGCCCGAAGAGACGATGGCCGCCTTGGACCGGCTGAGCATCATGCAAAGCAGGGCAATGATGGAGAAGAACACCAACATCCAGCAGCGCGTCGACGAGCAGCAGGCCGCCTACTTTGCGCAGTTGGAGAAGACCAATCCGAACGTGAAGAAGCACCCCTCGGGCTTCTACTACGAGGTGATGCGCGAGGGCAAGGGCCCCAAGGCCAAGGTGGCCCAGCGCATCTTGTTCGACTATCGCAGCGCCGTCATGCTGACGGGCGAGCCCTATGACCAGACCTACGGCAAGCGCGAGCCTATAATGCATGTGGTCGGAGTGCCTATGTTCCAAGGGCTTGTCGACGCCTTCCAGCTGATGAACGCTGGCAGCCAGTACCGTTTCTACTTCCCCTATCAGCTGGCCTTCGGCGCTTCAGGCTCGGGCGACATACCGGGCTACACCCCGTTCATCTACGAGGTGGAACTGCATGAGATCTTCAAAGACTGAGGTCGCTAGTAGCCCAGTATCTTGAGCATCGACTTATAGCTCTGCTCTTTGGCGAATAACTTGGTTGTGTATTCGCCATTTTCGTCTTTGTCGATGATGACATGCTTTGGGGCGGGGATGAGGCAGTGCTGAATGCCGCCGTAGCCGCCGAGCGACTCCTGGTAGGCGCCGGTGTGGAAGAAACCGATGTAGAGGGGGTCGTCCTTCTGCAGTTTTGGCAGGAAGATGGCGTTGGCATGCGAGTCGGCGTTGTAGAAGTCCTCGCTGTCGCAGGTGAGGCCGCCGAGGAAGACGCGCTGGTACTCGCAGTCCCAGTGGTTGATGGGCAGCATGATGAAACGCTGGTTGATGCCCCAGGTGTCGGGGAGGGTGGTGATGAAACTGGAGTCGATCATGTACCACAACTCGCGGTCGTTCTGCTGCTTTTGGTCGAGGATGCTGTAGAGGGTGGCACCGCTCTCGCCGACGGTGAACGAGCCGAACTCGGTGAAGATGTTAGGCTCCTCGACGCCCCGTTGTGTGCAGATGTTCTTGATTTGGGCCAGGATTTCCTCGGCCATGTAGTCGTATTCGAAGTTGGCGGCGAGGCTGACTTTGGAGGGGAAACCTCCGCCGATGTTGAGCGAGTCGAGCTCGGGGCAGACGCGCTTGAGGTCGCAGTAGACGTTGACGCACTTGGCCAGCTCGTTCCAGTAGTAGGCCGTGTCGCGGATGCCGGTATTGATGAAGAAGTGCAGCATCTTGAAGCGGAAACGGGGATTCGGCTTGATTTGTTCTTCGAAGAAAGAGACGATGTCGTTGTATCGGATGCCGAGGCGCGAGGTGTAGAAATCGAACTTGGGCTCCTCTTCGGAGGCGATGCGGATGCCGAGATTCATCGGTTCGTCGTCTTCTTGGCGAAGGCGGTCGAGGGTGTGGTACTCGTTTTTGTTGTCGAGAATGGGTATGACGTTGTGGAATCCGTCGTTGAAAAGATTGATGATATTCTCTATATATATGTCTTTCTTGAAGCCGTTGCAGACGATGGTTTTGTCTTTGTCGACCAGGCCCTGGTTGAACAATTCTTGTATGAGATTGATGTCGAAGGCGGACGATGTTTCGAGGTTGATGTCGTTCTTGAGGGCCTCGCGCAGCACGAATTCGAAGTGCGACGACTTGGTGCAGTAGCAATAGTTGTAGCTGCCCTGGTAGTCGGTTTTGGCTATAGCGACGTTGAAGAGACGCTTGGCGCGCTGTATTTGCGACGAAATCTTCGGCAGGTAGGTGATTTTCAGCGGCGTGCCGTACTGTTTGATGACTTCCATCAGGGGGATGTCGTGGTAGTAGAGTTCGCCATCCTCGGTGCGGAATTCGTCCTGCGGGAAGTCGAATGTCTGGTCAATCAGGTCGTAATATTTGTTTTTCATCGCAAGTAAATTGATTAATTTACAATAATTTTTGCAATCCGGCTCAGTCGGATTGGAATTGCAAATATACGACTAATTTGATTACTTTCGGAAAATATTTTCATTTTGTGTCGATTTTTGTCGCGGAGGGTGTCTTGCGTTGCGGCGGAAAAAGTATCCCTCGTTTCCCATCGATGGGAAACGAGGGGAAAGAGTCGAACTATTCACCTACCAGATACCTAGTAGATACCTACCAGATGCCTGTCGGGAGTCGGTCATAGGGAGAGGGTGGGGGAGGGGTGGCCTATTTGCCGCGACCCTGAACGATGATTTTGGCCGTATAGACCATGATTTTCAGGTCGGTAGTGATGGACATGTTGTCGAGGTAGAGCAGGTCGTAGCGCAGGCGCTCTATCATCTCGTCGACGTTCGAGGCGTAGCCGTATTTCACTTGTCCCCAAGAGGTTATGCCTGGTTTGACGCGCTGCAGCAGTAGGTATTCGGGTGCGCGCTTGACGATTTGGTCGATGTAGAACTGGCGTTCGGGGCGCGGGCCGACGATGCTCATGGTGCCTTTCAGCACGTTGTAGAACTGTGGTATCTCGTCGAGGCGCACCTTGCGCATGAAGCGTCCGAAGGGGGTGATGCGTGGGTCGTTGTCTTTGCTCAGCGCGGGGCCTGCCTGCTCGGCGTCGATGTACATGGAGCGGAACTTGTGCATGCGGAAGGGTTTGCCGTGGTATCCGACGCGCTCCTGGGCGTAGAAGATGGGGCCGGGCGAGGTGCAGCGGACGATGATGGCGGTGATGAGGTAGACCGGCGAGAGGACGATCATGGCGAGCAGCGAGAGCACGATGTCGGCGATGCGCTTGACGGAGTACTGCCATTCGGCCATGAGTCGGTTGTTGATGACGATGAAGGGCGAGTGGAAGATGCTCTCTTGCTTGACGGAGCCGATGATGAGGTCGCGGGCGTCGGGGGTGATCTTGATGATGAGGTCGCCGCAGGTGTTGAGCGAGCGCAGTATCTCGTTGATTTTCTCCTGTTCGTAGTTTTCGACGGCGATGATGACTTCCTCGACGGCGTGCTTGTCGATGAGGCTGCGGAGGTCGGCAATGGAGCCGAGGTGCGGCATGACGGACTGCAGCTGCGGTTCTATCTCGCCGTTGACGGTGACGAAACCGACGAAGAGGTTGCCCGAGTAGGTCTCCTGGTTCTCGAGGTCGAGGTAGGTCTGGAAGGCTTTTTTCTTGCTGCCTATCACCAGGGTCGGGAAGCCGAGGCGGCGCGTGTGGACGCGGTGGGCGGTCTGCGAGGTGATGGTCAGGCGGGGGATGTATGTGAGCAGGAAGTGTGTGCCGAGGAGGAAGAGGAAGGGCTGGTAGTGGTTGCGGTAGGTGGCTATGTTGTCGTCGATGAGCAGCAGGAAGAAGATGACGATGGCGCCGATGAGGGTGCCGAGGAGGGTGTCGAGCAGTTCTTTGGTGCGGGCCTTGCGGAGCACGTTGCGGTAGGTGCCCTGGATGGTGTAGAGGATGAGCCATCCGGCAGGGATGGCGGCCAGGCCGAGCCAGAAATTGGCGTCGGAGAAGGTGGCGTCGAGGATGAGGTCGGCCGGGACCCGTTCCATGAAGCTCTTGCGGAATAGGAAGAGCGCGACCCACGAGAGCATGGCTGCCAGCAGGTCGAAAAGGATATACTTGACGGTTTGTTTGCGTTGCATGGCGGGGAATTAGAGGATCTGGTTGGTGTAGACGACCTTGACGTTGTCCAGCCTGACGTAGCCGCCCTTGCCGTTGGCGTTGATGGCGCGGAAGTGCAGCTTGAAGGGGCTTTGGTAGTTGAACCACTCCCAGGTGCGGCCCAGATTGATGTACATGTGCTGCCAGTGGTCGGTGGGGTTGACCATCATGACGCGCTGTATGTCGGTGCTGCCGTTGGTGGTGTATTGCGACTCCATATAGACCTCGAACTGTATGTCGCTGTAGGTGTCGAGTTCGAGGTAGACGGCGCTGGTGGGGTCGGAGACGTTGATGGTGTTGCGGAGGCTGAAAGGCACGGCGAGGACGGTGTCGGGCACGAAGACCGACGCGTAGCCGTCGCCGGAGCAGGCGGCGTAGGCTGAGTCGCGCGTATGGCGGTGCCAGACGACGGAGTCGAGCAGTATGCTGGCCTCGGTGGGTTCGAAAGGCTCGAAGATGCGTACGTTGTTGAGGCTGATTTTGTAGGAGGTGGTGAGGGTGTCGAGGTGGAGGGTGTCGCCAGAGCGGAGGGTCTGGTTGCTGACGGTGTCGCGGCGGTAGAAGCTATAGTGCGTCTGGGTGCCCGAGACGCCGCTGATCTTGATGGCGGGCGAGAAAACGAAATATTCCACCTCGCCGCTGTGCAGGATGGGTATGGTGAAGGGAAGCTCGTAGAGGCCGAGCATCTCTACCCGGTTGCTGCCGGGGAAGTAAGCCTCGACGAAGCAGGAGACAATGTCGCTGGTGTAGAACCCCTCTTCGGTGCTGATGGGGTTGGTCGTGGTGGGCACCAGCTTTATGGCGTCGACATGCAGGAACGAGGGGACGACAAAGTCCTCGTCGTTGTTGCAGGCGGCCATCAGTAGCGCCAAGCCTAGGGCATATATCGTTTTGCGCATGTTCATTGCGGCACTTTTGTGTGAAAAAATACCCCTAATTAACGCCTGCTGCTTCATTTTATTATTTGCAATTGAAAATTTATGTGTAATTTTGCAGCCGGAAACAGATATAAATAATAGATATGAAAGAGTTGGCGATGCATGTCTACGACCTGATGGAGAACTCCACGGCCGCAAATGCTAAAGATGTCAGGCTGACCATAGTGGACAGCCTGAAAGGCAATGACTTCCACTTCACGATAGAAGACAACGGCAAGGGCATGTCGCCCGAGTTCCTGGCCCGTGTGACCGACCCCTACACCACCAGCCGCACCACCCGCAAGGTGGGGCTGGGGCTGCCGCTGATCAAGATGAATACGGAGAATTGCGGCGGCGGCATGAAGCTCGAGAGCGAGCTGGGCAAGGGCACGCGCCTTGAATTCTGGTTCGCCCACAACCACTGGGACCGCCCGCCGATGGGAGACCTCCCCGGGGCTCTCGTCATGCTGCTGGCGGCGCACGAGGACATCCACTTCGTTATCACATACCGCACCGACCAGGACGAATTCGTGCTCGACACCGAGGAGCTGAAGGAAGCCCTCGGCGGCATGTCGATGAACGACATCAAAATCATGAACTACCTCAAGGAGATGGTGGCGGAAAACCTCGCCGAGATAGGGGCAAATGAGTGACAGCCAGATTGTATGAAACGCATAGGAGTATTGTCTGACACGCATGGCGTGGTGCCGCCGCAGGTGTACACCTTCTTCAAGGACTGCGACGAGCTGTGGCATGCCGGCGACATAGGCGCCGGGGTGCTCGAGGAGTTGCGCGGGTTCAAACCCGTGCGCGCCGTCTGGGGCAACTGCGACAGCTTCAGCCTGCACTACGAACTGCAGGAGCGCTACTTCTTCGAGGTCGAGGGCAACCGGGTGCTGCTGACGCACATCGGCGGCTGGCCCGGCCACTACCCCTACGAGCTGCGCCGCACCCTCGGGCTGGCCAAGCCCGACATCTTCGTATGTGGGCACAGCCATATTCTTAAAGTGATGTACGACAAGGAGATGGGGTTCCTTCATATCAACCCCGGCGCGGCAGGGCGGCAGGGGTTCCACAAGGTGGGCACCCTGGTGCGCTTCACCCTCGACCCCAAGCCCGGAAGCCTCGAAATAATGGACTTCCCCAAGATCCCTCCCGCACGCTAGACTTTTTTCCGGTGGCCGTGCAATAATTTTTTTTATAAGGTACACAATAAAAACAGCATATCGCAGTTCTTGATTTTAAAAACCAATAAAAACTAACATAGAATGAAGAAAATCATCACATTGGCAGCCGCAGTCATGCTCACCGCGGGCTCCCTGATGGCCCAGAACACCTTCAAGGGCATCGTCAAGTACAAAGTCGAATCAACCGGCACGGTCTCGATGCAGATACCCGAAGAGGTCGCCAAGGCCGAGATTAAAGTCGACGGCAACAACATGTTCACCAAGAGCCCCATCTTCCTCGGTGGCATGGGTGCCGAGTGTGTGCTGGTCAACAACATGAAGGTAACCCAGTGCATGGACCTCAGCGGCCTCCTCGGCTACCTGCGCTCCAACGGCTCAGACTTCACCTACCAGGGCAGCGGCAAGATTATCGTCCGCAACGAGGCCAAGGCATCGACCTACGACTCGCTCACCATCGTCGACCAGGAGCCCGGCCACTTCTACTACGAGTATGTCGACAGCGAGACCAAGCAGATTGCCGGCCACACGGCCTACAAGATGGTCCGCCACATGTACGACGAGGATGGCGTCGACCACCCCATGGTCATGTGGTACTCGAAAGAGATAGGCCCCGCCTACAACTCCATCTTCAGCGGCATCAAGGGCATGCCCCTCGAGTGCACGATGGATGCCGGCGAGGGTAAGGCCATCACCTACACCGCCACCGAGATTGTCAGCGGCAAGGTCAAAGAGGCCGACTTCCTGCTCCCCGACGGCTACGAGACCCTCTCCGACGAGGACCTCCAGGAACTGTTCGAGCAGCTCCAAGAGGAGATAGAACTCATGCAAGGCGAATAACACACACATCAAGTAAGCAATAACACACAATCTCTCTATCCAAAGTGGCAGGCACAAAAAAGAAACCCTCTCCCAAAACCAAAGGCAAAAGCGCTCCGAAGAAGAAGAAAGACACCTTCGGAGGCTTTGTCGCTTTCCTGCGTAGCCAGCGCTTCGCCCGCATTCGGGGCGCCGTTTATGTCCTCTTCTCTGTCTTCCTGCTGCTTTCCCTGGTGGGATACTATGCCACCGATTGCGGCACGCGCGGACACTGGATGGGCACCCTCGGCCACGGTGTGGCCGAGTTCTTCTCGGTGCGCCTGTTCGGCATAGGCTCCATCGGCTTCTCGCTGCTCTTCTTCGTCTACGGCATGCGCCTCTTCGGCGTCGTGGTCATGCCCTGGTGGAAGACCTTCGGCAGCACCCTCTTCTGGATGCTCTGGCTGTCGCTCACGCTGGGCTATATCGGCGGCGCCTGGATTCACAGCGCCTCGGGCTACGAACACTATGCCGGCATCGGCCTCCGCATGGCCGAGCCGCTGCACGCCCTCATGCGCTGGTGGACACTCGTCTTGCTGATTTTTGTCGCCGTGCTGTTCCTCGTCTTGGTCCACAAGATGGAACTGCCTGAGGTTCATGTCCCCAAGGTGGACCTGAAGAAGGTTGTTCGCGAGGTGGAGGAGGTGGCTACCGACCACACCCCCGAGAAGCCTGCCAAGGCCGCCGCCAAGCTTGCCGACACGCCGTCCACCCCCGTCAGCCCCGCCCCCCATGTCGAGCAGGAGGAGGACGAGGGCGCCGACTTCGACGAGGAGGCCATGGCCCTGTTCCATAAGCATGCCCCCGAGGAAGACCCCCTGCCGGTCGACGACGAGCCTGCGTTCAGCATCGACGACGAGTTCGAGCGCGTCAACGCCCGTGCCCGCGGTAAGGAAAAGGAGCCGGCCGAGGTCAGCTTCGTCATCGAAGGCCTCGACGACCAGCCCGACGACCAGCCCGCCCAGCCGGAAGCTGCCACGGAGGAAGAGCCTGAAGCTCAAGAAGAAGAGGTGCTGGATGACGACGACTATCGCCGCCACTATGGCATCGACGAGCCGTACGACCCCCACCTCGACCTCGGCGACTACCAGATGCCCTCGACCGACATCCTCGACGACCTTGAGCAGAACAACGTCAAGGTTACCAAGGAGGAACTGGTCGCCAACAAGGACCGTATCGTGCAGACGCTGCGCGACTACGGCGTCGAAATCACCGAAATCACTGCCACACCGGGCCCCACGGTGACCTTGTACAGGGTCAAGCCCGCCCCCGGCGTCAAGATTGCCAAAATCAAGAACCTGGAGAACGACATCGCCCTCTCGCTGGCGGCCCTGGGCATCCGCATCATCGCCCCCATCCCCGGAGAAAGCAATGTCGGCATCGAGGTGCCCAACGCCAAACCCCAGATTGTGGCCATGAAGACCATGCTGGAAAGCTCCGAGTTCCGCGAGGCCAAGATGGAGCTCCCCATCGCTTTCGGCAAGGACATCAACAACAAGCCTCTGGTCACCGACCTGGCCAAGATGCCCCACCTCCTCATGGCCGGTGCCACCGGTACGGGTAAGTCGGTGGGCCTCAACGCGGTGCTGGCATCCCTGCTGTATAAGAAGCACCCCTCCGAGCTCAAGCTGGTGCTTGTCGACCCCAAGAAGGTCGAGTTCTCCCTCTACTCCGCCCTCGAGCGCCACTACCTGGCCAAGATGCCCGACGAGGAGGAGGCCGTCATCACCGACGTCAAGAAGGTGGTGCGCACCCTCAACTCGCTCTGTATCGAGATGGACAGCCGCTACGACCTTCTCAAACTCGCCAAGGTGCGCAAGATTACCGAGTACAACGAGAAGTTCTGCAGCCGCATGCTCAATCCCGAGAACGGGCACCGCTACCTGCCTTATATCGTGGTGGTTATCGACGAGTTCGGCGACCTCATCATGACCGCCGGCAAGGAGGTCGAGCTGCCTATCGCACGTCTGGCCCAGCTGGCCCGTGCCGTCGGCATACACCTCATCATCGCCACCCAGCGCCCCACCACCAACATCATCACCGGCACCATCAAGGCCAACTTCCCCGCCCGCGTGGCCTTCCGCGTCACCTCGGGCATCGACTCCAAGACCATCCTCGACACCGGCGGCGCCCAGCAGCTCATCGGCCGTGGCGACATGCTTATCTCGCTGGCTGGCAAGGACATGATACGTCTGCAGTGCGCCCTCATCGACACCCCTGAAATCGAGCGCCTCGTCAAGTTCATCGGCGACCAGCGCGGCTACCCCGAAGGGTTCGAGCTGCCAGAGTACCTCGACGAGAACGAGGAACCCAACAAAGAGTTCGACGCCAAGAACAAGGACGAGTTCTTCAACGACGCCGCCCGACTGGTCGTCAGCTCGCAGTTCGGCTCCACCTCCTTGCTGCAGCGCAAGCTCCAGCTGGGCTACAACCGCGCCGGCCGCATCATCGACCAGCTCGAGGCCGCCGGCATCGTAGGCCCCTCCAACGGCAGCAAGCCCCGCGATGTGCTCATCCACGACGAACTCTCTCTCGAAGAATTGTTAAAGTCATTATAATGAAACCGAAATTGATCATCCTGGCAGCCGCGGCCTTGGTGCTCTCCGTCACGGGGTGCTCCAAGCAGAAGTCGTGCCGCTGCTCCGTCCTGAATTCCTCCACGATCCGCATCATCACCATCGAATCGGGTGAGTGCGAGCAACTCAAGGAGTTCCGTTACCACACCATGCTCGATTCCCTCAGGGTAGATTCGCTGCTCTGCACCGATTTCGAGTTTGAAATCGATAAATGACCGCCCTATGAAAAAGATAATCTATTCTCTGTCGGCCGCAGCCCTGCTGCTCGCAGCCTCGTCGTGCGGCAAGGAACACCAGTGCAAGTGCGTCTTCCCCGACCTCCCCGAAGAGCCTAACGAGTACAACGTCTTTGTAGTCGAGGGGATTGACTGCGAGGACATCACCGAGATGGCCTACGAGCATGCTGTCCCCGCCGACGGGGGTGGCTACACCCTCGAGCGCTATGATGTCCGCAAGGTAGAGTGCCGCTCTCATGGAAACTAGGTCGCGCGCCGTCCTCTCGTGGACCCTCAGGCTGCTCATCGCCGCCGTCTTCTGCCTCTCGGCAATAGCCAAGCTGGTGGGCATCGACCAGTTCGAGGTCTATGTCTTCTCCTTCGGCTTCTTCCCGCTGACCGCCTGCTACCTCCTGGCACGCCTCTGCATAGCCGCCGAGTTCATCCTGGCGCTCTTCGTCCTCGGGGGCTGGTACCCCCGCACCATGCGGCTGGCCACCGTGGGACTGCTCGTCTTCTTCTCGCTCTTCCTCTGCTATTCGGCCCTCGTCGGCCGCAACGAGTCATGCCAGTGCTTCGGCCAGTGGGTCGACATGAACCCCCTGCAGTCGCTCCTCAAGAACGCCGTCCTGCTGCTGCTCGTCCTCCTCAACTACCGCCTCCTCCCGCCGCGGCGGCTCCTCTGCCGCTGGGTGCCCCTCATCCTGGCCCTCGGCCTCGCGGTGGTGCCCTTTGTCGTCTCGGTGCCAGACAATTGGATGTTCGGCGCCGGGCGCCTGCCCTACAACGAGGAACTCCTCAAAAACGAGCTCCATGCCGACGGCGCCCTGGCCAGCCACGGCCTCGGCTCCGACCGCAGGCTGCTGGCTTTCGTCACCAAAGGATGCCCCTACTGCAAGATATCGCGCGAGAAGCTCGACGCCATATCGGCACGCCACGGCATCGCCGCCGACCGCATCGTCTACCTCCTCCCCTCCGACCTGCCGGACAACCTATTTATTGAGATAACCTACGGCTCACGGCCGCTGCTGATGCTCCTCGACGGCGACAGCGTCGTTGCCACCTACCACTCGCGCAACATCGACGAGAAAGAGGTGGCGCGCTTCCTGGCCGACTAGCGGACCGCCCCTCAGGTTCACCCCCATGCCCCTCAGCCGAGGGGCTTTTTTTTACCCCTCATCCGCCGCCCCCCTGCCATTGCCCTTCCAAGGCAAACTTTGGGCAAAGTTTGATACCTCTTGCGCACTGGTAATCAGCGGGTTGTAAAAGTGCCAAAAATGGCGCTTTTGCGATTTTTGTGCAAAAAATCGACAGTGTTTGTATCTGGCTGGTATTCATGGCATTGCGTCTGTTTTTGACGATATTCACAATCGGTTGGTAACTTTTCGGCTCGCCAATGGAATAAAAGTCGTATCTTTGTACATCCAAAAGCCCCCCTGAGGCCTTTGTAAGATATAGAGAATCAGCATATATTGAATCATAGTATAATACAAAAAACATCATGAGCGGATTTTTCGGCGTCGTCAGTGAGCAACCCTGTGTCACCGACCTGTTCTACGGAACCGACTACCATTCCCATCTGGGCACCAAGCGTGCCGGTCTGGCCACCTTCGAGGGAACCGAGGCGCACCAGAACATCCACAACATACAGAACTCGCACTTCCGCCCGAAATTCGCCAAGGACCTCGACGAGATGCGCGGCAACGTCGGCATCGGCATCATCTCCGACACCGAGGCCCAGCCCGTCGTCGTCAACTCGCACCTCGGACGCTTCGCCATCGCCACCGTCTCGAAAATCAACAATATCGACGACCTTGAGCAGGACTGCCTCAAGCGCCACCAGCAGTTCACCGACCTCTCGCGCGGTCGCACCAACCCCACCGAGCTCGTCGCCCTCCTCATCTCGCAGGGGCACGACTTCGTCGACGGCATCGAGAACGTCTACAACCGCGTCAAAGGCAGCTGCAACATGCTGATACTCACCCCCGACGGCATCATCGCCGCCCGCGACCGCTACGGCCGCACACCCATCGTCATCGGCCGCCGCGGCAACGACTACGCCGTGGCCTCCGAGAGCCACTCCTACGTCAACCTCGGCTACGAGACCTGCCGCTACGTCGGCCCCGGCGAGATTGTCAAGGTCTCCGTCGACGGCGGCATCAAAATCCTCCGCCCCGCCGAGGACAAGCTCCAGGTCTGCTCCTTCCTCTGGATCTACTACGGCTACCCCTGCACCGAATACGAAGGCATCAACGTCGAAGAGGTCCGCTACGAGCTTGGCCGCCTCATGGGCGCCCGCGACGACGTGCAGGCCGACTTCGTCAGCCCCATCCCCGACAGCGGCATCGGCATGGCCCTGGGCTACAGCAACGGCCGCCAGATACCCTACAAGCGCGGCCTCCTCAAATACACACCCACCTGGAGCCGCTCCTTCATGCCCGTCAACCAGGCCGACCGCGCCCTCGTGGCACGCATGAAGCTCATACCCAGCCGCACCGTCCTCCAGGGCAAGGACGTCGTCTTCTGCGACGACTCCATCGTCCGCGGCACCCAGCTCCGCGACAACGTCAAGATGCTCTACGACTACGGCGCACGCAGCGTACACATCCGCATCTCGTGCCCGCCGCTCGTCCACGGATGCTCCTTCCTCAACTTCTCCGAGTCCAAGACCGACCGCGAGCTTGTCACGCGCCGTGTCATCGAGGAACTCGAGGGTGGCGAGATGCGCAACCTCGAGGCCTACCGCGACCCCTCGTCGCAGCAGTATGCACGCATGGTCGAAGTCATCCGCCAGCATATCGGCGTCGACACCCTCAAGTTCAACACCGTCGACGACGTCTGCCAGGCCATAGGACTGCCCAAAGAGAGTATCTGCACCCATTGCTTCGACGCCTCCTCCTACGGCGACTAACCTTCAACCCAACACCCACTCCAGCGCCTTGATGAAAAAACTGCTCGCACTCATCCTCCCGCTCCTCCTCCTGTCGGCCCTCAGGGCCCAGACGGCCTCGTCGCCCATCGCCCTCTCGGTGGCCGACCTCCTGCCCAACTACGGCCTCGACTCCGCTATCGTCAACGACACCGCCGGCGCCATCGCCTACCTCGACCGTCAGCAGCAGGACTTCGCCGCCCTCACCAACCTCTGCGTCCTCCTCCGCACCAACGCGCAGAAGGCCATAGCCTCCTTCGAGAACGACTATACCCGCCGCGACAGCCTCATCTGGCTCGACACCCACATCGTCGTCGCCGACTACGGCCTCTACGAACCCCGCCTCCGCACCTTCGCCGACCTCATGGGGCGCCTGAGCATCAACTACTCGCGCCTTGAACAGGAACGCGTCGAGGCCGAGAAAGAGGCCGCTCGGCAGCGCGCCATCGACGAGCAGCGCCGACAGCAGGACGAGCGCAACGCTCAGGCCTCCGACATCAAGGCCAACATCGACCTCCACCACCGCTCCATCATCGCAGCCTGCGACGGCCAGGGCATCACCGACAAAGTCAGGCTCAAGGACCTCAAGGACCTCTACTACTCCTACCTCATGGTCTACAACAAGTACGATCTCTCCACCCTCAACGCCTCCGAACGTACCCTCGTCCAGCTCAACGAACTCAACGACTTCCAGCTCGACCTCCTGGAAAAAATCCTCGGCAACAACGCCCTGCCCACCCAAATCGAGAACTTCAAAAACCAGCTCAAAACCCGCTGCGAGAAAGACAACACCGACGTCTATCGCTCCTACTCGCGCGTCTTCAAGAACACCTCGGTCCCCATCTCCTTCGCCGACCTCAAGGAGTACGAGGACTACATCAAACGCCTCAATACCATCATAGCCGTCCAGCAGCGCTACATGCAGGCCATCGACCTCCGCTCCACCATCACGCAGAACTCCGACAACATACAGCGCCTCTACAGCAAGAAATACCGCGACGTGGCCAACGCCTACAAGGAGACCTCGCGCTCGCTCAACACCGTCCCGGCCTTCACCACCAACGCCGAAAGCCTACGCTTCATCAGGGAGCTCGAAGATTTCATCGGCGCGCAGCGCGTATACCTCAGCAGCTACGATATTTTGGAGGACATCTCGCACCGCTCCGACACCATCATCGCCGTCTCGCAGTCGGCCTACCGCGACATTGCCGCCGCCTACCGCGAGCTGCGCCCCACGCTCCTCCCGGTGCCCAACTTCCGCACCCCCGACGAGGCCGACAACTACCTCTCCCAGCTCGAACTGGTGCAACACATTCAGCGCCAGTACCTCTCCGTCATCAGCCTCCGCGACACCATACGCCTCAACCAGGACTCCATCAACGCCCAGCGCCGCGTCGACCGCATCCTCTGGAGCGGCTATCGCAACCTGCAGGAGCAGGCTGCGCTCACCCCGGCCTTCACCAACGTCGACCGCGGCAACGCCTTCATCCTCGCTCTGCGCGACCATGTCGACATCCAGCGCCTCGTCCTCCGCTCCTTCGACCTCCGTCGCACCGCCGCCGACAACGTGTCGCGCATCACCGGCAAGGCCAACATCCACCGCAATATAGCCAAGGCCTACCTACGCATGGAGAAAGCCTACGAAGGCATCTCCGACATACTCAGCCTCGACGACCTGCGCCGCTACAACCGACAGTGCTCGGCCGTCCTCGTCATGCAGCAGGCCTTCCTCGACCTCCTCGCTTCCGAGCATGCCGCCGACACCGACAACCTGCTGCGCCGCGAGACCGACATCTCCAAAATACGCATAGCCCTCGGTCTCTGACCACACACTCCCCTGCAAAAAAAAATGCAAAAAAGTGTGCACATTTAAAAAAAATGTGTATATTTGCAGAGAGTGATTTGTGCGCCCGTTTCCTCCATTCGGTTAAAAACCAATTAAATACAAAACACTATGACGAAGAAATTATTATTCTTCTGCCTCTCTTTTGTGGCTGTGGCCGGGGCCTGGTGCCAGGATATGGAAGTCCTGCAGAATATGCCGTCGCTGAATAAGGCGATAGTGCGGCAATATACTGAAGAAGAGACTGTTCACTATTGCGAGGATACCAATGGCCGCCACTATTTTGTTCTGCACAGTCTCAATACACCTGGTGACGCCATTGTCGCCGCTTTTCCCAATTACCTGTTCGTGAACGACTTCGAGGTGTACGGCGACGTGGTCTATTTCTGTGGCACCTTTCCCAATGCCGGCAACCCTGTCGGCTTTGTGGGGTTTATCAGCATTAGCGACCTCTTCTACAATAACTTGCCTTACAACTTCGCGCTTGTCAATAACTTATATTCTGATGGTCTGCTCTCGCAAGCCCATCTGATGTCTGCCGAGAAACTGGACCTCTTCGATGACGGTTCCCACGTCCATCTGGCCATTGTCGGCACGCTGACCCACAACGCTCAGGCAACCGTACCCCATAGCCGAACCGTCTGCGACATCTGGTTCAACGGAGCCAATTGGGATGGACGGATCCTCTTTCAGAAAGATAATATTGTACGTCCTTACGATGTTACATGCACAGATGATGTTGTTGTGGTCAGTGCCTACGATAACGACATGGATAAATGCATATTGCTGATGTACGACAAAATGTTAGATTTCCTAGTGAATCCGCGCTATCCTAATGCCGTAGGAATTAAAGATCGGTTGGCCGACAGTATCGTCTTGGTGGAACGGTTACAGGACAATGACATAGCGGTCGTTCATTACTTCTTCGACCCTATGACAGGTGAGTATGGAACGGCAGCCCACTATGTCAACGATGTATTTACGTTTCCATTTTCCTCAGCAAGTTATTCTGCTCACATGGTGCATGGGGTTAATCCTCCGATAGATACGTTGCGAGACATACGATATAGCAAGGATTCCGACAGGTTGGTTGTTGTGCATAACATTGACGATCCCCTGTGGACAGTGCCAACATCAACTGTGTTCACTTGGGATATGTATATGAACAAGCTTATTTCGGGCGAGGCCTGGTCAGGAGTTACTCCGGTTGATTTGATGTCGGTTGATAATCGGATAAGCAGTGGTGCGCTGTTCTCTACAGTGGGAACAGACCTTACGTATGCGGTTCCCCTTTTTTCTTATGTTACCTCCCAAAATTGCTATATTCCGCAAGATGTACTCTTTGATGAATTATATTTCCCCGTGAGTATAGAAATCGCAGAGAGTGGCACGTTTACGTATAATCGTCCTCCAAACGTTTTTTACTACCCAAATCCCTATAAGCCAGTGTTTGATAATATTTGCAGATAACCCCCAAAACCATACGCACATGAAAAAGAATAGACGACTCCTTTGCGTGCTGGCGGCGTTTGCTATGGCCGTGCCGCTCTTTGCCCAGAGCCATTACTATCACCTCCACGGTGATACCATCCGCGGGCAAAGTCCGATATATCATTATACATGGTTCCCTACAGTCGATACCATGGGGTATTACGACAGCCTGATTATTCCGTCATTTGCGGGGCATGGATATATGCTGCATCAGACAGACGTTCCCCTCAGGATAATCGGCGTGGCTGCCACTTTGTCTGCATCGCTAGGACTCTCAAGTTTTACCTACGATCCGACCTTGGATACCCAGTATGTCATTCTTTTTGACGCAACAGCTGCAGGCCCGCAGGAGTTGATGCGTTTCTCATGGACCGACACGTTTCAGGCCATCCCTCCGCGCTATTTGGAGATTCCCGCTGCGAGCTCCCCATACCAAGGCTTCGCTAATGAATGCGACTCCATTCGGATTCATAAGAATATTGTCCCCATCTGGGAATACTATTTCGACAGTGCGATCGTTGTGACCGACTCGTTCTATCTTGGATGGGACAAATTCAGCCCCAACGTCGTCGACGACAAGTCGTCTGAATATTTTATGTTTCTGGATTACAGATGTGCAATGTATTATTTATACTACACCATCAGAGACCCCGCTTGTCATGCGAACATTCCTTACGCTAAATTTTTGAATCTTGCCTATCCGATGAATTCATATTCGAATCTGCAATACCGAACAGCGAGAGAGTGTTTCCACATCTACCCCATCATCGAGGTCGACACCGTCGGCCTGCCTTACGACACCGCCCTCTTCTCTTGCGACGTTCCGCAAAACCCGCAGCTCCTCTTCCGCACCGCCTACAATGCCCGCGTCTCATGGGCCGACACCCTCTCCCTCGCCTGGCAGGTCTCTGTGGCGCCGCAGGGCACAAGCCCCGACAACGGCAGAATCGACTCCTGCCACACGACCGTCTTCGACATCTATGGTCTCTCTCCCGACACGGCGTACTGCGTCTATGTCCGCGGCCGCTGCAGCAAAAGCATGTGGGACGGCTGGAGCGACTGGTCCGACTCCCTGGCCCTGCCGGCAACGGCCGTCGGCATCGCCGCGCAGCCCGATGGCAATGGCATCCTGGCGCTGACGCCCAACCCCACCACGGGCATCGCCGTCGTCAACCTGCTTAAACCACAGGAAACGAGCGCGCTGTTAGAACTGCGCGACCTTGCCGGGCGCACAGTCCTCGCGTGGCAGGTGCCCGCCGGCACCACTGCCCTCGACATCGACGTAAGTCGCTGCGCTGCAGGTACCTACATCCTCCACCTCCTCACCGCCGAAGGCACCGTCGCCGCGCTCCGCTTCGTCAAGCGCTGAGGCCCCTTGCGGCTCGGCATACGTCGTGGCCGACACCGCGCCCTCCTTGCCCTCGGCGAAGACCCACAGGTGGACCTCCTCCATGGCGAAACTCTCTGGCAGCAAGAACCTTACGCCCCTGCGGCCGCGCTCGGCCGC
>CACZWL010000026.1 GCA_902784865.1 uncultured Bacteroidota bacterium | reverse complement strand
CCACCACCGTCCCCACCTTGCCCTGGAACGGGCCCAGAATACCTTGAAAATACTTGGCCATGATATGATGTTTTCTTAATTCTTGATTTTTAATTCTTATTTAGCAGAAACGTTCGGGTTGTTTTTTTATTGTGTTGCCAAGGAAAAATAATTGCAAACTTATAGCAAACTTTGATACCTGCAATCCTCTGATTTTCAGCCTCGGTTTTGCGGCCCGACGGGGGGCTTTCCGCCAGAAAAATTTCTGTTTTTTCTCTCCCCAGTGCCTCCCGTACCCCTACCCTGCGCCTTCCGCGACCCTACTCTGTGCCACCCGAGCCGACCTCCCGTCCCCCCCCCCCGTTTGCCCCCTGTGCCACCCCTGTGCACCGGGGGGCTGTTGAAAATATTTTTATAATATATCAAAAAAAACATGTATATTTGCAAGTTTAATACAATACGCTATGCAGTTCAAAGACATTGTAGGACAGCGAGATATCGTCAATCGGCTCACGTCGGTCATCGACAGTGGGCGCGTCAGCCACGCCCAAATGGTGCTGGGCGACGCCTCGGTAGCCATGCCTGTGGCGCTGGCCTACCTGCAATATCTCTGCTGCGAGCATCCGGTACACCACGAGGGCGGCGAGCTGCGCGCCGACGCCTGCGGCGAGTGCCCCTCGTGCAAGAAGCTTGCAAGCCTGATGCATCCCGACCTGCACCTCATCTTCCCCAATCCGCCCAACGGCTCCTCGTCGGTCAGCGCCGCCGACTACCAGCCGCAGTACCGCGACTTCCTCCTCGAGCGCCACGCCGCCGGCTCTATCGACGACTGGCACGCTTTCCTCGGCACCGACATCAAGACCTTGATGATCCGCGAGCGCGACGCCGCCCACATCGTCGAGGTGCTCAACATGAAGCCCTACGAGGGGGGCTGGCGCATGCTCATCGTCTGGAAGCCTACGCGCATGAACAGCGCGGCGGCCAACGAGCTCCTGAAGACCCTCGAGGAGCCGCTGCCGCAGACCATCATCCTGCTGGTCGACGATACCGACGAAGGCCTCCTGGCCACCATCAAAAGCCGCGTGCAGACCCTCCGCCTGCAGCCCGTCGCCGCCGTGCGCAGCCAGGCCGAGCGCGACCTCTTCGGGCCGCTGCTCGTCGGTTGGCTCCGCCTGCTTTTCAAGCTGAAAATGAAGGAACTGGCCGCGCAGGTCGACAAGCTGGCCGCCCTCAACCGCGAGCAGCAGAAGTTCTTCATGCAGTACGCCTCGGGCGTCATGCGCGAATGCTTCCTCAGCAACGCCGCTGGCCTGCCCTGCAACCTCGGCTCGGGCGACGAGCGCTTCGACGCGCAATTCCCTAAAATGATCACCGTCAACAACATAGAAACCATC
Source organism: uncultured Bacteroidota bacterium (assembly GCA_902784865.1). Lineage (GTDB taxonomy): Bacteria > Bacteroidota > Bacteroidia > Bacteroidales > P3 > Colimorpha. The sequence continues at coordinate 27,293 of CACZWL010000026.1, read as the reverse complement.
GACACCATCTTCGACGACGCGCTCTACGCCATCGACCGCAACGCCAATGCCAAGATAGCCTTCATGGAGCTCTCGTTCCGCATGAGCAAGGCGCTCAAGAAGAGGTAAGCCCACAAACCCTACACACCCATGGAAGAAGACAAGAAAGATATCATCCCCGACGAGCCCGCAGCGGCCGCCAGCAGCATCGACACCACCCCCCGCCCCACGGCCGACAGCATACCCGACGACGTCGAAGAGGCCGCCACCGCCGAAGACCTCGAAGCCTTCATGCGCGACCGCCGCAAGGCCCGCATGGAGAAACAGCGCGAAGAGAAGCCCAACCCCGAGGTCGAAGAATACATGAGCGAGGAGAACCAGATAGACCCCTACCTCGAGCCCGACCCCGACATCCCCTGGCCCAAATACGAAGAGAACGTCTTCCTGGCCCGCGGCTGCCGCCGCAAGCCCGAGTGCTACAAGCCCGTCTGCCTCTGCGAACGGCAAAGCTGCTCGAAAGTCACCGCCACCAACTGGCTCGCCGGCGTCCGCCAACCCACAGGACGCCCCTTCGACTGCGTCGAGGTGCACTTCAAAAACAACCATAAAGACTTCTACCGCCTGCCCGACGGCCTCACCGTCACCGAAGGCGACATCGTCGCCGTCGAAGGACAACCCGGCCACGACGTCGGCATCGTCAGCCTCACCGGCGAACTCTGCCGCCTGCAGATGCGCAAACACCGCATCAACCCCGAGTCTGAAAGCATCAAAAAACTCTTCCGACGCGCCAAAGAAGCCGACATCGACCGCTGGGCCGAAGCCCTCGTCGACGAACGCTCGGCGCTCCTCCGCACACGCCGTATCGTCGCCGACCTCGGCCTCGACATGAAAGTCAACGACATCGAATTCCAAGGCGACCACTCCAAAGCCATCTTCTACTACACCGCCGACGCACGCGTCGACTTCCGCGTCCTCATCAAAGTCCTCGCCGAAGAATTCCGCATGCGCGTCGAAATGAAACAAATCGGCGTACGCCAGGAAGCCGGCAAAGTGGGCGGCATAGGCACCTGCGGCCGCGAACTCTGCTGCAGCACCTGGCTCACCACCTTCAAAAGCGTCACCACCTCCGCCGCAAAAACACAACAGATACTCCCCAACCCACAGAAACTCGCCGGACAATGCGGCAAACTCAAATGCTGCCTCAACTTCGAATACGAAGTCTACGCCGACGCCCTCAAGAAGTTCCCCCCCGCCAACCAGGCCATACGCTTCAAGAAAGGCCTCGCCCTCTACAAGAAGACCGACGTCTTCCGCGGCATCATGTGGTACGCCTACGAAGGCCAGAACGACCTCTTCGCCATACCCGCCGAACGCGTAAAAGAAATCATAGAGCTCAACCGCCAGCAGCAATACCCCGAACGCCTCGAAGACTACCAGGTCGAACTCATGTCCACCTCGGCCCTCGCCCAGGAAAGCACCGACGAGGAAATCGAACGCGAGATGCGGCGCCTCGCCGAAGGCGGCAACGGCGTCGTCGGCGAAGAAACCGACAAAAACCGCCCCTCAGGCAACCGCCAGCGCCAGGAAAACCGCAGCGAACGCCCCAACCGCAACCGCCGCGAAGGACAAGAACGCCGCGAACGCCCACAGCACAACGACCGCCAACCCAACGAACAACCCAAAGAACGTCGGCAAAACGGCGAACGCCGCCAGAACAACAAACCCAAGAACGACCAGCCCCGACGCAGCAGCGGCGGAAGAGACAGGAGAAACTAGCCTTGAAAACACTTCGCTCATACCTTGCAATCATAGTCGCCACAGCACTCCTTGCCGCCTGCGACCGCAACGTGTTCTACTCCGAATACGCCCCCATCGACGAACAGGGATGGCTGCCCACCGACAGCGCCCGCTTCGAAGTGCAGGTCGACGACACCGTCACCGCCTACAACTTCCTCTTCGAAGTGCGCAACAGCATCACCTACCCCTACAGCAACACCTTCCTCTTCGTGGGCACCACCTTCCCCGACGGCAGCGTCGCCCGCGACACGGTGGAGTTCCCCCTGGCGGCCCCCTCGGGCGAATGGTACGGCAAACGCACAGGGCGCTACGTCGACACCCGCTGCTACTTCCGCCGCAACGCACGCTTCCCCATGCCCGGCACCTACCGCTTCTCGGTCGCCAACGGCATGCGCGACAGTGCCATAGCCGGCATACACGACGTCGGCCTCAGAATCGAATACAGTAAAATGAACCCCCATGGCCAAGAATAAAAGCAAGGGCAGCCGCCCTACCCCTGTCAAAACCCTCTGGATGGTTTTCGCAGGCCTGTGGCTTGCCATTATCCTCTTCTTCCTGTTCCTCTCCCTGGGATGGCTCGGATTCATGCCCTCCTTCGAGGAACTGGAGAACCCCCGCAGCCTGCAAGCATCCGAAGTCATCAGCGACGACGGTCAGGTGCTGGGCTACATCGGCTTGGAGAACCGATCCAACATCACCTACGACCAGCTGTCGCCCAACCTAATCAACGCCCTCATCGCCACCGAGGACGTACGCTTCCTCAAGCACTCCGGCATCGACCCCCGCAGCCTCGGACGCGTGCTCTTCAAGACCATCTTCGGGGGCAACCGCTCCTCCGGCGGCGGCAGCACCATCACCCAGCAGCTGGCCAAGAACCTCTTCCCCCGCGAACACAAGAGCAAGCTGGGCACCGTCTTCTCGAAGTTCAAGGAGTGGGTGGTGGCCGTCAAGCTGGAACACAACTACTCCAAGCAGGAAATCATGGCCATGTACTTCAACACTGTGGACTTCGGCAGCAATGCCTACGGCATCAAGACGGCCAGCAAGACCTTCTTTGACAAGGCGCCGTCGGAGCTGGACGTTGACGAGGCGGCAGTGCTGGTGGGCCTGCTCAAGGCGCCGTCGACCTACAACCCCGTGCGGCACCCCGACAATGCCAAGGAGCGCCGCAACACGGTGCTATACCAGATGAACCGCTACGGATACCTGGACGATGCGAACTTCGAGAAGTACAAGGAGAAGAGCATCGACATGTCGCACTACTCGCCCCAAAGCCACAACGACGGTATTGCCACCTACCTGCGCGAGTACCTGCGCACCTACATGAAGGACTGGTGCAAGCACCACCGCAAACCCAACGGCGAATACTACAACGTCCACAAGGACGGCCTGAAGATCTACACTACCATCGACAGCCGCATGCAGCGCTATGCCGAGCAGGCCGTGCAGGAACACTTCAGCAAGGAGATACAGCCCGCCTTCGACCGCGAGCTGAAGAGCCGCAAGGGCAACCCCTTTTGCGACATCAGCAAGGAGCAGGAGGAGAAGTTCCTGACGCAGGCCATGAAGAACAGCGACCGCTACCGCGCCCTGAAGAGCGCCGGCATGAGCCAGAAAGAGATACGCGCCGCCTTCGACGAAGCCGTCAGCATGCGCGTGTTCAGCTGGAAAGGCCTGAAGGACACGACGATGACACCTTGGGACTCGCTGATCTACTGCAAGCGGTTCCTCAACGCGGGCCTGATGAGTGTCGAGCCCGGCACGGGCTACGTGCGCGCCTACGTGGGCGGCATCAACTACCGCTACTTCAAGTACGACAACGTGCAGAGCCACCGCCAGGTAGGTTCCACCTTCAAACCCTTCGTCTACACCATGGCGCTTCAGGACCTGGGCATGTACCCTTGCACCGAGGTGCCCAACTCGGAGGTATGCTTCGAGGTGTGGGGACAGCCGGACTGGTGCCCGAAGAACTCGAGCCATGAGCGCGAGGGCGAGATGGTGACGCTGAAGTGGGCGCTGGCGCACTCCATCAACTGGGTGTCGGCCTACCTGATGAAGCAGGGGTCGCCGGAGCAGGTGGTGAACATAGCACGCAAGATGGGCGTGAAGAGCCCCATCGACGTGGTTCCCGCCATCGCCGTAGGCACGCCCGAAATTACAGTCTACGAGATGGCCGGGGCCATGGCCACCTTCGCCAACAAGGGCGAATATGTGGAGCCCATCTTCGTGAGCCGCATCGAGGACAGCAAGGGCATGGTGCTGGAACGCTTCACCGCCAAACGCAGCCAGGCACTGAACGAGGCGACGGCCTACATGATGGTCGAGCTGATGAAAGGCGTGGTGCAGACCGGCACGGGCTCGCGCCTCAACTACCGCTACGGGCTGAACAAGTACACCACCAACATCGCCGGCAAGACGGGCACGACGCAGAACAACTCGGACTGCTGGTTCGTCGGCATCACACCCAAGCTGGCCACGGCCGTATGGACCGGCGGCGAGCTGCGCTCAATCCACTTCCGCAACATGACCTACGGCCAGGGCGCCGCCATGGCCCTGCCCGTCTTCGGATACTACATGAAGAAAATCTACGAGGACCCGAACATCAAGTTCTACCGTGGCGACTTCGAGCGCCCCAATGTACCCATCGAGATGGACTGCTCGAACTTCCAGCAAGAAATCGAGAAGGAAGACTTCGAGTGGGATTTCTGACCCGGAAACGCCAGGCATCTGGTAGGTATCTGGTAGGTGAATACTTCGACTTTGGCACGATTTGAACAACTTGACCCGACGATGGAGAAAGAAAAAAAGACTAACTTACTGGGAATGACGCTGCTGCAACTGCAGCAACTATGCACCGACGAGGGCTTCCCCCGCTTTGCCGCCAAGCAGCTCTGCGACTGGCTGTACAAGAAGTGCACGGAGAGCATCGACGCCATGACCAACCTCTCGCTGGCGCAACGCGCCCGGCTGAACGAGGTGGCCTACATCGGGCGCACCAGCCCCGAGCGCTGCCAAGTGTCGGCCGACGGCACGAAGAAGTACCTCTTCAGCCCCGGCATCGAGGCTGTGTATATACCTGACGACGAACGCGCTACGCTGTGCGTATCATGCCAGGTGGGGTGCAAGATGGGGTGCCGCTTCTGCGTCACCGGGCAGCAGGGCTTTCACGGAAGCCTCGCAGCGGGCGACATACTGAACCAGCTCTTTGCCATCCCCGAGTTCGAAAGCCTTACCAATGTGGTCTTTATGGGCATGGGCGAGCCTATGGACAACCTCGACGCCGTGCTGTCGGCTTGCAGCGTCCTGACGTCGGACTGGGGCTTAGGCTGGAGCCCCAAGCGCATCACCGTCAGCACCGTAGGCATCATCCCCGCCATGCAGCGGTTCATCGAGGAGTGCCAGTGCCACCTGGCGGTGAGCCTCCACAACCCCGTGCCGCAGGAGCGGCAGGAGCTGATGCCAGTGCAGAAAGCCTACCCCCTGGAGCAGGTGCTGGCCTTGCTGAGACGCTACGACTGGAGCGGCCAGCGACGCCTGTCGTTCGAATACACGATGTTCCGCGGACTCAACGACGACCAGGCGCACGCCGCGCGGCTCGTCGAAGCCCTGCGGGGACTGGATTGCCGGGTCAACCTGATACGCTTCCACGAATCGCCCGAGGCTCCCTACAAGACATCGGCACCACTGACAATCAATGCCTTCCGAGACTACCTGAACCGCCACGGGGTCATCTGCACCATCCGTGCCTCGCGCGGACAGGACATCGACGCCGCCTGCGGCCTGCTGGCAGGCAAAGGGCGCTAGCGCCGGCGGAGGTGCACGCGGTGGTCGCCCAAGACAAGGTTGCGCCAGTGCATATCCTCTTCTGCCAGATGCTCGACAAGCATCACCCCTGGCTGAATCTGTGCACCGTCATCGCCCAACACCATGTACATAAGTAGGGTGTCTCCCACTATCCTCCACTGACAGTTGTCCAGCACATGGCCATGGCCATCAGAGACATACAGGCTGTGGTCTTCGTTGAAGGAGTAGATAGTGCCATCCTCGAAGTAGGTGGTATCCATCCGTGAATGCCCTTCGCCGAGCGAACGGCCCACTATCTCGCAAGTCTTCTGCCACTCGCCAACGATGGTGGGGTCCTCTTTGCAAGCGGCAACCGCCAGTGCAAGCAGGCTGAAAAACAGCAATTTTCTCATGATTTATTTATAATTTTTTTCTCATTGTTACGCTTTGCCCAAAGGATGGCCCCCCAACCGAGCGAGATGCCTATGACGTTGGCCACTAGGTCGTTCACGTCGAAAGCCCGGAAGGGCAGCAGGTACTGTCCGCCTTCGGCGACAAGCCCTATGACCACCGCCACAAGCCACACGAGCCAGCGCCGGCGCATAAGGTCCATGAGGTAGAGGGTGCAGGGGATGAAGACCGAGGCGTGGAGGAAGTGGTCGGCGCGGATGCCGAGGATGTAGTTGTCGAGGCGCACGCCGACGCCGTTGAGCGGAGCCCACATAAGGAAGGCGAGGCCGATGAAGTACCAGGGGCGCACCTGGCGGCGGCCTTGGCTGCTGAGCCAACGGATGGCGAAGTTTTTCAGGCGCTTGCGGACGATCGAGCGGCGGCTGAGCGCGGCCCACTGGCGGCTGGAGGTGTCGATGCGTGTGCCGTCGGCCCGCTCGACGGCGGTCAGGATGCCCACGATGTCCCAACGGCTGATGCTCTCGGTGCCGTAGTTATTGTCGCCCTGCACCTTGTAGCGCGCATTGTGGCGGCTGACGACACGGTGGACGATGTAGTGGCCGAACTGGCTGAAGAGGACGACGTCGCCCACCTGCGGGTTGTCGCTGTGGGCCAGGGGGGCGAAGGTCACCTTGTCGGTAGGCTTGAGCGTGGGGTACATGCTGCTGCCGCCGAAGGCGAGGGTGACGGTCTGCCCCTGCTTGAGCTGGTCGACGACGGCCGCGAAGTAGGCCTGATAGCGGGCGGTATGCGGAGAGAGCGTGTGGCTGTTCATTGGGCGCAGAATATGGTGCTGAAGCTGAGGTTGGCGGCAGCTGCGTCGGGCAGGCAACCGAGGCGGAAGGCCGGAGCGCGGCTGATGATGCTCGAGATGAAGTCGCACAGGAGGTCGAGCGAGCGGTCGTCCTTGGCGAACGAGGGCGGGCACGAGGGCTGGAGGGCGGTGAAGGCCTCGACGGTGCCGAGGCGGCGTATGGTGTTCTCCGGGCGCTGCTCGAGGCGCAGCAGTGCGGCTATGGGGTATTGCTCGGGGCGGTAGCAGTGGGTCTTGCCGCTCCAGGGCGAGCCGAAGACGGTGGGCACACCGTCGACGAGGGCCACGATGGGGCTGTCGTCGTTGAGGAGGTGGGTGCCGCCGATGTTGTTGAGCCATAGGCGCGTATGGGTGCTCTTGCCGGTGCCGCTCTCGCCGAGGCACATGACGCCGCGGCTTTGGCAGACAACGGTCGAGCTATGGACCGGCACACGGCCACGGCGCAGGCCGGCCATCGAATAGGCCACCCAGAGGGCGAAGCGCAGGTGGGAGGTGGTAGACATGGTGTTGATTTCGACAACGGCGGGCTGCCGCTCGTCGTAGCGGAGCAGGCTGCGCTCGTCGAAGAGGTAGTAGTAGACGCCCTCGGCATCGACGCCGAAGCGACAGACGGCGTTGCCGTCGGCAATGTCGAAGCTGTGGAGCCAGCGGCACTCGGGGAGCGTCAGGGGCTGGTCGAGGCGGACGTCGATGTCGACCGCAGCGGCAGGGGCCTGGAACTCGTACATGCCGGGGATATTCATGGCATAAGCGAGCGAAGGACCGCCGGAATAGCGCACCGCCAAGCCGCCGATATTGAGCAGGAACTCAGCCATAATCAGTCGACAATCAGGCTGTTGTCACGCATGTCGACAATCCAGGCCTCGGCGTCGCGGCGGGCACTGGCCTCGTCAACCTCGTACTCGTCGAGCAGCGCGGCGACGACATCGGCAGCCTCGAAGTCGCGGTCGGACAGCGCGTTGTAGAGGAACAGGGCGCTCTCGTTGAGGGCCACGACCCTGGTCATATCGGAACCGCCTTCGCCGGGCATGAGGACGATGTGCTCGCCGGCCACTTCGCGGACTTTCATCTTGGAGTTGATTCTCATAGGGTTTGAGGGTTTGTTTTTGGATATAGAACGCACGCCCGCGGGTTTTATTGTGCGCGTGTGCAATATATGGGTAAAAAATCGTCGGCGGAGGCACCGGAAAAGGTCGCGATTTTTTTGATTCGAAAATTGAAAAACGGGCCAAAATGCGCCAAGAACCCACAGCTGATTATCAGCGTATTAGGGGTATCAAAGTTTGCTATAAGTTTGCCCAACTTCTGCCATGGAAAAAGTGCTTGCCGGGGGTGCCTAGGGGGTACAAAAAAAGGCCGCGCCCGAGGGGGCGCGGCCGTGGGGTCGGCGGCAGGGGTGCCGGCAGGGGTCAGAGCTGCTCGAGGGCGGCGCGGACACTGGCGGCGACGGCCTTCGAGGTGAAGGTGGCGCCGCTGACGGCGTCGACTTCCTTCTTGAGGGCTTTCTTGACCGAGAGGCCGTTCCAGTTCTTGTAGAAGCCTGCCTCCTCGACGCGCTGTAGGTAGCGGGGGGTCTCGACGTTGCCGAGGAGCCACACGCCAAGGATTATCTTCTTGGTGCTGAGGGCGATGAGGACGGGTGTCTCGCCGGCGTAGCCCTTGATACCGTCGGAGGCGGGCTTGCTGTAGAGGGCATAGCCGAGGAGCTTGCTGTTGGCATCGTAGACCTCGGTCAGTTTGGCGGTCTTCTTGACGCTCTTGACGGTGGGGAAGGCGCGGACGACAGCCATGTCGATGCCGTCGGCATTGTACTGGGGAGCCTGAGGCTGAGCCTGTTGGCCGTGGGCGTGGCCGTGGCCACCGTGGTGTTTGCCGTGGTTGGGGCAGTTGCCGCAGTGCTTGCCGCCGTGTCCGTGGCGGGCCTGCTGCTCAACCTTGGGGGCGTCCTTTTTCTGGGGCTCCTGGGCCGTGGCGGCGCCGACAGCGAGGAGCGATACAATTGTCAATGCAATGATTTTCTTCATATTACGAGTTGTTTTCGGTTTTTGTTCACGCTGCAAAATTACGCAAAAAATCCGACATGCGCCGCCCTAGGCGCGAAATTCACCATTAGTGGTTATCGCTGCGGACCTTGAGGGGGAACTTGGGCGACGGCACCGCCGAGGGCTTACGCAGGGGCATGCCTTGCCACGTGGGGCGCAGGATGCAGGGCTCGCTGGGTGCGCGCTGCGACATGATGGGGCGACCGGCATGGTAGAAAAGGCGCTCGGCGATGTTGCTGCCGTCGGGGAGGGCGCAGGCTTCGAGGCGCACGCGGGTGTTGCGGTCGAAGAGCTGCAGGGCCTTGAGGTCGTCGCCACCGACCTGGTAGAGCTCGGGGAAGGCCGCGGCGTCGGTCGAGGGGAGGATGTAGTACTGGTAGAGGCTGTCGATGGTGCCGCGGTAGACCCAGTAAGGCAGGTAGCGACAGTTCTGCGTGATGATGCTCGACTTGGGTAACCTGCTGAGTGTCAGCTCGACCATGATGCCGCCGTCGGTATTGACGTCGCGCTGGTTGCTGACGAAGTTGCCCATGGAGTAGACGACAATCTCGGGGTGGCGGCCGTTGTCGGGGATGGCGTCGAGGGTGAAGTTCTGCACCACGTGGGGGTGGCCGCCGATGACGGCGTCGCAGCCGTGCTCCAGCAGCCAGCGGGCCGTCTGCTCCTGCTCGGCGTTGGCCTTGACGGCATACTCTATTCCCCAGTGGATGAGGGTGATGACGAAGTCGGCGCCGCGGCTGCGGGCCACGGCGAGGTCGCGGGCCATCTCGACGGTGTCGATGAGGTTGACGATGTTGGGGCTGACGGCCGGGATGCCGTTGGTGCCGTAGGTGTAGGTGAGGAGGGCGAGGCGGAAGCCGTTGCGGTCGAGGATCAGGGGGTGCTCGGCGTCGCGCTGCTCGCGGTTGCGGTAGGTGCCGAGGTGGGGGATGCCGAGGGTGTCGAGCACTCGGAGGGTGCGCTCCAGACCGGCCTTGCCGCGGTCCATGCAGTGGTTGTTGGCGGTGGTCATGACGTCGAAACCGGCCTCCTGGGCGGCCACGGCCAGTTCGCGCGGCGACGAGAACTGGGGGTAGCCCGTGTAGGGCGGCCCGGCCAGCGTGACCTCGAGGTTGATGATGGCCAGGTCGGCACTCTGTATGTAGTCCTTCACATAGCGGAAGCAGGGCGCATAGTCGTAGGTGCCGTCGGCCTTGAGGGCCGCCTTGTGCTGCGGCGTGTGCCCCATGAGGTCGCCTGCGAAGATGATTTTGAGGCTCTGCCCCTGCGCCGGAGCAAGTGCCGCAAGGCAGAGTGCCAGCATCACTACACTGATTTTATAATGGTTACGTTGCATCATATCACAATTTTGAGGATGCAAAGATACATAAAAAAACTGACATTATTTTGGCTGGTTTGGAAAATAGTCGTACTTTTGCAGCCGGAAGTTTTTTTGCTTTTTGTGCAAAAAAAAGTGTCAAGTTAATTTTGTTCAAGACAAGCCTTCGGATTTGCGATCCAATGATTCAATACACCTCCTCTAGCCAGCGCGACAGGAACACATCGTTAAGGCTGTAGATAGGTTTGCCGCCTTCAACGCTCTCGTCGAGGAGGTTTTTCTCAACCAGAGAGGTGACTATGCGGTTCACTGACGAGGGGTTGCCCAAATGGTATTTGCGAAGGAACTGGCGAGAGGTGGTTTGCGATACCTCGCCTTCTTTGGCCACCGCTATCAGAAAGTTCCATTGGCCTGCCGTCAGCAGCTGCTGGTATTGTCCAAAAACCACGGAGTCGGACTGTAGTATCTGCGCCGCAGCCTGCTTGACAAGAGCGACATCCACCTTGCCATGTGCCATATTGTACACGGCATGGCATAGCCGTTGGGTGAAGTAGGTATGGCGCCGTGTCCAATTGAGGATGTAGTCGGCGGCATCATCGTCGATGTTGAATCCTCCATCGAGGAAGTGTTTTGTGATGAACTCGGCATAGACCATGTGGTCGAGTTTCTGGAGGGTGACAAAGGCCGTGCTTCGGTAGAAGGGATTGCGTTCCCCACCGAAGATGTCGAGCATCATGTGCCGCTTGCTGCCGCAATAGAGGAAGGTGACGTTGTTCAGCGTCTGGATAATGGTCCGCAGCATTGCTTCGACGTTCTTCTCGGGGTATTCGCGTATCTGCTGGAACTCGTCGATAGCCAATAAAATCTTCTTGTCCTGACTGTCCAGGAAGGTGAGCAGCCCCGTCAAGGTCTGCTTCTGTTCGTCCTCACCCCGAAGGGTCAGTTGTATTTGCGGCGTTGAGGTCAACGGGTCGTAGGTGATGAGCGGACGGAGGGAGCGGATAAATTTGGCAAACCTCTTGCCGATGCTGCTTTTTTCGGGAATGGCGTTCATTACAGCCGTTGAGAGGGCTTTCACGAAGTCCTCCAGCGAGCGCGTGGCAAAGATGTCTACATAGATGGGCAGAATGGGGAGGTTTTCTGAACGGATCTCGTCAATCAGGCGATAGATAAGACCGGTCTTGCCGATGCGACGCTGTGCGATGAGGGTTGTGTCGGCACCCGAGAGCGTGTTGGTGACGAGGATTTTCAACTCTTCCTGCCTGTCACAGAACAGCTCTTTTGTTTGGTATGCCCTGAAAATAAACGGGTTATACATGATGGTTCATTTTATTCTACACTGCAAATATACAAAAGTTTTAGGATTTCACAAAATGTGTACCGCAAAATGTGAAATTTGTTGGCTGGTTCTCTTCGGTTCAGATAAGGTAAAAGTAATGAAAATCCTTTGTATTGAAGTTTGAAAAATATGAATTAGCAGCTCTTGAGCCTTTGGATTTGAAAAAATAATGATATGTATACTAGTGTGTTGTGATAAAATGCAAAGAAAAATTTTGTTTATATCATAAACTTGTTTATTTTTGCACTGTCAAATTTGACGAGAGAAGTGCACACTCTTGTTATGAACCCTAAAAAAAAATTGAAGAAATGGAAAACACCAACGAAAAAAACAGAGAAATGACGGCCCAAGAGAGCCTGTCGCTCATCACCGAGACGCTGAACAGCAGCCGCAAGGAGATTATCCAGCGCAGCAGCAAGTACTACATCCTGTGGGGTGCGTTGCTGACGGTCTTCTCGCTTATGGTATATGTATTATGGAAACTGACCGACAAGGCGGCGTGGAACTGCCTGTGGTTTGCGCTGCCTGCCATCGGGTCTCCGCTGGCGCATTGGCTTAGCCGCCAAGATGCTGCGGAGCGTGTGCAGAACGAGGTGAGCCGCATCACGCAGGGCATTTGGACCACCCTCGGTATCTTCTCCTGCGCTGTGGCGGCTTTCACACTTGGCTATTTCTATGTGAGTGAAGGCGCACAGGATTTTGGCATGAGCCTACGCGCCATTGTGTCGCTGGCGGGCCTGACGGCCGAAATGGTGCTGATATTTGGCCTGGCCGAGTGCGCCTGCGGCGTGGCGCTGAAGAACTGGACCATCAAAATTGCGGGCTTCGTGACCGGCATCGGCGGTCTGGCTATCTACTACATCACCGGTGCCGAATATGAGCAACTGCTCATCTTCACCTTTGCCGGCCTGGTGCTGATGGCCACGGGGCTGCTGGTCAAACGTCAATACCGCTAGCCCTATGTTGCCGAAATTGGATCCACTGCTGCACTCCGAGTTGCGGCTGGCCGTGATGTCCATCCTAGCCGGGGTGGATGAGGCCGACTTCACCTACCTCAAGGAGCAGACCGGCGCCACCTCGGGCAACCTGAGCGTGCAGATCGACAAACTGTCGGAGGCGGGATACATCGCAGTGGAAAAAGGCTTCAAGGGAAAGATGCCTCGCACCACGTGCCGTATTACCTCCCAAGGCGTGGAGGCCTTCAGGAACTACGTCAAGAGCCTGAAGAAGTATATCGGCGCCGGGAGGAAGTCTAGTGCTCAATAATCAGCACACCGCTGGTTATTGCCCTGCGGCGCCTCCCCGGGCCTGCCATTCGAGGTCGAGCTTGCCGATGCGCCAGATGACGCCGAAGGTGACGAAGCGGTAGGCGGAGTGGCGCTCCTCGGTAGTTGCGACGGTGGGGGCGTTGACGGTCTCGAGGTAGAGGTTGCTGTCGAAGAGGTCGCTGACGCTGGCGCGGAGGGAGAGGCGTCCGTCGAGGAGTGTGGCGGAGATGCCGAGGTCGACGGTGAGGTTGCGCTCCTCGGTGGAGTAGAGGGCGAGGGTGGGAGTGCCGTAGTTGAGGTTGGCGTCGAGGTTGACCAGCTTGGCCACCTTGGCCCAGAGGCGGGCGTAGAGCGTCCACGAGAGGCGCTCCTGCCAGGGCTCGCCCTCTACGCGATAGCCTTGCCGGAAGAGGCTGGCGTTGAGGCTCAGGCTGGCCCAGGCGGCGGGGCGGTAGGTGAAGTTGGCGTCGGCGCCCGTCTTGTAGGAGGAGGCGATGTTGAAGGGCATGGTGTAGGTGATGACGCGTCCCAGGAAGGGGTCGGCCGCGGGTGTCGAGGCGGTGATGCTCTCGATGCCACCAGTGGTGCTGTTGGCGTAGGCGTCGATGCTGACGTTGCCGAACCGCTCGAAGTAGCGGTTCCACGAAAGGGTGGCCTTGTGGGTGGCGGCGTTACCGAGATGGCGGTTGCCGACCGAGTAGGAGTCGTCGGCGTAGACGCGGCTGGTGGTGAGGTCGTCGCCCGAGGGGGTGGAGAGCGAGTAGGAGTAGTTGAAACGGAAATAGTGCATGGAGGGGGTGCGGTGGGTGAGCGAGAAGGAGGGCTCGAGGGCAAGGAAGCGAAAGAGGGTGTCGTCCGGGAAGAGGCCACGGCCCACGATGCGGAGCCAGTCATGCGAGGCGTGGAGGTCGGCGCCGAGGGTGGTGCGTTCCCACTCGTGGCGGAGCGAGAGGCTGGCATAGAGGCTGTTGGTGTAGTAGTCGCTCACATAGTTGCGCAGCGTGTCCAGAAGGCCGGCGGCGAGGAGGATGTTGCGGTCGCGGTGGCTGTTTCCGTAGGGGCGGCCGCCGAGGCGGATACTGAATTCGTCGCGGGGACCGAGGGGTCGGTTGTAGCGCAAGGACAGGTCGACGGTGTTGCGGTTGTAGTGGTTGTCGTTGGTGCGGTCGTAAGGCTGTAGGAGGAGGGCCGCAGGGTTGCCTTCGGCAAGGGAGATGAGGCGTTGGCTCTCGTTGTGATGGGCGCTGAAGAGGTAGTTCCACGTACCGCCCAGGGTGATGTTGTGCCCCTTGCGGCCGGGCAGACGGCGCTTGATGTCGAAATTGGTGAAGCCGTTGATGCTGTAGTTTCGGCTGTCGGAGGTGTCGAGGTAGCGGTAGTGGGCGGTGTCGGGCAGGTAGTCCCACTGCTCGTAGCGGTAGCCGAGGTGGTCGTTGTAGCGGCCCTGCAGCATGTTCCACGACATGAGGCTGAAGTCGGTGAGGGAGTCGATCTTGTAGTCGATGTGGATGTTGTTATTCCCGAAATAACTCGACCCGTCGGAGTGGCTGCGGTAGGTGCGTTGGCTGGTGGTGTCGTCGCCGGAGGTGAGGGTGTAGCCTCCTTGGCCGTCGTTGATGAAATGGCTGCGGCTGCCGGCCAGGTGGAAGGAGAACTTCAGGCGGTCGGTGTTGCGCACATAGCTGAACCAGGGCGAGTAGTAGGGGCGCGTGTTGCCGCTGAGGCCCAAGATGAGAAGCTGCGAGGTGCGCAGGCGGGCCGAGGTGACGATGTTAAGTATGTGGTGTCCTTCGGCCACCATGTATTTGGCCGAGGGGTTCTTGATGACCTCCACGCGGGTCAGCGCCTCGGCGGGCATGCTCTCGAAAAAGGCTTTCAGCGTGGGGCCGTTCATGCCGGTGGGCGGCCGTTGAGCCACACGTCGATATGGTCGGAGCCGCGCATGGATAGGTTACCCTCCACGTCGATCTGCACAGAGGGGGCATTGCGGATGGCGTCCCAGGCGGTGAGGCCAGCCACCGTCTCGTCGTTCTCCACGTTGTAGTTCACCACCTCGCCAGTCATGCTGTAGACGGGTTTGGGGGCGGAAATGCTGATTTCCTTCAGCTTCATGAGCTGCATCTTGGCGTCGATACTGTCCAGTTTGGCCTGGCTCGCACTGTCGGGAGTCTGTGCAAACAGACATAACGGCAGCAGGGAGATAATAGTAAGAAGTGCTTTTTTCATTTGACAGTGTTAAATTCGGTGGAAATAATGTGTTGAATCACTTTGCCCTGTTGCTCGTCAGAGTAGACATGAAATACGAGAATTACAGGGCGGTCGGAAGGGCAGTTAACATAATACTTCCCACTGTCGCCCGGTAAAGGAGAGGACAAGAATGATTCAACATGCTTGTGTTTTTTTATTAGTTCATCAATCCGTTCCACCTCTTCACTTGTCAAGTTGAGCTGAAAATCTTTTTCTTGGTACTTTTTCTTACGACGGTCAGGGTCGATGGCCACCAGTTCTTGCCTAATAGCATTGCGTACCGGGTCGTTGTCGGCCTCGATGAAGGTGACCGTCACCGTATCACCTCCCGACAGGGGGTAATGTTCCACACAATAGACACGGATGTCGCTACGATGGGCGTATTTCTTGTAGAGTGCAGTCTGCGCGCTGGCTACTGTGGCAAGTGCCATCAGCGAAAAGATAAGCAATACTTTTTTCATGGTTTCCGTATTTCTTTGATGTGATTGATATTGTTGTCAATAAGCGCCATCACGTCGTCGGGGTTGCACTGGCTGTTGCAGTAGATGCCGGGGGCGGGGGTGGTGGCATGGACCTCGCCCGCGCGAGGCAGGAACACTATCAGCAACACGGCGGCCACAGCGGCGGCAGGCAAGGCGATGCGCCCCACTCTCCACTTTACGCTTTGCGCTTTCCGCTCCGCTTGGCGCCGGCGGGCGTTCTCTTCGTGGATGGATTCAATCAATTGTTCTATATTCATATCTCTCTCATTTTTCGTAATTTCTCTTTGATGCGACCCATGCGGGTGGTGACCGCCGTCTGGCTGATGCCTAAAACAGAGGCTATCTCGCTGGAGGAAAAGCCATCAAGGTACAGCTCCAGCATCCGCTGGTCGGCCGTGGGCAGATGTAGCATGAGGGACCGCAGGTGTACCGCCTGCTCGTGGAGGGCGGTGTCGTCGGGGAGGTCGAAGGCGTCGAGGGGTATCGTAGCCACCTGGCGGCCCCGGTGGCGGCGCCAGCTGATGGCGGTGTTGAGGGCCACGCGGTAGAGCCATGTGATGGGGCGATGGTCGGGCCGGTAGTGCTTCCACCCCCACCAAAGGTGCAGCAGGATTTCTTGCCGCAGGTCCTCGCGGTCTTCGCGGACAGAACAGAACGAGCGGCACACGCGCTCGATGGCTGCCGTGTGTCGCTCGATGAGTTCTATGAAGGGGTGTTCGTCCATTGCTGTTGTCGTTTTACACCCTTATTAAACGCCCGAAAGCGTTTTTTGTCACAATCGACGTTTTTTTCTCCCGCTTCGCGTAATCCAGAAATCCATTTTGGATTTATAGATTTCCGCCGGAAGCGGGGAGCATCAGTACTCCACGATGAGTACGCCGCTGACGGCCCAGTGGGAGAACATGCCCTCGACGGGCTTGCCCTGCGGGATGGCGACGGTGAAGGTGTGCTCGCGGCCGTCGGCCCAGGGCGAGAGGTCGAAGTAGACGGGCTGCGTGGCCGTGCCGGGGCACCAGCCGGAGCGCGAGAAGTCGGAGCTGCTGAGGCCGTTCCAGAAGTTGCCGCTCACCGGGTTGAGGTCGCGGTAGCAGCCGCAGTCCTGCCGCCAGGGGGTGTGGGTGAAGGCCACCTTGCCGTCGATGAGGATGGTGTTGGTCTTCGGCACGAACTCGTCGCCCTCGCCCCAGCCGCCGTGGCCAGTGCTGATGTAGCGCAGGCGGGCGGCGGCGGGATCTTTGTCAATCCGGAACGTTACCGTCAGCGAGTCGGTTCCGAAGAGCTTTCCGTAGTTCTGCCCGGCCATCTCCAGCACGTTGCAGGTGTTGAAGAGGGGTACAATTTCGCCGGGGAACTCGCCCTCCTCGGCGTTCAGCACGCGGATGCCGTTGGGGTATGACTTGATGTCCATCGTCAGCAGATGGCCACCCCCGTCATAGTTGCCAATCCAGGCACCGATAAGGACACTGGAGATCCGGTAATCGTTGGTTATGTGGTTGTAGATGTCGGTAATCTCCTGACGGTAGAAAGTCTCGTCGCGCCAGTCGATGCCGTAGCCCGCCATGCGCTCGTTGAAGTGACCCACGCCGAAGGGAGTGAAGAAACGCACCAGCTCGATGGGGGGCTCATAGTTGCCGGTCTTCATCATGCCCTGATAGCGCTGGCCGTCGCGACCGGTGAAGACGGGCAGCGAGTCGGGGTGCTGGTTGATGCCGTCGAAGAAGCTCTCCTCACTGGTTGGCAGAATGACGAAGACAGAACCCGTGCGGTCGTAGGCGTCGCCGTTGCTGCGCTGGTGCAGCTCGACGAAATGCTGGTAATTGATCTGCAGGTGTGGCAGCTTGACGCGCTTGAGGATGAGGGTGCCGCCGGCATAGTGCAGCACCGTGTCGCTGGGAACTTTGGCCAGGCCGCCGTCAACGTGGGCGTTAGGCTTGCCCCAGCATATCTGCTCGTGGTCGAAGATGCGGGTGGTGACCACCAGCCGCTCCTTCATGATGCGGTCCAGCTCGCGCGGCGAGACGCGCCTCCCCCCCTCTCTTGAAAGGAGAGGGGGCTGGGGGGTGAGGCTTTTTTTCGCTTCAGCCAGCTTCAGCCGCAGCTGCCCGTTGCGGGTGAACGAGCGCAGCACGCCCTTCGTCAGCCCATAGTAGGGCAGCGGGTTGACATTGACGGGTGCGTTCTCGTCCATCTCGAACTCCAGCGTGTTGCTGTTGACGGAGCAGATGCGCTTCTTGCCGTCGCGGCGCCACTCGATGTCGCTGCGCGAGAAGGCGGTGCGGTAGTAGTAGGCGCTGTCGTCGTAGTAGGCCGTCACCGTGATGCTGTCGGCGGCATAGTCGACGCTGGTCACCGTCTGGCAATAGCCCGGTATCAGTTTCCCTTCGGGTTTGGGGGGGAGTATGACGATGGAACCGTCGGGGTTGCGCTCCACGGTGATGATGGATGTGTCGTTCCTCTCGCCGTACTCGATCTGGTGGTAGGTGAACACGTTGGCACCCTTCGGAATCTTCACATTCTGCGCCGTGGCCACCATCGGCACCAGACAAAGTACTAACGCACTAATGGATTTACGCATTAGCACATGATAAAACTGCCGCCTCATAATCTCAACTTTCAACTTTCAAATCCCTAGAACCCCATGCCGAAGAGGTGCCAGTACTTCTCTTCGAGCTGGCGCCAGGCGTAGGAGGCATTGTCGAAGGTGCGGTAGGTGTAGTCGTTGAGGAGGTTGGCCCACTGGTCGGTGCGGCTGTTCTTGATGTCGGGCTCAAGGGTGTTAAGGCCGTCGATGGCCTCCTTCTCGAGGCGCAGCAGCTCGTCCGTCATGCCTTTCTTGGTGCGCTGCCAGGCCACGGTGGCCAGCTTGTTGGCGCGGCGGAAGTGCCAGATGGCGGCCTGCTCGTCGTACTTCTTCTGGCCGCAGAGGCCGAAGGCGTTGGGCAGACGCGTGTTGCCGCAGAAGATAGGTATGCGGGGCGACTGGCCGGGGTTGTCGAACGACATCCACACCACGCCGCCGACGGCGTCGGGCAGCCAGTCGCGTAGCTGCGCTACCCAGCTGTAGCTGCACCAGGCCACGCTGACGGTGCGGACAAAGTCGATGGTGCCGGGGGCTATGTGGTTGAGGGTCTTCTGCATGTTGCCCGTGAGCCAGGGGTTGGCCACGGGGCTGACAATGGTATCCTTATACTTGGTGCCGTCGTCGCGCTTGCGGTCGACAACCATCTGCACGTTGCGCGTCATGTCCATCTCGGTCCCCTCGTAGGTGGAACGCAGCA
Source organism: uncultured Bacteroidota bacterium (assembly GCA_902784865.1). Lineage (GTDB taxonomy): Bacteria > Bacteroidota > Bacteroidia > Bacteroidales > P3 > Colimorpha. The sequence goes on along the minus strand of CACZWL010000026.1, from coordinate 8,496 downwards.
GGCGCATGACGTCGCGGACGCTGACCCCCTTGTCGGGCTTGACCGAGAAGGGCAGCTCTTCAGCATCGCGGCGCAGCCCCATCGAGGGAGCCAACGAGCTGAGGATGAAGTATTCGCGTTCGCGGAAGTTCTTGCCACCGGCATACTCAGGACAGAAAGCGCGCCAGAAGATGAACTCGCTGCGGCCGTCCCAAAGCTTGTACTTGCGGGCCACGGCCTCGATATTGTCGGAGCACATGAAGAAGTCGGGGTTGTTGCGCTGGAGGCGTCCGATGCGGGGTATGTTGGCGCTGACGGCCACATGATCGTCGGGGACACGCTGTGCCGCCCAGATGCCACCAATCTTGTCCTTGCCCTCGCCGAGGATCTCCATCTGCCACACCTCGCGGCGGTCGGCAATGGTGATGCACTCGCCGCCGTCGCCGTAGCCGTAGCGGCGGATGAGGTCGGCGATGAGGAGGATGGCCTCGCGGGCCGAGGAGCAGCGTTGCAGGGCAATGCGCTGCAACTCCTCAATCTGGAACATGCCCTTGGGGTTGCGCAGGGTATCGGGGCCGCCGAAGGTGGTCTCGCCGATGGCCAGCTGCTTCTCGTTGAGGCAGGGGTATGCGGTGTTGAGGTAGGCATAGGTATGCGAGGCCTGGGGTATCTTGCCCGCTTCGCGGATGCCGGTGGTATCGGTGCGGAAGGTGGTGTGCATGGTGCCCTTGTTGACCGTGAGGAGGTCGCCCCCCTTGTGGTCGGCAGCGGGTTCGATAGACATCCATGTGCGGTAGCGGCCGTCGCAGGTGTGCGACGTGATGACACTGCCGTCCGCCGAGGCACTTTTGCCCACCATAATCGAGGTGCAGCTTTCTTTTTGGTTTACCTGCGCGCCTGCCAGCAAAGGCAGCACGACCGCAAAAAGTATAAATATTCGCTTCATTCGTATAGTGTTTTTATCCATAAATCGCGGTGCAAAGATACGAAAAAATTTCAATATGGCAAGAATTGTGACTTACAGGGTACTAATATAAAGAGAAAAGCCGAGCCACAATAGATGTCGGCACACTGCTTAGCCTGCCCGTAGGGGGTGGCGGGTGTCCGTGTCCTGACCGGCGCTTGGCAAAGGCCTTGGCGGCGGCAGTCTGTTGCTTCTCTGTCATGGCGTTGTGTTATGGGGCGTGGCTCTAGCGGCCGAACATGGTGCGGGCGGCGTCCATGCGCGAGGGGATGTCGACGGCGAAGGGGCAGCGGCTGAGGCAGGCGCCGCAGTGGGTGCAGTCGCTGCCGTGTTTGGGCAGGGCGTTGTATTGCTCCTGCAGCTCGGGGGTGAGGCCGTCGGTCTCGGCTTTGTCGAGCAGTTCGTTGACCCGCGCTATGGGGATGCCGACGGAGCAGGGCGAGCAGTGGTTGCAGTAGGTGCAGTCGCCGCCGAGGGTGGGTTTCTCGCGTTTGGCGACGTTGGTGTAGTCCTTCTCGGCCTCGGTGGCGTGCATCCAGTGCAGGTCGCGCTTCAGCTCGTCGAGGTTGTCGATGCCGAGGATGCAGGTGCTGATGCAGGGCTTGGCCAGGCAGTAGGCGATGCACTGCTCGGGGGTGTAGGCCACGCCGAGCTGCGAGGTCTTGGCGTCGAGCAGGCGGCCGCCGCCGCCGAAGGTCTTCATCACCGTGACGGCGATTTTATGCGTGGCGCAGTAGTCGTAGAGTTCCACACGCACGGGGTCGATGCCGGCCTGCAGGTTGTCCATGGCCCCTTTCTCCCAGGGGATGGCACCGCCGCGCAGGCGGTCGAAGGCGGGGTTGAGGCTGAACATGAGCACCTCCACCCAGCCGCTCTTGACGGCGCGCAGGGCCACCTCGGCGTTGTGGCTGCTGAGGCCTATGTGCTTGATTTTGCCCTCCTGCTTCAGCTGGAAGACGTATTCGAGGAAGGGCGAGCCCTCGACGGCTTCCCACTCCTCGTGGCTGTCGGTGATGTGTATCATGCCCACCTCGATGTGGTCGGTCTGCAGACGCTCCAGCAGGTCCTCGAAGCTCTGGCGGCACTCCTCGACGTCGCGCGTGCGGCAGTGCTGGCCGTCCTTGTAGATGGTGCCGATGTGGCCCTGGATGATCATCTCGTCGCGGCGGCCCTGCAGGGCGTAGCCGATGTTGGAGCGCGTCTTGGGCGTGCAGTCGTAGATGTCGATGTAGTTCATGCCGCTGTCGAGCGCCATGGTCATCAGCTCGAGCGAGGCGGCGCTGTCCAGCTTCTCGAAGCCGCCGCAGCCGATGCTGATCTCGCTGACTTCGAGGCCCGTGTTGCCCAACGGGCGGTACTTCATGTCGGTCTGTTTCTCAGGCGCTGCCTGCTTGCAACCCACGGCCGCAAGACACAGGGCGGCCATCAAAAGGGTGTAGATCTTTTTCATCTCGTGTGTATAAATCAATGTGCAAATATACACATTTTTCTTGACATGGGCGCATACATATTGTAAAAATAATCACAAACCGCTATCCACCAGCCACATACCTCTCCCGCTATTGCATCGCCGGGCGGCCGCTTTTTATTCAGCCGACTGTCGCGCCCGCACAATATTTGCCGCGAAGCACCGGTTTTGTCGGGGGTGACACTCTTAACTCTCAACTCATAACTCTTAACTCCCCTAGGATCCCCCTAGAATTCCCCTACTATACCCCTATAACCATAGACTTGGTATAGGGTTGGTATAGACTTGGTATGGATTTGATGACTGTAATTTGCTGGAAATCTGGCGCTTACACACATACCACCCTCATACAACGTTTATACAGGGCAGATACCCCGTTGGTTCACAATGCGTTACAAAGACATCGGGAGGTAGTTCCAGTGCTGCAAAGATACGCAAAAAAAACGAACCGTGCAAGCACTTTTTTCACTTTTTTTGGGGGCGAGGCTGAGCCTCCAGCGGGTTGTCGGGCCAGGCGTGCTTGGGGTAGCGGCGGCGCAGCTCTTTGCGCACCTCGAAGTAAGTCGACTGCCAGAAGCTATGCAGGTCGCTGGTGAGCTGCACGGGCTTGAAGCCCGGCGAGAGCAGTTCCATCAGTATCGGCAGGCCGTCCACCTGAGGGGTTTCCACCAGCCCGAAGCATTCCTGCAGGCGCACGCGCAGCACGGGGGCTTCGGCCCCGAGGCGGTACTCCACCGCGATGCTGCTGCCCGAGGGGACGGCGATATGGGTCGGTGCCAGCCTGTCCACCGCCTGCTGCTGCTCGTAGCCGAGGCGGCTCCAGATGACCTCGCAGAGGTCTATCTTCTTAAGCTCGGCGACGGTGGCGGCTTTGCCGACGAAGAAAGGGCCCCATTCCGTGGCGCTTTCGCAAACCGACTGCGTGTCTGTAGGCGGCAGCTCCAGCTCGGGGTGCCGCTGGGCTACGAAGGCTATCCTCCGCTGCAGGTTCGATACCCGGTCGGTGAAGGCGAGCATCGAGGTTCCCTCTTTGGCGATGGCCTGGCAGACGACCCGTTGCACGGACTCGCGTGTGTCGCCGGTTAGCGGCCTTGATTCCAGCAGGATGTTTCCGATGCGCCGTTCGCGGCGGGCCACGACGGCTCCGGCCTTGCTGTCCCAGCCGATATTGTCGCGCTCGGTGGCGTAGGGCTTCAGGTCGACGGGGTCGACGATGCTGGCCAGGAACACACGCCCTGTGCCGCCGGCCTTCTGGTGCATCGAGGCGGCCACCACCCAGTCGGCGTCGGACAGCGGGTCCTGCGCGTCGATGCCCACGAGGTCGCCACCCGACAGTTGGAACACACCCACGCCCTCTCTCCAGCGCTTGCCGATGCGTTCGGGGAAGGCCGAGGCCAGCAGCGCCCCCGCGTCGTAGGGGTTGACGGTGGTGTTGTCGGCGTTGGCCTTGATCATGTCGGCATACTGGCGTGCGGTTCGGACGATGCGTGCCCAGCGGCCGCTGTTGACGATGCGTGCTCGACGCAGGGCATCGATGCGTCGGGTCAGCGAGACGTCGGCTTCGTCGGCCAGCGGGTCTTTCTCCTCCAGCAGGGCGGCAATGTCGGCGGCAAGGGCTTTCCTCTCCGCGCTGTCGGCCATGAGGAGCATGCGGGCTATGCGCGGATGGCAGGGCAGCTTCGACATCTCGCGCCCTGTGGGGGGCACCCTACCCTCCTCGTCCAGCGCTCCGAGTGCTACGAGCAGCTTGCGTGCATGGACGATGGATGCCTTCGGCGGGGACGTCAGCCAGGGCAGGCTTTCCACCTCGCTCTCGCCCCAGAGGGCGGCATCGAGCAGCAGCGACGCAAGGTCGGCTTCCAGTATCTCGGGCTTCCGCACCTGCTCCATGCGGGCCTCCTCGGCTTTGCTCCACAGGCGGTAGCACACTCCTGCGGCCACGCGTCCGGCACGTCCGGTGCGCTGGGTGGCCATATCCATCGAGATGCGCACTGTCTCCAGGTGGCTCAGCCCGCTCCGGGGGTCGAACACCATCTTGCGGCACAATCCGCTGTCCACCACCACGCGTACCCCCTCGATGGTCAGTGAGGTCTCGGCGATGGGCGTCGCCAGCACCACCTTGCGCTCGCCCGCCGTGCTTGGGGCGATGGCCCGTACCTGCTCGTCGTTGGAGAGCATGCCGTAGAGGGGGCATATCGCTGTTCCGTCCAGGCTCCCGTCAAGCAGCTCCGCCGTCCGGCGTATCTCGCCTTCGCCCGGAAGGAAGGCCAGTATGTCGCCCTCGTGGGCGCGGTAGGCCTGCAGGACGGCCCGGGCCACCGTTGTCGCGGTGTTGGCGGGGCCGCTCATGCCACCGTTATGTATCACCTCCACGGGGAACATCCGCGCGTCGCATCCCAGCACGGGGCATTGCAGCGCCTCCTGCAGGGCTGCGGCGCTGATGGTGGCCGACATGACCACCAGCTTCAGGTCGTCGCGCAGCAGCTGCTGGCATTGGCGGGTGAGAGCGAAGGCCTCGTCGGTGTTGAGGCTCCGCTCGTGGAATTCGTCGAACACCACCACCCCGATGCCTTCCAGCGCCGGGTCGTCGAGCAGCATGCGGGTCAGCACCCCTTCGGTCACAACCTCGATGCGCGTGCGGCGCGACACGCGGCTCTCGAAGCGTATGCGGTAGCCCACCGTCTCGCCCACGGCCTCGTCCAGCAGCCACGCCATGCGCGAGGCTATCTGGCGTGCCGCCACACGTCGGGGCTCCAGCACGACGATCTTGCCTGCCCCCTCCGCCATCCCTGCCAGAAGGGTTAGCGGCAGCAGGGTCGACTTGCCCGTACCCGGCGCCGCCGTCACGATGGCCGCCGCCTGATGGCGCAGCGCCTCGTTCAACGTCTCGGCAATCGTGGCCGCTGGCAGCGTCTCCATCTCGTGCCGCAGCCTGTCGGTCATAGGTATGTTGGTGCTCTGGCTCATTTTTTTATGCCGCTTTCAACTTTCTTACCATATACCAATCTGCAAGTGGCCTGCCGACCTCTAAGTCACTCATGCATTATAGTCCTGGGTGTCGGCATCAGAAAAATCCGTGAGTGGGACGGACGTGTCCGCAAATTGTATACTTAATTAGTCGTTTTTGTTTGTAGCAGCAGGTTTTAAATGCAGAGTGAGAGATTCGGGGTCAAGACCGCATTTTTCGAATACATAGCGCATGATGTTGCATTTCGTCTTAGTGTCGTTGGCGGTATAGACATAACAACCATCAGCGAATGGAGTCTTCCAATCGGCAGGCTCACAATGCAACCACGACTGTTGTTGACATAGTTGTATGATGGACGCACGGTCTTCCAAATACAGAAGGTGACACACTTGGACGAGTGCCTCCTTCCACGAGTTTACCTCGTAGCGATTTCCATTATATGTGAAAGCAACGAGTGTCCTGCCAGTAACCTCTGTATCCTCATCGGAAATGGTGATGTCGTCTGTTTCAAGTGCAAGAGGGACATGTGATGTAGTAATCATTGGCCACAAGGAAAGAAACTTTTGGAGCAACAGCTTCTGTCGTTCCGTAATCTCGGTCAGTGTCCATTTGTCGCACGACTTCATATAGTTGCTCAGGGTGAAACTGGATCCGTCGAATCCAATGATGTGATTACCCTCGTTGTCGGTGAACCCGTGCTTCTTTTCCGGGAACGGTCGATTGCCATAATTGCTGTTGTATCCAGTAAGCGTAAGGTTAGCAAAGGTATGTAGATATTTTTCATGTATTTCGGCATAGTCATCGCCTAACTCTTTTTGCCAGACTGGCGTCAAAGATTGGGGCATGATGTGCTCGATGGTGATTTGGCCTTCCTTCATCTTTTCGACCACAGGCATGACGCCTTCCTTGCTGTTCCCATTCTCCATGCGTTCAAAAAGGAAGTATCGATAATCTATAGGCAATTTATATATTTTTCTTGTCTCGAAAGCCAGATCCAGCTCCTCATTGGTAGGGAAGGCTGCGTTGCCTTGTTTGCGGAGAAGGATAAACCTCAACAGGTCAGCATACGATGCGTCAAGTTGCTTGCCCACCTTCTCAAACTGGGCATAGATGCGAAGTATGTCACCGTGAAGTGTGGCAAATATTTTAGCAAGCGAGTTGGCTGGATACCCACAGATGATACGTCGTGCCCAATAATTTTCTGTAGTATCGAGGACATCGAAGAGCTCGTTGTCGTCGATTTGCCCATTTTCTGCATGAGCAAACAGCGACAAATAGTAAGGATTTCCCACCGTTGATCCGATACTTGCCAACTGCTTCAACTTCTTCTTCAGCCGAGGACTGGCATTGTTACCAGTGGTTATTGTGTGGTAGATATTGGCATAGCGAAGCAGTTCTTTCAACAAATCCTCCCTGTCGAACCGACCGTCAATATCATATTGTTTGAAGTCGAAATAGAGGTTGTCCAACGTGCCTATTTTGCGTTGTTTCATGGTTAGAAAGTCTCGGAAAAACATAGTCGGGTCACCATCGGTGAGTTTCTCGATCTTCGACCAGTAGCGAAAATAAAAATCCTCTTGCTGTTGTTTTTTTAGACCCATGAGCAGGTAATTTCTGACCTTGTCGGCCTCGGTAAGGTCTTTGCCTGTTGAGTTGAGCGACTCGAATATTAGCTGAGGGTCATCGTCTTGCTCCAAGCGAAGGTCTATGATAACAAGTCGCTCTACAGAATTGAGCAACTCTTCGGCTGTCATTCCGGAACTGACGATGCGGTCATAGAAATAAAGGTAATTGCTCGTAATGCCGGAATCGCTGACAAATTCGGTGTTGTCATTGCCGAACAGTTTTTCGTATGCAATACGGTCTTGCTCAATGGAACGCAGTTTGAGTGTTTCGCGGAAAGAAGCGGTGAGGTATATGTCAGACTTCTTTTCCAACATGTCTGGTCTGTCACAAACCAAGGCATTGTTCTGTACGGCGTTTTTTATGGCTAGGACAATGAGCGAGATTGTAGTGATGCGCTGCTGACCGTCAATGACAAGCAAATCCTCTTCCACCATGCTCTCCTGCACGGTAACAATGGAACCGAAGAAGTGACTGGGTAGGTGTTTATCGTTGATTTTGACGATATCGTCGAACAGTCTGCGACAGTTCTCTTTATCCCACGCATAGCGGCGCTGATATAAGGGTATAATAAATAGAGCGTTTTGATTTGAAAAGAATTGGCTTATTTTGGTTGCGTATTTCATGATGTTTTTTTATCTAATGTGGATCGATCTCTATTGCCGTCTCAGCCAAAGGCCCATCACCGGGTCGGAGAGGTATATTTCTTTCCCCTCAATGGAAATCAGATCTTTCTCCAGAAGTGATTTCTTGATGATAACCACGTTAGCTGACACCCCTATAACATCTAATGTAATATGCTTATGACTAATAAACGACTTACTAATAAAATTATTGTGTCAGTAATTGTGTTTTTATGTGGAAATCGTCAAAATATATGGTATTTGAAAGGTTAAAGGGAGGTATGCATTTATTGTGCAAATTGTTTTAAGGCAGGCTCCGTCAACCGTTGTACTGTCCACTCGTCCATGGGTATGGCGCCGATGGAACGGTATACCGACAGGGCGGGCTTGTTCCAGTCGAGGCAGATCCATTCCATGCGGCCGCAGTTGCGCTCAACGGCCAACTGTGCCAGGTGTTTCAGCAGGGCTTTCCCGTAGCCCTTGCCACGTTTCTCCGGTACGATGAAGAGGTCTTCGAGGTAGAGCCCTTTGCGGCCCACGAAGGTGGAGAAGTTGTGGAAGAACAAGGCAAAGCCTACGGGCACGCCGTCCTCTTCGGCAAAGACCACCTCGGCGGAATGCTCCACGAAGAGCGAGTGGTGGATGGTGGCTTCGTCGGCCACCACCTCGTCGGCACACTTCTCGTATTCGGCCAGTCGCTTGATGAACTTCAGCACGAGGCCTGCCTCGTCGGCCCTCGCCGGACGGATATTGAAATGGTTATTCATAAGTCTTTTCGGTGTAATGGACAAAATTAATGGTTTTTTTGAGGACTTGTTCTCTAATGGACAAAATTAATGGTCGGATTTCAGATGATATTATTGCCGTTTGA
>CACZWL010000025.1 GCA_902784865.1 uncultured Bacteroidota bacterium | reverse complement strand
TGACGCTGTATTGTCCTCGCCGAACGATGGTACTTCTCTCCAAGTTGGGCATAGGTCTGCTTTCCATGCACATACTCGTCCAATAAAACATGGGGATCCAGTCTCGCGCCAGCTTGAAATTGCCTCCCACAGGCATGACATTTGTACATTTGAAAACCCTTTTTGAAGCCGTTTTTCTTCACAATCGGGCTTCCGCAAAAAACGCATTTTTTTTGTTCATGGCTTTTCAACGCAGCAAAGCGTTGATTAGTACATGGCATACAAAGATTTCAGCCTACCATTTGTCGTTTACCCCGAAAACTCCAAAACACTTGGTCTTTCTAATATATTGACAAGGCCTCCTCGTCTATTCTTTATTCTTTCAGCCGTTACTCCAAGAGGAGGTACACCCCACATATCAATACCGCTTTCAGGAGCACTTCCCCAGTCATGACTTTCTGTTGTGGCAGGACCAGTTCTTTTCGCATTGTCCTCTATGGCAGGAGGCTTGCCTTGCAAAAGTTGATTGCCGGCTGTAGTAAAGAAAAACGGATTTACCGCAGGGTCAAGTAACCCTCTTCCTACTCCTTGTTTCAGGCTATGATTGGGTGTGTGATTATTTAAATCCAATCCTTTGGCAGGACGACGATACACTTTTTTGATTTTTTTCGGAGGTTCCTCAGTGTTTGTTCCGTTTTTAGCTTCTTCTCGCTTTTCTTCAATATAAGGAAATACTTCAAAAAAACCAGGACGGCCAAAAGCTGGAGTTTTGACATATTTACGTTTAGTTCCGTCTAGATTTAACTCTACGATTCTTTGATAACTTTTCAATTTCATATTTAAAACCAATCTCTTTTTAAAATGTGATTTTTATTACCGTTGTCTATAAGTTTCTTTCTATGTTCAAGTGCACTTGCAGCCTCTATATCGTATAGATGCTGCCTTATTCGTTTTACACTGTGCATACTGCGGGCAGCAGTCCCAGGATCAATATCTGTGAAGATGTATACTTCAGTAGTTGTTGTATTTGTTGTTGTTATCATATGGATACTGTTTTATATTTTGAGCGAGACTAAAGATAAGGTATTTTTTGCAAACAAAACAAATTTTTCTTCCGATGAGGTGAAACTTTTTCGCGTGGCATGGATTGGTCTGTTCCCAGCGTGCCGCCCCTGTGGGGCTCCATGAGGCGTGTATCCCGCATACCGAGGGCTCACGCCCACGGCTAATTAAAGTGCCGCCCGCTTCGCGGGCTGGTCCGGTCGGCCCTCTCCGCCGTCTCGCCCTGGAAGGTGCGATGCGGTCTGTAAGTGTCCGTTGCGATTTGGCGCGGTGTGGGCACCCTGACCCTCCAAGTCGCGCCAAATCGCAACGGAGTCTAAGTGTTCACCTGCCAGACACCTACCAGATGCCTGCCGTGTTGCCCCCCTTCCGAAAAAAAAATTTTGCCATGTCGGGCAAGTTTCGTACTTTTGCAGTCGGAAATTTATATAAAAAACATCTAAAATATTAAATAACAATGCAAAAATTCGATCCCGCAACCGCTATTCAGCGTATCGACGGCCGCGATGCCAACCGCGGCGTGAACCCCGCAATCTGCGACAGTGCCACCTTCACCTTCCCCGAGGCACACCTCATGACCGAGACCTTCCACGGCGAAACCGAGGGTTTCTTCCTCTACAGCCGCCACTGGAACCCCTCCAACCTCGCCCTCTGCCAGGCCCTGGCAGCCATGGAAGGCACCGAGGCCGCCTGGGTCACCGGCTCGGGCCTCGCCGCCATCACCAGCGCCCTGCTCCACGAAGTCAACGCCGGCGACCACATCGTCGCCTCCATGACCACCTACGGCGGCACCTTCGCCTTCATGGCCAACTACCTCAAGAAGTTCAACGTCAGCTGCACCTTCGTCAACATGCAGAACCTCGACGCCGTCAAGAAGGCCCTCGCCGAGCACCCCAACACCAAGGTCGTCTACACCGAGACCATGAACAACCCCCTGTTGCGCATCGCCAACATCCCCGAGCTCAGCAAGATGGCCCACGCCGTCGGCGCCAAGCTCATCGTCGACAACACCTTCACCCCCATGATCTTCAACCCCTGCCGCATGGGTGCCGACGTCACCGTCTACTCGATGACCAAGTACATCAACGGCACCAACGACTGCGTGGCCGGTGCCATCTGCGGCAGCGCCGAGTACATCGGCAGCCTCATCGACGTCAACAACGGCACCTGCATGCTCCTCGGCCCCGTCCTCGACCCCATGCGCAGCGCCTCCATCCTCAAGAACCTCCACACCCTGCACATCCGCATGAAGAAGCACGGAGAGAACGCCATGTACCTCGCCAAGCGCTTCAAAGAGGTCGGCTTCAAGTACAACTACCCCGGCCTGCCCGAGCATCCCGACTACGAGCTCTTCTGCTCCATGATGAACGAGGGCTACGGCTTCGGCGGCATGATTTCTATCGACATGGGCACTGCCGACAGCGCCAGCAGGATTATGGAAATCATGCAGAAGAAGGGCGTCGGCTACCTCGCCGTCAGCCTCGGCTACTTCAAGACCCTCTTCTCCAACAGCGGCAAGTCCACCTCCAGCGAGGTGCCCGACGACATCCAGCGCGAGATGGGTATGAGCGAAGGCCTCATCCGCTTCTCCATGGGTCTCGACAATGACATCGAGGCTACCTTCCAGCTCATCAAAGAGAGCGTCGAAGAGAGCCGCAAGTGATATGAAAAAGATAGCAGTAATACTCAGCGGCTGCGGCAACCGCGACGGCAGCGAGCTGCAAGAGAGCCTCTCCCTGATGCTGGCCATCGACCGCCGCGGCTGGCAGTACCAGTGTTTCGCCCCCGAAGGCTTCTTCGAGGTCGTCCCCCACGTCGACGTGGTCGACGACGACGAGGCTGAAGAGGGCACCTTGGTCGACACCGAGCAGCGCGACATCTTCGTCGAGAGCGCCCGCATAGCCCGCGGCAACCTCCTGCCCCTCGACCAGTATAACCCCGCCGACTACGACGCCTTGGCCCTCCCCGGCGGCATGGGCGCCGCGCGCAACCTCAGCACCTTCGCCTTCGACGGGCCTCGCATGACGGTCGTCGACAGCGTCGCCGACGCCATCCTCGAGACCTACCGCGCCAAGAAACCCGTCGTCGCCATGTGCATAGCCCCCATGGTCCTGGCCAAAGTCCTCGGCCGCTACGAGGTGTGCCTCACCCTCGGCCCCGCCGACAACCAGGCCTCCGAGCTCGCTCGCGGCTTCGGCGCACAGGTGCAAGCCTGCGGCCCCACCGACGTCTGTGTCGACACCACCCACAAGGTCGTCACCACCCCAGCCTACATGGCAGCCTCGCGCATCAGCGAGATCTTCGACGGCGCCGAGAACCTCGTCGCCGCCCTACAGCAGATGCTGGGCTAAGTCCCTGCGGCATACAAGAAAAGAGGCTGCCTCGTGTCGGGGCAGCCTCTTGGCTTTGGGGCCATGCGCCTTTAGTTCTCGGCGATGGCAATCAGTTTGTCGGTGTCGGGGCTCTGGGCCTCGGTGCTCTCCGGGTACTTGCTCTTGATCTGCTTCAGGCACTCCAGCGCCTTGGCGTTGTTGTTGAGCATGAGGTAGGCCATGCCGGCCTTGAAGAGGGCCGAGGGGGCGGTGATGGCGTTGTCGCCGGCCTGGGCGGCCTCCACATACTTCTTGGCGGCGGCCTCGGTGTTGCCTTGCTCGACCAGGGCGTCGGCCTGGGCCATGAGGGCTATCGGCTTGGTGAAGGTGTCCTTTCCCTTGTACTTGGCAAGCCAGCGGCCGGCCTCGTCGTAGTTGCCCAGCTGCAGGTTGGCGATGCCGGCATAGTACTTGGCCAGGTTGCCGGCCTTGGTGGAACCGTAGTTGTCGATGACCGACAGCAGGCCGCGGTGCGTGTCGTCGCCCTCGAGGGCCTTCTGGTAGTCGCCGCTCAAGAAGTAGTTCTCGGCAGCAAACAGCTCCTCGGATGCACGCATCTCGCGCGGATGCTTGACCCACTTGATGTAGCCAAAGATGGCTATGGCCACCACAACGACGGCCACGGCAATGCCGATAATCATCTTCTGGTTCTTCTGGATGAATTCCTCTGTGTGGGTAATGACGTTACCCATTTCGGTGTTTTTCTCTTCGAGTTGTTCTTTCATTGATATGCTGTTTTTTTTCGTTTCGTCGGGTGTAAAATCGAAGTGCAAAAGTACAAAAATTTTGTGAATTGGGCACCGAAAATTATTTTTTCTCTCATGCATTTGTTAAAAAATGCAATTGTTTTAATGTTGCAAATTGTTGTTATTTAGTATTTTATGTGTTTGTATGAAAAAAAAAGCAAAGTTTTTTTTTTTTCATATTTATATTTTATATATCTTTGCAATGTGAAATTTTATACGAATATGGATACTAAAACCCAATATTTAGGCCTCGAATTGAAGAGTCCGATCATCGTCGGAAGTTGCGGTTTGACTGCCGACGTCGACAAGATGGTCGAAATGGAATCCGCCGGTGCCGGTGCCGTCATCCTCAAGAGTGTCTTCGAGGAGCAGATTATCTACGATATCAAGCGCAACACCCATGTGGTGGCCCCTACCGATAACTATGGCGACAGCTACGAGTACATCGCCATGCACGTGGCCGACGACTCGCTGAACAAGCATTTCCAGATGATCCGCGACGCCAAGAGCCGCCTCTCCATCCCCGTCATCGGCAGCATCAACTGCTACTCCTACGAGAACTGGCTCACCTACGCCATCAAGTTCCAAGAGGCAGGCTGCGACGCGCTGGAGCTCAATATGGCCATCCTGCCCTACGAGACCAGCCTCTCGGCCGACGATGTCGAGCGCACCTTCAACCAGATTGTCAACACCCTGCGCAAGTCCATCTCTATCCCCATCAGCATCAAGGTGGGCACCTACTTCACCGACATGGCCAAGCAGATGCAGCAGCTCAGCTGGATGGGCATCCAGGGCGTCACCATGTTCAACAAGAGCGTCCAGGTCGATATCGACACCGACACCGAGACCCTCAAGAACGCCTCCTGGCTCTCCAACCCCGACGAGATCTACAACACCCTCCGCTGGGTGGCCATCCTCAGCAAGAAGATGCGCTGCGACCTCTCCGCCTCCACCGGCGTCTACACCCCCGAGGACGTGGTCAAGATGCTCCTCGCCGGCGCAACCACCGTCCAGGTGGTCAGCTGCCTCTACAAGAACGGCATCGACACCCTCCGCACCCTCAACGAAGGCCTCCAGCAGTGGATGCAGGGCAAAGGCTACGACAGCATCGCCCAGTTCCGCGGCAAGCTCGCCGTGCAGCCCAACGACAAGGCCTCCGTGGCCATGCGCACCCAGTTCATGAAGTACTTCGCTAAAATTGTATAAAAATAATTAAAACCATTAAACATTTATTACTGACCCATGGAACAAGATGACAAAATGGTCCAACCGACCGCACAACCCAACGTTAGTTTCTTCCGCTTCGAAGACCTCCGCGTCTACGGCAAAGCTACCGACTATGCCACCTGGGTGGCCAACCAGATGACCAGCCCCCGCAACGAGAGCGAGAAAGCTCTGGTCAACTCCTTCTGCCACTCCTCGTTCGACATCGCCCTCAACATCGCCGAAGGCTCCAGCCGCAGCAAGAACCAGTTCGACCACTACCTCAAGATTGCCAAAACGGCCATCCGCGAGTGCGTCGTGTACACCGAAGTGGCCCACAACCTCGGCATGATGGGCGACGACCAGCACCAGCAGTCGCGCGAGTTCCTCATGGAGCTCACCCGCATGATCGGCGCCCTCATCATCTCGCTGCAGCGCACCTCCGAACGCCGCCACGACGAAGCTTCCGAGCCCGCCTACGGCCCCGCCGACGACATGTCTTATTAACCCCCTTTGGATGTACCCAAAATCTTTACATCTCAACCACACCGAGGCCGGCAATTTCTTTCTGATTGCCGGTCCTTGTGTCATAGAGGACCGCAAGACGCCCTTCCTCATCTGCCAGCATCTGACCGAAATCGCCAACAGCCTGCGCATACCCTTCATCTTCAAGGCTTCCTACCGCAAGGCCAACCGCTCGAGCCTCGACTCCTTCACCGGCATCGGCGACCTCGAGGCTCTGGAGATGCTGCGCGAAATCAAGAATCGCTATGGCGTCCCCGTCATCACCGACGTCCACAGCGAGGCCGAGGCCGCCAGGGCCGCCGAGTATGTCGACGTGCTGCAGATACCGGCCTTTCTCTGCCGCCAGACCGACCTGCTGCGCGCCGCCGCGCGCACAGGCCGCTGCGTCAACGTCAAGAAGGGCCAGTTCCTCTCGCCCGAAGCCATGATCCAGGTCGCCGACAAGATGCGCGCCTTCGGCAGCAACGACTTCATGCTCACCGAGCGCGGCACCACCTTCGGCTACCAGGACCTCGTCGTCGACTTCCGCGGCGTGCCCGTCATGCAGCGCAACCAGGTGCCCGTCGTGGTCGACGTCACACACTCGCTCCAGCAGCCCAACCAGGCCTCTGGCGTCACCGGCGGCCGCCCCGACATGATCGAGACCATCGCCCGTGCCGCCATAGCCGTCGGCGCCGACGGCATCTTCATGGAGACACACCCCGACCCGCGGGTCGCCAAGAGCGACGGCGCCAACATGCTGCGCCTCGACCTCGTCGAACCCCTCCTCAAACGCCTCGTGGCCATCCGGCAGACTGTCAACGGACTATAGAACCACCATAAGCCCTATTGGTCTTATAACCAACAACAATAAAGACAACCAGCAATGCAACTCAACCTCACCAAGCCCATCATCTTCTTCGACCTCGAGACAACCGGCGTCCAGGTCGGCCACGACCACATCGTCGAAATATGCCTCCATAAGGTGCTCCCCGACGGCCAGACCGACACGCGCGTGGAGCGCATCCGCCCCGTCGACGCCAACGGCCAGACCGTCCACATCCCCGAACAGACCACCGCCGTCCACGGCATCACCGACGCCGACGTGGCCGACAAGCCCTCCTTCCCAGAGTTGGCACCGAACTTGCTGCAGTATATCGGCGACGCCGACCTGGCAGGCTACAACAGCAACAAGTTCGACGTGCCGCTCCTCGTCGAGGAATTCCTCCGCGCCGGCATCGACTTCGACCTCTCCTGCCGCCGCTGCGTCGACGTGCAGAACATCTTCCACCAGATGGAGCAGCGCACCCTCGTGGCAGCCTACCGCTTCTACTGCGACAAGGAGCTCGAGAACGCCCACTCCGCTGCCGCCGACACCATCGCCACCTACGAGGTCCTCATGGCGCAGCTCGACCGCTACCAGGGCGTCGACTTCAAGGACCGCTCCGGCCACGTCAGCCAGCCCGTCGTCAACGACATAGCCGCGCTCAGCGCCTTCACCGCCAACAGCCAGTGGGCCGACCTCGTCGGCCACATCGGATTCGACAAGGAGCACCGTGAGATATTCAACTTCGGCAAACACAAGGGCGAGTCGGTCGAGGCCGTCTTCGAGAAGGAGCCCTCCTACTACGACTGGATGATGAAGTCCGACTTCCCGCTCTCCACCAAGCGCCTCATCACCACCATCTGGGAACGCCGCAAACAGAAGAAAATCAACGATTTGAAATCCCACTTCGGCAGCCGGTAGCATTGTGGCGGACGAAGAACAGACGAAGAACAGCCCTAGGAGATACCTAGGGCTGTTCTTGTATCTGCCTACCGATATGGGGGGCGGTGCTAGAAGGTGTAGCTCAGTCCCATCATGCGTGTCTGCGGCGCCCCGGCGCTGGAGCGGAAGGTGGGCAGGAGGTCGATGTGGAATTCCAGCCGCCCCACCCCCCGCAGGGTGGTGCCAAGCCCTATGGCGGCGCGCACGTTGAAGGGGCGCAGCACCTCCACCTTCTCGTGCTCGCGGCTCCGCCGGTGGTCCTCGCCCAGCGTGCTCGTGGCCAGGCGTTGGCTGAAGATGTAGGTGGGCGTGAGCGAGGCGTAGAGGAAATAGGACGAGCGCCGGTCGAGGCCGAATGTCAGCATCAGCGGCACCCCCACGCTCCACGAGTAGAGGTCCTGTCGCGGCGGCGTGGCGCCATGGCTCGCGTCGAGCACCAGCCGGTCCTCCTCCACCTTGACGACGTTGTCCAGCTCCATCCACCGCGCACCCACGCTCACCCCGAACTGCCAGCTCAGGCGGTGGACAATCTTCATTTGGTTTCTGACGAGGTTGAAATTGAGGCCGAGCGCGTGGTTGGTGTTGTAGGGCGAGTCGTGGCGGTTGCCCTCCAGCCAGGCGGGTTTGGCCAGGTCGAGTTTGATGTAGAGGTTGAGGGACATCTGCTTGCGCTCGCGGTCGTAGCTTTTCGCTGTCTCCACGTACACGTGGCGTGCCGAGTCGGTTGCGGCGATGCTGGTCGAGGCCTGTTCGCCGCGGTGGATCCACTGCCGGTGCCACCACACCTCGCCCTCGGTCACCGTGCTCGCCTTGCGGGCATAGATGTGCAGGAGCCGTGTGCGCATATATCGCAGGTCCACCGTGGCGTCGGTCGCCGTAATGCTTGTGGTGCCGGGGTTCACGAGCGAGTCGACCACCAGCCTTCCGGCGCTGTCCGCCTCGATTTCCAGCCGGGTCGAGTCCGATGCCCACTGCCGTATGGTCAGGCGCGCACCCGGGTAGACGTGGATTTCGCGGATGGGCTGCGCGGTGTAGATGTCCACAACGGTCTTGTGCGGCATGCCTTTGTTCTCCACCACGGTATACCAGTCTTTGTACACCTCCATCACCTGCGGCTCGGCCCCCTCCTCGAAGTAGTCGGCACACGCCGTTGTGACCACCACCCGCGTACTGCTTCCGGCAGGTGTCTGCGTCAGGCGCACGTCCCACCCGCGGTGGATCTCCAGGCGGCTGACGGTCTGCTCATGGGTGATGGGTTGCTCGATTTGGTAGAGGTCCTGCGCCTGCACGCAGCCGGCGGCGAAAATGGTGGTGCCGATGATGCCCAGCAGAAGGGCGGCCTTGACGATGTCGCCCAGGGTGTTTATGATGCGTTTCATAGTGGATGGTGTTTTTTATGACAATTCAAATTCTTTCAGCGAAAGCGGCTCGCTCTCTTGCGCGCCCAGCATGCCGGCCAACAGCTGGCTTGCCGCGCCGCCCTCCTTGTGCCGCGCCGTCTGCACGCTGACCATGCGGGTGCTGGTGCGGCGGTGGATGCGGGGCTTGGGGGCCTCGGCGGGTGCAGGCTCAGCGGTGGGTATTTCGATGGGTGTCTCGATAGTGGCAGGCGTCGTCGCTGCCTCGACGGGCGCTTCTTCCTCTACGACGGGGGCTTCAGCGGCGGACGGTTGGGTGCGTGCCATCCTCGCAGGTTCTCCCTGCGGGGCGGCAGAGGTTGGAGGTTGGAGGTCGGAGGTTGGAGGTTGGAGGTCGGAGGTTGCGGGGGGGGCATCCATCGCGGGCACCTCGGCTTGCGCTACCAGCACTGGCTCCGTCGCTTCGCTGCGCATCAGGAGGGGTAGCGTGACCAGCAGCAGCGCCACGCTGGCCGCCGCCGCTCCGGCCCACACCGGCCACATCCGGCGGCTCTTCGGCTGCGCCTCGGCCTCGATCAGCCGTCGCAGCTCCTCCTGCCTCCGCCGGTTGGCCTCGGTGGTGCGCTTGGCTTCGAACATCTGTTGCAGTTCTTTCTCTTCCATAGTTGTTCAGTGTTTTACCATTGATTTCAGTGTGCTCATGGCCCGCGAGAGGGTGGCGTAGACGTTGGTGCTCGTCATGCCCAGCCGCCGCTGCATCTCCTCGTGGCTCAATTGGTCGATGTATTTCATCCTCACCGCCACGCGCTGCCGCTCGGGCAGGCGTGCCATCATGCCGTCGAGCCGTGCGGCGCGCTCTTCCATCAGGCCTGCTTCGGCCTCCGCCGCCTCGTCGCTTATCTCGGCTGCGCTCTCCAGCGGCACCCATGTGCGCCGTTTGCGCAGCTGGCTCACGCAGTGGTGCTTCAGCGTCTGCATGGCGTAGCCGCCCGGGTTTTGGGCCCGCTCCAGCTCGCCTTGGCGTTGCCACAGGGCGAGGAACGTCTCCTGCACCGCATCCTCGGCCTCGGTCGCGCCGCCCAGCAGCCGCTCGGCCACGAGCTGCATCCGGGGCTGCATCGGCATCATGAGGTCCAGGAATTGTTTCTGCGTCATATAGCGGTGTCGTTCATTTACATCTATATGACGCAGAAGGGTGCGAAATCTTACAAGGGGAGGTGCTAGAGTCCCATCAGTTCGCGCAGGCGCATGGCCTGCTGCATGCCGAAGTATGGGAAGTCGGGGTTGGGTGCCAGCTGCAGCAGGTAGACCACGAGGGCCACGGCCAGCAGCAGGTGGCGGCGGAAGAAGTCGTAGAGCGTCAGCAGTGCTTCGCGCAGGGGTTTGTCGCCACGGGCGGCGGCGGCCAGTGGCAGTGCGAAGAGGGTGAAGCACAGGGCCGTCCACCAGCGGCCGTAGTCGGTGGCCATGATGAACATGGGCAGGGTCAGCAGCACGTCGGCCGCCAGCACGGCCCAGTAGCGCCAGCGCCATGCCAGTGCGTGGCGCGAGGCCAGCAGCCAGGGGGCCGCCAGCACGGCCAGTGCGGGCAGCAGCATGAGCAGGGTCAGCGCGAACTCCATCGGCAGGCGTTTCTCCCAGGTGATGAAGCCTACGCGGCTGTTCTCGCTGTTCGACTTGTAGAAGTAGTCGTACATCAGGCTGCCGCGGCCGTAGGCATCCTCGGTGGTGCGGTCGAGGACGCTCTGGTGCAGCGTCTCGTAGTCGACGTTCATGTGGCTGAACATCCAGATGGCCGCCAGCAGTGCCAGCAGTGCCAGGCAGATGGCGCCGTAGGGGAGGGCGCGCCGCCAGTCGATGCCGTCGTCGTGCAGGCTGTCGTGCAGCATCAGCGCCGCCATCAGTGGGAAGAAGGTGCAGCAGAAGGTGTGGTGGATGAGGCAGGCGGTGACGGCGATGGCTGCCGAGAGCAGGTAGTACCACCAGCGCCGCGGGCATACCAGGTATAGGGTCAGCCACAGCAGGATGAGCGTCAGGGTGTAGGTCTCGGTGAAGTAGAGCGACATGGTGCTGCCCACCCATTGCAGAATGGAGAAGGGGCCGGCGAGGTAGACGGCCAGCAGGGGCACGGCCAGCCGGTCGTCGTCTAGGCGCCGCACGGCTTTGGTGGCGAAGAGCAGGAACGACAGCAGCATCAGCATGTTGATGCCGATGACGAAGGGTCGCAGGTGGGTCCAGCGTACTTGGTCGGGCAGCACGAGTCCGTAGAGGGTGCCAAGCAGTTTGCGTCCGCCGAAGCCCGTCTCGTAGCCCACGAAGTAGTAGGCGCCGGTGCCCATGTTGCCGTTGTTGCAGCTGTAGGCGTAGTCTATCACGGCGAAGAAGGTGGGCACCAGTGCTGCTAGCAGCAGCAGGGGTGTGCGGTAGGTGGTGAGTAGGTGTTTGGTTCTGTCAAGTGTCATAGTGTGATGGGTTATCTGATTTCACAAGAGAGTATTTCTATTCTGCGCGCCAGGGCGGCGGGGAGGCCGTAGACAGGGTCTTTCGAGCGGCTTTCGGTGGTCGGTTCTACGGCTCCGTGGGGCCGCTGGTCGACGAGCAGTTTGCCGTCGGACAGCGCGTCTAGGAAGACGCCGTTGTGCCACGCGCGTATCATATTAATAAAGGAGCCGATGCGCCGTTGCGAGAGGTTGCGGTTGTAGTCGCTCTTGTAGACCGGCGAGGCGTAGCCTGCGATGGTGATGGTGATGCTGTGGCCCGCGTCGAGGAGGCTCTCGACGTATTCGAACAGCTGTTCGACGCGCTCGTAGTTGCCCACGACGCAGGTGTCGAAGAAGAGTGCCATCATGGCCGAGTCGTCGGTGCTTTGCTGTCGGGCTATGTATTCGCTGCGCAGGGCGGCGTAGCGGCGCTGGCAGTCGGGGTAGGCGGTGGGGGTTGCGGTCTCGCGGCTTTGGGGGTCGGGTTCGTCGTTGTGGAAGTAGAGGAAGAGGGGGAACATGAAGCGTTGCACGCGGTGGACGATGGTGTCGATGGTCTCCACGGTGTCGATGTGCACTACCTGTTGCGGTATCAGCGAGTCGAGTCCCCAGCGGTAGAGGTCGTTGCAGCAGGTGGAGTCGGTGAGGAAGTAGCTGTCGCTGCGGTTCGAGGCGAGGTAGCCTGCCACGGGCATCGAGGTGGTGGAGTCGTATTGGGTGATGGTGAAGTAGAGGTCGTTCTGTTCGCTGTTGAGGCATCCGCAGACGGGTTCGGCTTTTTGCCATGTGTTGCGGCTGCCCACGGCGCAGTAGATGTCGTGTCCGCCTTTGCCGCCCATGCGGTCGCTGCTGAAATAGAGCACCCCGTTGCGCTGGTCGTAGAAGGGTGTGTATTCGTCGGCGATGGAGTTGACCTGAGGGCCGAGGTTGACGCATTCGCCGCTTTTGCCGTTTTTGACGAGGGTGTACCAGATGTCGGTGCCGCCGAGGCCGCCGGGGCGGTTGCTGACGAAGTAGAGTATTACGGTGCTGTCGGCCAGGCGCCCGACGGCTGGGTGGGTCGAGGTGGTGCCTTCGAGGTTGACCGGGCCTTTCAGCCGCACGGGCTTCTCCCATCCGCGGCGTGCCTTCTTCTTGGCGTAGTATATCTCGCAGCGTAGGCTCTCCACGTCGCCGCGGGTGAAGTATAGGTCTTGCGTCAGTGGGTCGAGGGCGAGGTTGCCTGTGTGGTCGCGTTTCGAGTTGATGCCCCAGCGGTCGAGGCGCGGGCGGCTCATCTTGCCGCTTTTGGCTATGCGTGCCTGGTAGACCTGCATCACTCCGCTGCCCATGTCGAAGTGGCGGTTGCGTCCTTCGGGTTTCTGCATCGAGGAGTAGGCCAGCACGGTGTCGCCCACTACCAGTGCGCCGGTCTCGCTGCCGGGGGTGTTGAACGGTTTCTCCAGGTGCACTACTTTGTATTGTGCATGGAGCCTCGCCCCCAGCCCCTCTCCTTTCAGGAGGGGGGAGTGGATGGCTAGCAGTAGCAGTATTATTTTTATGAACTTATTGTTCTTCATTCTTTTTCTGTCTCCCCCTCTCTTGCAAGGAGAGGGGGCTGGGGGTGAGGCTGTTTATATGATCGGGCAGGGCAGTGCCGAGTGGCGTCGGTCGTGTTTGGTGAGTTTGTAGATGATACCTATCTCGAAGGCGCCGAGGGTGTGGCTGGCTTCGGCCAGTTTCGACAGGTTGGCGTCGTAGGATATGGCGAATGTCCAGGCCTGCCACTCCACGGAGAGGTTCAGTGCTGCGGCGTCGCCGTGTCGTCCCAGGAGGCCGGCGCTCAGGGCCAAGTAGTGGCGGGGGCGTTCGTTGAGGTACCATTTCACGTCGCATCCGTAGACCAGTTCGGAGAAGCCTTTCTGGTATTGGAAGCCTACTACGGGGAGGAGGCTCACGCGTTGCCATCCGCGCCATTCGGCGCGGCCGTAGAGGTTGTAGCGGCGGCTGAGGCGTGTGTCGTCCATGCCGAGGTACGAGATGTTGGGTTCGTTCAGGTTGCGTGCGGAGAGGCCTATTTTGGTGTAGGTCTCGTCGCTGAGTTGGTGGAACCAGGCCAGTCCGGTGCCGAGGGTGGGGTAGAGTGTTTTCTCGCGGACGAAGCTTTCCATGCCGTCCTGCAGGATGATGTTCTCGGGGCTGAAGCCGGCCTGGCCGACGCCGATTTCGGCGGCAACCGAGATGAGGTTGTTGTCGTTGGCTATGCGTTGGTAGTAGGAGAGGATGGCGCTGGCCGAGGTGGAGCCGTAGTCGAGGGTTCCCGCGCGGTCGGCGCTGACCCAGAGGCCCATGCTCAGTCCGTTGTGGTTGCGTCGACTCTGCATGAGGCTCCATTCGGCGGTGGCGCTGATGGTCTGGAAGGGGGTGCTCACCGATGCCCACTGGTTGCGGTAGATGACGCCGAAGCGCCCTTCGCCGTCGAAGAAGCCGCTGTAGGCGGGGTTGAAGAGCAGCGGGTCCAGATCGAGCATGGAGAAGTGGATGTCCTGGGCCCAAAGCCTCACCCCCAGCCCCTCTCCTTGCAGGAGAGGGGAGTGGATTGCCAAAGCAATCAGCAGCAGTTTTATGAACTTTTTACGCTTCAATTTGTCTATCTACACCCCCTCTCTTGAAAGGAGAGGGGGTTGGGGGGTGAGGCTTCTGGTGTACGGCGGCAGGCTGATGTCGGCGAACTCGCCGCGCAGGTATTTGTAGTAGGCGGCGATGCCGACCATGGCGGCGTTGTCGGTGCAGAATTTGAAGGGGGGGATGAAGGCCTGCCAATGGTGTTTGTTGCAGATGCGCTGCAACTCGCTGCGCAGCAGCGAGTTGGCACTTACCCCGCCGGCGATGGCCACCTGCGTCACCCCGTGGTCCAGCGCGGCGCGCTCCACTTTCTTCAGCAGGAAGCTGACGATGGTTTTCTGTATCGAGGCGCAGAGGTCGGCTTTGTGGTGTTCGATGAAGTCGGGGTCTTCTTTCAGCCTGTCCCTCAGGAAGTAGAGGAACGAGGTCTTGATGCCGGAGAAGGAGTAGTCGTAGCCCGCGATCTGAGGGGTGGCGAAGCGGTAGGCGTCGGGGTTGCCCTCGTGGGCCAGACGGTCGATGACGGGGCCGCCGGGGTAGCCGAGGTCCATGATTTTGGCTGCCTTGTCGATGGCTTCGCCCGCCGCGTCGTCGATGGTCTGCCCGAGCACTTCCATGTCGAAGTGGTCGCGCAGCAGCAGTATCTGCGTGTGCCCGCCCGAGACCAATAAACACATAAATGGGAATGTGGGTGGCCTCACCCCCGACCCCTCTCCCATGGGAGAGGGGTGAGAAAGGTTTGGCCTGTCCATCCCCCTCTCCCACGGGAGAGGGGTCGGGGGTGAGGCTATGAAGTGGCTCAACACATGCGCCTGCAGGTGGTTCACCTCGATGAGTGGTTTGCCCAGCGCCTGGGCGAAGCTTTTTGCAAAGCTGATGCCGACCATGAGTGAGCCCATGAGTCCGGGGCCGCGGGTGAAGGCTACGGCGTCGATATCTTCTTTGGCGATGCCGGCTTCGCGGATAGCGGCGTCGACCACGGGTATGATGTTCTGCTGGTGGGCGCGGCTGGCGAGTTCGGGCACCACGCCGCCGTATTGTTCGTGGACCTTCTGGCTGGCTATGACGTTGCTCATCAGCACGTTGTCGCGCAGTACGGCTGCCGACGTGTCGTCGCAGCTTGATTCTATAGCTAATATGGTTACCATAATTCAGAGTGCAAAATTACACAATTTGTGCGACATGGCAAAACTTTTTTCTGCCGGTGTGGATGGTGGGCAAGTGTAAATATTTGAGCACCATTGTGTTAATGTTAATTGTCGGTGGGCGCCCCCTCCAAATCGCTCCAAATCGCACCAGAGCCGAAGTATTCACCTACCAGACACCTGGGGGATGTGAGGCGTTCAGCTTTTTTTGCGGTCGGGGATGTTAAAAATGAATTTTTTTTTGCGGGTTTGGATTTTTTAGCTTATCTTTGCAGCGTAAACGTTCAATCAATTAATCAAACAACACATTAAAAATCAATGACAATGAAGAAAATCGTACTGGCAATGGTGGCGTTGTTCACCTTTGGAACTGCGGCTATGGCGCAGGATGCTTTCGAGGCTAACGCTGAGGTTCAGGACCTCAATATGGTGAAGGCCCAGCAGTTGCTGAATTCGCTTTCGAAGTCTGATGTGGAGGCTCTGCAGCAGATTGGGGACGTGGATTTTGCGACGGTGAAGGATGTTTCGTTTGCCACTGAGAGTGGTGCCATCTCGACGGTGGACCTGAAGGCTGGCGGTAACCGCATTGTGGCTTCTATTCTTGCCATTTTCCTTGGTGATTTCGGTATCCACCATTTCTACACCGGGGATACGAAGCACGGTCTGTGGCACCTGGTGTTTTTCTGGACTGGTGTTCCTGGTCTGATCGGCCTGATCGAAGGTATTATCTGGCTGGTGGATGAGGGTTCCTATCCGCAGGCTCTTTTCGGCGGCATCATTTAAGGGTGGTGCGCGCATCGCAAGTGGTTGCCCTCGTGGATGGGGGCAACTTTTTTTTGCCATGTCGGAAAAAGGGTGTATCTTTGCACCGCATTTTTAATATATAGAGTCTTATGAGATATTCGATTGGAGTAGATATGGGCGGCACGAATACGGACATGGGTCTGGTGACCGTCAATGGTAATATCGTGCAGCGGCGCAACATGCCGACCAACGCCTACACGGATTTCGCGCTCTACATACGCGACTTCATGCGCGAGGTGGAGCAGATGCTGGCCGACCAGCAAGCCGTCGACGGCGAGGCCGTCAGCCTCGAGGGCATCGGCGTCGGCGCCCCCAACGGCAATTTCTACACCGGCTGTGTCGACAACGCCCCCAACCTCACCATGAAGGGAGTGCTCGACTTCGGCCGCGAAATCCACAAGTACCGCGACGTGCCCGTCGTCCTCTCCAACGACGCCAACGCCGCCGCCTATGGCGAATACGTCTACGGCGGCGCCAAGGGCATGAAGCATTTCATCATGTTCACCCTCGGCACTGGCGTGGGCAGCGGAATCGTTGTCGATGGCAAGCTGGTGCACGGCTCTACCGGCGCCGCCGGCGAGCTTGGCCACGCCATCCTCTACCAGCATGGGCGCAAGTGCTCCTGCGGCCGCGAGGGGTGTCTCGAGACCTACACCTCGGCCCGTGGTATCGTGCAGACTTACTGTGAGTTGAAGGGCATTCCAGTCAGCGCCGACATAACTAGCAAACTCATTGGCGAGCTGGCCCGCCAAGGCGACCCTGTCGCCCTCAAGACCTGGGCCACCGTGGGCGACCAGCTGGGCCTGGCCATGGCCAATGCCGTCACCTTCTCGGCCCCCGAAGCCATCTTCCTCATGGGTGGCCCAGCCCAGGTCGGCGAGCCCTTGCTGAAACCCCTCCGTGAGGCCTTCGACCGCTACCTGCTCAACATCTTCGCCGGCACGTGCCAGATCCGCATGTCCGAGCTCAAGGCCAACGAGGTGGCCATCCTCGGCGCCGCCGCCTTGCTCAAGATGCCCAAGAACTAGAATGGCTAGAAAATCTAGAAAGTCTAGAATAACTAGAAATATGATGAAAAGACCATATATCCTTTTGCTTGCGGTGGCACTGTGCGTTTCCTGCGCCGACAAGCCTCTGACCTCCTACGTCAACCCCCTCGTCGGCACCGACGGCCACGGCCATACCTTCCCCGGCGCCATCGTACCCTTCGGCCAGATACAGCCCGGCCCCGACACGCGCCTCGAAGGCTGGGACGGCTGCAGCGGCTACCACTACAGCGACGACACCATCTATGGCTTCAGCCACACCCACCTCAGCGGTACGGGCTGCGAGGACTACGGCGATGTGTTGCTGATGCCGGTGGACGAGTTGCAGATCCGTGACATGGAGTTTGGCGACTCAATGCGGTTGCGCTATTGTTTCGGGTTTTCTCACAAAGACGAGGTGGCTCAAGCCGGCTATTACAGTGTGATGCCGCTCAAAGGCCGTATCACGTCTGTCAAGCAGGTGGAACTCACGGCCGACCGCCGCGTGGCTTATCATCGCTACACTTACGCTGAAAACCACAACGGCATCGTCCTCGACCTGCACCACCGCGATGTGCTGCTCAGCGGCAAGATTATGCAGCGCGACGGGCTTATCGTAGGGTGGCGCGAGAGCAATGCGTGGAACCCCGACCAGCACCTGCACTATGCCATCCGCAGTAGTGTGCCGTTTGAGGGAGTTCGTTATAACGACGATTCGACACAGGCGGTTTTGATGCTGCCTAGTGGCACTAAGGAGGTCGAGTTGCAGGTGGCCATCAGCGGTGTGGACATCGAGGGTGCCGTCGGCAACCTCAACGCAGCTGAATATAAGGACTTTGACGAAGCCCGCCAAGCTGCCGACAGCACCTGGGAGGCCGCCCTCGGCAAGCTCAAGGTCAAGGACGGTACCGACGAGCAGCGCCGCTGCTTCTACACAGCCCTCTACCACTGCATGACCGCCCCCTACCTCTGGAGCGACCACGACGGCCGCTACCGTGGCACCGACAACCAAATCCATACCGTGGACCCCGGCCGCGAGGTCTACACCGTCTTCTCGCTCTGGGACACCTACCGCGCCCTGCACCCCCTGCTGACGCAGATTGAGCCCGAGCGCACGGTGGACTTCGTCTACACCGCCATGAAGCAGTACGAGCAGGGAGGCGAGCTGCCTATGTGGGAGCTGGCCAGCCACGAGACCCACTGCATGATTGGCTACCACGCCGTGCCGATGATGCTCGAGGCCTATATCCACCTGGCCGAGTCGGACGGCACCCTTGCGGGCTACACGCCCAAGCAGATGCTCGCTGCCATGGTGGCCACTAGCAACCGTACACCCGAGCATCGTGCCTACGCCGCCCAGGGCTACCTCTCGTCCGAGGTGGACAACGAGAGCGTCAGCAAGACCCTCGAGTATGCCTACGACGACTGGTGCATAGCCCAGATGGCTGAGATTGCCGGCGACACCGCTACAGCCCGCACTTACTGGATCCGCAGCCAGAGCTGGCAGAACGTCATCGACAGCAACGGCTTCGCCCGCCCCAAGCGCAACGGCGCCTGGCTCACCCCCTTTGACCCCACCGAGGTCAACAACCACTACACCGAGGCCAACTCGTGGCAGTACAGCACCTACGTGCCGCACGACATCGACGCCTGGGTCAGCCACATCGGCGGCCGGGAGCGTGCGCTTGCGTTCTTGGATAGCCTCTTCGAAGGCAACAATAAGTTGAGCGGGCGCGATCAGGCCGACGTCACCGGCCTCATCGGCATGTACGCCCACGGCAACGAGCCCTCGCACCACGCCGCCTGGCTCTACACCATGCTGGGCCAGCCCGAGAAGACAAAGAAGTATGTCCACCGCATACTGGGTGAACTCTACACCTCCGCCCCCGACGGCCTCTGCGGCAACGAGGACTGCGGACAGATGAGTGCCTGGTACGTGCTAGCCTCGCTGGGCATGTATGAGGTGTGTCCGGGAAGCGATGTGTGGGTGGAGACGGAGCCCCTGCTCAAGGTGGAGGGCTTCGAGCGGCTGCCGCTGGCCGTGGTGCTCACTGACCAGACCTGCCCCGACAGCCTCCGCATCACCCCCTGCCCTGTCTTCGACGACTGGCGCATGCAAAGCACCCGCGACAAGGTGAGCGACACCTCGGCCTGTTGGCCTGGGCGTTTGCCTTCGCAAGTGGTGCGCCACGTGGAGGTGAAGACCGCCACCGACAAGCGCGTCACCTACCTCACCCAGCCTGCGCCGCAGTACACCGAGAACGGCCCCGAGGGCATGGTGGACAACATCCGCGGCACCACCAACTACCGCATCGGCGGCTGGCAGGGCTGGCAGCAGGACTTCGTCGCCGTCGTCGAGCTCGACCGACAGCAGACCGTCCGATCCGTTGGCCTCGACTGCCTCCAGAATATGCGGTCCTGGATATTCTTCCCCAGCGAGGTGCAGGTCGAGTACAGCCTCGACGGGCAGACGTGGCACCCCTTCGGCAGGGTGCAAAACACCCTCTTCCCCGCCGAGCACGCCCGCCAGGAGGACTATACGCAGCACACTTTTGCCGTCAGCGGCCACGTCCAGGCGCGACACCTCCGCATCACCGCCCGCAACTTCGGAGCCCTGCCCCACTGGCACGTCAGCGCCGGCCAGCAGGCCTGGCTCTTTGCCGACGAGATAGTTGTCAAGTAACTCAACACAGAACGTAAACAATAAAGTATATCATGAAAAAGAGAATCTCCCCCCTTGCCCTTGGCGCCCTGCTGGCCGTCGGAATGCTTGCCGCGTCGTGCGACAGCAAGCTCTGCTACTGCTACCTCTACTCCTCCAATGCAGTCCCTGCCGTGCAGGAGAACTACGTCAACTCCGACACGCCGTGTTCCTCGCTGACCCGGGAGCCAAGCCGTGTCTGCGTGGAGCGCAACGAGTACATAGACCCCAACGGCATAGCCTATGTCAATCCCCCCAGCAATGAGTAGCACCCCGGGAGCCTTGCACTGCTTCCTTCGCGATGCTGCCGTCGTTCTCGTCGTGGGGGCCCTTTTCTTTGTTCTGCCTGTCGAGCTGTACGCTCACAGGGTGCAGAACAATTTTCTCTGGAAGCGCCAACACATCGAGGCCAACCTCGGCTCCATCTCCACGCTGCTGCTCGGCAACAGCTTTTTCGAGCTGTCGTTCAACAATCATGTCCTCGGCGACAGCGCGTTCAATGCGGCACAGATGGGGCGGATGATTTACTACGACGTCGAGATAGCGCGGCGCTACATTCCGCAGATGCCCAACCTGCGTGCCGTCATCTACCCGCTTGCTGTCGGCGGTCTCGCGGTTGGCGGCGACGACCTCAACTCCGGCGTGGAATACGCCAAGTCGTGGAATATTCCCTGCCGTACCTTTCCGCAGAACATCATCTGCCACTCCCAGCTCCTCTCCGGGCGCTTCTGTCTGAAGAACTTCCGGCCTGACATCCGCTGCGATTCCCTTGGCTATCAGGCCCTCTCCGGCGTGTGGGGCGGCGAGGAGATTGCCGGCTATGGGAGGCCCACCTTAAACGACCAAGGCAGCGTCGACGCCTTCATAGAGTACCTTGCCCGCTTGGCGCATATATGCAGCGAGAATGGCGTCCGCTTCATCGCCATCACCCCGCCGCAGAGCAGCCTGTACATCGGATGGACACCCGAGGCCAATTACGACGACCTGCAGCGCGTCGTCCAGACAGTCCAGGCCGCCTATCCCATGGAGTATCACGACTATTCGAGAGACGAGGAGTTCCGGGATAATTCCCTCTTCTACGACCCAATCCATCCCACCCACGTCGGAGCCACGCGGTTGGCCGAGCGTGTGGCGGAGGACTTCCGGCTTGAGGCGTACCCGCAACCCGGCGGTTCTGTGCGCTGAGAGAAAAAAAAGTATCCATTATTTCCCATCGATGGGAAATGGTGGGAAAGAGTCGAAGTATTCACCTACCAGATACCTACCAGACACCTACCAGATACCTGGCAGGAGGGTGCGTGTCAGGGTGGGTCAGAGTACCAAAATGGCGTTGTTGACGGGGCGCTCGCCCTCGTGGTCGTGGCGACCGTTGTCGGAGGGGTAGTTGACTACCCCTTTGTCCTTGATATACATGGTTGAAGAGCCGCCGCCGTCGAGGTTGATGGCCTCGGTGCAGCCGAGCCACCGCATGACGCGTTCCAGCTCCGTCAGGGTGAGGCCTTCGGCCTTGTGGGCGAAGCGTCCGTCGGCGACGAGCAGCAGGGTGGTGCCGTCGGGCTTTGTGCCGAGGGCTGTCCGGTTGTGGCGGTGGGTGACGAAGGTGCGGTCGTCGCGTTGCGGCACGTATTGCCCTTGGCGCAGCAGCATGGGGCCGGCGGTCATGATGTCGCTCTGGCCGAGGCTCTCTTCCCAGCGGCGGTTGCTGTCGGGCACGAGCAGCCGCACCTGGTTGCCGGCGAGGGTGAGTACGGCGTGCTGGTAGTATTTGCGGTTTATGCTGTCGCTGCGGTGGGGGGTGTTCTCGCCGACCTGGGTGCCGTCGATGCGGAGGTAGCAGACGGGGTGGCGGTGGCGCATGTCGAAGAAGGAGCCGTTGATGGCAGCCAGCGCGTCGGCACGCTCGGCGAGGGTGGTGGTCGTCGCCAGGTCGGCGTCGTGGGCAAAGGCCAGCCGCCGCGGCGACCCTGCGGGAATCTCGATGACGAAGAGGTGCTGCGCCGAGCAGAAGAGGGTGCCGTCGCCGAAGTGGTAGCGTTTCAGCACACAGCCCTCGAGGCTGTCCACACGCCATTCGGCATTGGCCACGCGCAGCGAGTCCACCGTGTAGTCCACCTGCGCATGGAGGACCGGCGGAACGAGTGTTGTCAGCAGTATCAGCAGGCGTCTCTTCATGGCATTCTGCTATTTGCTGCCTTTGGCTTTGTTTTTCCGCTTGAAGAGGTCGGCCCAGCGGTCGAAGTCCTTGGTGAGCTTGAGGCCGGCGCCCTGCTTGTAGGGCATGTCGATGCGGGTGTAGTCGTTGGTGTTGGTGCGGTTGTAGGCGAAGAGGTGTACCAGTGGGCTGAGGCGGTAGCCGATGAGGGCGTCGATGATGGCGCCGCCGATATTGTCGGCCTCCAGCTCGCGGCTGTCGCCGCCGTAGCCCAGGGTGCTCTCCAGGTACCAGCGGCCCCAGTCCTTGCTGATGTTCACGTCGAACTGCTCGTTGGTCATGTCGGTGGCCGACTTGTAGGCGATGTCGACGTCGACAAACTGCACCATGTCGGAGAGGGAGTTGCCGACGAAAGAGGTGACGATGTCCAGGGGGTTGCTGCCGGGGACGTTGTTGTTGCTGACGTTGTAGAAGCTGCCGCCGAGGAGCAGCGAGACGGTCTGGTTCAGCATGTCGCGCTCGCTGTTGCGGTCGATGTAGGCGAAGACCTCCTCCTCGACGCTCTGGTCGGCGTTGGGCAGGCGTATGTCGAAGCCTATGGTCGGGTCTTGCAGTGTGCCGCTGATGGCTATGACGTTCTCCACCTGCAGGTATTTCTGCGTGTTGTCGATGGTGGAGAGGTTGCCGGTGAGGGTGGACATGTTGACGCGCTGCGAGTAGACTGCCCGTAGGTCGAAGCGCGCGTCGGGCACGTTGCCTTGGAAGTTCATGCTGCTGCCGCTCTCCAGGGTGAAGGCCTTCTCGTAGACCGAGAGCAGCCCCACCTTCATGGTCCCCGACGTGATCTCGTAGGCTCCCATAATCTGCGGCGCGCTGCCGGCACCGAGGCCCACGTGCAGGTCGCCGGATCCGCGGGCGCCGACACCCACCGTCACCTCGCTGAAGTCCATCGGCAGGTTCAGCTTCACGTCGGGCGTGATGCTGAGGTTCAGCTCCAGCCCGAAGCCGGCGCCTCGCCGTTCGCTCTCTGGCTCGGTCTCTATGGTGGGGTTTTCGTTGACGAAGGTGATGTAGTTCTGCGACTTGACCTGCTGCTGGTAGCTGATGGGCACCGTCAGCTCGCATCCGGGATTGGTGCGTGCGCGCACCTCGATGGCCAGGTTGGTCGGTGTCCCCGTCACCAGGCAGTCGGCCGACGCCAGCAGCGTGCCGTAGAAGTCGTCGCTGGGCTTCTTGTTGAGCACCAGCAGGTTGTCGGTCTTGACGCCAATGTTCAGCCGCAAACCCTCGTCGCCGGCGAACTGCATCGTGCCGTCGGCCAGCGCGGTGTTGCCCAGCGGGTCGTGGATCCTGAAGCCGTCAAGCTCTATCCTGTCGCCGCGGAAGCGCAGGCTGTCGCTGAAATGGTAGGTCACCTGCGTGAGGTCTACCGTCAGCTCGCCGCCCTCCACGTGAGCCTCCCCCGTCACATCGGGCTTCTTCAGCGTGCCGTGCACGTCGAAG
This sequence comes from uncultured Bacteroidota bacterium, assembly GCA_902784865.1. Classification (GTDB taxonomy): domain Bacteria; phylum Bacteroidota; class Bacteroidia; order Bacteroidales; family P3; genus Colimorpha. The sequence goes on along the minus strand of CACZWL010000025.1, from coordinate 8,610 downwards.
CTGCCGTCGATCCGCCCGTCGATATGGCTGCTGAACGAGGCCAGCAGCGGCTCTGCCAGCTTCAGCTCCAGCCCGTGGAAGTCTATGTTGAAGTTCATCTCGTCGTTGCCCTCGCCAAGCCCCATCCAGCCCAGCGCCCGCACCTGGCGGTTGGCGACCTCCAGGTTCACTATGTTCAGCTCGGCGTTCCAGTTGCTCCGCAGGTCCATGCTGCCCAGGGGCTGGCGGTTCACCAGGCAGCTGTCGATGCGCAGGTTGGCGTTGAAATAGGGCGTCTTGTCGAGCCCATACATGGTGAAGCGCCCGTTGATGTCGCCCTCCACGTCCAGCGGGCTGTCCTGTAGCAGCACGTCGCTCAGCAGGTTCAGGCTGAAGCGGTCGAAGGTCAGCTCCACGCAGTCGTTGTCCTCGCCGCGCAGGCTGACGCGTCCGGCGATGCGCTGGTCCTGGTTGGCCAGGCTCAGCCCGTCGGCGACAATCTTCAGCCGCCCCTCGTTCTCTATCGCCATCCGGTCGGCTCCGAGTTCCCACTGGCTGTCGCCGACGTAGAACCACGGCTTCATCACCATCACATTGTTGCCCTCCAGCCCCAGCACCATGTCGCCGCGCGTGGCGTCGCTCTCGCTGCCCCACTTCAGCGCCATCGTGCTCAGCGACGGGGCGCAGCCCAGGGTGGCTTCCACACGCCGCAGCAGCTCGATGCGCCCCAGGCTCAGGCTCTGCGCCTCGACCTCCAGCGTGTAGCTGTCGCCAAGCGTGCGACCGCTGGCACCCACATTCTCCAGCAGTACCGGCCCGAGCCGCAGCGAGTCGCTGCGCACCACCATCTTCAGCTGCTCGCCGTAGTTGTACGAGCCGTCCACACGGCTCCCTTTCGCTATGCTCACCGCGTCGGTCAGGCCGCGCAGCCGCCGCCCGTCGTCTTTCCAGTACACGTGGAACGTGGCGTAGCTGTCCGACAGCCGCGCCAGCTCGACGCTGTCGAGGGCTTCCATCTTGTTGAATATCTCCGGCAGGTACTGCTGGCCGAAGTGGCGCGCCATCAGCCCCAGGTCTTCATATCTGAAATGGCCCGCCACCGTGGCCTCGGCCATGTCGCTCAGCAGCTGCAGCGATTTGCGTTCGCCGTTCGACACCAGGTTCACCGTGGCGTCGCCCAGCAGCCTCTCGCCGTAGCGCACATGGCTGGCTTCCACGCTGCCCGTCAGGGTCTCCAGGTCGTTGCCGCTGCCCGTCACCGCCAGCCGCATGCCAGCAGGGTGGGGGAGGAGCCCCACGTCGAGGTTCCCTATGTCGAGCTTCGCCACATAGCGGTTCACGCTGTCACGCAGGTCGGCCATCGCCGTCACCTCCAGGTCGGCCAGGCTGTCCCCCGACGCTATCTGCGCTGTCAGCAACCCCTCTTGCACGTCGCCGCTCACCGTCGCCGACCCTATATGGTGCCCTTTGACCACGCTGTTCGTCAGGTTGCCGTCCAGCCGCAGCGTCAGCCGATCCAGCAGCCCCCGTCGGCCTGCCGTGGGGGCTTTCAACTCGCCTTCCGCGCTGATTTCAAAACCGCTGCGCGTCAGCCAGTCGCTGCCCAGCAGCGCCAGCCCCAGGCCTTCGCTCCCAGCTTCCACCGTCACCGCACGCCCCTGCGGCGTCTTGCGCATCGCAGCGTCCATGCTCACCGTGCCGGGAGCGCTCGACACCTGCAGGTTCACCGTGCCGCCGTCGCGGTAGCCGCCGTGGACGCTCCCCACCACGTCTACCGTCCCCAGCGGCGCCACCTGGCGCCACAGCCTCTCTTTCAGCTTCACAAAACTCAGCAGCGCGCGCAGGTCGTCGCTGTCGGTGCGAAGACGCTCTATCTCAAGGTCGAAGGTCGTCGTGTCTACCCGCGGCAGCCCCACTATCGTCCCGGCCAGCCGCCCTTCCGACTGGCGCCCCCACCGCACATCCATGTCCGCCACCATCGAGTCTATCGTCCCGCTGGCCGTGCCGCACGCCTCGGCCTCGACCTCCACGCCCCACAGCACAGGCGCCCAGTAGGCCACATCGCTCATCGCCACATGCGACCCCTCCTTGATCTCGGCCTTGTGGTCCACCGTCGACAGGTAACCCTTCATCCCCTTCCACGTGTCGTAGTGCAACTCGCCGTCAAACGCAATCGTGCTCCGCGCCGTGCGCACAAAGAAATCTTTGGCAACAATCTCGTAGCGGCTCACGTGCACCTGGCCGCACAGCTCCTTCACCTCGAAACCGCTCCTCTCGCGCGTCCGCAAATGGACGATGCGGCACGTGATGTCGTCGTTCACCACCTTGATATTCTTGAATTTCGCGTGGATGTCCAAATATTCCATGTGCGGAATCTGCACCCCGTAAGGGTACACCGTCTGGCGGTTGTCCGGCAGGTCCATCTTATAGTGCACGTTCTCAAGCTCCAGCGTCCGCGCCGTCACCGTGAACGGACGCTTCGGCCCGTCGTCGTCCTCCTTCTCCTTCTTGGGCTTGAAATAGTCGATGATATACTGCAGGTTGATCTTCTGCTCGCCGCCCGTCTCCAGGTGGTAGTAGGCATTCCTCATGTATACATGGTCCAGCTCCAGCCCGTGGTCGCGCAACGGAAAACGGCGGAAACCTACACGCAACGTCTCGCCCTTGAAAATCGTGTCGTTCGTCGGCGACACCAGCAGTATATCGTCCAGAATCAAGTGGTCGAAAGGCATCGCATGCAGCGACCCGATGCGCACCGTGCCGCCCCACTCCTTGCTGAAATAATTGCCCGCCGCAGCGCCCAGATACGACTGCACCAGGGAATAATTCAGCAACGCCACCGCCACGTACAGCAGCAGCGCCAGTGCCAGCAGCACCCGCGACGTTATCTTCCAAGCTTTCTTCAAAACTCCCCATATAAACGCGCCCCCGCGCGTTTTATTATACTCCCACCTACAAAAAAACTGCTTTTCTATTCATGTTGCTTGTTCTCAGTGTTTTACGTTTATGCCCAACCACCTGTTATAGATTTTTAACATTCCAACCTGTCCAAACCGTGCCAGAGTCGAGCAAGAGTCGAACAAGAGTCGAACAAGACACCTACCAGACACCTACCAGAGTACCTCAGCCCACCCCCTCCTCCTAAAACAACCACCAGAGAGCATAAACAAAAGAAAACAAGAAACTTACACAAAAGCCGTGCTTTTGAAGTGCAAAAACCGCAAAAGAACAAAAATGCCCGTTCATATGTTAATTATATATTTCAATTATTCTTATTCATCAACATAACACAAACAATATGAACACAAGGCTTGTAAAGACCGTTTCCGCACAGAAGAGTTTCTCCGAACTGGTGACCCTGCACGAAGCCCAGCATCGGGCAAACACACAGGGCGTCAACCACGCTATGCTACACCATATCAACGCGTTCCATGGAGAAGTTCCCAGTATGGCAGACATCACCGAGGAGTTCTGCATCTCCTTTTCCGGCTTCTTAATGGAACGGGTGGCGCCGAGCAGCGTGAGAACCTATCTGCAGAAGATGCATGCCATCCTTGAACGCGCCGTCGCGGCACATCTCATTCCGGCCAACCCCATGCCGCCCATCAAGTCACTGATACCGAGCGCAAAAGGTGCCAGCCGCGTACACCTGACACATGACGACTTGGCGAGGCTGTCAAAGACATATTGCTGGAACGGCGATACATGTCGTGAGTCGGCTCGGTGGACATACAACCATAAGGACCACAGAGATTTACGCCCACATGATTGACAGGGCTCTACTGCACGGAGTGTCGCAGCTCGAAAAGTCCATGAGGGACAGCGCCTCCACAGAGAGAAAAAAAGAGCGTATGGGGATAAAAGAGCTGGTAAAGAAGACGATTCTGCCCCTGCTGCGGCGACGTGGCAGAGAATGCTTTCTTCAATATAAACAACAGACTACTAATACATTGATGTACTTATAAAAAACTGACAGAAATAAAGTTGCAAAAATTATTTTTTGGTTTTAGAAAATAGTCGTACTTTTGCACTTCAAAAACCGATAGGCTTTCTGGCGTACTTTTAGGGCGAGACACATGAGATGAAAAGCATGTTAAAAACCCGAAAAAGACGACCCGAAGGCAGGCCTTCGCCATGGAAGAAAGTAAAGAGACTAGGCTTTTGAGTTAAGAAATAAAAATTACGAGATTCCCAGATTTCGAGAGCGCAGCGAACAGGATAAATACCCTGAATTCGAAAGAAATAGATTTAACAAGATTGACAGATTTCGCGAAGCGGGAGCCCGTAGGAATAAAACTCAAAAATCAAAAGTTATTCTTCATTCTTCACTCCCACCTATCTCCACACTATCCGCACAGTATACAATGAGTATAGAAACAGTATACTAACGAGTATACAAAGAGTATAGAAACACTATACAAAGGATACAGAAACGATATGCGCCCACTACCCACTCCCAACTCAGATGTCAGAAATCAAAAATCAGATTTGATGGATTTCTGCCCACAAGGCTAGGAGAATAAAATCAGTCGCACGCAATCTTGATATTCCTAGAAAACATGAAAAGCATTCTTGTCACTGGCTCCGCCGGTTTCATCGGCGCCAACTTGGTATTAAGACTCTTGGAGGAGGGCTTCCAAGGGGAGCCTGTCTCTATAGTCGGGCTCGACAATATGAATTCCTATTATGACCCCTCCCTGAAGGAGTACCGTCTACAGCAGATTGAAAAAAGAGCGCTCAACGACCAGCCCTCAACGTTCAACTTTATAAAGGGCGACCTTGCCGACAAACCCCTTGTCGACCGACTCTTTGCCGAGCATCGTTTTGATATCGTCGTCAACCTCGCCGCCCAGGCCGGAGTGCGCTACAGTATAGAGAACCCCGATGCCTACATCCAGAGCAACATCATCGGCTTCTACAATATCCTCGAAGCCTCTCGGCACGCTAAAGAATTAGCTACATTGCAAGCAGCCAGTAATGCCGCAGAGAAGTCTGCCCACTGCCCCCCATCCACTACCCACTATGCTGGCGTGCAGCACCTAATATATGCCTCCAGTTCCAGTGTCTATGGCGGCAACAAGAAAGTCCCTTTTAGCACCGACGATAATGTCGACCACCCGATAAGCCTCTATGCCGCCACCAAGAAGAGCAACGAACTCTTTGCGCATTGCTACAGCAAGCTCTACGATATTCCCACTACGGGCCTGCGCTTCTTCACAGTCTACGGCCCTGCGGGCAGGCCGGACATGGCCTACTTCGGCTTCACTAACAAGTTATTGAAAGACGATACAATCCAGATTTACAACTATGGCAACTGCCGCCGCGACTTCACCTATGTCGACGACATCGTAGAAGGAATAGTAAGGGTAATGGGCAAAGCTCCCGAGCGTATGACGGGCGACGACGGCCTTCCAGTCCCACCCTACAAAGTGTATAACATCGGCGGAGGCCAGCCGGAGAACCTGTTAGACTTTGTGCGGATCTTGCAGGAAGAGTTGGTGCGCGCCAAAGTCCTGCCACAGGATTACGACTTCGAGGCCCATAAGCAGCTGGTGCCTATGCAGCCCGGAGACGTTCCCGCAACCTATGCAGACGCTGCCGCATTGGAGCGTGATTTCGGCTTCACTCCCAAGATAACCCTTCGCGAAGGCCTCCGCCATTTCGCCGAGTGGTACAAGGAATACTACGGGTAGCTTTATCTGCAAGGAGGCGAACGCATTCCTTATGTTAGGGTGACTTCTAAAAAAACAAATATGAGAAAAACAACAGTACTTACCCTCGTCGCTGCAGTCCTGCTTACCAGCGCCTGCAGCAAGGAACACAGCAATGTCCTCGTTCCCGTAAACGTCAATGTCGACGATTTCGCCATCTCGCAAGGCGAATTCTCGTCGAAGGATGCCTCGACCGTGGCCACCTATACAAACGTCAAGGCCATAACTCTCGCCTTTTTCGACGAGAACGGCGACCAAATCTACAGCACGACGCAACTGCGTGCTGGCACCACAACTTATGAGACCTTCGGCTCCTTCAGTCTCATGCTCCCCATCGGCAACTATACGATGGAAGTCCTGGGCTATGCCAACGAGCTGCCCGCCACCTGCAACAGTATGACCGAGTGGGTCTTCACGCCCGACAAAGTCCGCGAGACCTTCGTCGGCTCGCAGACTGTGACCATATCCAACACGGCCAACTCGGTGGATATCAGCGCCCCCCTCGGACGTGTTGTGCCGCGTCTAGAGGTTTTTACCACCGACCCTGTCCCTGAAGCCGTCAAGAGTGTGCGAATTACCTATGCTGCAGGTGGCAGCGGCATCAACCCAATCACGGGTCTCTCCAGCACCAATACTGGCTGTACCTACCTGATTGAGAATCCCACCACCACCAGTGATGGTATCAGCAAGTTCCGTAGCCATCTGTTCCTTGCCACCGACCAGCAGACGATGAACGTCACCCTCGATGCCCTCGACAGCGAAGGCAACTCCGTGTCGCACAAGGTTGTCAGCAATGTCCCATTCCAGCGCAACAAGGTGACGCAGCTCCATGGTGCCCTCTACAGTGCCGGTGTTTCCGGCTCCTTTACGGTCAACACCTCCTGGATTGGCGACACCAACATCGTCAACTTCTAATCCGACCCTATCGGCGTGTAGGCGTTTTGTCCGTTTATACGTGTATGTATATTGGTATAGGGGTTACATCTTAACTTGAAACTTCAACCCCGGCCTTTCTGTGCTTTCTGCGTGACCTGCAACCGGTAGCTGAGCCAGTCGAAGCTTGAAATCTTAACTCTGAAACTTGAAACCAGCAGCTCTGCTGCTCTGTGTGACAAAACCGAAATAAACAATAGCGAGATATATGAGCATTTTTAAAGACAAGGTATTATTGATAACCGGCGGGATGGGGAGTTTCGGGAATGCGGTGTTGAACCGGTTCCTGCGGACGGACATTGGGGAGATTCGTATCTTCTCCCGCGACGAGAAGAAGCAGGACGACATGCGTCACGACTTCCAGGCGCATGCCGGAAGTGGCCGGGAAAATCAAGTTCTACATTGGCGATGTGCGCAACAAGAGTACGCTCAAGTATGCCATGCAGGGGGTCGATTATGTGTTCCACGCCGCCGCCCTCAAACAGGTGCCTTCATGCGAGTTCTTCCCGATGGAGGCCGTGAAGACCAATGTCATCGGCACGGACAATGTGCTGGATGCGGCCATCGATGCAGGTGTGAAATGCGTCATCTGCCTCTCTACCGACAAGGCGGCATATCCCATCAACGCAATGGGTATTACCAAGGCCATCGAGGAGAAGATAGCGGTGGCCAAGAGCCGCTACAGCGGGCAGACGAAGATCTGCTGCACCCGATATGGCAATGTGATGTGCTCCCGTGGCAGTGTTATTCCTCTTTGGATAGACCAGATCCGCAAGGGCAACCCCATCACCCTCACCGAGCCGAAAATGACAAGGTTCATTATGTCGCTAGAAGAGGCGGTGGATCTGGTACTATTTGCTTACGAACGCAGGCAGAACGGAGACATCCTCGTCCAGAAAGCTCCTGCCTGCACCATCCAGACCCAGGTCGAAGCCGTCGTGGAGCTTTTCAAGCACCAGTACCGTAGTGTCATTACACCTGAAACCTGCAACTTGAAACCTGCAACCAGCGAGGCTCCTGAGATACGCGTCATCGGCATCCGCCACGGCGAGAAGATGTACGAAACCCTCCTTACGAAGGAAGAATGTGCTAAGGCCGAGGATATGGGAAACTTCTACCGAGTTCCGGCCGATAACCGAGACCTCAACTACGACAAGTACTTCAAGGACGGTGATACCAAGCGAGCCACCATCGAGGAGTTCAACTCCGACAATACCCGCCGGCTCAACCTCGAATAGACCAAGGAGAAGATTGCCAGCCTGGAGTACATTCAGAATGAGTTGAAAGGGGTGGTGAATGTCGTGAAGTAGTTTCACGATCCAATTAACGTTTAACATCATTCAGAAATATCATATGGAAGAGAACAAGAAAAAATGGTATGAAGATATCAGTGAGGCTATAGAGCCTAAAAAAGGTGGTTCATCCGCTAAATGGATAGGTGGAGTCGTGCAGGGATAGGAGTTTGAGTTTGAAAAAGGGCATGTCTCGGTAGCCATAGGCTTGACGTTTCATGGTTTTGATTTTGTTGTTGATACCTTCGAGTTTTCCGTTTGAGATGCGGTAGTCGTACCAGGCAAGTATGCCATCACGGTGGCGTGCGAGGGTGTCTGCGATGCTTTCAATCGGTCTAAGTCCTGACTGTCTGGCCTGTTCAATCCAGTCGTCGAGTATGGCTGCGGCATCCTGCCTGTCATCCTGCCACCATACACGACGCAGGGATTCCTTGAGGTAGTAGGCGGTAGCCAGCGGGCGGTTGATGCCCAGGGCCTTGAACAGGCGTTCCTCGGCCTTGGGCGAGAGGTTGTCTCCGTATGCCAGCAGCAGCCACCGCTGGCCCTTTATGAGGCGGCGTTTGTTCTCGTCTGTCTCCTGGTTGTAGGTGTCGCGCCGCACTTTGTCCAGCTTCTCGTTCATCAGTTTGACGATGTGGAAGTGGTCGAATATCTGCACGGCATCGGGCAGGTGTTCCCTGACGGCGGATATGAAA
>CACZWL010000024.1 GCA_902784865.1 uncultured Bacteroidota bacterium | reverse complement strand
TTTTCTCAAACGGCAATAATATCATCTGAAATCCGACCATTAATTTTGTCCATTAGAGAACAAGTCCTCAAAAAAACCATTAATTTTGTCCATTACACCAAAAACGCCCATTTTTGCTTGTTTGCAAATGGCTGATAATGAGCGTATAGACCCTATCCTCTTCTTCCTCTCTTCGTCTATGGAAGGTGTCTGCCCGGAGAGGGGTAGGGCAGGGGGGTGAAAAAAGGCACCCCTGGGGGTGCCTTTGGATGGTTCTCCTGAAGGATGCCTATCGGATGAGGAAGGAGAATTTGTTGAAGTTCTTCAGGGCTATGCCGGTGCCGCGGGCGACGGCGCGGAGGGGGTCCTCGGTGATGTGCACCTGCAGTTTGGTCTTGCTGCTGACGCGCTGGTCGAGGCCGCGGAGGAGGGCGCCGCCACCGGCGAGGTAGATGCCGGTCTTGTAGATGTCGGCAGCCAGCTCGGGCGGCGTGTTGGCCAGGGTGTCGAGGATGGCCTGCTCGATGCGTGCGATGGATTTGTCGAGGGCATGGGCAATCTCTTTGTAGTTGACCGAGACTTCCTTGGGCAGGCCGGTGAGGAGGTCGCGGCCGAGGGTGCAGTAGTCCTCGGGCGGGTCGGCCAGTTCGCTAACGGCGGCGCCGACGGCAATCTTGACCTTCTCGGCGGTGCGGACGCCGATGATCATGTTGTGGTGGCGTTTCATGTACTCGACGACGTTGTCGTTGAATTCGTCGCCTGCGACGCGGATGGAGTTGTTGCAGACGATGCCGCCGAGCGAGATGACGGCGATCTCGGCCGTGCCGCCTCCGATGTCGACCACCATGTGGCCCTCAGGCTGCAGCACGTCGATGCCGATACCGATGGCGGCGGCCATGGGCTCGTGGATCATGCGTATCTCTTTGGCACCGGCCTGTTCGGCGCTCTCGCGGACGGCGCGCTCCTCGACGTTGGTGATGCCGCTGGGGATGCAGATGACCATGCGCAGCGAGGGGGGCAGGATGGAGCGGTTGATGTTGGTCATGCCGATAAGCTCGCGGATGAGGTGCTGGGCCATCTCGAAGTCGGCGATGACGCCGCCGCGCAGCGGGCGTATGGTCTCGACGTTCTTGTTATCGGTGCGGCCATCCATGCGCTGGGCCTCTTTGCCGACGGCGATGACTTTGTTGTTGTTGCGGTCGATGGCGACGATGGAAGGCTCGTCGATGACCACCTGGTCGTTGTATATGACGATGGAGTTGGCTGTGCCAAGGTCCATAGCTACTTCACGGTTGAAAAATGATAAAAGTCCCATTTGTACTGATTAATGTTTAAAGTGTCTCTTGCCGGTGATGGCCATGCCCATGTGGTTCTTCTCGCAGTAGTCGATGCTGTCCTGGTCGTGGATGCTGCCGCCGGGGTGAGCCACGGCGGCGATGCCGGCCTGGTGGGCAATCTCGACGCAGTCGGGGAAGGGGAAGAAGGCGTCGCTGGCCATGACGGCGCCCTTGAGGTCGAAGTTGAAGCTCTGGGCCTTGGCGATGGCCTGGCGCAGGGCGTCGACGCGGCTGGTCTGGCCGGTGCCGCTGGCCAGCAGCTGGCCGTTCTTGGCCAGCACGATGGCGTTGCTCTTGGTGTGCTTGACCAGGATGGTGGCGAAGGCGAGGTCTTCGGCCTGCTGCTTGGTGATTTTGGTGCTGGTGACGCTCTGCTGCATCTCCTCGGCGGTGGGCACCACGGTGTCGCGCTCCTGCACCAGCACGCCGTTGAGGACGGTGCGCATCATGGGGTCGGCCATGCGGAAGTCCTTGCGGCGCAGGATGATGCGGTTCTTCTTGCCGCGGAGTGTCTCGAGGGCGTCGTCGGCATAGTCGGGGGCGATGCATACCTCGAAGAAGATTTTGTGCATCTCTTCGGCCACCTCTTTGGTAACCTTCTGGTTGCAGATGAGCACGCCGCCGAAGGCGCTGACGGGGTCGCCGGCCAGGGCGTCCTTCCAGGCCTCGAGGAGGGTGGGGCGGACTGCCATGCCGCAGGCATTGTTGTGCTTGAGGATGGCAAAGGCGGTCTGGCCCGCGAAGTCGTCGATCAGAGCGCAGGCGGCGTCGATGTCGCCCAGGTTGTTGTAGCTGATTTCCTTGCCGTTAAGCTTGTCGAAGCAGCCGTCGAGGTCGCCGTAGAAGACGCCCTTCTGGTGGGGGTTCTCGCCGTAGCGCAGGGGGTAGGTGCCGTTGAAGTGGTTGAAGATGGCGGTGTCGTAGTGGCTGCTGACGCCGAAGGCGTAGGTGGCAAAACGGCGGCGCTGCTCCAGGGTGGTGCTGCCCTGCTGCGTGGTGTAGAGGTCGAGGAACTCCTTGTAGTAGTTCACGGCCGGCACGATGACCACGTCGTTGTAGTTCTTGGCGGCGGCGCGGATGAGGCTGATGCCGCCGATGTCGATTTTCTCGATGATGTCCTGCTCGGCAGCGCCGCTGGCCACGGTCTGCTCGAAGGGGTAGAGGTCGACGATGACGAGGTCGATTTCCGGAATCTCGTATTCGGCCAGCTGCTCGCCGTCGCTGTACATGTCGCGGCGCGAGAGGATGCCGCCGAAGACCTTGGGATGCAGTGTCTTGACGCGGCCGCCCAGGATGCTGGGGTAGCCGGTGAGGCTCTCCACGGCGATGGGTTCGATGCCGAGGTCGTGGATGAATTTGAAGGTGCCGCCGGTGGAGTAGATGGTGACTCCTTCGGCGGCGAGGGCGCGGACGATGTCCTCCAGGCCGTCTTTGTAGAAGACCGAGATGAGGGCTGATTTTATGCGTTTGGGTTCCATTTTATATATTGTATACTTTATTATTATAGTCTATGTTCAGTCGCCGAATTCGATGCCGACGCCTTTGGCGGTGTGCACCAGTCGGCTGTTGGGGCATACGAGGTTCTGTTCGCGGACGGCTTCTTCGAGTGGTATGCCGACGATGTCGGGATGGTGGTAGGCCACCATCTGGCCGAAGCGGCCTTCCATGACGAACTCCATGGCGCGGACGCCGAACTCGGTGGCCAGCACGCGGTCGAAGGCTATGGGGGTGCCGCCGCGCTGCAGGTGGCCGAGGATGGTGTAGCGTATGTCGTGCTCGATGCCTGCGGCCTTGAGGTCGGCAGCCAGATGCTCGCCCACGCCGCCCAGCTTGATGTGCTGGTCGCCCACCTCGGTGGGGGCGGTGCCGGTCACCGTGCCGCCCTTGGGCATGGCGCCTTCGGCCACGACGATGATGCAGTAGCCGCGGCGCTTGTTGTAGCGCTGGTTGATTTTCTCCTTGACCTTCTGTATGTCGTAGGGTATCTCGGGTATGAGGCACACGTCGGCGCCGCCGGCGATGGCCGAGTGGAGGGCTATCCAGCCCGCGTCGCGGCCCATCACTTCGAGGATGAAGACGCGGTTGTGCGAGGCCGCGGTGGTCACCAGCTTGTCGATGGCGTCGGTGCAAATCTGCACTGCCGTCTGGAAGCCGAAGGTGTAGTCGGTGAGCGACAGGTCGTTGTCGATGGTCTTGGGCACGCCTACGATGTTGAGGCCTTTCTTGCTGAGGCCCAGGCTGATGCGCTGGCTGCCGTCGCCGCCGATGTTGATGACGGCGTCGACGCCCATGTACTGCAGTTTGCGCAGCATCTCGTCGCTGCGGTCGACGGTGGTCCACGTGCCGTCGTTGTTCTTTATGGGCCAGGCGAAGGGGCCTCCCTTGTTGGTGGTGCCAAGAATGGTGCCGCCTTGAATCTGAAGGCCTTCGACCGTTTTCTCGTCGAGCATCACAATCTCGGTCGGTTCGCGCAGCACGCCGTTGAACGACTCCACGCAGCCGATGACCTCCCAGTCGCCGGCTTGCGCAGCGCGTTTCACCACGCCGCGAATCACCGCGTTCAGTCCCGGGCAGTCGCCGCCTCCGGTCAGTACCATCACTCTTTTCAGTGCCATATATCGCTTTTTATAATAGTCAATATTTTATATAAGCCACGTTTTCATGTGGTTATGTCGATTCCATGGGGTGTATGGAACTTACAAAGTTACACATTTTTTCCGAATTATGGGCAACAATATGAAAAAAAAGATTCTTTTTTGAAAAAATCACTCTTTTTGAAGAAAATATTTTGCCAGTTCTGAAAATAGTCGTATCTTTGCACCCGATTTGATTGCCTTCAGGATGGATTGTTGATGCTCTTTTCATGCTGACAATCAGTCGAGTAGATAATAGAAAATTATATAGTCATGGCAAAGAAAAATAAAGATGCAAGAGTTCAGGTCATCCTCGAATGTACCGAACAGAAGACCAGCGGTGTCCCCGGCATGAGCCGCTACGTCACCACCAAGAACAAGAAGAACACTCCCGAGCGCCTCGAGCTCAAGAAGTACAACCCCTTCTTGAAGAAAATGACCGCCCACAAAGAAATCAAGTAAAATAGGAGAATCATAGAATGGCAAAGAAAGTTGTTGCTACCCTTAAGACTCAGACTGGCAAGAGTTTTGCCAAAGTGATCCGCATGGTCCGTTCCGAAAAGACCGGTGCCTATACCTTCAAAGAGGAAATCGTCCCCTCCGACAATGTGCAGGAGTACCTCAAGAAGAAATAAGCCTAACTGAAGAATAATTTTTTTTCATACGCTTTTGTTTTGGCCTCTGTAGCACGCGTGCTACGGAGGTTTTTTCTTCCGCTGCGGAAACACTTTTTTTTGTTAAAATTAAGAAAAAATTTGGTCGGTTCGAAAAAAGGTTGTACTTTTGCACCGTCAAATTAACCAAATTAATAACAAAAAAACACACGAAAATGAAGAAATTTTTCAGCATCGCCCTCGTTGCGGCCGCCATGCTCTTCGCTGGCAAAGCCAACGCTCAGATTAGCATCCACGCTGGTTATCAGAGTTATTCCCTGAAGGCTAGTTCAGGCAGTTATTCCACTAGCGCCTCTGACGACGGATTCTATGTCGGTGCGTCCTACAACTCCGAACTGGGTACGGGCCTCGGTGTCGCCCCCGGAATTTATGTTGCTTATGTCGAGAATATCGTTGACCTCCGCGTCCCCATCCTGGTCAACTTCGGCCTCAAATTTGGCGAAATCGGCGTTGGCGTCTTCGCTGGCCCCAATGTCAATATCGGTCTCTTCGGAGATGCCTACACTGCCGACTATGGTGGCAAGAAGCGTTTCGACATAGGCCTCACTTTTGGTGGCAAATTAAGCTATCAGAAGATCAGTCTTGATTGCGGCTACAACATGGGTCTGCTCAATCAGATGAAAGATGTCCCCGACGATGTTTCAGTCAAGGCTAACCAGTTCTTCGTCGGCCTCGGCTACAGCCTCTAATCCGGTCCTTGCATAGACCGCAGTTTTGCGGGGAAGATGGCTTGCCATCTTCCCCGCTGTTTTGTCTCCAGCGCCGCATGTTGTGCAGCTGATGGGAAATAATGGGAAAGAGTCGAAGTATTCACCTACCAGATACCTACCAGATACCTACCAGATACCTACCAGATGCCTGCCGCCCGCGACCCCTCCGCGACCCCTCGCTGTGGAAAAAACTTCGCCCCGTTTCGGAAAAAAGTTGTATATTTGTAGTCCGTTCCGTTGCCGTACCGTTCGTGCAACGCATTGTGTATAAGACTAATACTATATAATAATATGAGCTACAAGGAATATAAGCAGCTTGATTTGACCCGCATCGGCGAGGAAGTGCGCCGCTACTGGGAGGAAAACGAGACTTTTGAGCGCGGCCAGCGCCTGGCCGAGGGCCACACCCCCTTCGTCTTCTACGACGGTCCCCCGTCGGCCAACGGCAAGCCCGGCATCCACCACGTCATGGCCCGCACCATCAAGGATGTCTTCTGCCGCTACAAGGCGCAGCGGGGCTTCTTCGTCGACCGCAAGGCCGGCTGGGACACCCACGGCCTCCCCGTCGAGCTCGGCGTCGAGCAGAACCTCGGCATCACCAAGGAGGACATCGGCAAGAAGATTAGCGTCGACGAGTACAACCAAGCCTGCCGCACCGAGGTGCTCAAATACAAGGACCTCTGGGACGAGCTGACGCGCCAGATGGGCTACTGGGTCGACCTCAAGAACCCCTACATCACCTTCGACAACGAGTATATCGAGACCCTCTGGTTCCTCCTGAAGAAGCTCTACGACAAGGGCCTCCTCTACAAGGGCTACACCATCCAGCCCTACAGCCCCGCCGCCGGCACCGGCCTCTCGAGCCACGAGCTCAACATGCCCGGCTGCTACCGCGACGTGAAGGACACCACCTGCGTGGCCATGTTCCGAATTGAAAATTCAAAATTGAAAATTGAGAATATGGCTGACGCAGCAAATAATTTTCAATTTTCAATTTTCAATTCTCAATTGCCCACCTACGCCATCGCCTGGACCACCACCCCCTGGACGCTGCCCTCCAACACCGCCCTCTGCGTCGGCCCCAATATCGACTACGTGCTCCTCGAGACCACCCACCCCATCAAAGAGACCCCCTGCCGCATCATCATGGCCAAAGCGCTGGTGGAGAGCGTCTTTGCCGCAGGCAAGCTGCCTGCGTACCAGGTCCTCGGCGAGTGCAAGGGCACCGCGCTGGAAGGCCTGCGCTACGAGCAGCTCATCCCCTGGGTGAAGCCCACCGGTGACGATGCCTTCCGCATCATCCTGGGCGACTACGTCACCACCGAGGACGGCACCGGCATCGTCCACATCGCCCCCACCTTCGGCGCCGACGACGCCCGCGTGGCCCGCAAGGCCGGCATCGGCGAGCTCCTCCTCTTCGACCGCGACGGCAAGCAGATGCCCATGGTCGACAAGCAGGGCCGCTTCGCACCCATCGAAGACCTCGACCCCAAGTGGGTAGCCGAAAATATGAACACCGAACTCTACAGCCAGTACGCCGGCAAGTACGTCAAGAACGCCTACGACGACACCAAGACCGACAAGGACATGAGCCTCGATGTCGAGCTGGTCATCATGCTCAAGGGCGAAGGCAAACTCCTCAAGAGCGAGAAGCACAGCCACAGCTACCCCCACTGCTGGCGCACCGACAAGCCCGTGCTCTACTACCCCCTCGACTCCTGGTTCATCCGCACCACGGCCCTCAAGGACCGCATGATAGAACTCAACCGCACCATCAACTGGAAGCCCGAGGCCACCGGCACCGGCCGCTTCGGCAACTGGCTCGAGAACATCGTCGACTGGAACCTCAGCCGCTCGCGCTACTGGGGCACACCCCTGCCCATCTGGCGCACCGAGGACGGCCGCGAAGAGAAGTGCATCGGCAGCGTCGACGAGCTCCGCAAGGAGATAGACAAGGCCATCGCCGCCGGCGTGATGACAGATAACCCCTATGCCGGCGACTACAAGAGCTTCGACCTCCACCGCCCCTACATCGACGGCGTCGTCCTCGTCTCCGACAGCGGCAAACCCATGCGCCGCGAGCCCGACCTGATCGACGTCTGGTTCGACAGCGGCGCCATGCCCTACGCTCAGATCCACTACATGGGCGAGCAGCTGCGCAAGGACCAGTTCCCCGCCGACTTCATCGCCGAAGGCGTCGACCAGACACGCGGCTGGTTCTACACCCTCCACGCCATCGCCACCATGTGTTTCGACAGCGTGGCCTTCCGCAACGTCATCTCCAACGGTCTGGTCCTCGACAAGAACGGCAACAAGATGTCCAAGCGCCTCGGCAACGGCGTCGATCCCTTCGAGACCCTCGCCAAGTACGGCCCCGACGCCACACGCTGGTACATGATCACCAACTCGCAGCCCTGGGACAACCTCAAGTTCGACGTCGAGGGCGTCGACGAGGTGCGCCGCAAGCTGTTTGGAACCCTCTACAACACCTACTCCTTCTTCGCCCTCTACGCCAACCTCGACGGCTTCGACTACTCGCAGGCCGACCTGCCTATCGCCGACCGCCCCGAGATTGACCGCTGGATACTCTCCGAGCTCAACACGCTCGTCAAGACCGTTGGCGACGCCTTCGAGGACTACGAGCCCACACGCGCCGGCCGCGCCATCGGCACCTTCGTCGATGCCTACCTCTCCAACTGGTACGTCCGCCTCTGCCGCCGCCGCTTCTGGCGTGGCGACATGACCGACGACAAACTCTCCGCCTACCAGACGCTCTACACCTGCCTCGAGACCCTCAGCCGCCTCATGGCACCCATCGCCCCCTTCTTCAGCGAGCGTATGTTCCTCGACCTCAATGGCGTCACCCATCGCCACAACGCCGAGAGCGTACACCACCTCGCCTTCCCCGAGGTGCACGAGGCCATGATTGACAAGGCCCTCGAGGAACGCATGCAGCTGGCCCAGAAGGTCTGCTCCATGGTCCTCGGCCTGCGCAAGAAGAGCAACCTCCGCGTCCGCCAGCCCCTGCAGCGCATCGTCATCCCCGTGCGCGATGCCGAGATGCAGGCTCAGATCGAGCGTGTGCAGCACCTCATCTGCTCCGAGCTCAACGTCAAGACCGTCGAGTTCCTCGCCGCCGACAACGACCTGTTGGTGAAGAAGATAAAGCCCAACTTCAAGACCCTTGGCCCCCGCTATGGCAAGGTGATGAAAGCCCTCGGCAACGCCATCCTCGCCTTCGGCCAGGAGCAGATCAACGCCCTCGAGGCCGACGGCCGCTGCATGGTCAGCGTCGACGGCCAGGACTGCGAGGTGCTCCTCTCCGACGTCGAGATCGCCACCCAGGACATCCCCGGCTGGGTCGTCGCCAACGACGGCTCGCTCACCGTGGCCCTCGACATCACGCTAACCCCTGCACTCGTTGACGAAGGCATCGCCCGCGAATTGGTCAACCGCATACAGAATATCCGCAAGGAGGGCTTCGACGTCACCGACCGCATCGTCGTCGAGCTGCAGAGCGGCCAGTGGGACAGCGCCGTCGAGGCGCACCGCGACTACATCTGCGCCGAGACCCTCTGCACCTCCCTCACCCTCCTCCCCGAGGTCAGCGGCGGCCAGCAGATAGAAATCATCGACGGCAAGCCCACTAATATACTAATTTCAAAAGTAAAATGATATGAGATGGAGATGGGATCAGGGCAGATTGCCTTATTTTAAATTTGAGAATGTCTGTGCCATCGCAAAAGTCCTCAATAGTCTTGATGGCATTTCTCTTTCGACAAAGGATGATTTATTACGTCACCCTCTAGAAATGAGCGTAGGACTTCCATTTGCACCATCTCATTACAAGGTATGGAGAAACTATGCACGTGTGTTTCATTAAGTTTCTAATATCCAGAAATGGGGTTCCTGTATCATTGGAAGATATATTTGAATATGTAATTGGCAACGAGTGTACTGGTACGGAAAATATTGGATACTATAAGAAGTTGAAAAAAACAACGCGGACGTCGCAGGGAGATGAATTACGGCAAGTTCGAGAAATGCTCGTATTTATGAGCCAAGTGTCATATATCCGATGGTTTGATAGTCACTTGTACCTTGATACAACCGAGTATGACTCAATTCTTTCGATTCTGGCACCGTATACATCACTGCATAGGGAATCAGATGTGGCAAAGGAATTTTTACAAATTACATCATTATCCAGCCTCGCAAAAATACCAATACTCGATATCGAATTAAAAGACCGTGGTGTATCTGAATTTTATGTAAAAGAAGGACGTAAAAACTTTGCGTCTCACCAAAAAATAGAGAGAAGTCCGTTGATAAGGGATCGTTATTTCAAAATGCATCCACAACTAGAATGTGATGCATGTGGCATGGTTCCTTCTCATAAATACCCTTGGTTGGAAAACAACAACATTCTTGAGTTACATCATATTTTGCCACTGTCGGCAACGCTTAATATTAGCGGAACAACCACAACATTGGACGATTTGAGGCCATTGTGTCCTAATTGCCATCGTAGTGTTCATGTATTCTACAAGATTAAATTGGGAGAGTGGGATATCCCGGACTTTTCCTCTAAGCAAATGGCTTTTGATGTTTACAAGTTGGCAAAAAAAGATATTGTACGATGAAAAAAATACAGTATACTCAGCAGGTTGATATAATAAATCAATCAATAAAGAGTGATATCCCGTTGGAAGTTTTATTAAAAGAAAAGGGACTGTCATACGACTCTCTAGTGTATTCTGATAATGCCAATGCTGAAGATTATAATTTTTCATCATTCACATCGATAGAGGAACGGCAAAAAAAACATAACGGAATACCTTGCATAAGTTTCTTTTCAGGTGCAGGCGGATTGGATCTTGGTTTTAAGTATGCAGGTTTTAATAATATAATTGATGTAGAAATAAACGAATTGTTCTGCAATACATTAAGGGCGAATGGCGCGAAAAAGGTAATTGGCCCACCTTTTTCAGAAGGTAACATTCAAAACTATGATTCAATCATTGCACAGCTTGAAGATAGTGGAGTTGAACGAGGGTTTCCTGGTGTTTTTCACGGTGGGCCACCTTGCCAGTCATTTAGCATTGCTGCAAATCAACGTTTTTCAAAAAATGGGGATAACTTTAAACGGACTGGTTTCGAACATGAAAAGTATGGTAATCTTCTGTTCTGTTATATAAAGTTGATTTCTCATTTTCTCCCAGAGGTTTTTTTGATTGAAAATGTTGATGGTTTGCTAACAATTGATGGAGGTAAACAGGTCAATAAGGCGTGTGAATTGTTAGAAATGGCTGGATATAATGTTACGTCACCGACGATTGTCAATGCTGCAGACTATGGAGTGCCCCAGAAAAGGATGAGAACGATTATTGTGGGAAGTAGATTGGGGAGTGTTGTATTACCAACCCACCAAAAACGACAGATGCCTGCAGGCAGTGTTCTGAAGGGTCCTATTGTCGATGATGAAAGCCACCTTGTAAGAAACCATAAGGCTGAATCAATAAAGCGTTATATGGTTTTGAAATTCGGACAGCGTGACAAATTAGGACGAGTTGATAGAATAGACCCAACTTTGCCATCAAAAACGATTATAGCAGGTGGAGCCAGTGGAGGTGGTCGGTCCCATCTTCATCCGTTTATTCCTCGCACAATGACAGTACGTGAATGTGCTAGAATCCAAACATTCCCAGATAGTTATATTTTTACAGGCTCAATGGCTAGACGTTTTACTCAGGTAGGGAATGCCGTTCCACCCATTTTGGGATATGAAATGGCATGCGCTATTTACAATTCTGTTTATGCATAAAATAATGGATGAAACACTAATACATAGAATCAAGGAATTGGCCCACGCACAGCGCGAGGAGGTCATCGAGTGGCGGCGGTGGATGCACCGGCATCCGGAGCTCTCGCAGGAGGAGTTCGGCACGATGGCTTTCGTGGCCGAACGGCTGCGCGAGATGGGGCTGGAGCCTAAAGAGGGCATCGGCCGCACCGGGGTGATGGCTATGCTGAAAGGTGAAATGCCAGAGGTGAAAGGTGAGAGGTACTGCGTGGCGCTGCGCGCTGATTATGACGCACTTCCGATAACGGAGTGCACCGGCCTCGACTTCGCCAGCGAGAACCCCGGCGTCATGCACGCCTGCGGGCACGACATGCACACCTGCTCCCTCCTCGGCGCGGCCAAGATCCTCACCCAGATGCGCGACCAGCTCGAGGGCGACATCATGCTCATCTTCGAGCCCAGCGAGGAGAAGTACCCCGGCGGCGCCCGCATGATGATGGACGACGGCCTCTTCAACGAGGTGGTTCCCAACGAGATATATTCCTTCCACTGCCTGCCGGAGATGGACTTCGGACGCGTCGGCATGAAGAAAGGCAAGTATATGGCCTCGACCGACGAGCTCTACTGGACCGTGAAGGGTAGGGGAGGCCACGGCGCCACACCGCACCTCAACGTCGACCCCATCCTCGTGGCCTCGCACATCGTCATCGCGCTGCAGCAGGTCGTCTCGCGCAACGCCGCCCCGATGTCGCCTACGGTACTGACTATCGGCAAGATAGAAGACGTCGGTGGCCGCACCAACATCACCCCCGAGGTGGTGAAGATGGAGGGCATCATCCGCTCCTTCGACCCCGAATGGCGCCTGCGTACCCACGAGCTGATACGCAAAATCAGCAACGGCGTGGCCGAGGCGATGGGCGCCGAGTGCGACCTCTTTGTCGACGAAGGCTACCCCGCCGTCATCAACGACGACGAGTGCACGCAGCAGGTCTTCGACAACGCCTGCCAATTCATTGGCGCAGAGAATGTTGAGTGGCTCGACCTACGCATGACCTCCGAGGACTTCTCCTTCTACCAGCAACGCATCCCCGGCTGCTACTTCCGCATCGGCATCCACGAACCCGGCACCCCCTTCAGCAACCTGCACCGCCCCAACCTCGTCGTCGACGAGCGCAGCCTCGAGTTGGCGGGCGGTCTCATCGCCTACAATGCCATCCGTGCTTTGAGGCTGAAAATCAAGCGTTAGTGTAAACGCGGCCGAGTCGGCCTGTTCAAATCGCGCGGGTTGTGTTCCCTCATTTTCCCATCGATGGGAAATGATGGGAAAGAGTCGAAGTATTCACCTACCAGACACCTACCAGACACCTACCAGATACCTGCCGCCCTCGCACCGCGGCACAATAATTCGGCCGGGACCGCGTTATAATGTGAAAAACCGACCTATGATCATCCACGAGAACCACGCCCTGCAAGGGCTCACCACCTTCGGCACCCCCGCCACGGCGCGCCGTGTGGTCGAGCTGCGCGGCGGCAGCCCCGACGCTCCTTCGCGCCTCGATAGCGAGGTCGACGAACTCCTCGCCTCAGGCCTCCTCGGCGAGCCGTACCTCGTCCTCGGCGGCGGAAGCAATATGCTCTTTACCAAGGATTTCGACGGCACCGTCATCTATCTTGCCGAGGACGCCGTCAGTGTCGGCAGCGGCCAGGGGTGCCACTACCTCACGGCCGGAGCGCGGCTGGAGATGGACCGCGCCGTGGGCCTCTGCGTCGACCGCGGCTACGGCGGCGGCGTGGAGAACCTCTCCGCCATACCCGGCACCGTGGGCGGCGCCGTGGTGCAGAACGCCGGCGCCTATGGCGTCGAGACGGGCGACTTCGTCGACCGCGTCTGGGCCGTCGACCTCCGCGAACGCCGCCGCGTCGAGTTCGGCCGCGACGACTGCCGCTTCGCCTACCGCTCCTCGCTCTTCAAGGACGACCCCGCGCGCTACCTCATCCTCCGCGTGCGCTTCCGCTTCGGCGCCGACTTCGCCCCCAACCTGAAATACAAGGCTTTGGCCGACGAGCTGCAGCGCCGCGGCATCGGCCACCCCACCCAGCAGCAGATGCGCCAGGTGGTAGCCGAGCTGCGGTGGGCCAAACTGCCTAGGCCCGAGGAACATGGGTCGGCCGGCAGCTTCTTCAAGAACCCCGTGGTCGACGACGACCTCTACGCCCGGCTCGTCAAGGCGCACCCCGACATGCCGGCCTACCCCGGCAACAAGCTCTCGGCAGGCTGGCTCATCGACCGCGCCGGCTGGAAGGGGCGCACCCTCGGCCGCGCCGGCGTGTGGCCCCGGCAGGCCCTGGTGCTCTACAACACCGGCGGCGCCACCGGCGAGGAAGTCCTCGCCCTCGCCCATGCCATACAGCAGGATGTCAGACAACAGTTCGGCGTCGACCTCCAACCCGAAACCATCATCATCTGACTATGCATATTATTTCGACGACAACAGCGACAACTACGAAACGCCAACATGGCGTTTCGCTCCCCTAAGACAACAAATGCATGATTGATATAGACGAATTAAAGGAATACAGCTACGATGTTATCGGCGCCATTCTCGCAGTCAAAAAGGAGTTGGGGCCCGGGCTTAACGAGAAGGTCTATCAAGAGGGCTTCGCCATCGAGCTTTCCGCGCAGGGCATCCCCTTCGAGCGCGAGAAGGCCATCCACCCCGTCTACCGCGGCAGGCCGATGGACACAATCTTCTATCTCGACTTCTTCTGCAAGAACGATATCATTGTCGAACTCAAGGCAGTCAAAAGCCTCGACAAGGAGCACCGTGCACAGCTGTTCAACTACATGCACATAGCCCATGCCGCCATCGGCCTGCTGGTCAACTTTGCCCCCTCCTACGCCGACATAGAGCGCTACTACTACGACCACGACGAGAACGTCATTCTCAATTCAGAAGGCAATACCCTACGAAACAGATATGACACCTGACACCTTCACCACCACGCGCCTCAAGAAAAACGCATGTTGCGTTTTTCCAGTTGTCGCTGTTGTCGTCGAAAAAAACACGTTGTCGTGGAATAATAAATAATTGTCGTAAAACAATTTATAATACATGGAAAAGATAAAGACATTCTGGCAGTGGTTCGAGGACCACAACGAGCAGCTGGTGATGCTCAACGACCTTGGTGAGAAAGAGCGCGCAGGCCTCGAAGAGGCCCTGCAGGCGCAGCTCACCGCCTACTGCGACGGCCTGGCCTACGAGATGGGCGCCCCCACCGCCAACGGCCGCACCCTCACCTTCACCGCAGAGGGCGACACCGACCTCTTCCGCTACGTCGTCGAACTGGTCGACGCGGCCCCCGACCTCGACTGGTGGGAGTTCCAGGCCTTCAAGCAACCCCTCGGCACCGAACTCAAGGTGCGCTTCGACCGCTACCTCTTCGACACCCGCAAGATGCACTTCCAACAGCTTGAGTGCGAGGAAGAACCCGACCTGATGGGCCTCCGCATCGCCGTCGAAGGCGGCCAGAGCCAGGACGAGGACTTCCAGGTCGGCGTCTACGTCACCCTCGAGGCCCTGCTCGGCGAGTTCGACTGCGCCACCCTCATCGGCTACATGGAGACCGTCGCCCTGCCCGACGACCCCTTCAAGGCTGGTTTCCAACCCCTTGACGACCTGCCCCGCTTCGCCGAGTGGTTCAAGCAGAAGCGCGACGCCTAGCACCCCATGCCCCACCGCAAAGCCGTCCTCGTAGAGCACTGGAAGAGCACCGCCATCTTTCAGAAATATTAAAAAAAATTACCATATTCCAAAAAAAATCGTATATTTGCATCGAAAATCCAAACACACGAAATACGCGCAATATGCTGATTACTAGGGATTTACCCCCCCCCCACACACACAACACTGATCCGGTAAGCATTCCGGCCTGCGGGGGCTGTGTGCATCCTTTTTGCACGCCTCCCTGTCGGCATCCGCATACGACAATCCCATATCGACAGACATCCAGCGACGCTGGGTGCCTGTCGTTTCTTTTTTTGTACAGCCGGAAACATTATTAACCCTTATATTAAACAAACACATTATGATGAAAGAACAAGAAACGAGAAAGGGCTGCTACGAGCAGCCGCAGCTGACAGTGGTGCAGTTCCGCACGGAGCTGGGCTTCGCTACGTCGACAACCAGCGTCGGAGGCGGCGAAAGCAGTGGGCCCCACGGCCTCAACAGGCAAACTGGTGGCTACTGGGGCAGCAGCGGTAGCAACGACTGGCTCTAGGAGAGCTGCAAAAGCAATCAACACAGAACACAAACGAAACACAACAAGATGAAGAACAAACGAATCTTATGCGCCGCCCTGCTGGCGGCGGCGGCGAGCCTGACGACAGGCTGCCAGAAAGAGGAGGTGGAGCCCGAGGTGCCCGCCACACCCGCCAAAGGTATGCCCGTCTATGTCGAGACCATGACCGGCGACACCAAGCTCCGCACCCAAGGATTGACTGTCGAATGGGAAAACGGCGACCAAATCCTCATCGGTCCCGATAACTATTCCACCTGGAATGCCCAGAAGGAAGTCTACAACATAACGGTCTCAGGCAGCGACGTGTCAGTCGACTACACACCGGATGCAACCGCCAAGGTCGCATTCTTCCCGAAAAATTTGGTTGGTTACTTTGGCAGTGTTGGCGTTATAGGTGCAGTGGTTCCGTCGGAGTATACGGTACGGACGTCAAATATTTTAGCTGGCGGCACCGTCTACAACAGAAACCACATCGACCTGCCGATGTTTGCCCAGATGCCGGCCAACCCCAGCAGCATCACCTTCCAACACCTCACCGGGTGCATTTATCTCTACGTGAAAAACCCCACCTCGAAGGAGTTGATTCTCGACGAGGTCGAGTTGTCTCACTCTCGTAGAAAACTCTGTGGCACAGTAGAGTTCGCTCGCATGGACCAGCCGAATAGTGGCCAGCCCGCAGACAGGACGGTGAAGGTGGTCTACCCCGACGGCCTGTCGATACCCGCCGGCGGCGAGGTACGGAATGTGCAGGTGCCCGTGCTCCCCATAGATGGATCCAACAACGGCAAACTCACCCTCAAGATCAAATGCCACACCGTCACGAGCGACCTGTATTACGCAGGCAAGGATGTCCACGTGTTCGAATACACCGCCCCTTCCCCCACCGTGGGCCGCAACCAGATGATCAACACCAAGGTCAACTTCGACTACGAGAACGACCCCAACAACCGCATCACCACCACCAAGGGCGGCTTCGGCCTGCCCGAAGGGCGCAGGGTTTTCATCGCCGCCACCAACCTGCGGTGGAAGGCAACTACCAGCCGAGATGATGCCAAATTCACCTTTGGAAATCCCTCTGATGTATGGTACAGTATTGGCAATACGCCCGCCAACACGACTGACGAGTACAGCGGAAGCGGAGTCTATACAACCGACCTGTTCGGCTACGGTACCAATGGGCATTATTGTTACTACGGGACCACTACTGTCCGTTGTACACCCGACCTGAAGAGAACAGGTTTCGCCTATTATCCAGACAGATATCTTACACGCGAAGGTTACGACTGGGGGAGGTGTACCATATATTCAACCACCTCTAATAGCTACAGCAGTACCGGGTGGTACACCTTATCGACTGACGACTGGAAGTATATGCTCTGCGACGACAACGAGTACAACGACCGCCGCGCCTGGGGCAAGGTGAATAATCATCCGGGCATCATCCTTCTCCCCGACAACTATGTGCACCCCGAGGGCCTTCCAGCCATCGTGCCCTACGAGGTAACCTCCCGTCCTACCACTGGCGGAACAATGGCCGAGTTCAGCTACACGAGTGGAGCCAACGAGTATACAACCTATCAATTCGACCTAATGCGCAGCGCTGGAGCTGTGTTTTTGGGCGCCAACACCGGCTGGCGGGATACCGGCGCCGACACGCCCTACAAAGATCCGAGTTCTGGTCGCTACTGGGGTTCGGACAGGGCATCCATCTATTTCGGAGCAGGCGTGATCGGGCGCAAGGAGGACTACGGTGTCAGTAAGAGTAACGGCTATGCCGTGCGCCTGGCGCGCGACGTGGAATAGCCAGCGCGCACAGCGCCATGCACATGTCCTGCAAGGACGCGACACGACAGCCGTGGGTCTGCACCCGCGGCTGTCTTCTCTCCCCCCCCCGCCTCCCACCCGAGTGGGGTAAGGGAAGAGTAAGAGTTGGTGCCTACAATGTGCCTAGTATCAGCCTCCTGCATCCGTACCGAAGCGGGCCGCTGCGCGGCCTTGCCGCGCAAAAAGAGGCCGTTTTCCAGCAGGGAAGACAACGGCGTGATAGTCTGACACTTAACCGCCGCAGGAGATAATATTTCGGAAAAAGCGGCGCCATGTCCTAAAAATTTCGTAATTTTGCACCGCAATTTTTGAGTAGAAATGACAAAGATAGACGTTCTCCTAGGACTACAATGGGGCGACGAAGGCAAGGGTAAGATTGTCGACGTCCTGACCCCCGAATACGACGTAATAGCCCGTTTCCAGGGCGGCCCCAACGCTGGCCATACCCTCGAGTTCAACGGCACCAAGCATGTGCTGCACATCATCCCCAGCGGCATCTTCCACCAAGAGAAAACCAACCTCATAGGCAACGGGGTCCTCATCGAGCCCCGCATCTTCCGCCAGGAGATTGACGCCCTCACCGAGAAAGGTGTCGATGCCACAAAGAACCTGCTTATCAGCAAGAAAGCCCACCTCATCCTGCCCACCCACCGCATGATGGACGCCGCCAACGAGCAGGCCAAGGGCGGCGCCAAGATAGGCTCCACCCTCAAAGGCATCGGGCCCGCCTACACGGACAAGATTGCCCGCAACGGCCTCCGCGTGGGCGACGTGCTGACCCCCGACTTCGTCGAGCGCTACGGCCAGCTCAAACGCCAGCACCTCATGATGGCCCGCGCCATGGGCTTCGACGTCGACGCCTTCCGCATCGACGGCATGGACCTCGGACAGTACGAGCAACTCTGGATGGAAAGCCTCGGCACCCTCAAGCGCTTTCGCTTCGTCAGCAGTGAATACTTTATCAACCAGTGTCTTAGGGACGGCAAGAAGATACTCGCCGAAGGCGCCCAGGCCATGATGCTCGACATCGACTTCGGCACCTACCCCTTCGTCACCTCCAGCAACACCATCACCGCCGGCGTCTGCACCGGCCTCGGCGTGGCACCCAGCACCATCGGCCGCGTCATGGGCATCACCAAGGCCTACTGCACGCGCGTCGGCGCCGGTCCCTTCCCCACCGAGCTGTTCGACGACACGGGCCGCCGCCTCTGCGACATCGGCCACGAGTACGGCGCCACCACCGGACGCCCGCGTCGCTGCGGGTGGATCGATATGCCCGCCCTGCGCTACGCCTGCATGGTCAACGGCGTCACCGACCTCTTCGTCACCAAGCCCGATGTGATGAACGACTTCGACGAGGTCTGCATGTGCACCTCCTACAACATCGAGGGTCAGTCCACCGACGAAATCCCCTTCGAGTACAACACCGTCGACATCGAGCCCACCCTCACCGCCTTCCCCGGCTGGAAGCAGAGCCTGCAGGGCATCACCGACTACGCCATGCTCCCCGAGAAACTCCGCGCCTACCTCGACGCCATCGAGCAGCAGACCGGCGTCCGCATAGCCGCCGTCAGCATCAGTCCCGACAGAAAAGATGTCCTCTTCAAGCAATAAAAACGCCCCCGTTCCGTTCTCTTTTGCAAGAAAACGCCCCCTGGGCATACTCAATTAGAAAATAACAACGATATGAAAAAGATAGCCCTTGTCCTCGCAATGCTCCTGCCGCTCGTGGCCGGCGCACAGACCAAAATCAAGGAGACCGCCGTTCCCCGCTCGGTCATCCTCGCCCTGGAGAAGACCTACGACTCCTATAAGGTCCGCACGTGGTACCAGGCCCCCGGCCAGTACATCGCCGAGGTCGTCATCGACGGTCAGAACGGCCGCGCCTACTTCACCGCCGGCGGCGACTGGCAGTACAGCGCCTTCCCCGTCAAGATGGAAGAGTGCCCCACGCTCCTCACCGCCTACTTCACCGACAACTACCCCGGCTACCGCGTCAAGACCCTCGACTATATCGAGGAGATGAACGGCGACAACTACTACCGCCTCATTACCACCAAGAAAGGCATCTCCGACAAGGACTTCGAGATGGTATTCGACACCCGCGGCAAGCTCATGAAGAGCAACGCCCCCGACCCGGCCTCCGTCAAGCGCGACTACTACACCCACAACAACCCCGACGCCACCGACGAGCAGCTCAACAAGGCCACCAAGACCTCCTCCAGCCGCCATGCCAACCGCCCCAAGCCCCGCACCGACGCCCCCATGGTCGAGCAGTTCGCTCCCTGCGAGGCTGCCCTCGCCGACTTCGAGAAGAGCATCGGCAAGAAGCGCTGCAAGAGCGGACCCGACTGGGTCAACCGCAACGACGAGTATGCCGTGGCCTACTTCACCGACAAGCAGAAAGTCGAGAAAGAAGCCGTCTACGACATCCACACCGGACGCCCCATCATGGTCGGCAAGGTCCTCGCCAAAGACCGCTACAACAACGGCATCATGAAGTACCTGGCCGAGAAGTTCGCCGGCGAGAAGTACGACATCGAGAAGATGGTCGTCTACGAGTACAACTCCAAGTTCCGTGGCGACGACGGCAAGAAGCCCAAACCCTACACCTACGTCGTCGTCAGCCAGCGCATCAAGAATAGCCGCGACAAGAAGTTCATCCGCATGGAGTTCGACAGCAAAGGCCAGTTCTCCAACCTCCTGGCTCAGCCCCTCGACGAGAAAGACGTCCAATAGGGAGTCGGCATACAGCAAACGAGGGGCGGCACACATGCGTGTGCCGCCCCTCGCTTATGCGATTCTGCTGCCAGTCTGCCGCTTTACTCCCCTTCGGGTGCGGCAATCCACACTATGATGTAGGCCCAGAAACCGAGGCCGCAGATGAGAGCTAACAGGAACAGTATGCGCACCACCGTGGGGTCGATGTCCAGGTATTGGGCGATGCCGCCGCACACGCCTGCAATCTTGCGGTCCCTGCGGCTGCGCGTCAGTCGCCGATAGGTGTTGTTATTGTCCATCATGTAGTTGTTTGTGGTTGGTAGCGGTGGTGGTAAATCAAATCATACCTTTGCGCTTGAGCAGGGCTTTGGCGCTGGGGTCTTTGCCGCGGAAGCCGCGGTAGAGGACCATGGGCGAGATGGTGTTGCCGCTCTCCAGCAGGTGGCGGAACTTGCGGGCCAGTTCGGGGTTGAACAGGTCGCCGCTCTCGGCAAAGGCCTCGAAGGCGTCGGCGTCGAGGATGGCCGTCCAGGTGTAGCTGTAGTAGCCTGCATCGTAGCCCGTGGTGAACACGTGCTGGAAATAGGGCGAGCGGTAGCGGCTGATGATTTCGGGTATGAGGCCGATGCGCTGCATGGCCTGCTCCTCGAACTGCAGCGGGTCGATGGCGCGCTTCTCCTTCAGCGTGTAGTAGTCCATGTCGAGCAGCGAGGCGGCGAGCAACTCCACGGTGGCGAAGCCCTGTCCGTAGGTCTGTGCGGCGGCAATCTTCTGGATAAGCTCGTCAGGGATGGCCTCGCCGGTCTGGTAGTGGCGGGCGTACAGCTTCATCACCTGCGGGTGGCGGCACCAGTTCTCCATCACCTGCGAGGGCAGCTCGACGAAGTCGCGCGGCACATTGGTGCCAGCCAGCGAGGGGTAGGTGCACTTGGAGAGCAGGCCGTGGAGGGCGTGGCCGAACTCGTGGAAGAGGGTCTCGCTCTCGTCGAAGTTCAGCAGCGAGGGCTTGTCGGCCGTAGGTTTGGTGAAGTTGCAGACAACCTGTATGATAGGTATCACGTTCTTGCCGTCGAGGGTGCGGTGCTGGCCGCGGAACTCGGTCATCCAGGCGCCGCTGCGTTTGCTGGCGCGGGGGTGGAAGTCCATGTAGAGGATGCCGATGGTCTGGTCGCCGTCCTTGACCTCGAAAGCGCGGGCCTCGGGGTCGTAGGTGGGCAGGTCGGTGCGCTCGGCGAAGGTGATGCCATACAGCTTGTTGGCCACCATGAAGGCTCCTTCGCGGACGCTGTTGAGGCTGAAGTAGGGGCGCACCACGGCGTCGTCGAGCGAGTATTTCTCCACGCGCAGCTTCTCGGCATAGTAGCGCCAGTCCCAAGGCTGGAGCTTGGCGCCGGGCTCGTCGGCGGCAAGCATCTGCTGGTATAGGTCGCGCTCCTGCTTGGCAACCTTGAGGGCAGGTGTCCAGATGTCCATCAGGCACTTGTACACGTTGTTGGGCGTCTTGGCCAGGGTGTTGTCGAGCACATAGTCGGCGTGGGTCTCGAAGCCCAGGATATTGGCGCGCTCGAGGCGGAGGTTGACCAGGGTGTCGATAATCTTGGTGTTGTCATACTCTCCGTCCTTGCAGCGGTCGGTGAAAGCATGCCACACCTCCTCGCGCAGCTTGCGGTCGGTGCAGGTCTGCATGAAGGGTTCCCAGGTGGGCATGTCGAGGGTGACCTTGGTGCCGTCGGGGAGTTGCTTGGTGTAGGCATTGGTGGCTTTCAGCACGTTCTGTGCGAAGCGCATGGTGAGCGAGGCTATCTGCTCGTTGAGCTGGCGGAAGCGTTCCTGCTTGTCTTCGGGCACGTTGGCACCGTTGCGAACGAAGCCTTTGTACTGCTCGTCGAGCAGGCGCTGCTGCTCGGGGTTCAGGCCGAGGCTCTCGCGCTGGTCGTAGACGGCCTTGATGCGGGCGAAGAGCTTGGCGTTGAGGGCTATGTCGTCGCTGTGGGCGGAGAGCAGCGGGGTGACGGCCTCCTCGATGGCGTCGAGTTCGTCGCTGGTGTTGGAGGAGGAGAGGTTGAAGAAGACGGCGCTGACCTCTTGCAGTAGCTGGCCGCTGTACTCGTAGGCCAGGATGGTGTTTTCGAAGGTGGGGGCCTCGGGGTTGTTCGCGATGGAGTCCACCTCGGCTTTCTGGCGCCGCATGCCCTCCTCGAAGGCGGGCATGTAGTGCTCGGTCTTGATTTTGCTGAAGTCGGGGATCTCATAAGGTGTTCCCCAGGCTGTGAAGAAGGGATTGTCCATAGATTTCTTTTCTTTGCATCCCGCGGCAAGCGTCAGGGCAGCCGCCGCAATTAATAATGTCCGTTTCATGTTATTGTGGTTGAATTGTTTTCATCAGGTCGTCGCAGAGCATCCTAAGCACCTCGGCGCCAAGCTTTTTGGCCACAAACTTGTGCGTCTTGTTGTCGACCATGTATATCTGGGGCGTCGTCTGTATGTCGTAGACCTCGCGCCAGTCGATGTTGGCCTCGCCGCCGTTGAGGTTCACCCAGCGGGGGTGGTTGATCTGGTGGTCGACGAGGAACTTCTTCCACTTCGTCACCGTTGCATCGTCGGGGTCCGAGAGGATAGCGAAAGCGCTCAGGTTCAGCGAGTCGGCATACTGCTCGTACACCTTGTAGACCGCCGGTATGATGTCGCGGCAGTGGCCGCACGTGGGGCTCCAGAAGAGCAGCAGCGTGTAGTCGCCGGGCATGTGGTGCAGCGAGGCTGCCCGGCGCAGCGTGTCGAAGAGTATCAGCTCCGGTGCCACCTTGCCCACCAGCAGGTGCTCCCACTTGCTGGCGCGCTCCACCTCCTTGTCGATTCCCGTGGGCGACATCCAGAAGGCCTTGCCCGTCTCGTAGTAGCGCTTCACCAGGTGGACATACACTTCGTCGTACACCATCACCTTGCTCTGCAGGAATTTCTCGGTCATCGTGTGTACCAGCCACTTGAAGACCTCGGGGGCGGGCTCCGAGCGGTCGATCATCGAGTCGAGCAGCGGGCATATCATGCTTGGGGGCATCTGGTTCATGTAGACGTCCACGTAGTCCATCACCTTGCGGTAGAAGACGCTCTCGGGCGTGCGCACTATGAAGTCGTCGTCCAGCGGCAGGTTGTCGAAATAGTGCGCCATCTGCCATTCGTAGCGTTCGCGGTCGCTCATGCGCGTCCCGTCGGGGTGGTGGCGCGGCACCGCCACGTCCTTCGTGGCCAGCATCAGGCGCGAGATCATCGCCTCGGGGTGCCGCTCGATGAAGGCCATCCGCATGCTGTCGATGCGCTCTTTCTGCCGGGGGAAGTATTGTGTGGCCCACGCTGTGGAGTCCATCTCGAGCTTCGCGTCGTTGGCCTCCTTGAACATCAGGTCGCTGGTGCGGTGGAAGTCGAAGAAGAGCTCGTTCTCGCGCGAACCTTTCACCTGCATGTTCGTCTTCCAGTTCTCGTCGGCGGTGTGCAGCGTGAAGCGCGTCTCGTCCTTGTAGACGACGAACTCGACGTAGCGGTCGCGGTCGTTGGTGAAGTAGTAGAGGCCGGGGTACAGCTTGCGTTTGCCCTCGAAGACGAAGCGGCCCTTGCCGTTGTTCCAGGCCGTGTCCATGCAGTAGCGCCCCTGCGCCTTGTAGTAGCACATGAGGAGCATCGTGTCCTTGGCGCCGTCGACCTGCAGGGTTATCTTGTATCCGTCCTTGGCGGCTAGCGCGGCCAGGGGCAGCGTGGCGAGCAGCAAGGCAATCAGGAGGCGTTTCATATCCGTATGTTTGTATAAGTTCACGCGTAAATAACGCGCACGTGTGCGAAATATTGTCTGCGTGTTTCAATAAAAAAACGCCTGCTGTTTTCGGATGCCCCGTGAGGGGTCTTACCATAGTCAAACAAGGGCAGAACCAAGGCAGAAGCAGGTGCCTCTAGCATGCTGTGAATCAGCATGTTGAAAAAGTGCAATTTTGGCCCGTTTTTGCACTTTTTTCGCAAAAAACGAGCAGCCTCCCTTCGTGGATGCTATCTGGGTATAGGTCAGGCTGTTGCGCTTATTTTCCGATGCAGAAGCGGCTGAAGATGTCGGAGAGTATCTCGTCGGAGGAGACTTCGCCGGTGATGGTGCCGAGATGGTATAGTGCGTCGCGTAGGTCGACGGCGACGAGGTCGGCGGGTGTGCCGTCGGCGAGGGCGTCGGCGGCGTGGCGGAGTGCGTCGTCGACGCGTCCGAGGGCTTCGTAGTGGCGGACGTTGGAGAGGAGTGGGGGATGCGAGGGGTGAGAGGTGGAAGGTGAAAGGTGAGGGTTGAGGGACGAGAGGGCTTGGAGGAGGGCGTCGATGCCGCGCCCCTCCTTGGCGGAGATGGGGAGGAGGTGGGGGGTGAGGGTTGGGAGTTGAGGGTTGAGAGTTGAGAGTTGAGGGGTGCGGGGTGCGGAGTCTGGGGTGAGGTCTATTTTGTTGCAGGCGATGAGGAGGTGCTTGTCGTCGAGGTCGATGCCGTTTCGGCGTAGCTGCTGCAGGTCGTCTAGGGCCTGCGAGAAGGGGCATGTGGCGTCGTGGACGTAGAGGATGATGTCGGCCTGTGCGGCGGAGGTTATGGCGCGTTGCACGCCGAGGGCCTCGATGGGGTCGTCGGTGTGGCGGAGGCCTGCGGTGTCGATGATGCGGAAGGGGAGTCCGTTGGCAGAGAAGGTTTCCTCGATGGTGTCGCGTGTAGTGCCTGGGGTGGGGCTGACGATGGCGCGGTCGTCGCGGAGGAGTGCGTTGAGGAGTGAGGATTTGCCGGCGTTGGGTCGGCCGATGATGGCGACGGGTATGCCGTGTTTGAGGGCGTTGCCAGTGCGGAAGGATTGCCGGAGGTCGCCGATTTGGGCGGTGAGCGTTTGGATGAGTGCGCTGAGCTGTGTGCGGTCGGCGAACTCGACGTCCTCCTGCGAGAAGTCGAGTTCGAGTTCGAGGAGTGCGGTGAGGTCGAGCAGTTGCTGACGGAGCTGCTGGAGTTCGTGTGCGTAGGCGCCGCGGAGCTGGCTGACGGCGAGGGAGTGCTGCTGCGGTGTGGTGGCGTGTATGAGGTCGGCGAGGGCTTCGGCCTGAGAGAGGTTGAGTTTGCCGTTGCGGAAGGCGCGGAGGGTGAACTCGCCGGGTTGAGCGAGGCGTGCGCCGCGGTCGATGAGTGCGGCGAGGAGAGCCTGCTGGAGGTAGAGGGATCCGTGGCAGGCGAGTTCGACGGTTTCTTCGCCGGTGAAGCTGTGAGGTGCGGTGAAGTAGGTGGCGATGCCGTCGTCGATATCGGCGATGCTGCAGTAGGTGGCGTGTCGCGGCTGGAGGGTGTGAACGGAGAGGATGCCGAGTGCGACGGTGAGTGCGTCGGGGCCGCTGAGGCGGATGACGGCGATGCCGCCGACGCCCGGGGGTGTGGCGACGGCGGCGATGGTGTCATTGTGCATCGTTGTCGAGGTATTTGTCGCCGAAGAGCTGCCGCATCTCGTCGCCACTGAGGCCGAGGTCGCTCTTGATTTTGTACATGTTGGGGTAGGCCAGCACGAGCATGAGGGTGGTCACCAGGGTCAGCATGAGCAGTGTCGACTGCCCGCTGAGCACCGTCATGGCGCAGAGCGCGGCGACGACGATGGCCAGCGAGCTGTACAGGTGGTGTATGTGGTCGGCGTAGCCCTGCAGTTTGGGGTCCAGGTTGTCGGTGAGCCGCAGCTGCGGGATGCGCTTGCGGATGACGAGCAGTGCCATGCTGACGGCGCCGACGGCGAGGATTGCCCCCGCTATCAGCATCCCGTTGGCGACGGTGGCGTTCTGTCTAAACTGCCAGGGGCTGATCCAGACGAACAGCCCCGAGGCGATGGCGAGGGCGACGGAGCTCCACAGGCCCAGTTTCGAGCTGCGCTGTATTCTTTCGATATGCTTGTTCATAGTTTGAGGTATTTTGCGGTGTATGATTCCTTGCATTTGACGAGGTCTTCGGGTGTGCCGGCGAAGACCAGCTTGCCGCCTCCGTTGCCCCCTTCGGGGCCGAGGTCGATGACCCAGTCGGCCCGCTTGATGATGTCGGGGTGATGCTCGATGACGAGGACGGAGTGGCCGCGCTCGATAAGGCGGTCGAGTGCGGAGAGGAGCTTGGCGATGTCGTGGAAGTGGAGGCCGGTGGAGGGTTCGTCGAAGATGAAGAGTACGGGTTGTTCGGAGACGCCCTTGACGAGGAAGGAGGCGAGCTTGATGCGCTGCGCTTCGCCGCCGGAGAGGGAGCTGGAGGACTGGCCGAGGGAGAGGTAGCCGAGGCCCACCTCCTGCAGTGGCACCAGCCGCTGGTGTATGCTGCGGGTCTCGTCGCTGTCGAAGAATGCCACCGCCTCGTCGACGGTCATCTGCAGCACCTGGCTGATGTTCTTGCCATTGTAGAGCACTTCGAGGGCTTCTTCCTTGTAGCGCGAACCGTGACACTCGTCGCAGACGAGGTGTACGTCGCTCATGAACTGCATGCTGACGGTGACTTCGCCTTCGCCCTGGCAGGTCTCGCATCGTCCGCCTTCGACGTTGAAGGAAAAGAAGCCGCTTTTGTAGCCGCGGCTTTTGGCAAGGGGCTGCTTGGCGTAGAGCGCGCGCACCTCGTCGAAGATTTTCATGTAGGTGGCTGGGTTGGATCGCGAGGAGCGTCCGATGGGGTTCTGGTCGACCATTTCGACGGCGGAGATGCGTCGGAGGTCGCCATCGACGGCGATGCAGTTGCCGACGTAGTCGGGAGTGCCGTCGAATCGCCGCTGCAGCACGTCGTAGAGCACGCCGCGTACCAGGGAGCTCTTGCCCGAGCCCGACACGCCGGTGACGACGGTCACCACGCCGAGGGGTATATCCACGTCGACTTGCTTCAGGTTGTTGGCGTAGGCGCCTTTGATGCTGATGCGGTCGCGCCAGCGGCGGCGCTGGGAGGGCACCTCGATGGTCTTGCGGCCCGACAGGTAGTCGAGGGTGAGGGAGGGGTGAGGAGTTGAATTTTGAGTTTTGTTTTTTGATTTCAGCGTGGCGAGTGTTGCGTTGATGTCGCCGCTGAAGACGACTTCGCCGCCGAGGCTGCCGGCCCCGGGGCCTATGTCTATCAGGTGGTCGGCAGCGCGTATTATCTCTTCATCGTGTTCCACGACGATGACGGTGTTGCCGAGGTCGCGCAGGCGTTTGAGGACGGAGATGAGGCGGTCGGTGTCGCGAGGGTGCAGGCCTACGGAGGGCTCGTCGAGGATATACATGGAGCCCACCAGCGAGGAGCCCAGCGAGGTGGCCAGTGCTATGCGCTGCCCTTCGCCGCCGCTGAGAGTGCGGCTTTCGCGGTTCAGGGTGAGGTAGCCCAAGCCTACGTCGACAAGATATCCGAGGCGGTTGCGGATCTCGGTGAGCAGGCGTTCGCTGGTGGCCGCTTCGGCCTCGGAGAGGCTGGCGTCGAGGTCGTTGAACCATTGGAGGAGCGCTTCGGCGGGCATCTCGGTGAGTTCGCTGATGCAGCGTCCGCCGACCTTCACGTAGTCGGCGTCCTTGCGGAGCCTGCGACCATGGCAGTCGGGGCAGGTGGTGCGTCCGCGGTAGCGGGCCAGCATGACGCGGTACTGTATCTTGTAGGCTTGCGACTCGAGCCAGCGGAAGAAGCCGTCGATGCCTTCCCAGGAACCGTCGCCGTGCCAGAGGAGGTCTTTCTGTTCCTGGGTGAGTTCATAGTAGGGGGTGTGGATGGGGAAGCCGATGTTGGCGGAGTAGCGTATGAAGTCGCGCTTCCACTCCTGCATCTTGTCGCCGTTCCAGCAGACGATGGCATTGTCGTAAATGGAGCGCGAGCGGTTGGGGACCACCAGTTTCTCGTCGATGCCCATGACGTTGCCGTAGCCTTGGCAGGTAGGGCAGGCGCCATAGGGATTGTTGAAGGAGAAGAAGTTGGGGTTGGGTTTCTCGAAGGTGATGCCGTCGGCCTCGAAGCGGTTGCTGAAGGACTGGGGTTGCCCGTCGAGGGGGTGGATGATGCAGGTGCCGCGTCCCTCGAAGAATGCCGACTGGACGCTCTCGGCGATGCGTGGCATCTGCGTGTCGTCGTCGCGGCGCACCTCGAAGCGGTCGACGAGGAGTGCCACGTCGCCCTCTATCGCCTTATTGCCCGAAGCGAGGAGGTCTTCGATGCGGATGACGGTGCCTTTGACGACGGCACGCTGGTAGCCCTCCTGCATCAGCATGTCGAGTTGGCTGGCCAGCGGGCGCTCCTTGAGGTCAGCGAGAGGGGCGAGGACCATCACCTTGGTGCCGTCGGGCATCTGCGCTATGTGGTCGACAACGTCGCTCACCGAGTGGCGCTTGACTTCGTTGCCGCTGACGGGCGAGAAGGTCCGTCCGATGCGTGCGAAGAGGAGTTTCATGTATTCGTAGACCTCGGTTTGGGTACCCACGGTGGAGCGTGGGTTGGCCGAGCCGGAGTGCTGGCTGATGGCTACGGCCGGGGCGAGGCCGTGGATATAGTCCACTTCGGGCTTGAGCATGCGTCCGAGGAACTGGCGTGCATAGGAACTGAGGCTCTCGACGTAGCGTCGCTGCCCTTCGGCGAAGAGGGTGTCGAAAGCCAGCGACGACTTGCCGCTGCCGCTGAGGCCGGTGATGACCGTCAGCTTGCCCTGGGGGATGGTGACGTCCAGATTCTTGAGGTTGTTGACCCTTGCGCCTTTTATCTCAATGTCCATGTTCAGCGTGATGTTTTGCTGCGCAGCACGGCCAACGGCACGAGGACCTCCTCCATGGAGAGGCCGCCGTGCTGGAAGGTGTCGGTGTAGTACTGCACGTACTGGTTGTAGTTGTTGGGGTAGGCGAAGAAATCGTTCTCGCGGCAGAAGATGTATCCGCCGGTGACATGCCGCCTGGGGAGGAAGATGTCCTCGGGGTTCTTCATCTCGAAGACCTCCTTTGGGTTGTAGTCGAGCAGTCGTCCCTGCTTGTATCGCAGGTTGACGCTGACGTCGCGGTCACCCTTGACGCGCACGGGGCGGTCGATGCGTACCGAGCCGTGGTCGGTGGTGAGCACCACTGTGGCGTTGCGGTCGGCGAGTGCTTTGATGAGTTCCAGCAGTGGCGAGTGCTCCATCCACGAGAGTGTCACCGAGCGGTAGGCGCGTTCGTCGGCGGCCAGTTCGCGCACGATATTGCTCTCGGTGCGTGCGTGGGATAGCATGTCGATGAAGTTGTACACCACCACGTTCAGCGGGTTGCGCATGAGTTCGGGCACCCGGTCGACGAGTTTCATGCCGTACTGGGCGTTGAGAACCTTGTGGTAGGTGTGGCGAATGCCGATGCCGTGCCGGCGGAGGTTCTCGCCGAGCAGTTCGTTCTCGTACTGGTTCTTGTGGCCCTCCTCGTCCTCGTTGACCCAGTATTGTGGGTATTTGCGCTCGATTTCCGACGGCAGCAGTCCGGCGAACATGGCGTTGCGGGCGAACTGGGTGGTGGTGGGCAGGAGGGCGTAGTAGACATCGTCGCGTTCGACGCGCAGGTATTGCTCCAGCAGTGGCTGGACGGTCTTCCACTGGTCGTAGCGGAAGTTGTCGATGACGATGAGGAACACCGGGTTGTCGCCTTTGAGCAGGGGGAAGAGCCGCTCGCGGAGCAGGGTGTGGCTCATCAAGGGTTTCTCCTCGCTGCCGGCGAGCCAGTTGCGGTAGTGGTCTTCGACAAAGCGGCAGAAGAGGCGGTTGGCGTCGCGCCGCTGCGCGAGGAAGATGTCGTGGATATTGCGGTCGTCGATGGCGGCGAGTTCGAGGTCCCAGCGTACCAGGCGGCGTTGCATCTCGGCCCACTCGTCGGCATCGCGGCCGCTGTCGAGTTGCATGGCCAGGTCGCGGAACTCGCGCTGGTAGTCCATCGACGAGTGCTCGCCTTGCAGGCGTCGCCCTTCGGTGAGGCGCTTGACGGTCAGCAGCAGCTGGCTGGGGCTGACCGGCTTGACCAGGTAGTCGCTGATGCGTCCGCCGAGGGCGTCCTCCATGACGTGCTCCTCTTCGCTCTTGGTCACCATGACCACTGGCACGGCGGGCCACCGCTCCTTGATGGTGCGGAGGGTGTCCAGCCCTGTCAGGCCGGGCATCTGCTCGTCGAGCAGCACCAGGTCGGGCTGCGATGCCTCCAGCTCTTCCAGCGCATCGGTGCCGGAGCATACGGCATTGACTGTATAACCTTTCTCTTCGAGGAAGAGGATGTGGGGCTTGAGGAGGTCGATCTCGTCGTCGGCCCAGAGGATGGTGGCTTTCATAGTGTAGAGGTTCTTTGGTACAACGTGACAGCAATAACGCCGCACCGACGAAAATATTGCCTTGGGGGGTGAGTTTTTTATGTAAAAATGAGCTGAACTCAAGGTTTGTTAATAGATGTTAAGCAAGGGTGCCTTTAACAGGTATTAACATTTTACTTTTCAGACACATTTCATATACCTACC
Source organism: uncultured Bacteroidota bacterium (assembly GCA_902784865.1). GTDB lineage: Bacteria > Bacteroidota > Bacteroidia > Bacteroidales > P3 > Colimorpha. The sequence continues at coordinate 1,895 of CACZWL010000024.1, read as the reverse complement.
ATATACCTACCATTCACCTACCAGATGGCTTAAATGGCTGAAAAACAGCCGTTTGGATTTATCCTGCTGTGCGACAACGGTTTGCGAGGGCTGAATGCGCTGTTTTTGTCCTCCGTACCACGCCGGCGAAACTCTCGTAAACAGCCCGTCAACTTTCCTAATAAATATTAAATTAACAGTTTTTTAAGAAATCGGCTCCTCTTTTTGGACACTTGCGATGGAGGGCATTTTGTTTTTAGGGTGCTGCCTCTTGGTTTTGTTGTCGATTTTTTTTTGTGATTTATTAAAAAATTTGTATATTTGCACCGTCTTTTTCGACGATTTTTATAACCCATAAAACGATACAACTATGACAAAATCAGAACAATTCATGGAGATGGAAGCCCGCTATGGCGCCCACAACTATCACCCGCTGCCCGTGGTCCTGGCCAAGGGCGAAGGTGTCTTCGTCTGGGATGTGGAAGGCAAGAAGTATTTCGACTTCCTGTCGGCCTATAGTGCTGTCAATCAGGGGCACTGCCACCCGAAGATTGTCAAGGCGATGTGCGACCAGGCCCACGAGCTGACACTCTCTTCGCGCGCATTCTATAATAATTGCCTCGGCGAGTGGGAGAAATATGTCACCGAGTACTTCGGCTACGACAAGGTGCTGCCGATGAACACCGGCGCCGAGGCCGACGAGACGGCCCTGAAGCTGGCTCGCCGTTGGGGTGTGGTCAAGAAGGGTATCCCCAACGACGAGGTGATGATCGTCTGCTGCGAGGGCAACTTCCACGGCCGCACCATCACCATCATCACGATGAGCAACGACCCCGAGTCGTATGCCAACTACGGCCCCATGACCCCCGGATTCATCCGCATCCCCTACAACGATGCCGACGCGCTGGAGAAGGTGCTTGCCGAGCATGGCAGCAAGGTGGCCGGTTTCCTGCTGGAGCCTATCCAGGGCGAGGCGGGCGTCTATGTGCCCGACGAGGGGTACCTCAAGAAGTGCTACGATATCTGCAAGAAGTACAATGTGTTGTTCATGGCCGACGAGGTGCAGTGCGGCATTGCCCGCACGGGCAAGATGCTGGCCTGCGACCACGAGGGCGTGCGCCCCGACATCGTCATATTAGGAAAAGCCCTCGGCGGCGGCGTGATGCCCGTCAGCGCTGTGCTGGCCGACGATGATATCATGCTGAATATCAAGCCCGGCGAGCACGGCTCCACCTTCGGTGGCAACCCCATCGCCGCCAAGGTCTCTATCGCTGCCCTGCAGGTCATCAAGGACGAGGGCCTCATGGAGAACGCCGAGCGCCTCGGCAAGATTTTCCGCGAGGAGATGTCCAACTTCAAGAGCCCCATGGTCGAGAAGGTGCGCGGCAAGGGTCTTCTCAATGCCATCATCATCAAGCCCCACAACGGCAAGGAGGCTTGGGATGTCTGCATCAAGATGCGCGACCTCGGCGTGCTGGCCAAGCCCACGCACCAGCACATCATCCGCTTCGCCCCGCCGCTCTGCATCACCGAGCAGCAGCTCCGCGAGGCCATGGAACTCATCAAAGAGGCCATCCGCTCGTTCGAATAAGCTCCTCTATTTAGGAGTTAAGTAGAAAGGAGTCAAGACAATACCGCGGACGGTATGTCTTGGCTCCTTGCTTTTCTGAAAATATTTCCCCCGCCGCTTGCAGATGTCCAAAATTTTGCCTATCTTTGCAAACTGGATATATGAGAACAAGTTTTCATAACATGCTGATCATTAGTTAACAAAATCAACAAAAAGATGAGAAAAACATTCAAGTTCATGGCCCTGTTGGCCATGGGAGCCGCGCTGGCCTTCACCGCCTGCGGCAAGGACGACGACAACGGCGGCAATGCGCGCTACACACTCAGCGTGCTGCCCAACAACGCCG
>CACZWL010000023.1 GCA_902784865.1 uncultured Bacteroidota bacterium | reverse complement strand
GTCCACCTCTTCCCATTCCGAACAGAGAAGTTAAGCCCGACATCGCCGATGATACTGCACTCGTTTGTGGAAAAGTAGGTCGCCGCCAATCTTTCTAAGAGCATCTCTTCAGAGGTGCTCTTTTTTTTGTTGCCCGTCAGGGCTATAATTGCTACTATGCAGCGTATAGTATAGATATGATATTCAGGTTTGTGAATACCGTACTTGCGCAAGGTGTAGAATAGTTGCAAGGTTACCCCTTCAGGTATTCTTTGGCGTATTCTACGTAATGGGCAGCATTGTCGGTCTGGCCAGGGCTTGTGGGCTTGATGTAACGTGCGGGGACACCTCCCCAGATCTCGTGGGGAGGAATCTTTGTGCCTTGAAGCACCAGGGCACCGGCGGCGACGATGGCACCTTCGCCCACTTCGCAGTCGTCTAGCAGTGTGGCACCCATGCCTATGAGGGCTCCGGCGTGGATTGTGCAGGCGTGCACGGTCACATTGTGGCCAATGGTGACGTCGCTTCCGATATGTGTCGGACCTGTCTCGTGGGTTACGTGTATGCAGGCGCCATCTTGCACGTTGGCGCGGTCGCCGATGGTGATGGGTGCCACATCGCCACGCACCACGGCGTTGAACCAAACGGAGCATTGGGAACCCATTGTCACGTCACCTACCAAGGTGGCGTTCTCGCTGAAGTAGCAGCCTTCGCCCCATCGGGGAGATTTTCCTCTAAATGGTCTAATTAGAGCCATCTGTTGATTAACTGGTTGGTTGAGGGGATTATTTACGCAAGGATGGGAAGTCGGGTGTGGCCTTAAGGAAGGCCTGGTAGTCTCGCATAAGGGCGGTGTACATTTCTTTGCGGCTGTAGACGTTGTAGTTGGGGTGGTAGTGCTTGGCCACCAGTACGTTGGCCTCCTGAGAGTAGTAGCAGTGTGCGTTGAAAGGTTCCAAGTCGCTGTATACGTGCTTCCTGAGAAAGTCTACCATAATGCCCTGTCCGCCAAGGCAGAGGATGATGTCTGCCCCATAAAGGTTGATTTGTTCGCGTAGCAGGTCGGCGTAGTTGTCCATGTATTTCTGCAGCACGGCGTTGCTGGCGGCCTTGGTGTCGGGCTGTTTCTTGCAGTTGACGCGGGCGATGGGAGCGTTCTCGTAGAAGCCCTGCAGACGAGTGGGATTGTCGGCGCGACTGAAGGGCATGACTTTGCGCTCGGGGATTGTAAGCAGGCCGTAGACCCATAGTTCGAGGTTCGGGTAGAAGCGCTGTGCAGTGCGGTTGGTCATGTGGGGGGTGGGCACGCGGCCGGTCTCGGCGCGCACATCCCAGCAGTCCTCGTCGTCGAGTTCTTTGGTGAGCACGAGCAGCCGCATGCCGGCATCTTCCCACAGCTGTTCCTCGTTGCCGGGTCGATGTACTTGGTTGAGTCCGTCGAAGCGCAATTCGCCGCGGTTCAGCAGGCCGTCCTTGGTAATCATATCGGGGTCGTGGAGCTTGCGGGCGCGAGTGCTCCAGCGCTTAAAGAGTTTCTCTTCCTGCTCGTGGTATTTCATGGTGCGTGTTTTTTTTGTGGTGTTTGTGGATGCAAAAGTACAAACTTTTTCCCGAAGCACAAAATTTTTTGTATTTTTGCAGTGTCAAACATATGGACATTATGAAAAGAAATGCTTTTTACGCTCTGTTATTGAGCCTTTTGGCACTAGGCTGCCAGCAGAAAGAAACCTCAAAGGATTTCGCATTCGACACCCATCAGGGACGCCGTTGTTTCGTTGTTTTAGGCAGCAACGAGTTGGCCCCCGACAATAGTGTCGTGGGTTTGGAGAACAGCTATAACCTAGCATGGCCCAAGACGGGTATGCTCACCCCTGAGGCCGAGCGCGAACTGATTGTCCGCTGTTTTGGCGATAGCCTCTCGACCACCTTCGATGAGGCCGCAGAGCACCTGCTCTACCTTACCTGGGGTTACGACGAGGGCGATGCTGAGATTCAACTGCTTGAACTCAAGACTGATAGTATTGCCGATACGTTGCAGTATACCTATGGCCATCTGGAGAGCACGTGCGAGGTGTCAGGTAACTTGGCCACCTTCGTCATCGAAGACGAGATATACCGCGTCGGTGCTGCCCATGGTATGTATTCTGTTCAGTATGTGAATGTTGATGTCAATAAAGGTACTATACTCCACCTTTACGACCTGATGGATACAACTCGCCTCGGCGAGGCTATCTTGAAGGCTGTGAACACGCTAGATGTGAATGAGGAAGTGCGTGGTTGTCTGTTCGAGGAGTTCGTTGCTGAAGGTTGCCTGCCTGTGCCGCAGGATTTCCTTATCGACAGCGCACGCAGCACCATCACCATGGTCTATCAGCTTTACGAGGTGGCACCCTATGTCTGTGGAATACAGTCGATCGAAGTGCCCGTCGAGTGGTTGGCGGCACAGGTTCAGATGACTCCTTATGCCAAGGAATTCCTTGTCTTGTCCAAGGCCGAAGAGGCTAGGGGACAATAACTAGGAAGCCTGCCTGCGGGGTAGGGGATTGCATCATGTTTTCAGCATGGACTCCACCTCGTCGCGGTGCTCATACAGCGTGCATCCGCCCGTGTGCTCCCATCCGAGCGCGCGGGCGTTTCGTATGCGGCGGAACAGTGGCGACTGCAACGCCTGACGCAAGCCCAGGATAGCCACGTTGCTGTCGCTGTAGGGCGAGAAGGGGCATGGCTCGGCGGCGCCGTCAGGGCCTATATGGAAGAAGCCGCGTCCGGCGGCCAGACAGCCGTCCAGCGCTTTTTCATCGCCTGGGAATGAGAGGAAGATTATATCGTCGGCAAATTGCTCTCGGCGTTGCTCAACGATGTGTTCCATCTCGGCTACGTGCTCGTAGCCGAAGGCCAGATGGGCTGTCGTCTCGTCGAAGGGGACATACTCCACATAGAATACCAGCCGGCAGCCCAAGTCGTGCAGCTGTCGCAAGTAAGCATGGTCGGTGACGGCGTGCATGTTCTCGGTGGTCACCGTGATGCTGGTGCCGAAGAAGAGATTTTCGTTAGCAAGCAGTTGCATAGATAGCAGGGCGCGTTGGTAGACCCCTTGGCCACGGCGGTTGTCGGTGGCCGATGCATCGCCTTCGAGGCTGATAACGGGTACCAGGTTGAGGTGATGCTTGAAGAAGTCGACAAACTGCGCACCTATCATAGTGCCGTTGGTAAAGATGGGGAAGATGATGTCTTTCACGGCAGCGGCCTGGTCCAGTATGTCGCGGCGCGTCAAAGGCTCGCCGCCGGCCAGCAGGCAGAAGTTGACGCCCAGGGCGGCGGCCTCGTCGAAGATGGTGCGCCATTGGTTGGGCTTCAGCGTCGCTTTTTGCGGTGCATCGGGGTCGGCGGCGATGCCGTTCTTGCGGGCATAGCAGCCTTTGCATTGCAGGTTGCAGGCGGTGGCGATGCTGGCGATGAGAAATGGCGGCACGTCGAGGCCGTCGTCCTTGAGGATCTCGTTGCGGCGTCGTTCCGACCGCCGGAAGGCACGTTGCATGCGGGCCACGAAGCGGGCTTCTCGTGGGTTGGAGAGCACGTTGGTGTAGGCATGTTTCATGATGCCGCAGATGCTTTCGGCCATGTAGGCGCTGAGGTCGGTCATCGTTTCAGGGTTTTGATAAGGTTGTCGAGGGTGCTGACGAAGGACATAAGCTGCTCGGGTTCAATGGGGTTGCATTTCCATGAGTTCACCATGCAAGCCGGCACCTCCTTGGCCTGCTCCTCGAGGGCTCGGCCTTTTTTGCTGAGGGTCACCAGTGTCTGGCGTCCATCGGCGATGCCGCGTGTACGCACCACAAGTCCCTGTTTCTCCATGCGTTGCAGCAGTGGGGTGAGGGTGTTGGTGTCGAGCACCAGGCGCCTGCAGAGGTCGCCCACCAGCTGGTTGTCGCGTTCCCATAGCGCCATCAGCACAATGTATTGCGGATAGGTCAAGCCCAGCGGCTCTAGCAGCGGGCGGTAGGCCTGCGTTATGAGCCGCGAGGCTGTGTAGAGCCTGAAACATAGCTGGTTCTCAAGCTTCAGTTGGTCGTACATTTAAAGCATTGCTTCAACATCTTTCTCGAAATCAGCGGGCTCGGTGGTGGGGGCGAAGCGCTTCACCGTGCTGCCGTCGCGCGAGACAAGGAATTTGGTAAAGTTCCACAGGATGTCGCTCTCCTCTTCGACGCTGGTGCTGATGGTCTTCAGCAGGGCGTGCTTTGCCTTGGCGGCAACGCCGTGGTATTCCTCCGTCGGTGCCTGGCTCTTCAGGTACTCGAAGATGGGGTGCGCATCCTTGCCGTTGACATCGATCTTCTTCATAATCTGGAAGGTGACGCCGTAGTTCAGGCGGCAAAACTCGTGTATCTCGCTGTCGCTGCCGGGGTCCTGCTCCTTGAACTGGTTGCAGGGGAAGCCGATGACCACCAGCCCGCGGTCGCGGTATTTCTCGTTAAGCTTCTCCAGCCCGTCGAACTGGGGCGTGAAGCCGCACTTCGAGGCGGTGTTGACGATGAGCAGCACCTTGCCCTCGAAGTCCTTGAAGTCAATCTCTTTGCCATTGCTGGCAAGGGCTTTGAAGTCGTAGATTTTCATGACAATGTTTTTCGATTAGTGGGTTTTACGTATGGTTCTAAGTCTTGTTGCAATTTTCTTCATTACATCATTTCGATAAGGAAGTTCTCGTAGCCCAGCTTGTCGATGTAGTTGAGGTACTGCTTCTCCCAGGCCATGTGGTCTTTCTCGCCCTCGATCCATTTGTAGATCAGTTTCTGGGTGATGTAGTCGTCGCTGAAGGCGGCGGCCATCTCGCTCATCTGACGGATAGCGTCGGGATTGTAGTCGCTCTCGATCTGCTGTTTGGGGTCGTCGTAGAAGGGGAACTCCATGGTCTTCATGGCCTCCTGCAGGTCGGCGGGCTTGCAGCCGAGCTCCACCAGGCGGTTGAGCACCTCCTCGGCCTCGTCCCACTCCTCTTCGGCTTCCTCTTTCCATTTGTCGGCCAGCTTGTTCCAGCCGTTCAGACGGCAGTAGGCCGAGAAAGCGAAATGCTGTTTGCTGTTTCCAAACCAGGCAGCGCCGAACATGGCGAACTGCTTCATTGCTTCATCTTTTGTCATAATTATCAGTTCTTTATGGGATGTTTTATACTTGTTTTAATTATGTCGTTTGCGATGCAAAAGTACAACCCTTTTTGATACTGGCAAAATAATTTTCTGATTTTAAGTATATTTAACGTTGTATCGTGTACGATATAATGACGATGCGAGCGACAACCGACAAATGGCAAATGGAATGACTTCACCCGGCTGGCTTGCGGTTCAATTCATGCGGCAAATATACGAATTATTCTCCGCATTTTTGCGGAGAATAATCGCTTTTTTCTCCGCATGCCTGTATGGATGCCTTTCTTATGTCTTTATTTATAGGAATTTATACAATCTTCCCTGCCCACAAGTCGGAGAGGAATTCTTTGACAGGAAAAATCTCAACATTGTCTTTCCTCCTCTTATACATATCATTAGAGACGACTATAAGTCTAGCGTCTGGATAGTCCTGGCCGAATGAGCGAAGCCCCTTCAGTTGACTATCCTTCACCTCATTGGTGGATTTTATTTCAATGCCCACAGCCGCATCACCCAGAACGGCATCTATCTTCACCCCTGTGCCTGTTCTCCAATAGGAGAGCTCGCTTTGACGGCCCTGGTAGCTCTAGTTTCACGCTGCAAAGATACTTGCTTATTTCTTCACGAGTTCGGCAATGGTGTCAATCATTTCTTTGGCAGGTTGCAGCGAAGATAACAGTTCGTCGGCAGAGATTTGACAGGATGTCCATCATGTATCAGCAATGCGCTGACTGCATGGAACACCGCATAATATAATCTACTAACCTTGATGCGTTCTATGACCTGTTCCTGCTCCATATTTTACGGTGCAATGGTACGAAAAATATTTGAATCGACGAGATTTATTTTGTGCGGATTGATTTTTTTTCGTATCTTTGCAGCATGAATGTTGTTGTAATTTCGAGTCTGGATCGGGAGGAGCTGGCGCCTTACGCGCGGCTGACCGAGGCGCAGCTGCGCAACCGGCTGCACCCCGACGAGGGGCTGTTTATCTGCGAGAGTGAGAAGGTGATCCGCGTGGCGCTGGCCGCCGGCATGGTGCCCGTCTCGATGCTCTGCGAGCGTAAATATATAGATACGCAGGCGCGCGAGCTGGCGGCGCCGTTCGCCGAGGTGCCGGTCTACACGGCCGAGCGTGCTGTGCTGGCGCAACTGACTGGCTATGAGCTCAGCCGCGGCGTCCTTTGCGCCATGCGCCGCCCGCAGGAGCGTGGGGTGGGGGAGGTGTGCCGCGGGGCGCGCCGCGTGGCGGTGCTCGACGGGGTGGTCAACTCCGAAAACACCGGCGCCATCTTCCGCGCCGCTGCGGCCTTGGGTATTGACGCTGTGTTGCTTACGCGCACCTGCTGCGACCCGCTCAACCGCCGCGCCTGCCGCGTCAGCATGGGCACCGTCTTCCAGCTGCCTTGGACCTGGATGGACCACTACGGACAGCTCAACGAGCTGGGATTCAGCACCGTGGCGCTGGCTTTAACCGACCGCTCCGTGCCCATCGGCGACCCCTCGCTGCGGGGGCTCGACCGCATGGCCATTATCCTCGGCACCGAGGGCGACGGCCTGAGCGACAGCGTCTTGCGCCGCTGCGACCACGTGGCCCGCATCCCTATGCAGCGCGGCGTCGACTCGCTCAACGTGGCCGCCGCCGCCGCCGTGGCTTTCTATGCTTTGGTCTGACGGCTGCAAGTTGTTGATATATATCGTGTTGGATGCTTCGCCGAGGCTGCTTGCGGCGAAGGCGTAGAGGTGCAGCGTCGCGGCCTGCCACCCGTCGGGCAGCAGCATACGCATGCGTCCGCGCCCCGTGGCCACCAGGCAGCGCCCTGCCTCGGGGTTGAATACAACGAGTTGTATGCTAGTGTTTTGCGAGATATGCGAGCGGCGGAAGTCCACCTCGAGCACGCCGTCGGTCAGGCTTGCGGCGCCGCGCTGCGGCGCCGCAAGCGTACCCTGCGACAGCTGAAGAGCGCCGTAGTTGACCGTGTCGGCTCCGAAGTGCCTGTGGTTCAGCTTCAAGAAGCAGTTGCCCTCCGTCAGGCACAGCTGCCCGGCCATGCCGCGCAGCCCCGTGCGCAGCGCCGGCAGCAGCTGCGACGAGAGCGCAATCATCGCCTTGAAGCGGCTGCGCTGCTGCAGCTGCAGCGCTGATTTCCTGTCGTTTATCTTAGGCACGTGAGCACGCACGCACCACTGTCCCTGGCGGAAGTAGCCCACCACCGTACCCACGCGGCCGCTGAAGCCGCCCAGTATTCCTTGTTCGATTTTGGCCATGATATGATGATTTCTGATTTCTGTTTTCTGATTGAAGTTTTGCTTTTTAACGGCGAATTACTCTAATTACTCGAAGGCTTGCGCTGGTCAATTTGCGGCTAATTACTCGAATTGGCCTTTCACCTTTCACCTCAATAACGTCCGTTCTTCGGGTTTATTGTACCCAGACACTAAGAATGTCAGTAGGTGAGCAAAAGGGGATACATTCTGGATGCTGATTTCCAGACAGTTGAGTGGCAACAAAAAATGGCAAATTTATTTTTGCTGTGTCAGTTTTTTTCTTTACTTTTGCACTCCGAATCAAGCGAGAAACCCTATGTGCGAAGCAGCATATAACGATAAGACACACAGCTGGTTGCGCGCGATTGCCGTCGCGCTGGCGTTGCTTCTGGCGGCGCCACTTGTGGCCTCGGCGCAGTCTGGCCTGTACATTCCCGGCGCCAAACCCGTCAAAAACCAGCAGAAAGCCTTCGTCAACCCGCCGGTCTTCTGCCTGCTCCTCAGTTATGGCGGAGCCGACTCGACCTTCGCCGAGCGCGACCTCGACCTGCTCGACTCGGCCTACCGCATCGCTTTCGGCATCGACAACCCCAACTACTACACCATGCTCGTCGAGAGCTACGGCGACGCCGACGAGGCCCTGGGGCGCAAGCGGGCCGACGAGGTGGTGCGCTACTTCGCTCGCCGCAGCCATGCCCAGTTCCCCATACGCTACGCCCACAACCCGATACGCTGCTCGTGCCACGGCGACTCTGTCGAGACCCTCCGCTTCGAGGTGCCCACGGCCGTCGAGGTCTACGACTGCGCCCTGCTCCCCGAGGCGCGCCAGCTCTTGAACAAGAGCATACCCCTCCGCAACACCGTCCTCGTCACCTTCCGCAACGACCCCGACGAGTGCATCGGTTCCGCGCGCGGCTGCTTCGTGCCTGCGGCCGACAGCACGGTGCGCGGCTACTACTCCTCGCTCTTCCTTGCCAAAGGCTCGGTCTACAGCATCGAGGGCACCAAGGACTCCTGCCCGGGGGGCGTCGTCATCAGCCTCGACGACCACCTCGACTACCGCACCATCGTCGAGCAGTACAGCCTCATACCCCACCAGAAGCAGATACTGGTGCAGGCCGGCTTCATCGTCGTCTCCAGCAACTTCGGCCGTCAGCCCGACGAGTGCGAGATGCCGCAGAAAGACTCCATCTTCATCCGCATCCCCGCCACCCCCGAGCAGGTCGAGGCCAAGCTGCGCTTCTTCGCCAAGGTGAAGACCTCGCGCGGCATCGAGTACAAAGCCCTGCCCACGCGCAAGCTCCCCGGCAAAGGCGACCTCGTCCTCCAGGCGCCCATCAACGTCGCCCAGTTCGACACCATCTACCTCGGCAAGCGCATACAGGAGAACGAGCTGAAGAGCTACTTCTTCCCCGTCGACGGCCCCACCGAGGCCGCAGCCTTCAAGGTCGGCAAGCGCTACTACGTGCCCTACCGCGTCGACAAGCGCGGCCAGTACGAGCTCCGCAAAGCCCTCCGCGCACTCTTCCGCATCATCCCCGAGCAGGAGGAGGAAACGCCCCAGGCACGGCAGGACCGCAGGGCGGCCAACCCCGAGGAAATCATTGATTAACACATTATTAACCCCTAATCACAACCCACCACTCCACTATGGCCTATTTGCAGACCGACGTGACCAAGGTCACCACACGCGTCCTCCAGAACATGAAAGTCGGCGGCGAGAAAATCGCCATGCTCACAGCCTACGACTATTCCATGGCCTCGCTCCTCGAGAGCACCAAAATCGACGTCATCCTTGTCGGCGACTCCGCCGCCAACGTCATGCAGGGACACAAGACCACCCTGCCCATCACCCTCGACGAGATGATCGTCTACGCCACCAGCGTCGTCCGCGCCATCAAGCGCGCCCTCGTCGTCGTCGACATGCCCTTCGGCACCTACCAGGGCAACTCCAAGCAGGCACTGGCCAGCGCCATACGCATCATGAAAGAGACCGGCGCCGACGCCATCAAGATGGAGGGCGGCGAGGAAATCCTCGAGTCCGTGCAGCGCATCCTCTCCGCCGGCATCCCCATCATGGGTCACCTCGGCCTTACGCCCCAGAGCATCAATAAGTTCGGCACCTACGCCGTCCGCGCCACCGAGAAAGAGGAGGCCGACCGCATCAAGCGCGACGCCTTCATCCTCCAGGAGGCTGGCTGCTTCGCCCTCGTCCTCGAGAAGATACCCGCCAAGCTGGCCGAGGAGGTCACCCAGTCGATCAAAATACCCACCATAGGCATCGGCGCAGGCTCCGCCACCGACGGCCAGGTCCTCGTGCTGCAGGACATGCTCGGCATCACCCAGCAGTTCAAACCCCGCTACCTCCGCACCTACGGCACCTTCGGCGAGGACATCACCAACGCCATCCGCCACTACATCAGCGACGTCAAGAGCGGCGACTTCCCCAACGAGAAAGAGCAGTACTAGCCTGAAAACCTGACTGCTATGAAGCGCCTCTTCCTCAACGAGCGCCTGATGCTGGCCGTCGTCATCCTCAACGCGATGGTCATCTTCCTGCAAGAGTGCGGCCTCGACTGGCACCTGCTGGTCCTCCTCGACGCCGTCGGCACCCTCCTCTTCCTGGCCGAGATGCTCGTCAAGCAGGCACACAGCGGCATGCGTGCCTACTGGCGCAACGGCTGGAACGCCTTCGACGGCGCCGTCACCCTCCTCTCGCTCCCCTCGCTCGTCCTCCTCCTCTTCCCAAGCACCGGTGTCAACATCGCTGTCATCCAGGCACTTCGCATGCTCCGCCTGCTCAAGCTGCTGCGCACGGGGCGCTACTTCCACAACCTCGGCGCCATCCTCAACGGCTTCCGCCTCGCCCTCAAGCAGTCGCTGGCCATCATCCTGGCCTTCCTCGTCCTGCTGGTCATCGTCGCCATGCTCAACTGCCTCTTCTTCAGAGGGGTGGCGCCAGACTACTTCGGCACGCCCTTGGACGCCATCTACTCCATGTTCCGACTCTTCACAGTCGAAGGCTGGTACGACATACCCGACGCCATAACGGCCAATGTGTCGCGCGTGTGGGCACACGTCGTACGCCTCTACTTCAGCCTCCTGCTCTTCGCAGGCGGCGTCATCGGCATGTCGCTCATCAACTCCATCTTCGTCGACGCCATGGTGGCCGACAACAACGACGACATCAAAGAGCAGCTGCGCCGCATCGAGGACAAGCTCGACCGCCTGGAGCGCCGCTAGCCTTGGCACAAGAGACACAGCCCCATCCGTGCCGCACCGCAGTGCGGCACGGATGCTTTTTTATGCGCCCCGCCTACCACCTGCCTGCCATCCACCTACCAAGTCAAAAGGGGAGCAAAAGGGGAGTTGTGCAGAGTATTGATTATCAATCTTCTGTGCACGGGCAAAAAAGCCCCGTTTTCCGGTTTTCGGAGCCGTTTTTCGCGGGGTAAAAACGAAGCCCCCCGGCATCCGTTGGCGGGTGCCGGGGGGCGGGGTAGGGTGGAGCCCTGCGGGGGGCTTTAGTTGCTCTTCTGCACGGGCTTGGCGGACTGGCTGCCGGCGGGCGTGGCAATGCTGCTGCGCATGTCGGTGTCGGCCTGGATGTTCTTCATGCGGTAGTAGTCCATGATGCCGAGGTTGCCGTTGCGGAAGGCCTCGGCCATGGCCAGGGGCACTTCGGCTTCGGCCAGGATCACCTTGGCGCGGGCCTCCTGCGCCTTGGCCTTCATCTCCTGTTCCTGGGCCACGGCCATGGCGCGGCGCTCCTCGGCCTTGGCTTGGGCTATGTTCTTGTCGGCGTTGGCCTGGTCCATCTGCAGCTGGGCGCCGATGTTCTTACCCACGTCGATGTCGGCAATGTCGATCGAAAGGATCTCGAAAGCCGTGCCGCTGTCCAAGCCTTTGGTGAGCACCAGCTTGGAGATGCTGTCGGGGTTCTCGAGCACCTGCTTGTGGCTCACGGCCGAGCCGATGCTGGTGACGATGCCTTCGCCCACGCGGGCCAGGATGGTCTCCTCGCCGGCGCCGCCGACGAGCTGCTTGATGTTGGTGCGCACCGTCACGCGGGCCTTGGCAATCAGCTGTATACCGTCTTTGGCGACGGCAGCCACCGGCGGTGTGTCGATGACCTTGGGGTTCACCGAGGTCTGCACGGCCTTCAGCACATCGCGGCCTGCCAGGTCAATGGCCGTGGCCGTCTTGAAGTCGAGGTTCATGTTGGCCTTGTCGGCGCTGATGAGGGCGTTGACCACGCTGCCCACGTGGCCGCCGGCCAGGTAGTGGGCTTCGAGGTCGTTCTGCTTGATTTTCAGGCCTGCCTTCGAAGCGGAAATGAGGTTGCCCACGATGACCGAGGGCGGCACTTTGCGGAAGCGCATGAAGATGAGCTGCACCAGCGAGGTGTAGACGCCCGACACAAGGGCCTGGAACCAGATGCCGATGGGCACAAGGTAAAGGAACAAAACGAGCGCTACGGCGCAGATGGCAATGATGATAATGGTTTCCATGTTGTTGGGTATTAGTGTTGTTGTTTATTGATTTTCAAAGCGGTTGTCGGTGGTCTCGACCACGTCGATGCGGTAGCCCTCGATGGCCACCACCTCGACGGGACGGTCGGGTTCGATGTATTTGTTGACGGCGTGCACCTCGGTGGGCTGCCCGTCGATGAGGGCCTTGCCCGTGGGGGCCAGACGCGAGATGGTGGTGCCGCGGGTGCCCACCTTCACGGCGTGCTCCAGCTGGTTCACCTTGCTGTCGCTCTCCTCCTCAAGGCTGAAGCGCTTCCACGTCTTGGTCTTCATGAACCATGCCAGCATCAGCGCGCAAAGGGCTATGGCGCACAGCAGCACCACGGTGCCGACCGTGTTGCCGAACATCTGGTAGGTCTCCCATACGCCGAAGGCTATCATGCCCACGCCGAAGGCGCCGGCGATGCCGCCGGGCAGTACTACTATCTCAAGCGCCAGGAGTATCACTCCCAGCAGCAGCACAATGATAAGAAGTGTTGTATTCATAGGTCAGTCTTGTATTTCGGATGTCAGTTGTTTGTCGAGCAGGGCCGTGTGCATGGGCAGCAGGTCGCTGTAGGAGCCCCGCTTGACGGTGCACTTGCCGTGGCAGTGTACCAGTATGGCGCACTGCTCGGCCTGCTCCTCTGTGTGGCGGCAGATGTCGACCAGCGCCTTGATGACATAGTCGAACGTGTGCACATCGTCGTTGTGAAGCACCAGGCTGCAGCCGTTGTCTTCGAGCACGGCGGCTTCCTCGTCGGCCTGTGGGTTCACCAGGGGTTTGTCTGTGTCCATTCGGTTCATGATAGGCTTTCTATTAGTGTCACGGCTTGCGCGCTGATGCCCTCCTCGCGGCCCTCGAAGCCCAGGCGCTCGGTGGTGGTGGCTTTCACCGACACCTGCCCGGCGTCGATGCCGAGGGTCGCCGCTATGGTCTGGCGCATCTCCTCGATATAGGGGGCCAGCTTGGGCCGCTGCGCGGCTATCGTCGCGTCGATATTGTTGATGCGGTACCCCTGTTGGCGCAGCAGTTCGCCGACGTGGGCCAGCAGTTTCGTGCTGGCAATGCCCTTGTACTGCGGGTCGGTGTCGGGGAAGTGCTTGCCGATGTCGCCCAGGGCGGCGGCACCCAGCAGGGCATCGCTGATGGCATGCAGCAGCACGTCGGCGTCGCTGTGCCCCAGCAGCCCGTGGCTGTGGGGAACCAAAACACCGCCTATCCAAAGGGGCAGGCCCTCTTGGAGGCGGTGTACGTCGTATCCTGTGCCTATGCGTATCATTTGGTGGGTTTCAAGTCCAGACCGATAGAGATGCGGATGGTGTTCGACAACGGGTTGGTGGAGATGGTGGTGGTGGGGATGAGGTAGGAAAAATCGCCGGAGAAATAGCTGTAGCGGAGGCCTACACCGATGGTGGCATACTGGCGGCCGCCCTTGTTGGCGTGCTCGTAGAAGTAGCCGGCGCGTACGGCGAAGGTCTCGGCATACCAGTATTCGGCGCCGACCGACAGTTGCACCTCCTGCAATTCCTCGCTGAAGCCGCCGGGGGCGTCGCCGAAGCTCTTCAGCGCACCGGAGATGACGCCGATGTTATTGTAGTCGACCCACCCCTCGGTGTCTTCGCGCAGCGGCGGGGTAGGCACCAGCAGCTTGTTGGCGTCGAGCATGACGGATATCTTGTTGTAGTCGTCGATGCGGTTGGTATAGCGTCCGCCGATGCGGAGGTTGGTGGGGAGGAACTCCTTGTCGTTGTCCTCGTCGCTATAGGAGAGCTTGGCACCCAGGTTGGATATGAATGCGCCGAGGGCAAACTCCTGCTGCCTGTCGATAGCCTGCTGGTAGTAGACGCCGATGTCGGCAGCGATGGAGTTGGCGGCGTGGGTCGGGGTGTTGCCGCTGCCGTCGCCGCTGAGGGTCTGTCCGTTGGTGAGGTCGCTGCGCATGAAACGGCCTGTGGCACCGAGCGAGAAGTTGTCGCTCAGCTTGAGGGCGTAAGTGGCGTCGATGGCGAACTCGTTGGGGTGCAGGGTAGTGAGCTTGTTGGCTTCGTAGTCGGTCATTTCGATGTCGCCGAGGGAGAAGTAGGTGAGGCTGAAGGCGGCGGTGCTACGGTCATTGATGCGGTAGTAGCCTGCCAGGTAGAGCAGGTTCATATCGCTGACCTTGAGGTTGCGGAGCCAGGGGGTATAGGTGGTGCTGGCGCCTGCCGCGTCTTCTATAAAGGCGAACTTGGCGTTGTTCCAGTGGGCGGAATAGGCATCGGGGCGGGTGGCGGCTCCCACGTCGCCCATGCCGCTCGACACACCGTCGGGAGCGATAAGCAGGATAGGTAGGCCGGTGGAGATATAGTTTTTGTCTTGGCCAGTCTCGGAATATTGGGCGCAGAGTGTGCTGCTGATGAGTACGGTTGCTGCCAGAAGGGTGAGTTTCTTCATTTATTTCCTTTTAATGTTTGATGTTATAACGCAGGTGGTATTGATTTATTGTGTCAGTGGACAATACATTTTGTTGTCGTCTGGTGTGTGTCGCCGTCGGTGTCGGTGAGGAGTATGCGGGCGAGGTAGAGGCCGGGCGGCACGGCAGAGACGTCCCACTTGATGGGGCCTATCATGTAGGCGGCGGTGGCGATGTCGGGTGTGGTGGAGAGTATCATCTGTCCGCGGGAGTTGTATATCTGCAGCTCGGCCGAGGCAATGCGCTCGGGGGTGTTGAGGCGGAGTGTGAATTCGGTGTAGGCGGTGGCGGGGTTGGGAGCGCACTGGAGGTCGGAGAGGCTGATGGTGTCGCTGCCGCGGACGGTGAATTCCACCGTTGCCGAGGCCGATAAGCCGAAGATGTTCCATGCTTTGAGGGTGGCGGTGTGGCGCCCCGGGGCGAGGTTGGCCAGGGTGTAGGCCACGGTGCCGTGGCGGCTGTCGGCAATGTCGGGCTGGTAGAGGTCGTTGAGGACGATGATGCTGTTGGGGTTGCCGTCGATGATGGCGGTGATGTCGTGGCCGAGGCCTGAGCCGACGTTGATGCCTGCCGAGTCGGATATCAGGGCCACGAGGGTGGGGTTGGGGCCGGTGAGGCCGCCGTTGCGGAAGGTGGTGTCGCTGACGAAGAGGCGCACCGACGGTGGCTGCTGGCCTGTGGCGGCGGAGTCGCTCATGCCGCCGAACATCAGCCGGGTGAAGCTGCCTGCGGCGTGGTCGGTGCCCGACTTGGCGTAGTGGCTGAGTTTGGCGTAGTCGTAGCGGTAGGAGACGTCCATCGGGACGATGAACGAGTACTCGAAGCGTCCGCCGCTGACGGTGTGTGTGCCTTTGTAGAGGATGTTTTTCTGCTGGAGGAAGGCCACCTCGGTGCCGGGGTTGTCGTTGGCCAGGGTTGAGGAGCGTGTCGCGCGGTCGTAGACGACGGGGGAGATGGTGCCGTCGAAGTCGGTGAGCAGGGTGCCGTTGCTGTCGACGATCTCGCCGCTGACGGTGACTCGCGAGAGCACGTCGGCCTGTATGTCGGCCGTGCCGTCGACGGGTTGGGTGTTGATGTGGGTGACGACGACGCGGTTGGAGGGCTGGCTGAGTCGCAGGGCGGGGTCGCCGATGATGCCGATGCTGAGCGACGAGGGGGTGAGGTTGCGGGCCTTACGGAGGGCGTCGCCGATGGCGTTGTCGGGGTTGAGGGCGAAGAGGACGACGTCTTTGTTGAAGCGTTCGACGTGGCTGATGGGCCGCGAGGCGCTGATGACGGAGACCATGGCCGCTGGGGCGAGGATGCACTCCTCGGCGCCGCAGAGTGCGTCGGTGAGGTCGTGGCGGCCGTAGGAGCAGGTGCTGGTGACCAGCAGCGGCAGCCGGTCGGTGTTGGAGTAGGCGGCGATGTCGGCCGGCGCGATATAGCGCTCGGTGCCTATGTAGGCAGTCGAGCCGTGGCCTATGTAGTTGAGCAGTAGGCATCCGTAGTTGATGCGCTGTTGCAGTGCGTTGTTGAGGTCGGGGTAGTAGGAGCCTATGGCGCCGGAGGCCTGGTGGTAGGCGTCGGCGTAGAGGCGGTCGACGTGGAGCTGCGGGTAGGTGTTGCGTATGTCGGTAGCCACCACTTCGGAGGAGTGGGCGAAGAGCGAGTCGGAGGGGCGGCCTGGGTCGGCGTCGTCGGCCAGCAGGGCGACGTAGTTGCGCCAGTCGCCGCGGCTGTTGTCGTCGAGGAGGTCGCGGCGGGTGATGTAGGCTTCTATCTTGCCGACGAGGTGGTCGGCCTCGGCCGTGCTCTTGGCCGGGAGGCGGCCGACGCTGACGCTCTGCACTTCCGAGGCCATGCCGCGCCCGGTGGGGGAGAGGTAGCCCAGGATGGCGTCGCTGGCATAGGAGATGCCGTTGTCGTCGAAGGAGTATTCGGTCTCGTAGAGCGCCACGGTGGGCAGGCTGTGGCCGCTGAGGTTGCGGTTGTCGTAGGTGCCTTTGCCGAAGAGGAGCAGGTAGCGGGGCGGCTGCGAGGGGTGCCGGCTGTCGAGCCAGCGCAGCAGCGAGCGGAAGGCCAGGGGGTCCTGCTGCCCGTGGGAGTATTCGTTGAAGACTTGCTGGTCGGTGACGACGAGGGTGCTGAGGCCGTCGAAGATTTCATGCAGCGCGGCCAGCCGCTGTGCCTGGGGCAGGAAGAGGGGGTTGGCCACCACGACGAGGTCGGCGGGGCCGCTGCCGTGCAGGTCTTGGTTCTCCAGGGTGGCTATGTCGGCGGGCGAGAGGTAGTAGGTGCCGTCGAAGAGGAGGTAACGGTGTGCGGTCGAGGCGCTGTCGGTCCAGCTGTTCTGGGTCACCGCCAGCTCGCGCTCGCGACCCTGACGGGTGACGTCCCAGACGCGCAGGCCCGCGGCTTGCTGGGCCACGAAGCGCGCCGTGGCCGCCCCCTGGGGGTTGCAGCGCACCAGGGTCTGGCCGCCGCCGAGGGCTATGTCGGCCTGGGCGCAGAGCTCTATGTAGTCGAGGTAGCCGTTGGCGGAGCTCTCGCCGGGGTGGAAGTCGAGGGCGAAGGTGTAAGCCTGCGCGGCCTGCGGCAGGTCGGCATAGTTGGTGCTGTAGACCTGCGAGCTGCCGATGGAGATCTGGCGGCTGTAGCCCGTGGTGGCGACGCTGAACGTGCCGGTATTGTTCGACTTGTTGGCCAGGGCGTAGCGCAGCTTGACGTCGGAGATGTTGTTGCCCGGCAGGCGGAGGGTGAAGGAGCGCGAGGGCACTGCCGAGGAGAAGCGCTCGCCCATCCAGAGCTGCCCGGTCTGCAGTATGTTGACCAGGTCGTTGTCGATGTTGGCGACGACGGTGTGGCGGCTAACGACGGCCTCGGCTGCCGGGGCGTCGGCGGTGGCTATGCGGAGGGGCGCCGTGGCGCTGGTGGTCAGGTAGTAGTGGTTGCGGACGGCGTAGGCGTGGTGCACGAAGCGCCAGCGCATCAGGTCGTCGTCGTAGACCCACTGGTCGGGGCCTTCGCCATAGAAGAGCAGCTCGTCGCCGGCGTCGAAGGTGCCGTTGCCGTTGTGGTCGACCACCTGCGTGGCCACCTGCGCCAGGTCGCCGATGGGGGTCTGGCTGTTGTTGAGCGACAGCATGCCGCCGCCGCCGCCATAGACGGCTATGCGGTCGACGGGTGTGCCTGCCAGGGCGGGTATATCTACGGCCGTCAGGCGGTAGATGCCGTCGTTCTCGACCCCGATTTTCCACCAGTCTCCCGTGGCCAGCACCGAGTGGCTCTGCGCCGCCGCCGTGGTGGCCAGCAGCGCCAGCAGTAGGGTTGTCGCAAAGTTCTTCACTTCCGTGGGTCTTTTTTCATTGTTCCAATAACGCACGTGTGCGCGTTTTATTGCATTTTTTGTCAGAAATATTGCAAAACGCTGATAGCAAGCGCGGTACCCAGCCAGGGTATTAGTGGTGCGTTTTTTGGAAAAAAGCCGTCCGACGGGTCAATTTTGTGCATCTTCAGTATATTGACAATCAGTGCATTATAAAACTCCCCTTTTGCTCCCCTTTTGACATACTAGGTACATCCTACGGCACTGCTAGGTATTCGGCAGGCGAACGGAAGGGAAACAGCAGGCGAACGGGGTGGGGACGACAGGGGTGCGACAGGCCGCGGGGCGGGAACCGCCGTCCCTGGGGTGGGGGAGCGGCGGGCAGGATGAAGGGCGGATTGGGAAAAATTTGCTATCTTTGCACTGCGATTTTAAGACAGCCAACGCCGTGAACATCGAACTATCAGGACATTACACCTACGGCCGCATCGCCAGATCGGTGCTGCCGAGCATCGCCATGGTGCTGATTACGTCGGTCTACAGCATGGTCGACGGCTTTTTTGTGTCGCGGTTTGTGGGGAAAACGGGCTTCGCTGCGGTCAACCTGATGTGGCCCGCCATCATGATGCTGGCGGCGCTGGGGCAGATGGTGGGCAGCGGCGGCGCCGCGCTGGTGGCCAAGGTGAAAGGCGAGGGCTACGTCGGCAAGGCCAACCGCGTGTTCACCATGCTGGTGCGCTTCTCGGCCGTGATGGGTGCGTCGATGGGGCTGGCTTTCGGGCTGCTGGCGCCGTGGGTGGCGCGGTGGCTGGGGGCCGACGGGCCTATGATGCACGACTGCGTCGTCTACAGCCGCATCTGCATGGTAGGCATGCCTTTCTTCGCCCTGCAG
This sequence comes from uncultured Bacteroidota bacterium, assembly GCA_902784865.1. GTDB lineage: Bacteria > Bacteroidota > Bacteroidia > Bacteroidales > P3 > Colimorpha. Next base: position 14,193 of record CACZWL010000023.1, on the reverse strand, counting down.
ATGGCCTTCCAGTCCTTCTATATGGCCGCCGAGCGGCCGCAGCTGGGCACGGTGATGAGCCTTGTCAGCGGGGTGACCAACATCCTCCTCGACGCCCTCTTCGTGTGGCTGCTCCAGTGGGGCGTGGCCGGGGCGGCCTGGGCCACGGTGGCCTCGCAGGTGGTCGGCGGCGCTTTTCCTGTCATCTACTTCAGCTCCAGCCGGTTGAATCGCGGCAGCCTGCGCCTGCTGCGCGGGTCGAAGACGCTCTGGCCCTATGTCGGCAAGGCCTGCAGCAACGGCCTGTCGGAATACGTCAGCAACATCTCGATGAGCATTGTCAGCATCTGCTACAACCTGCAGCTTATGCACCTCTACGGCGAGGACGGCGTGGCGGCCTACGGAATACTGATGTACATAGCCTTCGCCTACGCGTCTATTTTCATTGGCTACAACCTGGCGCTGACGCCCGTCGTGGGCTACCACTACGGCGCCGGCAACGTCGGCGAGCAGCGGTCGCTGCTGCGCAAGTCGCTGGTAGTCATCGGTGTGGTGGGTCTGGCCATGACGGTGCTGGCCGAAGCGCTGAGCTCGCCGCTGGCTCGGGTCTTCGTCGGCTACGACGCTGCCCTCACCGCCCTGACCACCAGGGCTATACGTGTCTATATGCTCTGCTTCCTCATCTGCGGGTGGAGCATGTTCATCTCGGCGCTCTTCACGGGCCTCCAGAACGGTATGGTCAGCGCCGTGGCGGCCTTTGCGCGGTCCATGGTCTTCGAACTAGGGTGTGTGTGGCTGCTGCCGGCGCTGCTTGGTGCCGACGGCATCTGGTGGGCCGTCGACGTCGCCGAGGTGCTGACCCTCCTCCTCTGCGCCTACCTCCTCTGGCGCTACGCGCCGCAACTTGTCCGCCGCACAAAATAAGGTTCCTAGTGATACTAGTTGTACTAGTTATACTAGAAAAACTAGGCCCCCTCTGGGGTAAAGCGAGGGCGGGCAATTCTTGCCCGCCCTCGCTTGGGTCTGAAGTGTGTTGTGTGTACCCCTTCCTTACTCGGCGCTGCCCTTCGAGGCGTCCTCGGGACGCAGCGTGGCGACGACGTAGTTGTTCAGGTTGATGTACTTGTTGGCCAGGGCCTTGATGTCGGCGATGGTGACGGCTTTGACCATTCTGTCGTAGTTGTTGACCAGCTGGTCGCGGCTCTCGCCAAGGCGGTAGCTGCTGCTGATCTGGCCGAGCCAGAAGCTGTTGTTCTGCTTGCTCTTGCCGCGGTTGACGATCATCTGCTCCTGGACCTTGCTGAGGGTCTTCTGGTCGCAGCCTTTCTTCATGTACTGCTTGAGGATCTTGATGCAGTCTTTCTCAATCTTCTGAGCCTTCTCGGGGTCGCAGCCGATGTAGAACTGCCAGGAGACCTGGCCGGCGGGGGTCAGCTCGTAGTCGAAGCCGGCGCTGGGGCTGTAGGCGTCGCCGTTCTTCTCGCGGATAATCTCGGTGACGGTGATGCTCAGGGCCTCGCCCAGCTCGGTGATGGCGATGCGGGTCTGCGGGTCGAGCTCGGCGGCGTCGACATCCATCTGGCCGGAGATGATGAGCATGCCCTGGCGCTCGATACCCTTGACGGCCTCGGCGTGCTTGATGCCCTCGGCGAACTTGGGATTGCGGTTGACGAAGGTCTCGTTCTTCTGCTTGCCGTTGGCGGGCAGGTTGTTCAGGTAGCGGGCAATGAGATTGACATCGTCGTTGCTGACGTTGCCGACGAAGAAGAAAGTCTGGCTCGAGGCATCGGCGAAGCGCTCGCGGTAGATGCTGAACATGCGGTCGAGGTTAAGTCCGCGCACCTGCTCCTCGGAGGGGATGATGACCTGGCGCTTGTCGTTGGGGAAGGCGGTCTTGTAGAAGGTCTCGATGAAGGCGACCTGAGGGTTCTCGCGGACGAACTTGATCTGGTTGATGGTGTTCTCGATGTTGCGCTCGTAGGCTTCCTGGTCCTTGCGGGGGGCGGTGTAGTAGAGGTTGATGAGCTGCAGGGTGGTCTCGAGGTCCTTGGGCGAGCAGGAGCCGGAGAAGCCCTGGGTCTCGTCGCTGATGTAGGGGCTGATGCTGAGGTTCATGCCTTTGAGTTTCTTCTGCAGCTGGGTGGCGCTGAAGTTGGCGATACCGCCGGCGTCGACGAAGCTGGCAGCGTTCTGGGCCTGGTAGGCTTCGGCATCCTCGTAGAGCGAGCTGCCGCCGAGGGAGAAGGAGGAGATGAGAATCTCGTCGGCCTTGAGGTCGGTCTGCTTGACGATGAAGCGCACGCCGTTGGGGCAGGTGTACTCCCAGTAGTCGAGGGCGGAGTTGAGCTTGGTGGCTCTGTAGGCCACGTGCTTGGGCAGCTCCTGGGTGAAGAGGGCTTCATCCTTGAAGTTGTCGACCCAAGGCTCGGTCTTGACTTTCTTGCTGTCGTTGATAATCTTGATGGCGTCGGCCTCGCTGGGCACCTTGAAGCCGTCTTTCTCGGGGGCGGTGAGGTAGAAGATGAGGTTCTCGTCGGTGATCCAGGTCTTCACCAGGGCGTTGCACTCGTCGAGGGTAATCTCGGGGATGAACTCTTTGGCGTATTTCCACTCCTGGCGGATGCCGGGGCAGGGTTCGTTTTCGAGGTAGTGGTTGGTGTACTCGTCGGCCAGGCTGTTCGACTGGGTCTTGTTCTCTTCCTTGGCCAGCTTGGTGTAGGTGGAGAGGAGGTCCTCTTTCTGGCGGTCGAGTTCGGCCTGGAGGAAGCCGTGCTCGTCGACCTGCTTCATGGTCTTCAGCAGCAGGGCGGCGGTCTCTTCGATGCGGTTCTCTTTGGGAGCGGCGCTGAGGGCGAAGACGTCAATCTCGCGGCCGAGGAATCCGCTGTAGCCGCCGCCGGCATACATCATGGGGGCGGTGGGTTTCTCGCAGATTTCGGTGAAGCGCTCGTTGATCATCATGCCGATGAGGTTGCGCACCAGCATCTGGCGGTAGGCGCCGACGGTGCCGTTGGGATGCTTTTTGTGCTTCCAGTAGAGGGCCAGGCTGGTCGAGGTGGCTTCTTTGTCCTGGGCGATGCAGACGAGGGGGTCTTTGTTGTCGGGGATGGCGTAGCTCTGGCGGGGCAGCTTCTCCTTGCCCTGGAACTTGTGGTCGGCGAAGAGGTCCTTCACCTTCTGCTCCACGGCCTGGGCGCCCTTCTTGCCGTTGTACTCGTAGCCCTCCATGTCGCCAACGATGACGATGGCCTGCAGGTCGGGACGGTACCAGTCGTTGAAGAAGTCGACGATGCTCTGGCGTTTGAAGTTCATGATGACCTCTTCCTTTCCGATGGGCAGGCGATCGGCATAGAGCGAACCCTTGAGCATGATGGGCCAGGTCTTCTGGCGGAGGCGGTCGCCGTGGCCGACGCCACCGCGCCACTCCTCGTGGATGACGCCGCGCTCTTCTTCAATCTCCTTCTGGTCGAAGAGGATGTTGCCGGCCCAGCCGTCGAGGATCTCGAAGCCCATCTTCACCATCTCGGCGTCGCCGGCGGGCATGTTGACGTAGTAGACCGTCTGGTCGAACGAGGTGTAGGCGTTGATGTCGCGGCCGAACTCCACGCCGTGCTGCTGCAGCTTGTCGATCATCGAGTTGCCGGGGTAGCCCTTGATGCCGTTGAAGGCCATGTGCTCGCAGAAGTGGGCCAGGCCCTGCTGGTCGTCGCGCTCCATGATGGAACCGGCGTTGCTCACCAGGCGGAACTGGATCATGTTCTCGGGCTTCTTGTTGTCGCGGACGTAGTAGGTGAATCCGTTGTCGAGCTTGCCGTAGCGCACCTTCTTGTCGAGGGGCACCTGGGCGTTGAGGTCGCTCTTCTTCTCTTTTGCGCCGCCGCCGAGGCCAAGCTGGGCGAAGGCGCTGCTGCCCACGAACAGGGTCAGCATGAATACCCAAATTGTTTTTTTCATCATTGTGTTAGTTTGATTGTTTGTTATTTATTGTTTTGTTTCGTTTTTTTCTTTTCTAGCGGTCGCCGTAGTGGGTTGTCAAAGGACGCCGCTGGCCTCGGCCAGCTGCTCAACCGTCATGCCACGCTCCTCAAGTTCCATCTCGATGGCGCCGCCGGGATGGGGTGGCTCGAAGAGCACTTTGTTGCCATTATGGTTGTATTCGTACATGCTTTTTTATATATTTCAGGCTGCAAAGATACGACTATTTTTCGTATCTCTGCAAAATAATTTGCATTTTACTGATTGTCAACTGCTAGCACTCGTACTTTTCCAGCGCGTGGCGCAGCTCGACGGGGCTCACGTCGTGGTGTATCTCGCCGTCGAGGGCATACGAGATGGCCCCCGTCTCCTCGCTGACGATGACGCTCAGCACGTCCAGCTGCTCCGTCACCCCGATGGCGCTGCGGTGGCGCAGGCCCAGGTTGGGGGCCACGTCGAGGCGCGACGTCACCGGCAGGATGCAGCGCGCCGCCAGTATGTCGTTGCCGTGGGCTATGACGGCACCGTCGTGCAGCGGCGAGTTCTTGAAGAACAGCGCCTCGAGCAACGCGCTGGAGGCCAGGGCGTCGATGCGCTCGCCCGTGGCCACGATCTCCTCCACCTCGTTCTGCCGCTTGAAGACGATGAGGGCGCCCGTCTTCGACTGCGACATGTGCATGCAGGCGTTGATGTAGGCTTCGTAGTTGACGTTCTGCTTGTTCTGAATGTGGTGCTTCCAGAACTGCAGCCGCTGCAGCCACGACTGGTCCAGCTGCGTCTTGGTGCCCAGGAAGAGCAGGAATTTCCTGATTTCGGGCTGGAAGATGACCACCAGCGCTATCAGCCCCACGCTGGCCACGCCGCCCAGCAGCGCCCCCAGCAGCCGCATCCCCAGCAGGTCGGCGATGCGCCACGCCACCAGCAGCACTATCAGCGCCCAGAAGATGAGCATCACGTTGGTGCCGCGCACCATGCGGTAGATGTAGTAGGCCAGCGCGGCCACGAGGACGATGTCTACGATGTCAATCAGCCGCACGATGGGGAGCCCCATGATGGCGGCAAGGGGTAGGTGGATGGTTTCAGGCATTGTACAGCAGTTTTATTGTTTCTCTTGCGGGCTTGGGGTCGTGGACGCGCAGCAGCCGCGACCCTTGGAAGAGCGCTATGGCGTCGAGGGCCGTGGTGCCGTCGAGGGCCTCTTCGGGCGTCGTGCCCAAGCGCTTGTATATCATGCTCTTGCGCGACAGCGCCGTCAGCAGCGGCTCGCGGAAGAGGGTGGCGAGCTCGCCGAGGCGGCGCAGCAGCTCGTAGTTGTCGTCCAGGCTCTTGGCGAAGCCGAAGCCCGGGTCGAGCCATACGTCCTTGACGCCGAGGCGGTAGAGCAGGTCGAGGCGCTGCGAGAAGTAGCGCGCCAGCTCGTCGACGATGTCGTCGTAGCCCGTCTGTTGCTGCATGCGGTCGGGGGTGCCGCGGGTGTGCATCAGGATGTAGGGCGCCTGCAGGTCGGCCGCCGCCGCGAAGATGGGGGGTATGCCGTCGACGGGAGCCTCGAACTGCCCCCCGCTGATGTCGTTGATGATGTCGGCCCCGGCGGCTATGGCGGCGCGTGCCGGCATGGCGTAGCAGGTGTCGACGGAGAGCAGCGCCTCGGGCAGCTGCTGCCGCAGCAGGGTCACCGCCTCGGCCAGCCGCCGCGCCTCCTCGTCGGGGGGCAGCAGGGTGGCGCCGGGTCGCGACGACGAGGCGCCGACGTCGATGATGTCGGCCCCGTCGGCCAGCAGCCGCTGCGCCTGCGCCACCATGGCCGCGGGCTCGCGGTAGCGGCCGCCGTCGTAGAACGAGTCGTCCGTGATGTTGAGGATGCCCATCACCGCCGGGCGGCGGAACTCCACGACGCGCCCGCGCACGCCGATTGCGAAGGGGGTGAACTGTGCCATTGTTTTCATGCTCCTTAAAACGGCTTTGCCCGCGCTTTATTGTGCCGTCCGCAAAAAATCTGCCGCGCCCGCTTGCCGAGGGATGTCATTTGTTAAAAAACTGTTAATTTAACTTTTGTTAAGAAAGTTGGCGGCCTGTTTCCGAGAGTTTCGCAAAAGGGGCCCGATGGGCAAAATGACGGGTTTTGGCCTCTGCAAGTGCCTGTGGCGCAGTGTATTATATTTAATCGGCCGTTTTTCAGGCTCTTAGGCCATCTGGTAGGTGAATGGTAGGTATATGGTAGGTATGTGAAAAGTGTCTGAAAAGCGAATTGTTAATAGGTGTTAATTCGGTGTTTGTTTAACATTTATTAACAATCAAAATTCGTTCCATGTGAATCCATTGTCGTACTTTTGCCAAGATTTTATAAGTGTAAAATTGTTTAACTATATCTATAAAACAATGAAAACCAGTAGCTTAGTGGGGGGGGGCAGCGTTAGCTGAAGGCTCGCAAAATGCCCCGTGGCCATGCCGTTCCCTGCTTTTGTGCGCCTGTGCTGACGCACCGGCCAAAGAGAACAACAAATCAATCAAAAAGGAAAAACAAAAGATAGCAATAAAAAACAATGAGAACCAGTAAACTTTACAAGAGCGTAGCCGCGTGGCTGAGCCAAACGAAATTGATACTGCCTGCCGTGGCCGCACTGCTGCTGGCCTCGCAGGCCTCGGCGCAGGTCGTGGTCCTCTCGATGGATTTCGAGGACGAAACACCCTACAACGCCAACCCGATGGGCGAAAACGCTGGAGCCAAACTTCACCCCTCCTCCAATTCATCCCTGTACGAAAAAGGGTGGCGTGGCTACTACAACTACGCCGCAGGGAATACAGATCACGGCTACACCCCTCACGTAACAACTACCACTACTAACGCTTACTACAACCCCGCCTCTAGCAGTACGCGAAGCCTCAGTTTTGCAGGCAGGCAGGGTCACCTGAAATATCCCTCCCCGGGCATTCTGCTGCTGCCGGAGCTGGAATACCCCATAAGCAGCCTCCACATCAAATTCTGGCTGCGCACAAGTACTAGCACATCCAGCGATGTGCAATTTAAAGTTGGTTATGTTACGGGTACCAACTATACCTACGGCAGCTTAGGGCGCGACGTTATGGCCGGTTTTGTGCCCCTGGGTACTCTCTCCGCCTCGTCTCAAAGTGCGTCATCGGCAGGCGTATGGGTCGAGCTGGACCTCACCGATGCCCCCTCCAACGCCACCCGCATAGCCATCCAGTACATCTGCCCCCTCAGCGGCGCACGCTATGCCAGCATCGACGACCTGGAGGTGACCCTCCTCGCCAGCTGTCTCCCCGTCAGCAACCTCTCGGCCACCGCCGACTACACCTCGGCCACCGTTACGTGGACCGACAACAACGAGGCCACCCAGTGGCGTGTCACCGTCGACGACGGCGCCGCCCAGACCGTGAGCTCGACCTCCTACACCTTGACGGGCCTCACCCCCGGCACGGAGCACACCGTCTCCGTGGTCTCGGTCTGCAACGAGGATGACAGCCAGCCCGCATCCATCACCTTCACCACCACCAGCTGCCCCTCCGTGAGCGACCTCCGTGCCGACGCCGACTACACCTCGGCCTCCATCTTTTGGACCGAGACGGGCTCGGCCACCCAGTGGCAGGTCGCCCTCGACGGCGGCAGCCCCGTGACCGTCACCTCTCCCACCCGTGCTTTCACGGGTCTCGCCCCCAATACCGACCACACCGCCACGGTGCGTGGCATCTGCGCCACAGGTGTCTATTCCGACTGGGCCTCCGTGGACTTCCGCACCGCCTGCCCGACGCCCACAGAACTCGCCATACAGAGCATCGTCGAGGAGAGCGTCACCCTCCAGTGGTACGGCACCGCCAGCCAGTATGAAGTGCAGCTCTCCACCGAGCCCGACTTCTCCACCATCACCCGCACCGCCACCGTCAGCACCGGCAGCGTCTACTTCACCGACCTCACGGTGGGCACATTATATTATGCTCGCGTACGCGCGCATTGCGGCAGCGACCCCAGCGAATGGAGCGCCGTGCTCACCGTCTACCTGGCCGACTTCTCGTCGGCACCCGCCAGCGGCCTCTATGCCGAGACCGGCACCGTGGTCCTCAACGACATGGAGCCCCACGACTGGAGCATCTACACCACGGCCGTCGACAAGCCCCTCCGCTCGCTCAACCCCGCCGACGTGCGCATCGTCTACCGCGGCTACGGCACCAACAACATGTCGAGCAACGTCACCTTCAACTCCGACCTGAGCAGCACCTCGGCCTATGTCCCCGTCGTGCCGTCGGAATTCACCGTCAGCACCACTGCGGCCGATGTCAGCGTCGGCATCTCGCAAGAGGAGCGCCGTTACCACACCTTCGAGTACTTTAAGACCCTCGAGCGCGTCGACGGCAAGACCGCCGAGACCCAGGCCACCGGCCGCCTCGAATACCAGACCATCTTCAACCCCTTCTCGCGCCGCCCGGCCTACAATGCCGCCAACTACGACTGGGCCACCATGTCCAGCGACAACGGCGCCCCCTGCTTCCGCGGCTTCTACAAGTGGAGGCTCGACCGCGTGGTGGGCGGCACCGTCTACACCGCCCCCACCGGCGGCTCGCCCCTGGCCGTGGGTGCCTTCGTGCGCGCCGACCAGAAGCTCTACTTCGACCCCGCCGGCGAGTCCGGCATGGAGGTCGAGTTCACCGCCCTCTGGGCTCCGGCGGCCGTCCGCTACTGGTCTGCCAGCAACATGCCCAGCGTCGCCTATGGCGCCGACAGCCGTCGCGACTCGGTGGGCACCGAGCGCAACTTCCTCGTCCTCGACGGCCGCGTCACCCTCGCAGGACCCCTGCAAGGCCAAGAGAAGCCCAAGGTAGGCATCGAGTCGGCCGACCGCGCCGTCACCCTCACCTCCGTCTTCCCCAACGGCACCCTCGACGGCGTCGAGCCAGCCTACGGCCCCGTCAAGGAGGAACGCACCACCGCGCGCGTCACCCGCACCGCCACCTATATCGACCACGCCTACAATGGCGACCTGCTCTACAACCGCCTGGTCACACCTCGCAGCGACCTCCGCTTCGAGTACCTCGCCATGAGCCGCCTGCGCGGCACCCGCAACGCCTTTAACCTCGACGGCAGCCTGGCCGCCTGGTGGGGCTCCATCAGCGCCGGCCAGCGCAACCTCACCCTCGGCCGCGGCCTCGAGACCATGTTCGATGACAACAAGGGCATCTTCAACTACATCGTCGGCGTCATCCCCTACAACTATTATGGCTCCAATACAGACAAACTCTTCGGCAGTAGGCGAAGCGACGACAACTACCAGATGAACGCCAGCGGCAATCTTTTAAAGCAGGGCGTCGACAACGGTATCGCCAGTGTCAACGGTGACAATTACCCTAAGCCCAATAATAACACTGGCATCAATATAAGCAACAATTTCGATTACACCATCCGAATCGAGAGCGGCTATGTGGGCTGCGTGATGACCATCTACGGATGGAACGCCAACTACCAGGACCAGGAAGGCAACGATATCACAACGAGTTCAGGAGGTTCTCAGGGCACGGTGGCGGTCAACTACAATGGCACCGACAACTATGCGCGCTTTGTCATGGGCAACGACTTCGACCGCGCTGACGAGGCCCAGCAGGTGCGCGACCTGGGCACCGACTATGCCGCCCGCGGCTACCAGACCCTCGACTCCATGCTCTACAACGAAATCTACAAGTACGCCAAGACCAAAATCTACCGCCCCTTCCGTGTGTCGAGCTTCGCGGGCTACCTGAACAACCAGCATAAGGACAGCGTCTATAGCGACATGATCCTCAAGAGCGGCTTCGTAGGCCAGGAGATTATCGACCGCGAAATCGGCCACGAAGAGGGCGGCACCGGCTCCGGCAAGCGCTGGGGTCGCAAAGTGATCGACGGCATTGTGCGCGAAGGCTCCAAACTGCACTGGTCCCCCAAGTCGATCTACAACGTCTCCTCCAACAACAACAACCACCGCGGCAAGCGCCGCATGCTCATCGAGGGCGGCTTCCTCAACTGCTGCGTCTCGGCTGGCGCCTGGGACCGCACCAACGACGTCACCCGCTGGCGCAGGGACAGATCGGCCGCTTCTGGCATCGCCTGGAACCCTTACCATGACGCCTCTGCCACCAACAACGACGTCAGCACCATCCGCATGAAGGGCGGTATCATCACCGGCTCCATGTTCGGCGGCGGCAACACCTACACCGCCTCCGGCGGCGGCCGTCAGCTCATCCTCACCGGTGGCGCCGTCCGCGCCTGGATTGCCGGTGGCGTCAACGGCACCGACCCCCAGCCCCAGCAGTGGGAGGGTATCCACTACGGCAACGCCTGGATCTATGTCGGCGGCAATATGCACGTCGGCTCCGGCGACACCAGCCACACTACCGTCGGCGATACCTGCCTCCCCTTCAACACCTATAGCGGTATCAACGGCTCGAAGGACGGTTGCGTCTTCGGCGCCGGCTGCGGCATCCGTCCCATATACCTCCGCGCCGACTCGACCGAAGTCGAGCACCAGTGGAATATGAATGCCTATAAGTACAACCGTATGGGTCGCGTCGACAGCTCCTTCGTCTACATCGCCGACCAGGCCGAGGTCGAAGGCGACGTCTACGGCGGCGGCAACTACGGCTACAACAACCCCGGCACCCCCGAGGAAGACCGCTGGGACAAGCAAGACCGCATGGGCGGCTTAGGTACCCCGGCAAGTCCAACGAGCTTAAACGACACCACCAAGTCCTCCAGGTCCGTGGGTAAGGCCACCATGCGCATCCTCGGCGGCACCGTCGGCGGACGCCTCTTCGGCGGCGCCAACAACAAGTTTGGCCGCGAGGTGGACATCCGCATGACCGACGGCCACATCAAGGGCGGCATCTTCGGCGGCTCCAACACCTGGGGCTACATCACAAAGGACATCGACATCAACCTCCTCGGCGGCACCGTCGGCACCCCCGAAACCCCCGCCATCATCTGCGGCGGCGGCCTCGGCAAGGAGACGGCCGTCTTCGGCAACGTCACCATCAACATCGGCGCTGCCGGCACCGCCGGCCCCACCCTCCATGCCGACGTCTACGGCGGCAGCCAGCAAGGCACCACCAATGCCGGCGGCTACCGCCGCGACACCATTGGATGGTACAACCCCTCCAACAATGTCAATAAATATGCTGTCGGCCACTTGTACATCGACACCGCCGCCGCCCAGGGATACGGCTACAACACCGAGAAGAAGACCCTCCTCAACATCTACTCCGGTACCGTCGACGGCAACGTCTTCGGCGGCGGCTTCGGCCCCGACAACCTCTTCGCCTCCACCTACGGCGACATCACCGTCAACCTCCTTGGCGGCGAGGTGACGAAGAACGTCTACGGCTGCAACGACGCCAGCGGCAAGCCCATGGGCAAGGTCCGCGTCAACATCGGCAGCCCCACCTCCGACCCCGACGCCCCGCACCCCGTCGTCCGCGGCAACGTCTACGGCGGCGGACGCGACGCCTCCTACGGCGTCGCCCCCGACAACTACACCCCCGTCGTCGAGATGCTCTCCGGACGTGTGGACAAGAATGTCTTCGGCGGCGGCGAGGGTAACACCGCCGTCATCAGCCTCCCCGACGAGGACTATGCCACCAAGGTCCTCATCCGCTTCGGCTCCATCTATGGCAACGTCTACGGCGGCGGCAACGACGCCAAGGTCGTCGGCAACACCCACGTCGTCATCGGCGACGAGGGCGGCGCCATCGTTATCACCGCCCAGTCGGCCAACGCCTCGCAGGGCTCCGTCTCGGGCGGCGGCACCTACCCCCTCGACAGGGATGTCGAGCTCGTGGCAACGCCCGCCCCCGGCTACAGCTTCAAGCAGTGGCAGGATGGCAGCACCCATAACCCCCGCACCATCTCCGTCAAGGAGAACGCCACCTACACCGCCGAGTTCGAGCCCACCCCCTCTTATGCCATCACCGCCACGGCCAACAACGGCTCCCTCGGCACCGTCAGCGGCGGCGGCTCCTATGCCCCCGGCACCACCGTGGCACTCACCGCCTCGCCCAACGAAGGCGTCAAGTTCGTCCAGTGGAGCGACGGCGTGACCTACAACCCCCGCTACGTCAAGGTGACCGGCCCGGCCACCTACACCGCCGAGTTTGTCCAGCGCCAACAGTACACCCTCACCCTGGTGGCCAGCCCCAGCTCGGCAGGCTCTGTGTCGCAGTCCGGCGATGGCACCTACTATGAGGGCGACCTCATCAGCATCAGCGCCACCCCCAACGACGGCTACCTGCTGCGCCGCTGGAACGACAACGAGACCGCCAGCCCCCGCACCATCGCCCTCTCCACCAACTCCACCTACACCGCCTACTTCGAGGCCATCCCCATCTGGCAGCTCACCGTGTCAGTCAACAACGCAGCATGGGGCACCGTCTCCCAGAGCGCTACCAGCGTCCTCGAGACCGAGTCGGCCACCATCAGTGCCACCCCCAACGAGGGCTACCGCTTCATCGGCTGGAACGACGGCGTCTCCACCAACCCCCGCACCGTACGCCTGACGCAAAACACCACCTTTACCGCCATGTTTGAGGCTATCCCGACCTACACCGTCAACCTGGCCTCGAACAACAACGCCTACGGCACCGTCAGCGGCGCAGGCACCTACTACGAGAACACCACGGTCACCATCACCGCCACCCCCCGCCCGGGCTACAAGTTCGTGCAGTGGAGCGACGGCAGCACCCAGCGCATGCGCACCTTCACCGCCACCGAGAACGTCAACCTGACCGCCACCTTCGAGGAGTTCAGCATGGAGTGGGTCGACCTCGGCCTGCCCAGCCAGACCAAGTGGGCCAACTGCAACGTCGGCGCCACCAGCCCCGAAGATGTGGGCGACTACTACGCCTGGGGCGAGACCGCGCCGAAGACCAGCTACACCTGGGGCACCTACGCCCATGGTAGCGGCCAATACGCTCTCACCAAGTACAACTACAATAGCGGCTACGGTATCCTCGACGACAGGCGCGAGCTGGAGCCCGCAGACGACGCAGCCTACCAGGCGTTAGGCGGCGGCGCCCATATCCCGTCGCCCACGCAGTATGCTGAACTGTTCAATACCTCGTATGTGACCATCTCCTACAACACCACAGAGAATGGTGTAGCCGGTGTGAGGATCACCAGCCGCGCCAACGGCAACTCAATCTTCATTCCCTATGGCGGCTACATGAATGCAACTACAAAAACAAACAGCAATAACCTCCTTACGTGGACCAACACGCTTGGTACAAACGTTCCATACTATGGCCAACATCGGTATGTGAGCAATAGTAGTACTAGCCCAACTACTACTAATCGTTACTACGGTATGCCCATCCGTGCCGCCTACAACACCCCGTACCAAATCACGGCCACGTCGGACAACACCTCGATGGGCACCGTCTCGGGCGGCGGCACCTACTACAATGGCGCGACGGTCATCCTCACGGCCACACCCAATCCAAACCACACGTTTGTCCAATGGAACGACGGCAACACCAGCAATCCCCGCACCGTCACCGTTGCGGGCAATGCCACCTACACCGCACAGTTCCGGGCTCGCACTGTCGCCACGATACCCTACTCCACGGGCTTCGAGGACAACGCCGAAAACGCCGAATGGCAATTCTTCAACGGTACATTCACCAACAAGTGGAACATTGGCACCGCCTACAATGGTTCCACCCCTGCCTTTAAGGGTGGTTCTAAAAGCTTGTATATCTCAAATAACAACGGCACATCGAACAACTACACCATTTCCACAGCCTCATACGTATATGCCTACCGCGATGTCACTTTCACCGCTGGGAGCCACACGATTTCATTCGACTGGAAGGGCTATGGCGAATCCACTTATGACTTCCTCTGCGTCTACCTATGCCCTGCCAATAGCGCCATTCCACCCTCGACCTATCCAAATTACAATTCATCCCCCACGGACTGGCAGAAGTTGATGTCGGCCGATCAGAAACTGAATCTTACAACCGCTTGGAATACCTACACGTATACTTTCAACGTGGCGACGGCAGGCACCTACTATCTGGTTTTCTTCTGGCGCAACGACGCCAGCGGCGGCAGCCAGCCTCCCATCGCCGTCGACAACGTGGGCATAGTGAAAGGCAACGCAACTCCGTAGACTCAACAATCAAGTGCAACACCGTTGTGCAAAGATAGGAAGAATTTTTGTTTCGGGGAGGAGAAGTTCAAAAGTTTTCTTGGGCGTAGATTCA
>CACZWL010000022.1 GCA_902784865.1 uncultured Bacteroidota bacterium | reverse complement strand
GCAGACCCTCACCAAGTACAACACCAGCACCACTTGGGGCACACCCGACAACCTGACCACCTTGCAGGCGATTGACGACGCTGCCGCGCAGAAGCTGGGCGACGGCGCCCGCATGCCGACCAAGGAGGACTGGGAAGAACTCATCGCCAACACCACCGCCGAGTGGACTACCCTGAACGGCGTCGCAGGCCGCAAGTTCACCGCCGCCAACGGCAACAGTCTCTTCCTGCCCGCCGCCGGCTACCGCTGGGACGGTGAGCTCGGCTACGCGGGCGAGTACGGCTTCTACTGGTCCTCGTCGCTCCTCGCGGACTTCCCGTACTGCGCGTGGAGCTTCGGCTTCACTTCGGGCGACCAGGACGTGTACTACAACTACCGCAGCGGCGGTCGCTCCGTCCGCGCCGTGCGTTCTCAGAACTGACCTTGTTCCGTCCCCCCGCAACGGGCAATGGAGAGAGGCGGCGGACGTGGGCGATGTCTATTAAACGGAAGCTCCTATTGGAGCATCCGTTTTTTTTGCTGTATTATGTATTGGGCTATACCCAATCCCTAATTCCTAATCAAAAACGTGACGTCCGTGCTGTTCCCCACGCCGTCGACCACTTCGACGCGCAGCCGGTTCTGCCCGGCGCGGAGTTTGCCGGCGGCGATGGTGAGCGTGGCGCTCTTGCCGTCGTATTCGGCCAGGATCCACTGTCCGTTGAGGTAGCAGTTGTAGGTCTCGATGCCGCTCAGGTTGTCGCTGATTTTGATGCGTAGGGTGTTGGTTTTCAGCTTGCCGCCGTCGGTGAAGTTGAGTGGGCGGATCTTGGGAGCCTCGGTGTCGGCCAGCAGTGCGAAGCGTCCGAAGTCGCGCACCTCGGCGCTGTGCCAGGCTCCTTCGTGGCGGGTGGGGTAGGCGCTTGTGCGTTTGCCGTCGAGGCGTACCAGCACGAGCCGTTCGGCGTCGCGGTTGCCGCGCGAGCGCAGCGAGAGGGTGAAGCTGCGGTGGGGCGGTATGTCGTTCAGCGTGGGTTCCACCGTCAGCACGGCCGATCGGTAGGCGGTGTCGGCCTCGACGGTTGTCTGCAGCCGCTCGTCGGCATAGAGGCAGTGGGGGGGCATGTCGATGCTGAAGGTCTGACGTTCAAGGCGGTAGGGTCTTGTGTAGTCGATTTCGGTGGCCGCTCGGGGTGGGGTGGAGGTGCCGGTGCAACGCACGGTGAATGAGCGTTTTGTGCAGTTGTCAGCCACGTCGTAGGCGCGCACCTCGATGCGGTGTTCGGTGCCTGCGGCGAAGCGGAAGATGCCGTCGCCCTGTCGCACGGCAATCCATTCGCCCTCGGCGCCGGGCAGTGCGCGCGTCAGCAGGTAGGCCTCGCCGGTGCGGCGGTAGTGGCGGTAGTCGATCAGGGCGTTCACCACGCGTGTCGAGTCCAGTCCGTAAGCCTCAGTGGTGTAGGCGAAAGCCAGGGTGCCGTCGACGCTCACCTCGATGCGGTCCACGCCGTTCTTGGCCGTCGACCCCTCGGCGGCGTCGGTGGCATAGATGCCGAGGTAGAAGGGGCTGCCGACGCTGGCGGTGTTCTCCTTGCCGAGTGCAAAAGGTTGTCCGCCAACGGGATAGATTCGTATGCCGCGCAGCGTGGGTTTGATGCCGTCGCGGTAGGGGAGGCCTGCGTGCAGGGGGTTGAAGGTGCGGGCGCCCGTGTGCTGGTCGCTGGCGGTGGCGCGCCGCAGTTCGAAGTGCAGGTGGGGTCCGCCGCTGCCGCCGGTGTTGCCGCTCACGGCCACCTGCTGCCCTTTCTTCACCTTCAGCAGTCCGGCGGGGAACTCTTTCGAGATGCTGTACGACTGCTGGCTGTACTGCTCTTCGAGCACCCGTTTTGCTATCTCGCCGCAGAAGCCGTCGAGGTGCATGTAGACGCTCGTGTATCCGTTGGGGTGCTTGATATACAGTATTTTGCCTCCGCCCCAGGGCGAGACGCTGACGCGTGCCACGTAGCCGTCGGCGGCAGCGTAGACCGGTTTGCCGGTGACGCCGCCGGTGCGCATGTCGATGCCGCCGTGGAAGTGGTTCATGCGCAGTTCGCCGAAGGTGGCCGAGAGGGCCATCTCCCCCTCCATCGGCACGCGGAAATAGCCCTGCGGCAACTCCTGCGCCACCGCATGGGTATAGCTTAATATGCTAGCAATGAACAGTATGGAGGGTCGGAATTTCAATTTTCAATTTTCAATTTTCAATTCCCTAAATCGCCTTGCCCCAGCGAGAGTAGTCGGTGTCCATCGGCACGTAGTAGATGGCCGACTTGTCGCGCAGCAGCCACCGCGCGGGCCATCCTGCCACCAGCAGGCGGTGTTCGCGTATCAGACGCTCCATACGGAGCTGATGGTCAATGAATTTCTCGCGCGACTGCACTATCATCTCCAGCAGCGGCACATACTCCTGCGGGTCGAAGTCGGGGTTGCACTCCAGAATCCAGTCTATAAAGTGCTCGTTGTCAATCGATTTGTCGAGCAGGTCGGGGTATATGTTGTTGAACTGGCGGCGGTACTCTTCCGACACCCCGGCGCGCAGCTTGATGTTCGTCCAGATCTGGTCATAGGTCCCCTCCAATATCTTGCGGTGGGCCTCGGCCTCGTCGCGCAGCAGCTTGTCCTGACGGTTGTAGAGGGCCGACAGGGCGTAGGCGGCTATTCCGATGGGAATCAGGAACAGCACCACCAGGACGATTATGACTATAATCCAACCAATCATAGCGTGTTACGTGCGGTCGAGGGCATTCGTTTCGCAAGTGCAAAGTTACGAAAAATATTCCGAAGGCAAGCCTATAATTTTTATATTCTTTTCAAAATACGTTCCATTGCGCTGTAAATCAATTCGGTGCAAATTCGTTTCGGACAATGGGAAAAAGTTTGTACTTTTGCATCCGCCAACCCGGTCGGCGAGCCCCTCCGTAACCCCTCCCCAAGGGGGTACCTACCATAGACGAAGAAGGGAAGAAGAGGATGCCCATAAGGTGCTGTGAATGAGCTTGTTGTGCTGCTTCGTTTTTTAAGGTGTCCAAAAGTTATGCAACGTTCATGTTGTCAGTGTGTTAGGTGGGTTTTCGGGCGGAAGGGGCGCCGATGGCGCAGGTGGCATAAAAAAGCAAAAAAACGGACATGGAAAACCTCATGCACACTCCCCTTGCAAAAGTCGCGCATCGGGCTCGGCAACTGGCTCGTTTCCTGATGCTTGCGCTCGTTTTTGCCGCCGAGGCACCCCTCCGGGCGCAGTATGACTTCGCCGAGCGCTGCCCCAGTGGCCAGATGCTCTACTTCCAGAAGCTCGCCGACGGCACCTCCGTCCGCGTGACGCACCCCGAGCGTTCATGGCCATATTATGCTGACAACAAGCCTGTTGGCGACCTTGTCGTTCCCGCGTCGGTCACCCATGGCGGCGTCGCCTACCGGGTTGTCGAGGTGGGAGCCGAGGCCTTCTACCGTTGCGACAGCCTCACCTCGGTCGTCCTGCCCGCCGTCTCGGCTGTCGGCACCCAGTCGTTCTGCGGATGCACCGCCCTGGAAACCATTGTGTTGCCCGACGGGTTGGGGCGCGTCGGCGAAGGTGCCTTTGCCTACTGCCGCTCGCTGCGGCGGATGGAGCTGCCCGGGTCGGTGACGAGCATCGGCATCTCGGCCTTCGCCATCTGCACGGGCCTCGCCGAGGTGGTCATGCCCGCTGCCGTCGAAGCCCTCTGCGACGCCACAACCTTCCACGGATGTCCGCTCATGAAAGAGGCCAAAAACCGAAAAACAGCGCCCTCGGGCCACGTTTTTTGGTCGCCCAACCCGCCCGAGGGTGAAAAAATATCGCGCTGATAATTAGAGTGATATAAAATATTTTCTTTAAAAAATGCGCTATTTGAAAAAATATTCGTAATATTGCCTTTTGAAATAGGCCTATAATATGTCGAAAATAAACCCTAAAAAGAAGCTCAAAAGTCTGCTCCTTCTCGCCATGCTGACCCTCTCGGCGACGGTGGGTGCACAGGATATCGGCTTCTCTCAATTCTACGCCAATCCGCTCTATCTTAACCCTGCCTTTGCAGGGTCGGCCGTGGCTCCGCGCATCTCTCTGACCTATCGTTCGCAGTGGCCCGGTCTGGTAAGTGCTTTCACCACGGTGTCAGCCTCTTACGACCAGTACTTCCCCGACCTCCATGGTGGCCTCGGCTTCATCATCCTCACCGACCGCCAGGGCGACCACGGCGCCCTCTCCACCAGCATGGCCGGCGCCATGTACTCCTTCCGCTTCCAAGTGGGGCGCGACATCTACGTCAGCGCCGCCCTCCAAGCCTCGCTCGTCCTCAATCACCTCAACTGGAACGAATACCTGCGCTTCCCCGACCAGATCGACCAGATTATGGGCTTTGCCTATCCCACTGGTGCCCAGAAGCCTGACAAGGTCAGCCAGTGGAGCGCCGACTTCAACGCGGGTCTCCTCGTCAGCGGCTCGCAGTGGTATGCCGGCCTCGCCGCAGCCCACCTCACCCAGCCCAACCAGGCCTTCTACTCCGACGACCCCGTCCCCATGAAGTTCACCGTCCATGCCGGCGGTCTTATCAACGTGGCCGAAGAGAGCCGTCGCCAGTCCTCGCTCGGCCTCGGTTCGCCCATCATCTCGCCCAACCTCGTCTACCAGTTCCAGAACGGCTTCAACTACTTCAACTACGGCCTCTACCTCGACTGGCAGCCCTTCCTCGTCGGCGTGTGGTTCCGCCACGGCATCGAGAACCCCGACGCTTTCATCTTCCAGCTCGGCTTCCAGCACGACTACTTCAAGGTGGGCTACTCCTACGACGTCACCGTCTCCAAGCTGGCTAACGCCACTGCCGGTGCCCACGAGCTCACCCTCGGTATCCTCCTCCCTGTGCCCGAACAGAAAAAGAAGGTCAAGGCCATCCGCTGCCCCTCCTTCTAAAAATAATTGAAACAAAAAGACAACATTTACGTTTAAATAGAATAATACTAAAATCAGCAAGTATATGAAAACTCTCAGATTCGCATGCCTGGCCTTGGCCGCCACACTGCTGGTCGCCGCTTGTACCAACAAGAGTGGCAAGTCTGACGCTACAGGTTGGAAGCTCAACGACACCGAATGGGGTGGCTACGACGTCTCCGACCGCACCAACCAGCAGACTGCCCCCGGCCTTGTGTTCATCGAAGGCGGCTCCTTCGTCATGGGCCACGTGACCGAAGACACCCGTTACTCGTGGGACAACGTCGCCCACACTGTCACCGTCTCCTCTTTCTATATGGATGAGACCGAGGTCAGCAACCAGTCCTACGGCGAGTTCGTCTACTGGATGCGCCGCGCTTATGGCGACGAGTATCCCGAGAAGGTCACCGCCATCATGCCCGACACCGCCACCTGGCGCGATAAACTCGCTTGGCGCGAGAGCTTTGTCGACTATTATTTCCAGAGCCCCTCCTACAAGGACTATCCCGTCGTCGGCGTCACCTGGGAGCAGGCGCAGGCCTTCTGCACCTGGCGTACCGACCGCGTCAACGAGAAGCTCCTTGTCGACATGGGCGTTATCATGCTTGACCAGGAGAACCTCGGCACCGGAGCTTTCCAGACCGACGTCTACCTCGCCGGCCTCTACGAGGGCGAAGTCAAGAAGGGCATCACCAACCTCGACCCCACCGCTGGCGGCGAAGAGCGCCAGGTCCGCAAGTCCGACGGCATCCTCTACCCCTACTATCGCCTCCCGACCGAGGCTGAGTGGGAGTTCGCAGCCCTCGGCCACATCGGCAACACCTACGACGAGCGCGTCACCGAGCACAAGACCTATCCTTGGGCCGGCCAGAGCCTCCGCTCCTCCAACAAGAAATACTACGGTCAGTTCCTCGCCAACTTCAAGCGCACCCGTGGCGACGCCATGGGCGTGGCTGGCAACCTCAACGACGGCTGGGACTACACCTGCCCCGTCAGATGGTACTTCCCCAACGACTACGGCCTCTACAACATGGCTGGCAACGTCAGCGAGTGGTGCATGGACGTCTATCGTAAGACCGTCAACCCCGTCGGTGCCGACGACCTCGACCCCTTCCGTGGTAACATCTACCGCACCCCCGAACTCGACGACGAGGACGGTGTCCTTATCGGCGACGACGGCATGATACGCTACAAAGAGGAAGACTACCAGATGAACCGCCGCAACTATCGTCAGGCCGACAACGTCAACTACCTCGACGGCGACATGGCCTCCAACCTCAACAAGGAGTCCTGGCTGCCTAAGGGCGACGACGGCGAGGAAGACGAGTACGAAGAGGACGACTCTGGCTATGCCAGCGAGGACGAAGAGGGCGACGACGACTCCGAGGAGACCCTCACCGGCGAGGACAACTGGACCAACAAGATGTACCGCCGCACCCCCGAGAGCCGCGACGACAGAGCCACTTCGCTGGTCAACAACAAAGTCCGCGTCGTCAAGGGCGGCAGCTGGAAGGACCGCGCCTACTACCTCCAGTCCAGCACCCGTCGCTACTACGATCAGGACAAGTCCACCTCGTGGATCGGCTTCCGTTGCGCCATGGACCGCCTTGGTTCGCGCGTACAATAATGTAACTAACCGAAAAT
The DNA here is from genome assembly GCA_902784865.1 of uncultured Bacteroidota bacterium. GTDB lineage: Bacteria > Bacteroidota > Bacteroidia > Bacteroidales > P3 > Colimorpha. The sequence goes on along the minus strand of CACZWL010000022.1, from coordinate 28,670 downwards.
GACAGTAGAGACGTGGCTTGCCGCGTCTCTACATTGTTTAAAAAGCACACCCTCCGCCCTTGAAGAAACTCCTGCTCCTCCTGGCCCTGCTGGCCGACGTGGCCTTGTGCAACGCGCAGAAAATGATTGACTACTCGGCCGGTATCGGTTCGCGCGACCCTGCCGACGCCAATGTCTGGGTCCTCTATCGCGGCGTCACCGCACGCCACGAGGGCATGACCCTCCGTTCCGACTCGGCGCATTTCAACACCGTGGAGAACAGCTTCACCGCCTTCGGCCGCATCGTCATCACCCTCACCGACACCACTTTCATCTATGGCGACCGCCTATTCTACGACGGCAACACCCGCGTGGTCGACATCTGGGACGACACCGTCGTCCTCGTCGATGGCGCTACGCAGCTCTTGGCCAACCACTTGACCTACGACCGCAACACCTCGACCGCCTTCTACACCCGTTGGGGCCACGCCGTCAGCGGCGCGCGCACCCTCTACAGCCGCCAGGGGCAGTACAATTCCGAGTTCAAGGAGTTCTATATCTACGGCGACGTCCACCTCACCGACACCTCGATGGTCCTCTTCACCGACACGCTGGTCTACAACACCGCAACCGAGATGGCCCATTTCGAAAGCCCGACCACCATCTACAGCGACTCGTCAGTCATCCGCAGCCACCTGGGCGACTACAACACCGCTACCCGCTATGCCGTCTCCTACCGCGCCTCGCGGGTCGACGGGCAGGGCTACATGCTCTCGAGCGACACCCTCTTCTACGACGACCTCCGCCAGTACGGCAAGGCCCGTGGCAACGTCCGCATCGTCGACTCGGCCAACAACCTGACCTGCACCGGACGCTACGGCGAGACCAACCAGCTCCACGGCGTCTCCTTCGTCACCGACAGCGCCCTCGTGGTCCTTGTCGACAATGGCGACTCGCTCTTCATGCATGCCGACACCGTCCACGTCGCCAACGCCCCCGACAACAGCCTGCAGTCTGTCCGTGCCAACTACCACGTCAAGACCTTCCGCCGCGACGCGCAGGCCATGTGCGACTCGGCCTTCTACAACGCCGCCGACTCGACCCTCATGCTCTACCACAACCCCGTCCTCTGGTACGAGCACTACCAGTGCACGGCCGACACCATAGAGGTCCTCCACGGTCCCAGCGGCGTCAGCCACGCCTGGTTCCGCTCCAACAGCTTCTCCATCCAGCAGGTCGACCTGAACAAGTTTAACCAGCTCAAAGGCCGTCAGGGCGAAGCCTGGTTCGACAAGGGCGAGCCGCTCTATGCCGACGTCGTCGGCAACGCCCAGATGGTCTACTACATCACCGAGACCAAGGCCAAGGGCCACACCTCGCTCATGGGCGTCAACGCGGGCCTCGGCACACGCATCCGTATCTATTTCGACAGCACCCGTGCCCCCTCGCGGGTGGTCACCTACGACAAGCCCGACATGCAGACCTACCCCGTCCAGCAGCTCCCCGACGAGTGGAGGCGCCTCGACGGCTTCCAGTGGATGCCCGAGTGTCGCCCCCAAAAACCGGAAGAGGTTTTCGTATGGTGACAAAATGTCAGTCCGACTGCCAATGGCAGTCTTTTTGTATTATACCTAATTGTAAAAAGCGTCCCCGCGCACCCCGGAAAAGGTACATGTTGTTCAAATCGATCCAAATCGCTCCAGAGTCGAACAATATACCTACCAGATACCTACCTGACACCTACCAGATGCCTACGGGTCGCCAAGGGTCCGCAAAAAGACATTTGTAAGCTTAATATACTGACAATGAAAATAAAAAAGAGAAAAACAGATATGACCGACAAAGAAAAACAGACCACCGAGACCCCCGCCGCCGAAGAGCCGGTGGTGGACACCGAACAGACTGCCACCGACACTGCCACCGCAGACTGCCCTGAGACCGACAAGGTGCAGGAGATGGGCGAGAAACTTGCCGAGCTCAACGACAAGTACCTCCGCCTCTATTCCGAATATGAGAACTACCGTAAGCGTACCAGCCTCGAGAAGGCCGACCTCCTGCTCAACGGCAGCCGCGACCTCATGAAGGCCATCCTGCCCGTGGTCGACGACTTCGACCGCGCCCTCGCCGCCCTCGGCAACGAAGAAGGCATACTCCTCATCTACAACAAGATGATGAAAATCCTTGAGCAGAAAGGCCTCAAGGCCATGGAAGTCAAGGGCGAGAAGTTCGACGAAAACCTCCACGAGGCCGTCACCCAGGTCCCCGCTCCCGAAGAGAGCCAGAAAGGCCTCGTCATCGACGTCGTGGAAAAAGGCTACTACCTCAACGACAAAGTGCTGCGCTACGCCAAGGTGGTAGTGGCTTGCTAATGAGAGATTCTGTTATGGCAAAAAGAGACTATTACGAAGTACTCGGGGTTGACAAGAACGCCACCCCCGACGAGATGAAGAAGGCCTACCGCAAGCTGGCCCTTCAGTACCACCCCGACCGCAACCCTGGCGACAAGGAGGCCGAGGAGAAGTTCAAGGAGGCCGCCGAGGCCTACGACGTCCTCAGCAACCCCGAGAAGAAGGCCCGCTACGACCAGTTCGGCATGGCAGGCATGGACGGCGCCTACGGCCAGGGCGGAATGGACATGAACGACATCTTCTCCCAGTTCGGAAGCATCTTCGGCGACCTTTTCGGTGGCGGAGGCTTCCGTGGCTTCAGCGGCTTCGGTGGCGGAGCCCAGCGCCGTGTCATGCGCGGCACCAACCTCCGCATCAAGGTCAAGCTCACCCTCGAGGAGATCGACCGCGGCTGCGAGAAGAAAATCAAGGTCAGCAAGTATGTGCCCTGCAAGACCTGCGGCGGCAGCGGCTCGCGCGACGGCAAGCTCGAGACCTGCCCCCACTGCCACGGCAGCGGCGTCGTCACCGAGATCAAGCGCACCATCCTCGGCCAGATGCAGACCCAGAGCGCCTGCCCGCACTGCGGCGGCGAGGGCCGTATAGTCAAGGACAAGTGCCACGACTGCCACGGCGACGGCATCGTCAAGAGCGACGAGATTATCACCATCAACATCCCCGCCGGTGTCCAGGACGGCATGCAGCTGGCCATGCAGGGCCAGGGCAACGCCGCTCCCCGTGGCGGCATCCCCGGCGACCTCATCGTCCTCGTCGAGGAAGTCGAGCACGACACCTTCGAGCGTCAGGAATCCAACCTCTACTACAACGCCTTCATCACCTTCGCCGATGCCGCCATGGGCGCTTCGGTCGAGATACCCACCCTCAACGGCAAGGTCAAAATCAAGATTGACGCCGGCACCCCCTCCGGGCGTGTCGTCAGGCTCCGAGGCAAAGGCCTCCCTGTCATGAACGGCTACGGCCGCGGCGACCTCCTCGTCAGCCTCAACGTCTGGGTCCCCAAAGACCTCACCAAGGAGGAGAAGAAACTGCTCGAAGACCTTCAGAAGCATCCCAACTTCCAGCCCAACCCCACCAAGCAGGAGCGCGGGTTCTTCGACAAGATGAAAGAAATGTTCAACTGATGACCGAGGCGTTCCTGCACTACCTCTGGCAGCATCAGATGCTCGACAAGAGGCTGGACACGACAGATGGCCAGCCTGTTGTCGTCATTCGGGCCGGCGACCTTAACCGCGACGCCGGTCCCGACTTCTTCAACGCCCGTATCTCCATCGGCGGTGTCGAGTGGGTGGGCAATGTCGAAGTCCATCTCCGCTCCTCCGACTGGAACGCCCACCGCCATTCCGCCGACAAGGTCTACAACAACGTGGTTCTCCACGTCGTCTACGAGCACGATGCCGAGGTCTTCATGGAGGACGGCAAAATCCCCGCTACCCTCGAGTTGCGGCGTTTCGTCCATCCTGCTGTGGCGGCCAACTACGAGATGCTCATGTCGCCGGGCATCGACGACGGCATCCCCTGTGCCAAGCGGTTGCCCTCGGTGCCCTCACTCGTGCTGTCTTCGTGGCTCGACCGCCTGGTGATCGAGCGCATCGAGTCCAAGCTGGAGGTCGTCCACCGGCTGCTCGACGAGAGCCGCGGCGGATGGGAGAAGACCTGCTATTGGCTTCTGGCACGCTATTTCGGCGGCAAGGTCAACGCCCTGCCGTTCGAGCTGCTGGCCAAGGCCACCGACAAGGGGCTGCTGGCCCGCTGGCGCGACAATCCTCACCGCCTCGAGGCCATTCTCCTCGGGCAGGCCGGACTCCTCGACGGCTCCTTCCTGGACGACTACCCGAACGAACTCCAGGCCGACTACGAGGCCCTGCGGTCGGGTGCAGCGCTGGTGCCCATCGACCCCAGCCTCTGGCGCCTTTTCCGCCTCCGCCCCTCGGCCTTCCCCGCCATCCGCATCAGCCAGTTCGCTGCGCTGGTCGCCGCCGCCCCCTCGCTCTTCTCCACGCTGCTCACCATCACCGATGTCAGGCAGATGGAGCACCTCTTCGACTGCGAGGCGGCGCCCTATTGGAACAACCACTACCACCTCGACAAGCCCTCGGCGCGCTCCTGCGTCAAACGCCTAGGCCACCAGCAGGCCGACATACTGATTATCAACGCCTGGGTGCCGCTGCTCTTCGCCTACGGTATGGCCATAGGGCAGCAGTTCTACAAGGATCAGGCCCTCTCGCTCCTGCAGCAGCTCGACGCCGAGGACAATGCCGTCGTCCGCCAGTGGTGCGCCGCCGGCATCAAGCCCGACAACGCCGCCCAGTCGCAGGCGCTGCTGCAACTCAAGAACGCTTATTGCTCCGGCCGACGCTGCCTCGACTGCCGCATCGGCCACAACATTATCAAACAATCCAAATGAAAGCTTCCGAACTCTCTGCCGTCATCAAGTCCCACGATGCCCAGGCCGCCCTCCCCGACGAGGAGATTCTGCACCTGCTGACCGACTCGCGCAAGCTCACCGACCCTGCCGGCGTGCTCTTCTTCGCCATACCCACCAAGCGCAACAGCGGCTGTCGCTATATCGAGAGCCTGCATGACGCCGGTGTGCGCAACTTCGTCGTCCCTGCCGACTGCGAGTTGCGGTTTGCCGACTCCAACTTCTGGCCTGTGGCCAGCGTCATGGACGCCCTCCAGCGTCTGGCGGCTCACCACCGCGCCCAGTTCTCGCTGCCCGTCGTCGGCATCACCGGCAGCAACGGCAAGACCATCGTCAAGGACTGGATTGTGCAGCTCCTCTCGCCCGACCACCGCCTGGTGGCCAGCCCCAAGAGCTACAACTCGCAAATCGGTGTCCCCCTCTCGGTATGGCAACTCAACGCCGAGGCCGATATGGCTGTCTTCGAGGCCGGTATCTCCGAGACTGGCGAGATGGACAACCTCCGCCGCATCATCAACCCAACCATTGGCATCTTCACCAATGTCGGCAACGCCCACGACGAGAACTTCCTCACCCGCCAGCAGAAGGTGGCTGAGAAGCTGCAGCTCTTCACCCACTGCGAGTTGCTTATCTACTCTACCGACCACAAGGAGATCCACTCCACCCTCTCCAATATCGAGAGTTTCCGCCACCTCGAGCGCTTCACCTGGGGCACGGCCGACGACAATGCCGTCCAGCTCCTCTCGACCGCCGACACCGACCGTGCCTCCGAGCTGACCGTCAAGCACAACGGTCGCACTTTCAAGGTCACTATCCCCTTTGTCGACCGCGCCTCGCAGGAGAACGTCATGCACTGCATAGCGCTGATGCTCTACCTCGGCTACGACCCCGCCGTCATCGCCAACCGCTGCGCCGCCCTCAACCCCGTCGAGATGCGCCTCGAAATGAACGACGCCATCGGCAACTGCATCCTCATCAACGACAGCTACTCCCTCGACCTCAACTCGTTGTCCATCGCCCTCGACTTCCTACAGCATGAGCATCGCTACTACCGCAAAGTCCTCGTCCTGAGTGATTTCGTGCAGACCGGTATCCCCGACGACATACTCTATACGCAGGTGGCCTCGCTCCTCGCGCAGCGCGGCATCACACGCCTCATCGGCATCGGCCCGTCGCTCTGCAGGCAGCAGTCTTGCTTCCGCGACATCCCGACGGTCTTCTACCCCTCGACCCAGGACTTCCTCAACGACTACGATTTCAACGCTTTCCAGAACGAGGCCATTCTCCTCAAAGGGGCGCGCATGTTCGGCTTCGAGCGCATCGCCAAGCTCCTCCAGCGCAAGACCCACGAGACCGTCATGGAGGTCAACCTCGATGCCATGATCCACAACCTCAACTATTTCCGCGCCAGGCTCAACCCTTCGACCAAGCTCATGGCCATGGTCAAGGCCTCGTCCTACGGCGCCGGAAAGGTAGAGATCGCTTCGGCGTTGCAGTTCAACCATGCCGACTACCTGACCGTGGCCTACGCCGACGAGGGCGTCGAGCTGCGTCGCAACGGCATCACCCTCCCCATCATGGTCATGAACCCCGAGGAGGAGGCCTTCGACGATATCATCAAGTTCCACCTCGAGCCCGATGTCTATTCCTTCCGCATCCTCGACCTGCTGCTGCAGCGCGCCGAGTTGCACGACGAGCCGCTGGCCGTGCACCTCGAGCTCGACACCGGCATGCACCGCCTCGGTTTCGCCGAGGTCGACATACCGCTCCTGGCCAGCCGCCTCAACGCCCAGCGCAGGCTGGTGGTGCGTAGCATCTTCTCGCACCTCGCTTGCAGCGAGGACCCCGAGATGGACGACTTCACGCAGCAGCAGGTCGACCGCTTCACCCGCTGGGCCGACGACCTCGATGCGCGCATCGAACGCCCTCAGGGCCAGAAGATTCTGCATCATATACTCAACTCGTCGGGCATCGTCCGCTTCCCTGAGGCGCAGCTCGACATGGTGCGCCTCGGCATCGGCCTCTACGGCATCGCCCCGCAGCCCGAGGTGCAGCAGGCGTTGCAGCAGGTCAGCCGCCTCGTCACGCGCATCTCGCAGATTAAAGAGATTCCCGCAGGCGACAGCGTGGGCTACAACCGCCGTTGGGTTGCCCAGCGTCCTTCGCGCATAGCCATCATACCCATCGGCTATGCCGACGGCCTCAGTCGCCACCTAGGCTACGGCAACGGCCGCGTCCTCGTGGGCGAGAGCGAGGTGCCCATCATCGGCAGCGTCTGCATGGATATGTGCTTCCTCGATGTCACCGGCGTCGCCTGCGACGAGGGACAGCAGGTCGTCTTCTTCGGCCATGCCGACCTCCTCGAACGCAACGCCGCCGCCGCCGGCACCATCCCCTACGAGGTCCTCACCTCCATCTCGCCGCGCGTCAAACGCGTTTATTATCAGGAATAAACAACTTTTAGGAAAATAAATTTTGCTACCTCGGAAAAAATACGTATCTTTGCAAATTTCCAGCCTTCGCGGATGACCGCCATCGGGAAGGGAAAGCCGAAGAACAACCGAAGAACAGACGAAGAACAGACCTACAACTCACCTGCGAAACACCTGGAAAATACCTAGTATCCACCTGCCATCATGAAGAAAATGACCCTCGACGACCTAGCCAACATCATATCGAAGGACATCAACGTCCGCGCCAACATAGTGCCCGTCATCGACACCGTCGACGAAGACCTCCTGCTTTCCGACGACAGCATCGAGCCCGAGATGGCCGTGCTGCCCGTCATGGACCAGGTCCTCTTCCCCGGAGTCCTCATTCCCATCGCCGCCCAGCGGCCCAAGTCGCGCCGCCTCCTGGCCGACGTCGGCGGCACGCAGAAGCACGTCGCCGTCTTCTCGCAGCGCACCGACGCCGAAGAGCCCCTGCTGGCCGACCTCTACCCCGTCGGCGTGGTGGCCAAAGTCCTCAAAGTCTTCAACTTCAAGGACGATATCACCGTTGCCATCATGCAGGGCGTCTCGCGTTGCCACTCCCTCTGGATTACCTCCGAAGAGCCTTACCTCCGCGGCACCGTCGCCATCGCCAACGAGTCGGCAGCGGGCATGGACACCAAGACCTTCCGCCGCAAAATCAAGCTCCTCCGCACGCAATATGCCGAAGTCATGCGCTCGCGCATGGGCGACGACGAGATAGCCTCCATGCTCACCGGCATCGGTTCCGACAAGATATTCGTCAACTTCGCCGCTACGCACCTCGACATCGAGGCCGACAAGAAGTACGACCTCCTCGCCTGCGACAACTACGTGGGCCGTGTCGAGCTCATGCTCGAGCACCTCTCCACCCTCAAGGGCCTCGACGAGCTGCGCCGGGCCATCGACAACAAGACGCGCGAAGAGCTTGAGCGCCAGCAGCGCGAGTACTACCTCCGCCAGCAGATGAACGTCATCCAGGAAGAACTCGGCGGCGCACCCAAGGACCCCATGGCCGACAACGACCTGGCCGAGCTCCGCGCCCGCGCCGCCGACAAGCAGTGGCCCGAGCACGTGGAGCAGACCTTCGGCAAGGAGCTCGACAAGCTGGCCCGCATTCAGCCCATGTCGTCCGACTATTCCGTCCAGCTCACCTACCTCGAGACCCTCCTCGACATACCGTGGATGGCCCCCGAGAGTGAGACCTACGACATCCAACGCGCCCGCGAGCTGATGGACCGCGACCACTTCGGCATCGCCAAGGTCAAGGACCGCATCATAGAGTACCTCGCCGTCCGCAAGCGCCAGACCCAGAAGGGCACCCGCACCAAGGCCCAGGTGCTCTGCCTCGTAGGCCCTCCGGGCACCGGCAAGACCTCCGTCTGCCGCTCGGTGGCCGAAGCCCTCGGCCGCCCCTACCGACGTGTGGCCCTCGGCGGCCTCCACGACGAGGCCGAAATCCGCGGCCACCGCCGCACCTACGTCGGCGCCATGCCCGGCCGCATCATGCAGGAAATCGTCAAGGCAGGCACCTCCAACCCCGTCTTCGTCCTCGACGAGATCGACAAGGTGCAGCATGCCTCCTTCCACGGCGACCCCTCCTCGGCGCTCCTCGAAGTCCTCGACCCCGAGCAGAACTGCCATTTCCACGACAACTACGTCAACCTCGACTACGACCTCTCGCGCGTCTTCTTCATCGCCACGGCCAACAGCCTCGCCGAGATACACCCCGCGCTGCTCGACCGCATGGAGGTCATCGACTTCAGCGGCTACGTCATCGAAGAGAAGCTGGAGATCGCCAAACGGCACATCCTGCCACGCGTCATGGCCGACAATGTGGTCGACCGCCGCACCCTGAAGTTCTCCGACGACATACTGCGCTGCGTCATCAACGACTATACCCGCGAGGCCGGCGTCCGCCAGCTCGAGAAGCAACTCTCGAAGGTTGTGCGCCACCGTGTCGTCCTTGCCGAGACAGGCGCCAAGAGCCGCGCAGCCGTCAGCGCCGACGAGCTGAAGGCGGTCCTCGGCTTGCCCATCCACAACAGCGAGCGCCGCCAGAAGCAGCCCCGCGAAGGTGTCGTCACGGGCCTCGCCTGGACGCCCGTCGGCGGCGAGATACTCTTCATCGAAGCCTCGCTCAGCAAGGGCAAAGGCACCATCACCATGACCGGCAACCTTGGCGACGTCATGAAAGAGTCAGCCACCCTGGCCTTCGAGTACCTCAAGTCTAACGCCGCACGCTTCGGCATCGACAGCAAGCAGCTCGAGTCGAGCAACATCCATGTCCATGTCCCCGAAGGCGCCACCCCCAAGGACGGCCCCTCGGCAGGCATCACCATGTTCGTCGCCATGGTCTCGGCCTTCTCGCACAGCAAGGTCAACCCCGCCGTGGCCATGACTGGCGAGATCACCCTCCGCGGCGACGTCACGCCCGTCGGCGGCATCAAGGAGAAGGTCCTCGCCGCCAAGCGCGCCGGCATCACCGACATCATCCTATGCCACGACAACCGTCGCGACATAGAAGAAATAGAGCCAGCCTACCTCAGCGACCTCTCCTTCCACTACATCGGCGAGGTGAGCGAGGCCCTGCCGCTGGCTCTGGTAACCGAAAAAAAAGAAAGGAAAAGAAAATGCTAGATAAGCGCCATTGGCAGCGCCTCCTCTGCGCAAGCCTCCTCGTCCTCGCACAGTGCCCGCTCCACGGCTTTCTGGCTGCGCAAGAGTCGGCCTTCGTCTCCTCGCGCCAGCAGCTCACCGTCCTCCCCGGGCACGTGAAAAGCCTCTCCATGCTCGACGGCAACCTCTACTGCTACACCGCAGGCCTGCTCCTCCAGGCGCAGCGCACCGGCGAGCAGGTCGTCGGCTTCCTGGCCGACACCGTCATGGTGCGCTTCGACGAGGATGTGGACTATGTTGTCCGCCACCCGCAGACGGGCGACCTCTACTTCACCAAGCGAGACCGCAAAGGCCGCTCCTTCCTCTACCGCATCCCCGCCGGCGGATCGGGCAAGGTCGAGTCGGTGACCCTCAGCGGAGGCTCGCTCTTCAACAAAGGCATGACCGTCGAGCACCCGACCTTCTCTATCGATGGCAACATCATGATCTTCTCCTCGCTCGAGAAGCGCCGCAGCCTGGGCGGCTACGACCTCTGGTACTCGCTCTTCGACGGCAAGCGATGGGGCAAGCCCGAGAACCTGGGCAGCCGTATCAACACCACGTCCGACGAGCGCGCACCCGTCGTCTACCGCGACTGCCTCCTCTTCTCCTCCAACGGCCACAAGGAGGACCTCGGCCGCATGAGCCTCTACTCCACGCGCCTCATCTCCGACCGCGTCGTCGGCGACACCGTCGGCATGCTCCAGATCGGCCGCTGCCGCATCCAGCGCCTGCCCGCACCCATCAATGTCGACGCTGCCGACGACTACGACATCGCCATCGACACCGCCGCAGGCTTCGGCTACTGGCTCTCCACCCGCAAAACCAGCGAGTCTGACTCGCAGCTCTTCTCCTTCGCTGGCACCCTCGACGGCATCCACCTCTGGGGCGTCGTCGCCGACAAGCAGGGCCGCGCCCTGTCAGGCGTCAAGGTCTCCGCCCGCCAAAGCAACACCGTCGTCTGCAACACCTTCTCCGACAGCGAGGGTCACTACCACATGTACCTCCAGACCGACCAGTTCTACGACTTCTCCTACCAGCTTGACAACTACTTCGTCGCCTTCGAAACCTTCAACTCCACCAAGCACAGCGACGAGTACCTCATCGCCGAGGCGCGTCTCGACGTCCGCCTCGACCGCCTCCCCATCGGCGAGCGCCTTGTCTACGACGACCTCTTCGGCCCCAATGTCGACGTCGAGCTCAGCCAGCGCGGCATCGAGACGCTCGCCCCACTCGTCCGTTTCCTCAACGACAACCCCGAGACCGTCATCGACATGACCCTCGCCAACGACCTCACCACCGACCGCGCTTTCAACAGCCTCCTCACCGACCACCGCATACAGTCGCTCGAGGGTTACCTCTATCCGCTGCTTCCGCCAACGGTCAAAATCACCATCCGCAACCTCTGCGCAGGCCAGGATGGATGTACTGCGGCCTCCGGTGTATCGCGTCTAACAGTTCTGATAAACAATGAATTGTAAAAAATATTAAAAAATATTTTGTCATATCGGGAAAAGTTAGTACTTTTGCACCCGATTTCGAGAGACAAAACAACGATTGAAATCACCAAATTGTTCGGGGTGTGGCGCAGTTGGCTAGCGCACTTGCATGGGGTGCAAGGGGTCGAAAGTTCGAGTCTTTTCACCCCGACAATTTTTCTAGCAGGAGGACTTTAATCCCGGTCCTCCTTGTTTTATGCCGGTTCCCTTTCATTTTCCAGCGCAGAAAAGTGTCCGCCGGGACGAAGAACAGACGAAGAACAGTCCTACCAGATACATTGAGCATACAAGGAAAACCCCTGGAGAACACCAGCGGTTCGCCCAGGGGGTGGCTATCGTCTGCCTATGGCACCCTGCTGTGCCGGGTCAGCGGTTCTTTCGGTTTTACAGTAGTTCTTCGAGGGTCCAGAGGCGGTTGGTGTTGGAGCCTTTGATGAGGATGGTGGCATCGCTGATGGGGTTGGCTTTGAGCCATTGGGCCACGGCTTCGGTGTCGGCGAAGCGTCGCATGGGGTGGGGGAGGGCCAGACCGTCGAACTCGGGGCCTACCAGCAGGCACTCGTCGAGGTGGCACCCGGCCAGCAGGTCGACCAGCTGCTGGTGCTCGCGGCGCTCGTCGCGTCCCAGTTCGTGCATGCCGCCGATGATGGCGACGGGCTTGGTGGGCAGTGGGCTGTTGGCGGTGGACAGTTGCCCGAAGCTCGCGATGGCGGCGGCCATGGAGGAGGGGTTGGCGTTGTAGCAGTCGAGGTAGAGGCGGTTGCCGCGCGCGGTCTCTTTGTATTCGGAGCGCTGGTTGCTGGGGACGTACTCTTCGATGGCCTCCTTGATGTCGAAGGGTTCGACGCCGAAGTGCAGGCCCACGGCCACGGCGGCCATGCAGTTGTCGAAGTTGTAGCCGCCCAGCAGGTGCGTGTGGACGTTGTAGACGTTGTCTTCCACCTCGAAGTAGAACTGCATGAAGGGGTTATCGTTGACGTGGCTGCCGTGCACGTCGGCATCGGCCGAGTTGCCGTAGGTGAGGAGGCTCAGAGGGGTCTTCTCGATGGCTGTGGGGACGAAAGCGGGGTTGTCGGGCTGGTAGGCGGGTATGACGGAGCGCAGGCCGGGGATGGTGGCCAGGCGCTCGGCCTCGTGCATCAGGCGCTCGCTTCCGGAATTGACAAATGCCAGTCCGTGCTTGCCCGCTAGCCAGCGGTAGAGCTCGGTCTTGGTCTGCACCACCCCCTCGAAGCCGCCGAAGCCCTCGAGGTGGGCGCGCCCGACGTTGGTGATGAGGCCGCAGTCCGGGTCGGCGATGCGGCAGAGCTGCTCTATCTCGCCCGGGTGGTTGGCCCCCATCTCGACGATGGCGATCTCGGCGTTGGCCGGTATGGCCAGCAGGGTCAGCGGAACGCCGAGGTGGTTGTTGAAGTTGCCGCGTGTGGCCGAGGTGCGGTAGCGCTTGGCCAGCACGGCGTGTACCAGCTCCTTGGTGGTGGTCTTGCCGTTGGTGCCGGTGATGCCTATGACGGGTATCTGCAGGTGGCGGCGGTGGTGGGCGGCCAGCTCCTGGAGGGTCCGCAGCACGTCGTCGACCCCTATGAGACGCGGGTCGTCGTTCCACTGTCCGCTGTCCGCTTTCCATTTCTCGTCGACGACACAGAGCGCCGCGCCCTGCTCCAAGGCTTTGGGGGCGAAGGTGTTGCCGTCGAAATGCTCGCCCTTCAGGGCAAAGAAGATGCACCCGGGGGTGATGGCGCGCGAGTCGGTGGTGACAGCGCGCGACTGCAGGTAGATGTCGTATATTTTCTCAATCATGCCCCTAATAACGTGCTTCTCAGGTGCTTTATTGTCTCAGGCGTCTTGTTTTTTCGCCAGACCCTGCACCAGCAGCGTGTAGGTCTCCTCGCGTCGCTGGGCCAGGTAGGCCCCGGTGGCCTGGGCATCCATGCCCATCAGGTCGCCCAGCACCGAGGCCGAGAGGTGCGAGAAGATGACCAGCGAGACAATGTCCACATACAGGTGCAGGGGTTCCACCTTGCGTATCTGCCCATGCTGCATGGCCGTCTCGGCCGCCTGGCAGAAGCGGCGGAAGAAGTCCTCGCGGGCCATGTTCTCCATAAACACCGCCTTGATGCTCTCGCGCCGCTCGGTGTCGAGCACCAGCTCGTTGAGGAAGAGGTGCACCGTCTGCGGCGCCTCGGCGATGATGTCGAAGTAGGTGTCCACAATGGTGCGCAGCAGGGGGAAGAAGTCGCAGCCCTCGTCGAGCGGCACCCGCAGGCGGCCGACGATGCTTTCGAATTTGGAGATGAATACCTTCTGGAAGAGGTTCTCCTTGGTGCGGAAATAGTAGTGGACGAGTGCCTGGTTGCAGCCCACCTCGCGGGCAATGTCGGTGGTCGAGGTGGCGTTGTAGCCCCGTTCGGCGAAGAGGCGGCTGGCGGCGGCCAGTATGCTGGCCTCCATGTTCTTGTTTTTGGTTTCCATGGTTCAGTGGTTAAGCATGAAGTGGAGTCGGTTCTGTACGTTGGCTTCCGATGTGCCGGCGTCGAAGTCGAGGAAGAGCAGCGAGAGGTCGGGGTAGCGGTCCTTGAGGCGTTTCTCGATGCCCTTGGATATGATGTGGTTGGCTATGCATCCGAAGGGTTGCACGCTGACCACCTTGTCGATGCCGCTCTCGGCCAGGTGGCATATCTCGCCCGGCAGCAGCCACCCCTCGCCGAAGTTGGCGGCGGGGCTGATTACCTGGTGCGAGAGGCGGTAGAGGTCGTATACGTCTGTGAAGGGGCGGTAGAAGGGGAACCCTTCGCAGATGCGGTCCATGCGGTGCATCACCGCCATGGCCAGTCTGTTGGCCCCTTTGGCCAGCCCGGCGGGTATCTGCGGGCGCCGTATGTGCAGGTCGTTGTCGCCCTGCATGGCAGGCAGCGCCGAGAGGAAGAAGGCGCCCAGCGCCGGCGGCACCACCTCGACGCCGCGCTCTATCAGCCACGATACCACGTTCTTGTTCGAGAATGAGTTGTATTTGACGTATATCTCGCCCACCAGACCCACGCGCGGAGCCTCCTTGGCAGGGTTGATGGCGGCGCTGAAGTTGCCGGCCGCTTCGCCCAGCAGGCGCAGCAGGCCTTTGCAGTTGCGGGTGGCTATCAGCGGCTGCGCCGCGGCGGTGTAGTGGTCGTAGAGGTGGCGCGCTGTGCCGGCCTTCTTTTCGCGCACTGCGGCGGGGTAGTACAGCTTCTGCAGCGCGTCGGCATAGAGGATGGTGTACAGCGTGATGCGCCACAGCTTGCCCCACGGCAGAGAGAAGCCCGGCTGGGTGTCGGTCAGCCCGTCGGACAGGGCGACAGATATGACGGGCACGTCGGCGAAGCCGCCCCGCACCATGGCGTTCTTGATGAGTGAGTAGTAGTTGCTGGCGCGGCACTGTCCGCCAGTCTGGGTAATACCGACGGCGGTATTCTTCAGGTCGTATTGGCCCGAGCGCAGGGCGCGCATCAGGCTGCCCACCACGATGGTGGCGGGGTAGCAGATGTCGTTGTTGGCTTCGCGCAGCCCCTGCTCGGCGTCGTCGAGGTTGCCCATGGGCAGGCACACCATGCGGTAGCCCGCCAGCGAGAACAGCGTCGGCAGGTACTCGGAGTAGCCCTCGGCGAAGTAGGGGGCCAGGATGGTGCGCCGCCGGTCCTCGGCGGTGTAGGTCTTGGTGGTGAAACTGTTCTGAAAGTTCGGAGTATTCGGAGTATTCCGAGTATTCTGAGTATTCTGAATACTCTGATTCCCTACCGATTCCACCAGCGATCGCAGGCGCAGCTTGAGCGAGCCGATGTTGTTCACGTCGTCGATTTTCAGCACGGTGAGGTTCTTGCCGAAGCGGTCGAGTATGGAACGCACCTCGTCGAGGATGAAGGCGTCGGGTCCGCAGCCGAAGGAGGTGAGCTCCACCATGTGGAGGCCAGGGTAGGGGTGCTGCCCGGCGAACCAGGCGGCCTTGAAGATGCGGTTGGGGTAGGCCCACTGGCTGAGGGCGTTGATGTGGCGGTAGACGTCGCTGCCTTCGGTGGAGGCCACGTTCTTGGTGATGACGTCGATGCCCATGTCGGCTATAGCTTGCGACACCTTGTGCTCGATCAGCGGGTCGATGTGGTAGGGGCGAGCCGCCAGCAGTATCGCCATGCGGCCGTCGGCCATGGCCTGTTGCAGCACCTCGGTGCCCCGGCGTTCGAGGGTGGCCAGGTAGTCCTCTTGCGCGGCCAAGGCTTTTTCTACCGCTGCCAGCGCGGTGCGCTTGCCTACGCCAAGTCGGCCCAGGTATTCGACGCACGACCGCTCGAGCATCCGCCGGTCGGCGAAACTCGCCACCGGGGCGTCGAAGGCTATTCCATGCCGGCCCTCGGGGTCTATCGACGAGCGTATCACGTCGGCATAGCCACTCACCACCGGGCAGTTGAACGAGTTGCCGGAGTGCGTGTCTTCTTTCTTTTCGAAGACCACCCAGGGGTAGAGTAAGCGGTCGACGCCGCGCCCGATGAGGTCCATCACATGGCCGTGCATCAGCTTGGCGGGGAAGCAGATGTTGTCGGCCACCACGGTGCGGATGCCCTGCTCGTAGAGGCGGTTGGTGGAACCATGCGAGAGCACCACCTCCATGCCGCTTTCCACCAGCAGGGTGCACCAGAAGGGGAAGTCCTCGTAGATGCCCAGTGCCCGTGGTATGCCTATGCGGAGGGTGCCGCCTGCGGCGGGTTTCATGGACCGCTGCCATAGCAGCCGGTTCTTTTCAGCAAACATATTCACCCCCTTCGCCACGCTTTCGGCAGCGGACGAGTAGATGCGTTCGCATTGGTTGCCCGAGTGGAATGTGCGGCCGTTGGCGAAGCGGAATGTCTTCACCGTGCAGTGGTTGTCGCAACCCGGGCAGGTCTCGATGCCAGTCTCGTATTCGCGCTCACGCGCTAAATCCTCTATCGTCATAAAAACTTTTAACTCTAAACTATTAACTCTTAACTCTTTTTCAATGCGTAGAGTGCTGCGCCGTAGGCACCGGCCAGCTCGGGGTAGTCGGTGAAGCTCACCGCGTGGCCCGTCAGCCGCTCGAGGGCGCGCACCACCGAGTGGTTCTTGAACGTGCCGCCCTGCACCACGATGTGGCTGCCCATCTCGTCCATAGTGCGCAGTTTCAGCACTTTGAACAGACAGTTCTTGATAACCGAGTAGGAGAAGCCTGCCGCTATGTCGGCCACCTCGGCGCCCTCGCGCATGGCTTGCTTCACCTTCGAGTTCATGAACACCGTGCAGCGTGTGCCGAGGTCGTAGGGATGGCGTGCGAAGCAGGCCAGCTTGGCGAAGGCTCCGATGCTGTAGCCCAGCTGGTTGGCGAAGGTCATGATGAAGCTGCCGCAGCCCGACGAGCAGGCCTCGTTGATCTCGATGCGGCGTATCGAGCCGTTGTCGACGAAGATGGCCTTCATGTCCTGCCCGCCGATGTCGAGCACGAAGCTGACATCGGGGTCGACGGCCTGTGCGGCGGTGTAGTGAGCCATGGTCTCCACCAGCCCGTGGTCGAGGCCGAAGGCGGTGCGCAGCAGGCTCTCGCCATAGCCCGTGGCTGCCGAGGCCACGATGTTCACCCCGGCGGGGTCGGCGGCTGCGGTGCGTAGCTTCTCGATGGCGGAGCGGAAGGTGCTGTAGCTGTCGCCTCGGTTGAAGAGGTAGTCGCGATAGGCCATGCGCCCTTCGGCGTCCACCAGCACCAGCTTGGTGGTGGTGCTTCCCGAGTCGACGCCCAGGTAGTAGTCGCCTGCGAGCAGCCCTTCGCTCTGTGGCACCTCGAAGCCGCGCTTGCTGTCTATCCAGCGGTCGTAGTCGGCCCGGTCGGCGAAGAGCGGTTCGAGTGCCGAGGCCGTCGCCGCCGTGCCGTCGCTGACGGCCGAGGCTGTGAGGCGGAAGCGGTCGGTCAGTTCGCTCACGCTTGCCGGAGTGCCCTCCGCTTGCGCCAGGGCGCAGCCCAGGGCGGGCACAAGTTGGGGGTATTGCGGCACCACGAGGTCGTCCTCGGATAGCTGCAGCACCTCGCCGATGTGGCGCCGTAGCTGCGGCAGGAAGGCGAAGGGGCCGCCGCAGAGGAACACGCGGGGCTTGACCTCGACGCCGCGTGCCAGGGCGCTGACTACCTGCAGGGCCACGGCGCGGAACATTGAGGCCGCTATGTCGGCCTTGCTCACGTTGCGTGCCAGGAGGTTCTGTATGTCGGTCTTCGAGAAGACGCCGCAGCGCGAGGCGATGGGGTAGACGGTGGTGGCCTTGGCGGCCAGCGCGTCGAGCTCGGCGGTCTCCACGCCCAGCAGGGTGGCCGTCTGGTCGATGAACGAGCCGGTGCCGCCGGCGCAGTTGCCGTTCATGCGCATGTCGGGCACGCGTCCCTCGTCGAAGAAGATCATCTTCGAATTCTCGCCGCCGATGTCGATGAAGGTGCTGACGTCGGCGGCCAGGTGGCGCACGGCCTTGGCGGCGGCCAGCACCTCCTGCTCGAAGGGCAGCGACAGGCGCTCGGCATAGCCCATGCCCACGCTGCCGGTCAGTGTGGCGCTGACGGCAACGTCGCCTAAGGCCGTGCGCAGGGCGCCAAGGGCCTCCTCGGCCACGTGTGCAGGCCCGGCGTTGTGGCGCCGGTAATCGGTGTGAACTATGCGGCCGTTGCTATCGACGGCACAGAGCTTCAGCGTAGTCGACCCGATGTCGATTCCGAGATGTATTATTTCCCCGTATATTTCTGACATATAGTTATTTAATGTACATTTTATATGTATATTTAATAGACTTATTAAATTGCAAAATTAAATAAAAAAATCGACACGGTAAAATTTTTTTTCGCCGTGTCGTTATTTTTAATGATAATGATGCTGACCGAGGGCTGTAAGTCCAGCTGGCTGACGGGGAATCCTGCCTATCCTAAATACCTTTGGCTATATTCCATATCCAATTGGCAACAATAACGGAGATTCCGAGTGCTGTAGTGAGCGGTGGCCAGGGTTTGTGAAGAATATTTTGCACGATTTGGGTCCTGTGGATTGCGTCCCACCACGAGCAGGCTGCCACAGCCACTACTGTGATAGAAAATAATATGGCCATGGGGTTGATTTTCAAGGCATCTGTCACTTGCCCATGCAGCAGGCTGGTAATAGCTCGTACCCCACCGCATCCAGGGCAAGGTATGCCAAAGATTTTATGGAACGGACAGAATGGGCGGACGACTATTGCATCACCCGCCCATAGCCAGAGGGCGACAAGTCCCAGCACCGCAGTTAACAGTATGGGACGTAAGAATCTCATGTTTAGAACATTAGTGATTCGTTGAATTTTTTGAAGTTTGCCTCGTAGGTTTTACCTTTAATCAGGAACCAGTCGATTATAGTCCAGACTCCGCAACCGCCACAGGTCAGCAACTTGGCTATACCGAGGCCTGTATCGCCCAGCATGAACCGGTCAACACCAAGGCTGCCTAGGAAAATGGATATAATCAATATGGTTGTTGGATTGTGCGGGGAAAGGCCAAGCACCTGTGCCTCTTTGTCGGCAGGCAGATTGGAGAGCTTCTCTTTTATCATAACCCAGTGTTGCGGAAGAAAGCATTCCTTGTTGTTCATTACAAACATGTCAATCTTCGATTGTTCCATCATTCATTCCCTGATACGTGTCGGGCGCAACTTTTGTCGATGTTGATTCCCATTGACATCGTTTTGTATAATTCGTTCTATAGTGCAAGGAAATACAAAAAAAGCGCGGGAATCTGTCACTTTGCTTATCCCGCTGCTGAGGCTCTCGCATTGCCTATGGTTACAGAATAAGCAATGCCGAAGCCCACGCGTTATGGATATAGTGAGGACACTATATGCCAAACCAATGGACGAAGGAACATTGCGCTATTGCGGTAACCATTTGAATTTGCGAGATTCAGCAGCCGCAGATAAAACGCCGTTACAACGTCTTTCCTATATGTCCTGCCGCTTCCTGCAGGGGTGTTGTGGCACCCTGCGCGCTTGGCCCGTCGCTCTCGAGAGGGGTTTCGGCGGTCGGGGAAACGACGGTGCAAAGATACAAACTTTTTCCAATATGGCAAAAAAAAACGTGCAGGCCTGGTGGAAAGGTCTGCACGGAGGTTGTTGGATGACGCGCGCTGCTCCGTTAGTCCAGCTGGCTGACGGGGAAGGTGAAGTAGGTGTCGGGGAAGGGTTCGTCGCGGAGGGTGAAGTGCCACCATTCGCTGTCGAGGGGTTTGAAGCCGTGGCTGAGCATGGCGCGTCGCAGCAGCATGCGGTTGCCGAACTGTTCGGCGGTGATGCTGCGGCCGGTGGGCGAGGTGCTGTTGTCGCCGGTGTATTGGCCCGTTTCGGGGTTGCCGCAGAAGTCGGGATGGCTCTCGGGGCCGAACCAGTCGAAGGTGCCGCCCATGTCGACCTCTTTCTCGGTGCGCATGTCGAAGAGTGTCAGGTCGACGGTCGAGCCGCGTGTGTGGCCGCTTTTGGCCATGATGTAGTCCTGTTCGAAGAGGACGCTCTTCGGCAGGTCGGGGTAGAAGTAGGGTTTCATGGCGGTGTCGCTGACGTCGGCGGCCCAGCGGACGAAGTGGTCGACGCCGCGCTGCGGGCGGTATGCGTCGTAGATTTTCAGGCGGTAGCCCATGGCGCGGAGGTCGTCGCTGACGGCGCGCAGGCTGTCGGCGGCCTGCCGGGTGAGGAGCGCCGTGGGCTGTAGGTAGCCGTCGATGCGGGTGCCTACGAAGTTGTAGGTGCCGAAGTAGCGTATCTCCAGTATGGCGTCGGGCACGGCGGTGGTGAGGGTGACGAACTGGCTGCTGTCGTCGGTGGGGCTGACGGCACTTTCTTCTTTGCCGCAGCTGCTGCAGGCCGCCAGGCCTAACACGGCGACGGCAATGGCCGCCAGGCCGCGGAGTTTGCGGGTTCTGGTTTCGTGGTTCATCCGTTCTTTGCTTTTTGTTGTACAAATAGTTGTTCCATAATAGGTTGCAGGTGTGTCGGCGTCGACGCATCGCGCTGCAAAGGTACGCTTTTTTTCAGAGCAGTGAAAATTTTAACATCTTTTATGTAACAAAATCCGCCGGAATGCGTTATCTTTACGGCGCACCAACGACACTCCCGGCCAAGTTTCAGGTTAAAGAACAGTTAAGGAACAGTTATAGAACAGTCCTAGGAGATACCTGTCGGATACCTTGTGTGGCCTAGGCGTGGCCCTGCCGTCGGCCGCTGGATTTTTTTTTCGCCCCCGCATACCAAACCGCCATCGCGCGCGTTATTTATGTCGGTTTCAATATTAAACGACTATGAGACGATACGTGTTTTTGGTCCTGACGCTGCTGCTGGCCGAGCCGGCGGCGGGTCAGGTGGTCGACAGTGTGGCTTCGGAGCCGCCGGAGCTGGAGCGCAGCTACGAGCGCGAGTATGCCGAGGCGCAGCAGGCTGCCAAGCGTGCCGCCCGCGAGCAGCGCCGGGCCGAGATAGGGCGCGGCCTGCGCTTCGAGCTGGCCCCGACCGTGGGGCAGGGCTACAACACCCTCCTCTCGCAGCGCGGCAGTGCCTACCACCACCACGCCTTCGACGCCGGCGCCGCGCTGCTGCTCCACTGGCCGCTGAGCCGCCGATGGGACCTCTCGGCAGGCGCAGGCTTCCGCCTCTCGCAGCTCTCGTTCTCCAACTCGGTGCAGTTCAACACATCGTCCCACACCCTCGTGGGGCACGAGCTGGGCGGCTGGCGCGACTACCGCTGCCTCCTCTCCGAGCGCAGCATCGTCGTGCCCCTGCGCGTCAACGTGGTCACCAACAGCCTCACCAATATCTACCTCGGCTTCAACATCGCCTACGCGCTGAGCAACACCTTCGGCTACGACCGCATGGGCCAGAACGGGGACTGGGAGCCCGACGAGGAGCTGATGATGAACAACATAGAGACCCTCGGCACCTGGCGCGCCGAGGTGGCCGTCGGCATGACCTTCCCCCTCTGGTGGATCTTCCGCTGGGGGTGGGAGCTGTATTTCAGCCTGACGCCCACCTTCGACACCTCGATTGCCGGCACCCCGTCGGTCCACGAGTTCGGCCTGCGCCTCTCGCTGTAAGCCATCGCCTGGCAGGACGTGCGGCTGTGCTGCCCGACTGCCAAAATGTCAGCATCCGTGTCAGTGTGGCAGGATTGCGGCCACTTCGGGTCGCGACCTGCCGGTTGGCACGGTTGTTGTTATATGTAGGGTGTCGCTAAAGACCTAGGACGCCTAGAATACCTGGAAAATCCTAGAAACCCAATCAAGAAAACAAAAAAAGAAAGGAAACAATATTATGGCAAAAATCATCGGAATCGACCTCGGCACAACCAACAGTTGTGTGAGCGTCATGGAAGGTAACGAACCCGTAGTTATCGCTAACAGCGAGGGCAACCGCACCACCCCCAGCGTGGTCGGCTTCCTCGAGAATGGCGACCGCAAGGTGGGCGACCCCGCCAAGCGTCAGGCCATCACCAACCCCCACAACACCGTCTACAGCATCAAGCGCTTCATGGGCGAGACCTACGACCAGGTGCAGAAGGAGATTGAGGCTGTGCCCTACAAGGTGGTGCGCGGCAACAACAACACCCCCTGCGTCGACATCAACGGCCGCCAGTACACCCCGCAGGAGATCAGCGCCATCGTGCTGCAGAAGATGAAGAAGACCGCCGAGGACTACCTGGGTCAGGAAGTCACCGAGGCCGTCATCACCGTCCCCGCCTACTTCAACGACAGTCAGCGTCAGGCCACCAAGGAGGCCGGCGAAATTGCAGGTCTGAAGGTGCGCCGTATCGTCAACGAGCCCACGGCTGCCGCTCTGGCCTACGGCCTCGACAAGAAGGCCCAGGATATGAACGTCGCTGTGTTCGACCTCGGTGGCGGCACGTTCGATATCAGCATCCTGAACCTCGGCGACGGCGTCTTCGAGGTGAAGAGCACCAACGGTAACACGCACCTCGGCGGCGACGACTTCGACCGCAAGATTATCAACTGGATGGCCGACAGCTTCCAGAGCGACAAGGGCATCGACCTCCGCAAGGACCCCATGGCCATGCAGCGCCTGAAAGAGGCTGCCGAGAAGGCCAAGATTGAGCTCTCCAGCAGCATGGAGACCGAAATCAACCTGCCCTACATCACCGTGGCCGACGGCGTGCCGCAGCACCTGGTGATGAAGCTCAGCCGCGCCAAGTTCGAGCAGCTCTGCGACGACCTGATCCGCGCCACCATCGAACCTTGCCGCAAGGCCATGCAGGACGCCGGCCTCAGCAACAGCGACATCAACGAGGTCATCCTCGTCGGCGGCTCCAGCCGTATCCCCGCTGTGCAGAAGAAGGTGGAAGAGTTCTTCGGCAAAGTGCCCAGCAAGGGCGTCAACCCCGACGAGGTGGTCGCCATCGGCGCCGCCATCCAGGGCGGTGTGCTCACCGGCGAGGTGAAGGACGTGCTGCTGCTCGATGTCACTCCCCTGAGCCTCGGCATCGAGACCCTCGGCGGCGTGATGACCAAGCTCATCGACGCCAACACCACCATCCCCACCAAGAAGAGCCAGGTCTTCAGCACCGCTGCCGACAACCAGCCCGAGGTCGAGATCCACGTGCTGCAGGGCGAGCGCCCCATGGCCAACGACAACAAGACCATCGGCCGCTTCCACTTGGCCGGCATTCCGCCAGCACCGCGTGGAGTGCCCCAGATTGAGGTCACCTTCGACATCGACGCCAACGGCATCCTCAACGTCAGCGCCCTCGACAAGGCCACCGGCAAGAGCCAGAACATCCGCATCGAGGCCAGCAGCGGCCTGAGCGAGGACGAAATCAAGCGCATGAAGGCCGAAGCCGAGGCCCACGCCGACCAGGACAAGAAGGCCAAGGAAGAGGTGGAGAAAATCAACAACGCCGACGGCATGATCTTCCAGAGCGAGAAGAACCTGAAAGACTACGGCGACAAGATCCCCGCCGAGAAGAAGAGCGCCATCGAAAGTGCTTTGAATGAACTCAAGGCCGCCCACAGCGCCCGCAACGTCCAGCAGATCGACCAGGCCATGGCCAAGATCAACGCTGCCTGGCAGGCCGCCAGCGAGGACATGTACAAAGCCCAGCAGCAGGCCGGCGGTGCCAATCCCGGCGCCGGCTTCGACCCCAACAACATGGGCGGTAACCCCGGCACCAACACCAACCAGCAGTCCTCCAACGGCGACGACAACGTCACCGATGTCGATTACGAAGAGGTGAAGTAAGATTTGATATTCCAGCAATAAATGGGCGTAGCAATACGCCCATTTATTTTCTGCTATTATGATAAGCGAAAGTGTTAAGCGTAAATTGTGGGCTTCTTCTGCAGGTCATTGCTGCAATCCGTCTTGCCATACAGAATTGTTTCAGACATCTAAAGATGGATCAATTAAATGCATTGGTGAGATAGCACATATAATCGGTCGAAAAGAAAAAGGGCCACGAGGGAAAAGCAAGTTGCCACTAGCGCAGAGAGACGATTTCAACAATCTTATTGTTCTTTGTCCATCATGCCATACAATGGTTGATAATAATCCCGATACATATACGGATGAATTATTAAGAAATTGGAAAAAAGAACAAGAGGAATCCATAAGTCGAATAATGTCTGTACCGATTTTTCAAAATAGAGAAGAGATTCGGAACGTATTGACTCCATTGCTGGAAGAAAACAAGGCTATCTATGAACTGTATGGTCCTGATTCAGAGAATGCAACCAAGAGGCAGATGGATGCAGAATCCATGTGGAACCGACTGTCAGTTCAAAAGATTATTCCTAACAATAGAAAAATAGAGTCAATTCTACGCAACAATCAACATCTTATGACGGACAAGGAACGGACTGTTTTTAATCAATTCAAATTGCACAGGGAAGGGTTTGAATATAATAAAATTTCTGGAGATGTAAATCCAGCGGTACCGATGTTTCCAAGAGAATTAAATAGTATTTTTTTATGAATGAGATAAAAGATTCAAGTAGAGATAACTTTCAAAAAGTAATGCATGGAAATAGTGCTGTAAAATACATTGAACATTTAGGTGATGATGTATATTTGATTGAACGAACAGAAGAACGTCCTTCATTAAAGATACGTATAGCAAGTATTTATATTATGGGCTGTGGGGATGTTTTTGAGATAACAGCACAAAACGAAGACATAGATGCTATTGTATTAGTTGGTTACTGCGATAAATATTCAAATGAGGCTAAAAAAACCGCAAAAGATAATGGTTTTGCCTTATTTACCCTTAGTGAGTTTATGGGTGCACTTCATCGAACAGGAAAATCATTTATGAATTATGTACCAAGGTCTAAGAAAGATAACTGATATAAAGCCAAAACTACACTACCGGAGATATGTTTTTGGCTCTGCGGTTTATTCTGATGCTCCTGCTGATATAGATATTGCTATTGTTTATGATGAAAATAACATCAGTGTAGAAGATGCTGTAGAATACAGACGAGAGATTAGGAAACTATTGTCTGAATTGTTCTCAATGAATATTGACATCATTCTTTTATCTCAAAAAGAGGAAGAAGAAATGTGCTTTTTAAAAAATGCTAAACATTTCCAGTTCTAAAGGCTCTAAAGATTAGTTCCTCGAAAAAAAAAATATACCCAATGAAGTAAAAAGAGTATATCTTATTGCAGAAAGATATACTCTTTTCTGAGGAAAGATATACTCAATTTGGAAGTTTCTAACTTGTTGCCGACAATTCGCTGTGATTGTACAGCCTTATGCTTTCTCTATATTGTTCTGCCAAAGGCACTTTGACAAATTCTACAGTCTTGTCAAAGTTTGATTTTACAACAGCTTCTATTTCATCTAATGTCACTCGGTAGAATTCTCGTCGGGCATTGACCATGTTGACTTTTTTATCCTCAAATGCATGGTGCAGAGCAGTCTCGAGAGTTGGTGCATCATCGGAAAAAATTAAAGCATGAACATCAAACTTGAACGGTACGGAGGCATCACCTAACTCATCGACACGCTCCATTGGATTAAGCCGTCGAGTCATCCCGATTTTATATACGTTTTCTCCAAAAGAACCAATATTGGAGATAATATAAACGTAGCCTGCTCGTTTGTTTGCCTCCCTATAATCAATATCTTTTAGTTCCTGGTCCAATTCATTTAAGTGTTTCTCTATTTCGTTTTTTCTCGCCAGCAAATATTCCATCTCAACAGAAGATTCGCTGTTAATTCTGTCCATAATATCTTTTAAAGCATTGTTATAGTGAGACTGTTCTTTGACAATGTCTTTTCTGGCTTCCTCTAACTCCTTTCTTACACGTTCCTCCTCTTTCTGTATTCTTCTAATTTCTGCTATTCTATCCTTCTCCTCCTGTTTCTTTTTGGCATATTCGTATGCGACTCGTAGTTCTTCTATTTTAAGGTCAACATATTTATTTGAAATTGATATTCCCGATTTGTCATTTAACTTGTTTATTATTTCTGCAGTGTGACGAATTTTATGAATATAGGCTTCAATGTTATTGAACTTTACCTTGTTAATCAACAAGTCGCACTCTATGTTAAAATTGCGAATCATTTGTTTGATTTGTTGATTCGTCTGTGCTTGGCCTTTGCTTAAGCTGCCATCAACAAGCCAATTAATGGAAGAAATACTTGCTTCTTTATCACGTATCAGTTGTTTTTCTAGGTCTCTTATTTCATATAGTCTCTCTTTATAGTCTTCTAGTTTTTGAAAGTCATAAAGAGGAGTATATATCCCATATGTTTGAAGCAGTATTTCGTCATTTAAAATGTCTATTTCTTGTCTTAAAGAAGTTATTTCCTGTTTTTTATCAGAAACAATCTTATTATGGTTTTCAATTTGACCATTATAATAATCTTTTTCTTTAGAGAGCTCCTCTTGAACACGCTTTTTTTCTCGCTCAATATCGCGGATTTCTGCGTATGGCTTTAGAGATTCCAACTCAATAATTAACGATTCTATTTTATTTGAGTTTTCTTGCTGGGTGTTTTGAAGCTCTTTAATACGATTTTTCTCGGCAAGTAATTCGTTATTGAGTCGTGTTATTTCTGCAAATTCTTTCCGTTTTAGAAAATCAAACATATTCTATTTCTTTAACTAAAAAAGGCGTGGAATTATTCTTTGGTATCTTCTACTTACTACTCCTTTGGGTTCCGGAAAAGACCTCGTACATAATAAGTAGTGAATAATTCACGCCAACGCGTGACCTTTCAGCTTACTTATTCTCTGTACTGATGAATTTTCCGGATTCAAAGGAAGAGAACAAGAGCGTCAAGCTCAATATGTCTTTATTCTATTTCTACGTTTTATGTCATATTTTTTGTTTTCGATTCAATTATCATGCTCGACGGTGTTATTCGGCAAGTGGTGACTGCAAAAATACTGTCGGCGACAACACCATAATCCCGTTCTTGGGGAAATGTTGTTCGTTACGAGTGATGATATGGCTACAATTTGCAGCCATAGCTGCATGGTATTGCAGCATATCCTCAAAATCGGGAGCTGTGGCGTATAAGGCTTCGTGTAGTTGAGCCGAGTCCATCGAGGCTATCTTTATATATCGTTCAAGTATTTTCAAAGCCTCCAAAGCGTTGGCATAGCCCAGCGACTTGCGGGCCACAAAAAGACATGTGGCGAAAGTGAGTGGTGTGGCGTAAAGTTCCACCATACCTTTGAAGCCCATGTCCAGCACCAGTGCGGAATCGCCGACAAAAGGCTCACGGCGTAGCAACACGTCCAGCAGCACATTTGTGTCGAGGAATATGCGATTCATAGGCCGTACTTTTCTTTATAATAATCCATGCGTGCATGTTCACCGTTGAGTCCAACATCGGCCTTGTCGACCAACGGCATGGCAAGGATGGCCTCTAAATCTGGAGCGTAATGCTTGACTTCACGTTGCGAATTGGCAGCAAGTCGAATGAGAAGAGTCTCCATCTGCCGTTGCATCCATTGGCCGATATCGGTGTCGGCACCGATGGCCGGACGTGCCCGCTCAACGAGATTGTCGTTTAAAGTTATGTTATACGTGCACATAATTGTATATTTTTCGTTTTGCAAAAGTACAAACTTTTTTTGAATCTGCAAAATATTATTGTTGATTTTGATAAATTGGATGCAACGGGACCGCTGAAAGACTGTCGAAGGATCGCCGAAGGGTCGAGGGGGTTAAATGTTGTAAATGAACATCTTGCACCACCTTGTGATGTTTATTTAGATTTTTATTGATTTTCAATGCGTTGCAACCATTTCAAAAGAAGGCACCAAGAACCCACGAAGAAGGAAAAAAGAAGGAATGTCGACGGAATTATAAAACAGCGACATCTGGTGTACCCCGCGAACTTGATGAGCGAATGAGGTCATCCTCGTCGGCGGCTCCAGCTGTATCCCCGCCGTGCAGAAGAAGGTCGAAGAGTTGCTCACTTCATTTGATTCATTCAGCGGTGTTATCCGCATCGAGGCCAGCAGCGGCCTGAGCGAGGACGAAATCAAGCGCATGAAAGCCGAGGCCCACGCCGACCAGGACAAGAAGGCCAAGGAAGAGGCAGAGAAAATCAACTGCTATGGCTGCGTGGTTTGCCTGCCGGGCTTGATGAGACAACACCGATTAAAGAAAGAAAATGAAGTGAGCAACGCCGACGGCTGTTTGTTCTCCGCTTCGCTATCGAAATGCCACTGGCATTTCTTCATATTCTAGAGCGAGAAGAACCTCAAGGACTACGGCGACAAGATCCCCGCCGAGAAGAAGAGCGCCATCGAAGCCGCCCTCACCGAGCTGAAGGCCGCCCACGCCGCCGCTGCTTCGGCCCGCGACCATAGTGGAGCGAACGTCCAGCAGATCGACGCCGCCTTGGCCAAGATCAACGCCGCCTGGCAGGCCGCCAGCGAAGACATGTACAAAGCCCAGCAGTCTGCGACTGGTAATGGAGCAAACCCCGGTGCCGGATTCGACCCCAACAACATGGGCGGCAACCCCAACGCAGGTGCCGGCCAGCAGGGAAGCAACCCCAATGACAACGTCACCGACGTCGACTACGAAGAGGTGAAGTAATTCACTGAAATACACTAAATAGAAACGGGTGCTGGATGGTTTTGTAATGAACCCCGAAAGTTGGACAAAAAACTTTCGGGGTTTTATTATGAGAAAAAGACACAGTGTAAAAGAGCGAGAGGAGGCAGTGAGAAGAT
>CACZWL010000021.1 GCA_902784865.1 uncultured Bacteroidota bacterium | reverse complement strand
TGAAACTAAAAATGAGTCCGGTACAATACCGAACTCATTTCTGCAGACAAATTAACTGATTTTATTAATCCGTCCAACTTTTTGGGGTCACTTCATTTTCGCCCGTTTTTCGGTTTTTTTCAGTTTTTTTTATGGGGGTGTTTTGTGTTATTCGCCGATGAATTTGCCGTCGAGTTCGAAGTTGAGGGTCTTTGGGTCGCTTTCTTTTTTCCACCAGAGGATGCCGCTCTGTTTGACGATGGCGACTTGGTAGGTCATTTTGTTGCGCACCTTGCGCGCGTATAATTCCTTAATTTTATAGTGGGGGTAGTGGCGTGCTATGGTGTCGGTGATGGCGTGGGGGTAGTGGTGCTCGATGATGTAGTGGGTCTCCGACCCTTTGTTGCTGAATACCATGGCCATACGCGAGTTGGTGCTGTCGATGAAGGTGACGCGGACGGTGAGGGAGTCGATGCTCCACCACTGGACGTGGGTGGCTTTGGGTTCCTGCCGTTGGAAGTCTTTGACATAGGTGACGCGGACGTCCTTTTCGGCGATGGCTTTCTGGGCGCTGAGGGGTGCCAACGAGAGGAGGCTGAGCGCCAGGATGATGGCTAATTTTTTCATATCTAATATTTTATGTTGTTTTTGCGGTGGTTAATCTTTTGGCAAAGGTACGACTTTTTTTTCAATCGGCCAATCCTTCGATAAGTTTTTTCATGACGGCGTCGCCTTCCTTGACGACCTGCAGTGCCCAGTGGAGTTTGAGGTCGAGGAGTTCTTCGCGGTTGAGCTGCCAGTCGATGCGGCTGTCGTCGCGCATGCGCTGGGTGAGGCTGAAGAGGGAGAGTGCGGCGCAGACGGAGATGTTGAAGCTTTCGGTGAAGCCGTACATGGGTATCTTGACGTAGGCGTCGGCGAGGTCGATGGCTTGCTGTGAGAGGCCTGTGAGTTCGGTGCCGAAGACGAGTGCGGTGGGTTGCGAGATGTCGAGGTCGGTAATCATCTGGTCGCGCTCGTGCGGGAGGGTGGCGACGATTCGGTAGCCTTTGTCTTTCAGTGCTTTGTAGGCGTCGGCTGTGGTGCTGTGGCGGTGCCAGTCGACCCATTTGGCGGAGCCGACGGCGACGTCGCCTGCGGGGTTGAAGGGGTTGTGCTGTTCCACCACGTGGACGTCCTGGACGCCGAAACAGTCGCACGAACGGAGGACGGCGGAGGCGTTGTGGGATTGGAATATGTCCTCCAGGACGATGCAGAGGTGCCGGGTGCGCAGGGGTGCCAGGCGGTCGAAAAGTTGGCGTTTCCCGTCCGAGAAGAATTCTGCAAATTGCTCATATAGAGCCTCTTTCTGCGCCATGGAGAGTGTGGCGAAGGGTGCGGGACGGGTGGGGTTTATTTCGGGCATAATCTTAATTTTTATTAACGATAACGCAGGAATGAAAAAAAAGTTGTAATTTTGCACCCGATTTTGAAAAAAAAGATTCATTGGCACCATGTTGGTAGGATACGACGCAAACAATGTTACCCGCAACAGCAGTGGGTTGGGCGATGCCTGCAGGACGCTAGTCGAAGGGCTTGCCAAGCGGCACGTGGGGGATTTCCGCGCGCTGCTTTTCTCTACGCGCATCAAGGCGGCCTACCGCACGGCCTTCACGAGCTATGCCAATGTGAGCACTTTCGTCCCCGACGGGGGCGCGAAGCTTTTTCCGGCGGCCTGGATGCGCTATGCGCTGAGTCCTTGGCTGAAGGCGGAGAAGGTGAAGGTGTTCCACGGGCTGAACGAGGAGTTGCCTTACGGTGTGGGGCGCGATGTGAAGACGGTGGTGACGTGCTACGGGCTTGACGACCACCATTGCACGTCGTTGCTGGACGTGTTGTTCTGGCGTCGCCGCATGCGCTATTCGCTGCGGGCGAGCGATGTGGTTGTGGCGGTGAGCGTGGCGGTGAAGGGCCAGCTTGTCGAGTCTGGCGTCGACGAGCAGAAGATTGTGGTCATCGGCAATGAATCGGATCCCTATGTGGTGACGGACCGCGAGGTGGAGCAGTACTATGCGCTCTACCGCCAGCTGGTCGGCGAGGCCGAGGCCTAGCGTTCTCTGTATAGTTCGATGTATTGTGCGAGGTGCCGCTCGTAGCTGAAGGTGGCGGCGTAGGCTTGTTCCTGCTCGGCCTTTTGCGGTGTGAAGTCGCGTAGGCCCTGGCTGACGAGGCGGGCCATGGCGTCGGGGTCGAAGTCTGTGAAGTAGTGTGCGTGGGGGCCGCCGATTTCGGGGATGGAGGTGAAGGTGGAGCAGAAGACGGGCTTGCCCCACTGCATGGCTTCGATGATGGGCAGGCCGAAGCCTTCGGCGGTGGAGGGGAAGAGGAGGGCCTGGCAGTGGGCGTAGAGCCAGCGGCGCTCTTGGTTGCTGACTAGTCCGAGCATGGAGATGTTGGGGTGTTGTGGCAGTGAAGCGCGGAGTTGGTCGGCGTAGTGGCCGGCGTCGTTGCCGGCGATGACGAGGCGGTGGTCCTTGAGGCGGTCCATCATGGGCAGGAGGGTGTGGAGGTTCTTTTTGGCTTTGACTTCGCCGAGGGCGAGGAAGAAGGGTCCCTCGGGGAGGTTTTGGGGGCGAGCCTGGTCGCCGATGGTGAGGTCTTCGACGCCGTTGTAGATGACGCGGGCGGGTTTGCCGCCGAGGTCGAGGACGCGCCGGGTGTCGTCCATGGCGAACTGGGAGATGAAGCAGAATTCGGAGGCGCGGTCGCAGCGGCGTTGGAGGCGGCGTCGGTATTTACGCTGCTTGGCGTCGGCTTTTTCGTGGATGAAGTTGACGTCGTGGATGGTGATGATGTAGCGGGTGGTGCGGCTCCAGGGACGGAAGGCGGACATTTGGTTGATGGCGTGCCACACGTCGAAGCGCGGCATGAGGAGGGGGAATTGTCGGCGCAGGTCGTTGCGCTTGATGTAGCTTACGTGGTTGCCGAATTTCCCCATGTAGTTCTTTGGGACGAGGAGTGTGAAGTGGAATTCGTCGGCCAGATCTGGGGCGTGCTGCTGGAACCAGCGGCCGTAGTTGAGTGCAATCTGGCCGAGTCCGCAGAAGGGGTGTCGGAGGACGGTGAGGTCTATCAGTACTTTTTTCTGTCTCATAATCAGTGTGTTCTGTGCCGATGTTGCGGTGTGTGGTTTTTGCAAAGATACGAAATAATTTTTTTTGTGTATCTTTGCAGTCGCAAATGGAAGGGAAAAAGATAGGATACGATGCCAAGCGTGCGGCGCAGAACCGCACGGGGCTGGGCAACTACAGCCGTTTTGTGGTGGGCCTGCTTCAGCGCCAGGCCGGCGGCAACGAGTATGTGCTGTATGTGCCGCGCCGGGGGCGTGCGGCGCACCTGGGCGAGGTGGCCGAGGGTGCCGCGGTGGTCTCGCCGCGGAGCCTGTCGGGGCGCCTGCTGCCGTGGTTGTGGCGCGCCGTGGGGCTTTGTGGCGACATCAGGCGTCGCGGGCTGGACCTCTACCACGGCCTCAGCAACGAGCTGCCTTTCGGCATCCGGCGTACGGGCGCACGTTCCGTCGTCACGGTCCACGATCTCATTTTCATCCATTGTCCGCAGTACTACAAGCCTGTCGACCGCTTGATCTACCGCCTGAAGATGCGCTATGCCGTCGGGGCTGCCGACCGCGTGGTGGCCGTCAGCGAGTTCACGAAGCGGGAGCTGGTGCGCCTCATGGGGGTGCCAGCGGAGAAGGTCGATGTGGTCTATCAAGGCCAGCAGCTCGACTTTGCCGCCCTCACCGATGCCGACCGTGCGGCGGCGCGGCGGCGCCACAGGCTCCCAGGGCGTTATGTCCTCTATGTCGGCACCATCGAGGAGCGCAAGAATCTTCTGCTTGTGGCCAAGGCGATGGTGGCGCTCGGCAGCCAACTGCCTGACGATATGAGGGTTGTGGCTATAGGCCGATCGACAGACTATCTGGTCTCGGTGCTGGCTTACCTGAACAGCTACGGTCTGGCCGACCGCATGATATTCCTTCATGATGTGGATCAGACGGACCTGGCGGCCTGCTACCAGATGGCCGACTTTTTTGTCTATCCCTCTCGCATCGAGGGGTTTGGCATACCGATGCTGGAGGCTGCCACCGCGGGAATACCTGCCATAGGCTGCACGGGTTCGTGCCTGGAGGAGGCTGGGGGCGAGGGGGCTTTCTATGTGGGGCCCGACGATGCCGAGGAGATGGGCAGCTGCATGCTGCGTCTCTGGGCGGACGAGGCCCTGCGGCAAGAGCGTTCGGCGCTGGCGCTGGCGCATGCCGCCAGGTTCGACGACAAGGCGTTGGCCGATAGCATGTTGCGCGTGTACGAGAAGGCTCTCGGTTGCTGAACCGGTTAGAATCGCGCCGGTTGTGTTCCCTCATTTTCCCATCGATGGGAAATGATGGGAAAGAGTCGAAGTATTCACCTACCAGATACCTACCAGACACCTACCAGATACCTGCCAGATGCCTGCCAGACACCTGCCAGATGCCTGGGTGGGGGCAGGGGTGAAAGAGAAGGCGCCCCCGGATGGGGGCGCCTTGGTTGTCGGCCGGGTCTTGGGGCTGTTATTTGACGATGAGGCGGCGGGCGATTTGCTGGCTGCCGTTGTTGAAGACTACGGTGTAGATGCCGCTCTGGAGGAGGGAGGCGTTGATGGTGTAGACTATCTGGCCCTGAGCCTGGAGGCTGGTGTCGTGGAGGGTGCGGCCGGCGGCGTCGACGATGGTGACTTTGTAGTTGGCGCCGTTCTTGAGGTTGATGTCGAGGTGTGCCTGGTCGGTGGCGGGGTTGGGGTAGAATTGGCCGAAGTCTTCTTCGGTGGCGATGTCGGCTATGCCGACGGACTCTTGGCTCCACCAGAATTTGTAGGCTCCGCCGTTGGCGCCGGTGAAGGGTTTGGTGATGGTTTTGCCGTTGTTGGAGGAGGCGCTGATGTAGTATTCGACGGTGATTTCGTCGCCCTGCATGCCGGAGGTTGGGAGGGTGGCGGTCCAGTTGTTGTCGGAGGAGTTGTGCATGGGTGCGGTCTGCCACTGGCCGCCGTTGACGCGGTAGAAGAGGGTGGCGGAGGCTATGCCGCTGCGGTTGGTGATGATGGCGTTGATGACGGCGTCGGAGTTGTTGTATGCGTTGTAGGTTTCGCCGGTGATAGAGGGGTGGAGTATGCGGATGGGGTTTTCGGCGGGGATTTGCTTGGTGATGCAGTGGATGGCGCCGCCGTAGCCGTCGAAGGTGCGGACATCGATGGGGTAGAAGGTGTAGCCGGGGTAGGCTGCGCGGAGGCTGTCGAGGTATTGGCGGTCCCACTGTGCGGAGGGGTTGCCGTTGACGACTTTGGAGAAGCAGGGTTGCAGGATGACGTTGTTGACGAAGGTGTGGTTGGAGTAGGTGCGGGTGTAGCCGTTGGAGTAGGTGGTGCCGTTGTATTCGTTCTGCGAGGCGAAGTAGGAGCCGTCGTCTTTACGAGGGAAGGGGATGTAGTCTTTTTTGAAGTTGTGTCCGAAGGTGGAGTGCCAGGAGGTCATGGAGTCGATGTTTCTGGCGGCGGTGCTGTAGTCGGTCCAGTTGCTGTACTGGGAGGGGAATTTGCTGAATACGAACTGGTTTTCGTCGAGCATGTCGGCGTAGAGGTCGATGTGTCCGGTGCCGCCGTCGTATTGGAATTGGGGTAGGATTTTGACGCCGCGAGGTCCCATGAGGTAGGCCAGTGTGTCGCGCACTTGCTGTGCGGTGAGGGGGTTTTTCTGGGCGTAGGTTTCGGAGGAGGTGGTGGGGCCTTGCCAGATGAGCTGGCCGTTGCGGTCGGCGTTGGCGGCGTAGATGTGGTCGGAGCTGATGACGAGTCCGTCGCCGTCGACGATGCAGTTGCCGCCTTCCCATTCGAGGGAGGTGACCCAGTTGTGGAGGCCTTTTTGTGCGGCGATGAGGGAGGGGAGGGAGTCGTCGATGGCGCGGCCGGGGTAGTACATGAAGTCGAGCATGCCGATGCTGTCCTGGTCGCCGTAGTAGAAGCAGATGGGGCCGCAGTCGCGGAACCAGAAGGCGTCGCCGAAGCCTTCGATCCATTTGATGCCGGTGGTGTCGAGTCCGAGGTAGTTCATGTGGTGCTGGATGAGGGCGGTGTCGTAGAGGTGTGTGACGCGGACCCAGGGTTGGGCGCCGCCCTGCCGGATGCCGTCGATGAGGTAGGCGAAGACGTTGGTGTATTCGAAGTCGTTGTCTGTGGGGTTGATGGTGTATTCGACGCAGAGGGGCAGTTGGTCGATGGGGCCGAAGCCTTGGTACTGCCAGCCGTTGTTGTAGAGGAAGATGTCGCCGTAGCCGGAGAATTGGGGTTGGCAGCTGTAGTAGCCGAGCTGTTGGCCGAGTTGCTGCCAGTTGGCGGGGACGGACCAGTAGGGCCAGGTGACGACGATGGCTTGCACTTCTTCCCACTCGCCGGGGAACCAGCGGTCGGGGGGCAGTTGGCTTGCGGTGTGTTCGTTGGTGCCGTTTTTCGAGCCGAGGGTGTTGGCCTTGTGTGCGGCGGGTGCTTCGGCGAGTTTGGCGTTGGGTTTGATTTGGGGCACGCGGGCCTGGTGCGTGCGGCGGAATTCGGCGTGGGCCTGTTCCATTTCGGCCGGACGCAGTTGTGCAGAGGCGCTGAGGGCCAGAACTATAGTTGCGGCCAGGAGGATGGATTTTTTCATTGTTGCCTTTTTGTGTTTTAGTGGGTGGTTATCTTTTTTTGAGACTGAGGATTTCGCGGGCTTCGTCGCTGTTGGCGATGGGGCGGCCGAGGAGTTTTGCCATGCGGACCACTTTGTCCACCAGTTCGCCGTTGCTTTTGGCCAGTACGCCTTTTTCAAGGTAGAGGTTGTCTTCGAAGCCGACGCGTACGTTGCCGCCCATGACGATGGCGGGGGCGGCCAGCGTGAATGCGTTGCGGCCGATGCCGGTGGCGGTCCAGGTGCTGCCGGCGGGGATGTTCTTGACCATCCAGACGAGGTTGTCGACCGTGGCGGAGGCGCAGCCGAGGACGCCGAGGACGAAGTTGAACTGCATGGGCACGAGGGGCAGGGGCTGGCCGTCGGGGCCGGCGACGCCGAAGGCGCTGGGCACCTGGCCTTTGCGGGCCATGTGGACGATGGTTTCGAGGTGGCCCATTTCGAAGCATTCGTATTCGGGCTTGATGCCTTTTTCGATCATGCGTTTTCCGAAGGCGCGCATGGTGGGCATGGTGTTGTCGAAGATGTCGTCGCCGAAGTTGCAGGTGCCGCAGTCGAGGGTGGCCATTTCGGGGACGGGGTTGGTGTTGGTGGAGTCGAGGCGTTCGTCGGGGGTCATGCCGACGGCGCCGCCGGTGGAGGGGATGAGGATGACGTTGGGGCACTCTTTGAGGATGGCTTCGGTGCACTCCTGGAAGCGTTTGTGGTTCTGGGTGGGGGTGCCGTCGTCTTCGCGCACGTGGAGGTGGACGATGGCGGCGCCGGCGTCGACGGCGCTCTTGGCTTCGCGTACTATTTCCTCTACGGTGTAGGGGACGTTGGGGTTCTGCTCTTTGGTGACTTCGGCGCCGCAGATGGCGGCGGTGATGATGAGTTTGTCCATGTTGTTGGTGTTATTTTTTTAATTATTGATTCTCAGCAGGTGCCAGGTGTCTTTGTATTTGCCGCCGGCGAGGCCTGTGATTTCCTGCCAGCGGTTCTGCAGGGCGGATTCTTTGTTGAGGTTGCGTTCGACGCTCTCGTAGATGTCCTGGTAGGAGCGGTTGAAGATGTTGTCGGCCTGCAGTTTGACTTCTTTGAGGAGGAAGTAGGTGAGGAAGCCGTGGCGGTAGGTGTCGAAGGCGTAGGCCGTCTTGTCGTCGGCAGCGGCGAAGAGGACGACGGCGTCGGAGCGCAGGTTGGCCTTGCGTTTTTTCTTCTTGCTGTCCGCTTTGCGGTCGGCGCGTGGTATGGGTTTGCCGTCGCGGCCGTTGCCGTCGAAGCTGGCGTCGAGGATGAGGGTGAGGTTGCGCACGGGGTAGGCCTTGAAGGCGGCGCACAGTTCGTCGACGGAGAGGCACTGCCCGGCGAGGCGTGCGGCCTCTTTTTTGGAGAGTACGATGTCGTAGGCCGCCGTGTCGGCCTGTTGGCGTTTTTTCTTGCAGCGGCTTTTCTTGGCGGGCTGAAGGCTTTTGATTTTTTCGGTGTCGATGCCGTTGGGCACCAGGTAGTTGACGCCGTCGAGGCCGGTGAAGCCGTGTCCGGCGAAGTAGATGTAGAGGTCGGCCTTCGGGGTGGGCTGTTCGCCTTTGCCAGCTACGGCTTGCGCGAGGTCGGCCAGCCAGTGGATGCCCTCCTGCTGTATGTCGGCTTTGGTGGCGTTGCGGAGGACCTTGACTTGCCGCTCGGGCACGCCGAGGGCTTTGACGAAGTACTGCCGCACGATGTCGCCGTCGTTGTAGGCGAAGGGCACGGTGGGCAGCGTCGGTGTGTCGTATTCCTCGTTGGCGATGACGAGGACGTAGGCGTCGGGCGTGCGGCGCGTGGTGACGGGGATGTTGTAGTCCACGTAGTTGTCCTGCCGTTTGTCGGCCTGCATGCGGGCCACGGTTTCGGCGAAGACGTCGCTGACGCGTATCTCGATAGAGGAGCGTCGGTAGTAGTGGGTGTTGATGGAGTCTTTGTAGGACTGGGTGACGTAGCGGTAGTTGTTGTGGGTGCGGAGTAGTGCGGGGATGTTCTCCTCGAGGTTGGCGCGGACGGACTGGGCGCGGAGGTAGGCCAGCTGGCAGTTGTTCTTGATGCCGGTGGTGCGGTCGACGGAGATGCGTATGCGCTCGCCGTTGAAGACCACGGGGCAGTAGCGGAAGTCGCCGTAGCGGCCGTCGTAGGCCACGGCGTTGCTGAACTCGGTCCCGTCGGCGCTCGACGAGATGGTGATGTCGACCTCTTTGCCCGCCGTGAACAGGTCGGAGAGCACATGGCTGACGAAGTATTTGGTCAGCGCGCAGATGGCGCGGCACGAGTTGGAGGAGTCGACGTCGTAGGTGCCAAGCGGATAGTCGTCCGTGTAGCCCTCGAGGTGCTTGCAGTTGTACGACAGGCGGTAGACGAGGTCGAGCCGCATGGCGCCGTTGTCGAACAGCGTGTCGACGAGGTCGGCGCCGACGCTGATGAAGCTTTCGTCGTAGAGCTTCTCGTTGTTGGGCAGCGCTATGAGCCACTGCTCGGCGTAGCGTTGCATGGCGCGTTGGCGTTGGAGCACGACGTTGGCCAGCGAGTCGCGGATTTCGCTCTGGTAGCGGCGGTTGAGGCTGCGCTCGCCCGTTTGCGCGCTGAGCGGAAGCAACGCGGTGATACACAGCAGGATGAGTATTGTCTTTTTCATTTTTCTCGGGTCGAAATAAAGTGCAAAAATACGTATTTTTTTTCAATCGCTGCAACTATTTTTGGACTATTTTTGCAACTGGCGGAGTGTCAGCCCCTAAAGCCCCCGGTAGGGTGCATGGCGGGGTCAATTGTTAATAGATGTTAAACAGGGGGTGCGTTTAACATCTATTAACAATTGGTTTTTCACTCACTTTTCATATACCTACCATATACCTACCATTCACCTACCAGATGGGGTCAAATGGCTGAATTTCTGTGTTTTAAGTGTATGTGGTTGTGCGTCAGTGCGTTGCAGGCTTGTTTGGACCCTTTTTGGGGGCTTCGGGGGGCGGTTTGAAACTTTCGTTTACAGCCCTCCAACTTTCCTAATAAATGTTAAAATGGCCCTTTTCCGGTCAAAAACTGATCGGTTGCACGCGTTGGCGGAGCTGCTCGATGTCGAGCTGTTGGTAGGCCGTGTTGGAGCTGTCGGCGAAGTGTTCGCGGTTGGTCTGGTAGGTCTCGCGGTCGTACTCGGCGGCCTTCTCGAACAGGCTGCGGGCCAAGGCGAGCTTCAGCGCGTCGAAGTCCATCCGCTGGTTGTTCCAGTCGTCCAGCTGCTTCTCCGACAGGTATTTGGCCACCTTGGCCAGCTGTTCCTCCGGCAGGGAGCCGTCGGGTTGCAGGCTGCGCTGCAGGTCGGGGAGGTTGACCCACGAGGTGATGGTGGTCTCGAGCAGGGCTATGTTGCGGCGGTTCTTGTCGGTGTAGTAGCCGAGGTAGGCGTGGCAGGGTTCGACGAA
Source organism: uncultured Bacteroidota bacterium (assembly GCA_902784865.1). Taxonomy (GTDB): domain Bacteria; phylum Bacteroidota; class Bacteroidia; order Bacteroidales; family P3; genus Colimorpha. Next base: position 28,338 of record CACZWL010000021.1, on the reverse strand, counting down.
GATGACGGGTTTGAGGCCTATCTTGCGCAGGATGGAGGCGAAGAAGACGCAGGCGTCGATGCAGTTGGCCTGGCGGTTCTGGTAGATTTCGTCGAAGAAGCGTATGTGCTGCACGTTGGCGTTGGCCGAGGGGTTGGAGGTGCAGGAGATGGAGGAGTAGGTGATGCCGCGGTCGAGGGCGTAGTACCACACGGCGAAGGCCTGTTCGGTGACGTTGCGGTCGCCGTTCTGGTAGCCCGAGAGGCGCAGCGAGGGGTTGTTGTCCACGATGTCGGTCAGGATGTTCTGAATGTAGGGGTGGTCTTCGTTGACGTAGGCTGCGAAGAGCCAGCGGGTGTGCAGCAGCGTGTCGGCATCGCGCAGCGACAGTGGGCACTCGTTGACCGGCCGCGCCGCCAGCCGCAGGTTCTTGATGTCGACGGCCTCGTCGTTGATGTAGCACGTGAAGGTCAGGTCGAGCGGCCGCGACTGCCGCAGCGAGCGCAGCGCGTCGTACTTCCACTTGATAGAGGGCTGGAAGGTGTAAGTCTCGCCGCGGTGAGGCAGCACCTCCTGGAAGATGGTGACGTAGTTGAGCGCCGACGAGTCGATGACAATGCGCAGCACCGAGTTGTCGCGCGGTGCCACCAGCGAGAGGGAGACGGGAGCGAGGAGCGCCGCGTCGTCGTCGGCGCGGCCGGCGTTCATGGCGGTCTGGTCGGTAGCCAGGATGAGCGACGGGTAGAGCTGCCCGTCGAGCAGCGGGTTGGCCTGGACGCGGAAGGCCACCTTCAGCGGGTCGAACGTCCCGGTGCCGGCCTTGTGGTGGCAGCCCATGGCGGCAACGAGGCCCAGCGTCACCAAGGCAAGCGGTAGAAGTCTGCGGTACAGTATGCTGATAATCTTCATATTCTATAATTAGTAGACTCAAAACTCATAATCCCCCCCCAAAAAAAAACTCATAACTCATAACTCTCAACTCATAACTCTCTCCGGGTTCTGCACGATGAAGTCGGCCCACTGCTTCTTGGCGGGTTTGCGGCTCTGCTTCTTGGGTTTGAGCTGGCTGCGGAGGTCGGCCATGGGGTTGGAGAGCTGGAGGTGGCAGGTGTAGGCCACGGCCAGGGCGTCGGTGGCGTCGAGGTAGCGTGGATGGTCGTCGAACTGCAGTATGGAGCGCAGCATCGACGCCACCTGCTCCTTGCTGGCGTTGCCGTTGCCCGTGATGTGCTGCTTGATGACCGAGGGCTCGTACTCCGTCACCGACAGGTCGCGGCTCATCGCCGCCGCTATGGCCACCCCCTGGGCGCGGCCCAGCTTCAGCATCGACTGCACGTTCTTGCCGAAGAAGGGTGCCTCGATGGCCAGGTGGTCAGGGTGGAACGAGTCGATGATGCGCAGCGTCGACTCGAAGATGCGGCGTATGCGTTGGTTGAACTCCGGTATCTTCTTCAGGTACAGCACGTCCATCGCTTCGATGCGCAGCTGGCCGCCGTCGGTGTTCAGCAGGCTGTAGCCGAGGATTAGGGTGCCGGGGTCGATGCCGAGGATTAACATGTTTGTTTCTCGATTTTCAGGGTGAACTTGTTGCCGATGCGGTGGCGCAGCAGGTAGAGCGCGAGCACATAGAGCGCCAGGGTGCCCAGCGCGGCCAGGATGACCACGCCCTCGGCCAGCCCCGCCAGCGAGAGCCCCACGCTCACGCCGATGAGCAGCAGGGCAGGCAGCACGTAGGCTATCGCCGCCGCCAGCAGTCCGCGGTCGCGGCTGACGTGCACCGTCACGCTGTCGCCTTCGGCATACTCCTGCCAGCGCGGCGTCGGTATGTCGAGGGTCTTGTTTTTCGATTCGGCAAAGCCGCAATGGCCGTGGGCCTGGCAAGCGGCGCAGGCGCTGACGGCTTCGATGCCCACCGTCACCTGTCCGGGCTTGGTGCCCACCACGGTGCCGCTGTGGCTCGCTATTCGGTCTGTTCTCTCCATGCTATTATTCCTTTGCAGTTGCGCACGCAGCGTCCGCGGCGGTCCATCATGCGGTAGTCGCCGTTGAAGAGCACCTGCGCGCGTCCGTGTTCGAATGGTGACGCCAGGTCGAAGACCAGGGGCAGGTACAGTTCGCCCTTGGTATCGATGTAGCCCCATGCCCCGCCGTGGCGCACGGCGGCCAGCCCCTCGCTGAACTGGTAGGCCTCGGGGAACCAGTAGGGGAAGGCCAGCTGCCCGTTGAGGTCGACGTAGCCCAGCATGCCGTCCGCGCGCTCCACCAGGGCCAAGCCGTCGTAGTAGATGTACTTGTGCCCCTTAGTGGCGCGGTTGGTGTATTCGATGGGTAGTATGATGGCTCCGGTGGTGTCGATGATGCCGTAGCGGTCGCCCATGCGCACCATGGCGCGCCCCTGGGCGAAATCGCCAGCCTCGTCGTAGCGGCAAGGTATCACCTCCTTGCCCTGCAGGTCGAGGAAGCCGTGCTTGCCGTCGCGCACCACGTGCAGGCGCCCGTCGCGCACCAAGCTGTTGATGGTGTATACCTGCTTGGTGATGGGCTTCATCGTCTCGCGGCTGAAGAGGGCCACGCTGTAGTCGTCGCCGGCGAAGAAGACTCCGTGGTCGGGCAGCGACAGCACCTCGTAGACGGTGGGCAGCACCTCGCGCCCCGTGTGGTCGATGAATCCCCAGCGGTCGTAGCGCCGTATGGCGGCCACGCCGTCGCGGTAGGGCATGGCGTTCTGGAACACCGGCTCCATCAGCCTGCGGCCCAGGGTGTCGATGTAGGTGCAGGCCACAAAGAACGAGTCGACAAACACGACCGCGACAGCCTTGCCCTCGCTGAAGGGGCTGGCCGAGGGGTATTGCAGGGGTATGACCACTTGCCCGTCGAGGTCGGTGTAGCCGAAGAGGCCGTCGCGGGCTACCAGGATGCGGTTCTCCGCGGGGTAGTCAAGGTCGTTGTATTCGCAGGGCACGACGACGCGGCCCGTGCTGTCGAGCAGGCCGCACTGGTTCTCCTCGAGCCACACCTTGCAGTAGCCGTTCGTGAAGGTGCCTACGTGCTTGTAGATGTTGGGTGCGATGACGGTGCCGTCGTAGCGGCGGAACCCGTAGCGGTCGCCGTCGCGGGTGGTCTCGAAGCCGTTGACATACATGATGTCGCAGCCGCACTCCTCGTCGGTGGCGTAGGAGATGTCTTGCGCATGCGCCCCTAGGCAGCAGCCCAGGATCAGCAGCAGTGCCAGGGTATGGTGTTTCATATACGTTCGATATTAGCGGTTTCGCACCATCCGCTGGTGCCGTCGGCCAAGGTGATGCGGTCCCAGCCAGCCAGGCTCTCGGTGATGGTCACCTTGGTGCCTTCGTGCAGTACCAACTTGTCGGTGCTCTGCTGTTCGGGCGAGCTCTTGACCGATATGGCGGGCTGCATGACGATGGCCTCGCTGTGGCTGTTGAAGTGCGAGGTCGACGACAGGAGCAGCAGGGTGGCCAGCACAAGCGGTACGGCCGTGACGATGATGGCGGCGAAGGTACCCTTGCGCACGCCGATGCTGCGGGCGGTGACAAACAGGGCCGTCGAGGCCGCCAGCAGGGCGAATATCACAAGCCATATCACCCGCCACGTCCCGGGGGTGACGTGCGAGCGGAGCGATTCATACCACCTGACGACGAAGAGTTTCGGCAGCACCGTGATGCGGTCTGTGGTGCGGCTGTTGGCCAGGGCCAGGTTCTCCTTGGCGTCGTCCATGCCAGGCTTGAGCCGCAGGGCGCGCTCGTAGTTGAGTATGGCCAGCCCGTATTGCTCCAGGCGGAAGTAGGTGTTGCCCAGGTTGTAGTGCAGGTCGGCCGAGGTGGCGCCGTCGGCGAGCACCTCTTCGTAGAAAGCAGCCGCCTCGGTGTAGTTGCCGGCGCGGTAGGCGCTGTCGCCCAGGCGGGCCGTCGTCTCTTTGACGTGCAGCCGGGAGGCGGCGTGGCCCGTGGTGGCAACGAGGAGGGCTAGGGCTATGGTGAGGATGTGTTTCATTTTTGCGGTGTTTTTTATAGTTCGGCAATCATCATCAGGGCTTCGGTGTAGATGGTCTGCTTCTGCGCTTCGGCGTCGCCGGGGGCAAAGCGGGCCAGGTCGACGTCTTGGAGCACCTTCATGATGCGTTGCTGCTGAGCCTCGGGCACCTGCTTGCCTGCCAGGCAGGCGCTTACGGTGTCGCGGTTCAGCTGCGACAGCTCGATGTTGTATTTGTCGGCCAGGCAGCCCCAGATGGCTTTGTAGATCTCTTCATAGAAGCGGTTGGTGTCGCCCGAGCCGAGGAAGGTCGAGGCCTTCTTCAACCGTCGGCGAGCCATGCGGGTGGCGCGTTTAAGGCGCAGGCCGGCAATGTCTTCCTGTGCAGCGCGGTGCTTCTTGTCCCACCACACCGCAACGGCGGCCAGCAGCGCTATCAGCGCGGCGACGATGTAGAAGGCGGCCCCGGCGTGGCCTTCGTCTCTCTTCGCCTCGAGGGCGCCGATGGGGTGTATGTAGTTGATGTCGCTGTTGAGCAGGCGCACGTCGTCTTTCTGCGCATAGGCCGACGCTACGGCGGCGCCTTTGTCTACCTGCACCTGCTGGGCTTCGATGTCGAGGGTGACATATTGCCCTGCCGAGGGGTCGAAATAGGTGAACTTGTAGGCCGGTATCGTGTAGTTGCCTTGGCTGCGCGGAATGAGCACCCACTCGTAGGTGCGGCTGCCGCTGACGCCGCCGTCGCCGCGTTTGATGTTGTCGTCAATCTGAGGGTCGTAGACTTCGAACGAGGCGGGGAACTGGGGTGTTGGAGGCGTGACGTGCATCAGGTTGCCGTTGCCGCTGACGGTGATGCGGTAGGTGAGGGCTTCGTTGGACTTGACGCGGTCGAGGTTCAGCCCACCCTTGACGGAGAACGAGCCAACGGCACCGCTGAAGCCGTCGGGTGCAGCAGGTAATGGCTTGACATTGACGCTCAGCGGTTTCGTGCGCAGGGGGTACTCGACGGCCTGAGAGGTGTTGAAGAAGGGGTCGTCGAAGAGGTCCCAGATGCTGCCTGTGCGCCGACGCTGGCTTTTCACCATGGCCAGCACTTCGAGGGTCAGTGGCTCGATGGTCAGCTTGCCGCTCTCTTGGGCGAAGAGCGCGCCTTTGCGGATTTCGAATACCATGTACTGGCGGCCGCCGTCGGTCTCTTCGTACTGCTTTATCTGTTTTCCGGCGCTGAGGTCCTCGGCCCAGAAACCGCGGTTGCCGGGCAGCTTGTCGATGGCGTATTGGCGTATGGGAATCTGCGAATAGACTTTGTAGGTGATGATTACCTGCTCGCCCTGGTAGGGGTTGCTGTTGCTCACCGAAGCGCGGGCAAAGAGCGACTTCTCGTCGATTTCCGAGGCGGCTTGGGGTTGCTGTGCCCAGGGGTCGTAGGCCTGGCGTTGGCGTTGCTGTTGCTGCTGTTGTTGGCGCTGTTGCTGCTGCGCTTGGCTCATCTTCACCACCTTGATGCTGAAACTTTCGGAGGTGAGTTTCTTGCCGTCGGCAGTGCATGTGGCAGGACCCACGGTGAAGGTGCCCTCCACGTCGGCGGCAAGGGTGTAGGAGTAGGTGGTTTGCACCGAGTGCGACGACTGGCCGTAGCCGAAGCTGAAGCTCTGCGAGGTCGAGGTGTTGGGTCCCGACCTCAGCGAGAAGCCTTTGAACGTGGGGCCGCGGAAGTCGGAGGCTTTCTCGTTGACAACGAAGCGTACGGTGAAGTTGTCTCCCACATAGACTTGCTTGGGTGCCTGCACGGTCATCTCCTGGGCCAGGGTGCTGACCGCTATCGAGAGGAGTGCAAGTATGCTGATGATTCGTTTCATTCTCTGTCGGTTCTGTGTCTGTTCCTATTGTTGTTTACCAGTCTTTGTCGCTATGCTTGCCGCCCACGGCCTGCAGCTTCTTGGTCTGCTCTTTGAGGGTCTGTCGCTCGTTGTTTTTGACGGCTTCCAGCATGCGTTCGGCGTCCTGCTTGCGTTGCTCGTTCTTGCGGGGCTGCTGTTGCTTGTTCTGCTGCTGGTCTTGCTGCTGTTGCTGGTTTTGCTGCTGATTCTGTTGCTGGTTCTGTTGCTGGTTCTGTTGGTTTTGCTGGTTCTGTTGGTTTTGCTGGTTCTGTTGCTGGTTCTGTTGGTTTTGCTGGTTTTGCTGGTTCTGTTGGTTCTGTTGCTGTTGACCTTGCTGTTGCTGGTTTTGCTGTTGTTGCTGAAGCAGGCGGCGGGCGTAGGCCAGGTTGTAGCGAGTGTCGTCGTTCTTGGGGTCCAGTTTCAAGGCTTCCTGGTACGAGTTGACGGCCTGCCGCAGCAGGTCCATGCTTTGCTCCTGGTTGGCCATGCCGGCCTGCAGGCTGCTGTTGCCCAGGTTGTGCAGGGTGCTGGCCTTCTGCTTGTCGTCGAGGTTGGGGGCCTGCAGCGCCTGTCCGAAGTGGCGCATGGCGTCGGTGTAGTTCTTCTGTCGGTAGAGGGCGTTGCCGAGGTTGTAGTGGCCACGGAAGTCGAGGCTGTCGCTCTCGAGGGCGCGTCGGTAGTTCAGCTCAGCCTGGTCGTATTTCTCCTGCTTGTAGCTGCGGTTGCCGTCGCGCAGCAGGTGGCGGTCGGCCTGGCTCCAGGCGACGCCGCAGAGGGCGGTGAGCAGCAGCGTGGTCAGTGTCTTTTTCATTGTTCGAATAGTTTCCATTTCTTGTTGCGACGTTCGAAGAGGATGACTTCGGCCAGCAGGCACACGATGCCGGCGGCCAGCGGCCAGCGGTAGCGGCTCTCGTAGGCGCTGAATACTGCTTCGCCGAATTCTTCTTTCTCCAGGTTCTGTATGAGGTCGGTGATGGCCGAGAGTCCTCCGCCGGCGTCGGCGGCATGTACGTATGCTCCGCCTGCGGCATCGGCAATGTCGCGCATCATCTCTTCGTTGAGTCGTGTCATGACGATGCTGCCGCTCTGGTCTCGTTTGTAGTTGCTGGTTCGTCCGCGGGGCGAGTATTCCGGTATGGGCGAGCCGGTGGGCAGGCCCATGCCGATGGTGCATACGCGCACGCCCTGCTTGTAGGCGTCGCGGGCGGCGTCGATGGCGTTGTCTTCGTGGTTCTCGCCGTCGCTGATGACGATGATGGCGCGCCCTTTGTTTGCTTCCCACTCGCGCTCGGGGTCGCCGTAGCCGAAGGTCTGCATGGCTTTCTCGATGGCGTCGCCGATGGCGGTGCCTTGCGAGCTAATCATGTCGCAGCTTACCTGGTCGAGGAAGAGCTTTGTGGCGCTGTAGTCGCTGGTGAGCGGCATCTGTATAAAGCTTGTGCCGGCGAAGACCACCAGGCTGACGCGGTCGCCGGTCAGCGTGGAGAGGAGGTTGCTGACCACGCGCTTGCTGCGTTCCAGGCGGTTGGGCTGTATGTCTTCGGCCATCATCGAGTTCGATACATCGAGGCATATCGCCAGGTCGCTGCCGGCGCGTTTGCCTTTCTCTATCTTGGTGCCGAACTGGGGGTTGGCCAAGGCCACGATGAGCAGCGCTAGGCCCAGCAGCGTGAGGCCCAGCTTGAAGGCGGGGCGCCACGTGGTGCGGTCGGGTATCAGGCGGGGGAACATGGCGCGGTCGGCCCACTGCTCCAGGCGGCGCAGGCGGCGCCATTCGTAGGCGCCCCACACCAGGCCCAGCAAGGGCAGGGCCAGCAGCAGCCACAGGTATTCTATATGTTCAAAATGTATCATTCTGTTTCTCGGTTGGCAGTTAGCGTTTCATCCATACGTAGCGCAGCAGTGCCTCAAGCAGCAGCGCCACCAGCGCCAGCCACAGCCACGGCGCGTGCTCGTCCTTGGTCTGGGCATACTGTGTGACGTCGATTTTCGAGGTCTCCATTTCGTCTATCTGTTCGAAGATTTCTTGCAGGGCTTTCTTGTTGGTGGCGCGGAAGTAGCGTCCGTCGACCGTGGCGGCCGACATCTTCTGCATGAGGTCCTCGTCGATTTCCACGTCGATGTTCTGGTAGTGTACGCGGCCGAACTGGTCGCGGAAGGGGAAGGGGGCTTTGCCCAGCGAGCCGACGCCGATGGTGTAGAGGCGTATGTCGTACAGCGCGGCTATCTCGGCGGCCGAGAGGGGGTCCACGCTGCCTTGGTTGTTCACGCCGTCGGTCATCAGGATGATTACCTTGCTCTTGGCTTCGCTGTCTTTGATGCGGTTGATGGCTGTCGCCAGGCCGTCGCCGAGGGCGGTGCCGTCGCGTATGGTGCCGCTTTTCAGCGAGCCCAGTTGCTTGAGCAGCACCTGATGGTCGATGGTGAGCGGCACTTGCGTAAAGGCCTCGCCGGCAAAGACCACCAGACCCATGCGGTCGTTCTTGCGCCCGTCGATGAAGTCGGCGGCCACTTTCTTGGCGGCTTCCAGGCGGTTGGGTTTGAAGTCTTCGGCCAGCATCGACCCGGAGAGGTCCATGGCCATCACTATGTCGATGCCTTCCACCGTCATCTCCTGGCGGCTCAGCTGGCTCTGCGGACGGGCCAGGGCCACCACCATGGCGCCCACCGCCACCACGCGCAGCGCGTAGGGCAGCCAGCGCAGGCGCACCCGCAGGCTGCGGCCGATGCCGTCGAAGAGGCCCAGGTTGGAGTGCTGCAGTGCGGCCTCCTGCTTGCGGTAGCGCCACACGTACCAGGCAGCCATCAGCGGCACCAGCACCAGCCCCAGCAGGAACCACGGGTGGGCAAAGGTCAGGTTACTCATGTGCGGCCTCCTCTTCTTGCGGTTTCACTTGTTGCCACAGCTGCTTGACGAAGTCGACGGCCTGCGCCATCGAGCGGTCGTGCTCGTGCGGCAGGGGCTCGCTTTTGGCGAATTTCACCAGGTCGGCGGTGCTGAATATGTCGCGCAGCAAGGTGCTTTCCACGTTCCATTTCCCGCTTTCCACTTCGGCCAGGGTCTCGTCGCTGGTCATGTCGGTGGCGCGGATGCTGGTGGATTCTTCGATGAAGCGACGCACGATGTCGGTGAGTTCGGTGTGGTATTCTTTCACCTTGCCAGCTTGCCACAGCTTCTGCGTCCGCAGGGCTTCCAGGCTGTCCAGGGCGCGTTCTTCCGGCGTGCGTGTGTCGGCGGGTTCGGCCGTGCCCAGCAGCTCTTGCACGCGGCTGCGGTGGGTGTAGAGCCACCAGCCCAGGAAGGCCAGCGCCAGCACTGCCAGTGCCAGCAGCACCCAGCGGAACACCTCCCAGAAGGTGTAGGGCACCTGTTCGATGGGGGCTATGTCGCGTATCTCGGCGTTGGCGGTGTCGATTTCCACGTCGAGCACCATCAGCGGCAGCGAGTCGTCGGGGCTCACCCGCACGTGGTGCAGGCCGGGTTCGAAGCTTGTCAGCACCGTCTGCTGTGTGTGCGTGGCGGTGTCGAATTGCTGGCTGATGGCCACGATGCCGTTGCTCGAGAGCATGTCGGTCGACGGGTAGGTGCGGGCCAGGTGCACGGTGAGCACCGTCTGGTCGCCGAGGACTATGGTGTCGGCGCTCAGCGTCGCCACGGCCTGTGCGGCAACCCGTGTCGGCAGCACCGTCGTCGCCGCCAGCAGTAGTAGTATGTGCAGTCTCTTTTTCATAATATAATTCAAATCGCCAAACTCATAACTCTTAACTCATAACTCTCAACTCCTCCTCGCCAGCAGTGCCCGCAGGGGTTTGACGAAGTCCTCGCCGGTGCGCATGGTGGCCATGTCGATGCCGTAGCGTTTCATGGTCGTCTCCACCTCTTGCTGGTGGGCGGCGTAGCGGGCGTCGACCTTGCGCCGGACGGCCGCGCTGCCGGTGTCGACCCACAGGGTGCGGCTGCTTTCGGGGTCGTAGAATTTCACCATGCCGAGGTCTTCGAGGCGTTCCTCGCGGCGGTCCACCAGCCGCAGCGCCACCAGGTCGTGCTTGCCGGCCGTCAGCTTCAGCGCCTCGCTGTAGTTGCGGTCGTAGAAGTCGCTCAGCAGGAATGTCGTGCAGCGTTTCTTGATGGCGTTGCTGAAGTAGCGCAGTGCCTGGCTGATGTCGGTGCCGTTGCTTTCGGGGCGGTAGGTGATGAGTTCGCGGATGATGCGCAGTATGTGTGTGCGTCCTTTTTTCGGAGGGATGAATTTCTCGATGCGGTCGCTGAAGAGGATGACGCCTACCTTGTCGTTGTTGGCTATGGCGCTGAAAGCCAGCGTGGCAGCCACCTCGGCGGCCAGCTCTTCCTTGAACTGGTTGTGGGTGCCGAAGCGGTTCGAGCCGCTCACGTCGACCAGCAGCATCACCGTCAGCTCGCGCTCCTCTTCGAACACCTTCACGTAGGGGTGCGCCAGGCGCGCCGTGACGTTCCAGTCGATGTTGCGCACGTCGTCGCCATACTGATACTCACGCACTTCGCTAAACACCATGCCGCGGCCTTTGAAGGCCGAGTGGTATTCGCCGCTGAACATCTGCTGGCTCAGGCCCCGCGCCTTGATTTCGATTTTGCGGACTTTCTTGATGATGTCGTCGTTCATTACTTCTGCTTTTTTTTCTAGATTTTCTAGAATTTCTAGATTTTCTAGTTTTTCTAGTTTTTCTAGAAATCAGGGCACATCTACGCGGTTCAGCACTTCGCCCACAAGTTCTTCGCTTGTGACGTTCTCGGCCTCGGCCTCGTAGGTCAGACCGATGCGGTGGCGTAGCACGTCCATGGCTATGGCGCGCACGTCCTCGGGGATGACGTAGCCGCGGCGTTTCATGAAGGCGTAGGCTTTGGCGGCGGCGGCCAGGTTGATGCTGCCGCGCGGCGAGGAGCCGTAGCTGACCAGGGGCTTGATTTTCTCCAGCCCGTACTGCTCGGGGAAGCGTGTAGCAAACACGATATCAGTGATGTAGGTCTCGATTTTCTCGTCCATGTACACCTCGCGGACCAGCTCGCGGGCCTTCAGTATGTCGGCGGGTTTCAGTATGGCGCTGTGGCTGTCGCTGGCCGTCTTACTCTCGGCGCTCATGGCCTGGTGCAGGATGAGGCGTTCCTCGTCGCGTTTGGGGTACGAGATGACCACCTTCAGCATGAAGCGGTCCACCTGGGCCTCGGGTAGGGGATAGGTGCCCTCCTGCTCGATGGGGTTCTGTGTGGCCATGACCAGGAACGGTTCCTCGAGTTTGAAGGTCTGCTCGCCGATGGTCACCTGGCGCTCCTGCATGGCTTCCAGCAGGGCGCTCTGCACCTTGGCGGGCGCGCGGTTGATTTCGTCGGCCAGCACGAAGTTGCTGAATATCGGGCCTTTCTTCACCTGGAACTGCTCGCTTTTCTGGCTGTAGATCATGGTGCCCAGCAGGTCGGCGGGCAGCAGGTCGGGCGTGAACTGGATGCGGCTGAACTTGGCATCGATGGCCTTGGCCAACGTGGTGATGGTCAGCGTCTTGGCCAGTCCGGGCACACCCTCCAGCAGCACGTGGCCGTTGCTCAGCAGGCCGATCATCAGGCTTTCCACCATGTGTTTCTGCCCGACGATTTTCTTGCCGAGTTCCATTGTCAGCACGTCCACCATCGCGCTCTCGCGGTTGATGCGCTCGTTAAGTTCTTGGATGTTAATAGGTTCCATATTCTCTTGCTATACTTTTATTTGTTCAATATTTATAATACAACACCCTAGTAACTCCAAACGCTTGCTTTTATTGCCTTTTTAACATTTTTTTAGGCGAAGCCGCTTTCCGGCGGGCTGTCGTGCTTGGGCGCGGCGGCAGAGCCGCCGCGCTCAAGCCTCTGCAAAGCGTTGGTTATCAGTGCAATTCCTTCGGACGCAGGCGTCGACTCCTCGACGAGTGCGGAGGCGGCCTCTGCGGCAGGCTCCTCGCCGAGGCAACCGATGTAGGCCGAGTCCGACACCTCGCGCTCGAGGTTGCGCAACCGCTTGTTGTGGCGCTTCTGCGCCACCGTTATGGTGCCGTAACGCGCTGTCTGCGAACTCTCTACGAATCCGTAGAGGTGCACCTCGCGGCCTGCGTACTCGTCGGGCAGCAGGAAGGCCACGCGCCTCGAACGACGCTCGGTCGAGGCCAGCAGGCGGCACTCGCCGAGCGCGGGCACATAGGCGTAGATGTGCACAACGTCCTCGTTGCGTGCGCCTTGCAGCTGGCGCTGCTTGTCGAAGAGCACCTCCACGCGGCCGCCGTCGCGGCGCACCTCCGTGAAGCGTACCCCCGGCAGCCGCCCTTCCGAGAGCCGCAGGCGCCCGTAGGCCACCCTCACGCCCCCGTCCTCGGCTTCGAAACAGCTGTTGTTCAGCCGCATAAAGAGGTTGGCCTCCGTCATGCCGTGCCGGTTGCCCGCCGCCGTCAGGCCCCGCTGCAGCGCCGGCCCGAGGTGCGACGAGAGGGTGATCATCGCCTTGAAGCGCGACCGCTGCGTCAGTTGCGCCGCCGTCCGCGCGTCCTTGAACGCCACGGACCGCGCGCGGATGCACCAACGCCCCAGCCGCCAGTAGCCCACGACGGTGCCCACGCTGCCGCGGAAACCGCCCAGTATGCCTTGTTCTATGATTGCCATGGTTCAGTTTTTTTTACCCCTATAACGTCGGTCCGCGGGGTTTATTGTGCGCCGACACTATTTTTTTCCCTAGGGGGTAAAAAGGGCGGTAAAAGAGAAAGCCTCTTGTTTGCTATCCGTCAGGCGCTTATGTGCCTCGGAAAATCGTCGCGCCGGCCGCCCGTGCCGCCCGGAAAGCCTCCCCGTCGGCCGCCGGTGCCGCGCGCGCCGCAATCCCTTGTGCTGTCGGCCTTCCGCGCGTGCGGTTAATTAATTGTTGAAAACATTATTTATATATTATCTGCATTTCGAAAAAAAATCGTATCTTTGCACTTTCAATACGAAAACAGAATAGACTACTATATGAGCGAAAATCAGAATGTTGACTACAGTGCGAGTAATATTACCGTACTTGAAGGACTAGAGGCCGTGCGCGTCCGCCCGGCCATGTACATTGGCGACGTCAACGAGCGCGGCCTGCACCACCTCGTATACGAGGTTGTCGACAACTCCATCGACGAGGCCCTCGCCGGCTATTGCACCAAAATCGACGTCCAGATCAACCCCGACAACTCCATCACCGTCGAGGACAACGGCCGCGGCATCCCCGTCGACATGCACGAGAAGGAGCACCGCTCCGCCCTCGAGGTCGTCATGACCGTCCTCCACGCCGGCGGCAAGTTCAACAAGAACAGCTACAAGGTCTCCGGCGGCCTCCACGGCGTCGGCGTCAGCTGCGTCAACGCACTCTCCGACCACATGACCGTCATCGTCTTCCGCGACGGCAAGATGTACCAGCAGGAGTACTCCAAGGGCAAGCCCCTCTACGACGTCCGCGAGATAGGCACCACCGACAAGCGCGGCACCAAGGTCACCTTCCACCCCGACGCCTCCATCTTCACCGTCACCGAGTACAAATACGACACCCTCCTCGACCGCATGCGCGAGCTGGCCTACCTCAACAAAGGCATCGAAATCAACATCGCCGACTGGCGCAAGCCCGAAGCCGCTGACGGCCAGGAAACCCTTGAAGCCCAGGACAAGCCCGCCCGCGAGGACCACTTCTTCAGCGAGCGCGGCCTCCGCGACTTCATCGCCTACCTCGACGAGAACCGCGAGCGCCTCATGCCCGACGCCATCTACATCGAGGGCGAACGCAAAGGCATCCCCATCGAGATAGCCATGCAGTACAACACCGGCTACAGCGAGAATCTCCACTCCTACGTCAACAACATCAACACCCACGAGGGCGGCACCCACCTCGCCGGCTTCCGCTCCGGCCTCACCCGCACCCTCAAGGCCTACGCCGACCGCTCGGGCCTCCTCCAGAAAGCCAAGGTCGAGATCACGGGCGACGACTTCCGCGAGGGCCTCACCGCCATCATCTCCGTCAAAGTCGCCGAACCCCAGTTCGAAGGTCAGACCAAAACCAAGCTCGGCAACACCGAGGTGCGCGGCGCCGTCGACGAGGCCGTCAGCGAAATGCTCGAGAACTACCTCGAAGAGCACCCCAACGAAGCCCGCACCATCGTCGACAAAGTCATCCTCGCCGCCCGCGCCCGCCAGGCCGCCCGCAAGGCCCGCGAGATGGTCCAGCGCAGCAACGTCTTCAGCTCCGCAGGCATGCCCGGCAAACTGGCCGACTGCCAGAGCAACGACCCCGCCGAGTGCGAAATATTCTTCGTCGAGGGCGACTCCGCAGGAGGCTCCGCCAAGCAAGGCCGCGACCGCAAGTTCCAGGCCATCCTCCCGCTCCGCGGCAAAATCCTCAACGTCGAAAAAGTCATGCGCCACCGCGCCTTCGAGAGCGAAGCCATACGCGACATCTACACCGCCCTCGGCGTCACCGTAGGCACCCCCGAAGACCCGCAGGCCCTCAACCTCAGCAAACTCCGCTACCACAAGGTCATCATCATGACCGATGCCGATGTCGACGGCGCCCACATCGACACCCTCATGCTCACCTTCTTCTTCCGCTACATGCCCGAACTCATCGAGAACGGCTACGTCTACCTCGCCACACCACCCCTCTACCTCATCAAGAAAGGCAACCGCCAGGTCTACTGCTGGACCGAGGACGACCGCGAGCGCGCACTCATGGAGTTCGGCGACAAAGGCATCCACGTCCAGCGCTACAAAGGTCTCGGCGAGATGAACAGCGAACAGCTCCGCGACACCACCATGAACCCCGAAGGCCGCCAGCTGCGACAGGTCACCATCGAGAACGCCGCCTCCGCCGACCGCATCTTCTCCCTCCTCATGGGCGACGACGTGCCGCCACGCCGCGCCTTCATCGAGGCCAACGCCACCTACGCCAACATCGACGCATAATATTGTTGAAACCCAAAATTGAACAGATATGGATAAACGCAACCTGCTGCTGATCAGCAACTCAACCATGCGCGGCGAGGCCTACCTCGGCTGGTGCAAGGACATGATAGCCGACTTCTGCCGTCGGCACAACGTCAAGAAAGTGCTCTTCGTGCCCTACGCCGGCGTCTCCCTCGCCGAAGGCGGCCTCACCAAGAGCTACGACGCCTACGAGAAGAAAGTGGCCGCCGTATACAAAGAGTTCGGCGTGAAACTCACCTCCGTCCACCACAAAGCCCTGCCCATCAACGCCGTCTACGACACCGACTGCGTCGCCGTCGGCGGAGGCAACACCTTCCACCTCGTCCGCGAACTGCAGCGCACCGGCCTCATGCAGGCCATCCGCCAGCGCGCCTTCGACGGCATGCCCTACATGGGCTGGAGCGCCGGCAGCAACGTCGCAGGCCCCACCCTCTGCACCACCAACGACATGCCCATCGTCATGCCCGCCTCGTTCGACTGCATGGGACTGGTGCCCTTCCAGATCAACCCCCACTACACCGACTTCTTCGACCCCAAGCACGGCGGCGAGACCCGCGACGACCGCATCAAGGAATACATCATGGTCAACCCCAAGGCCACCGTCGCCGCCATCCGCGAAGCCACAGCCCTCCTCCTCGAGGACGGCAAGCTCCGCCTCGTCGGCAAGCCCAACAAGATGAAAGTCTTCAAGACCAACATAGAGAACACCAAAGAATACGGCCTCCGCAGCAACCTCGACTTCCTCATGAAGGCGTAAGAGACACGCAATAAAACCCAACTTATTGTGTTGATGTAATAAAAACACATAGATTATGTGCACACTAACCATAGATGTCGACCAGGCCGCTTTCCGTGAATACGACCCATCGCTCTCCACCGCCGAAGCCCTCCAGAAATGATTTCAGCATTTGGCGGACGTGGTGACCGAGGAAATAATTAAGCATGGCTCTCGCTCTGCTGAACGAGCACAGGAAGATATTTTGCAAGAATCGATTCACTTGAATCCATTCCAGAGCTTGGCACCTTGGATACCGGGCTTCACTACCGCGGCAAGCCCGTCCGCATCCTGCACTCGAAGCACACGCGCATCATCTATGCTGTGCGCGAAACCGGGGTTGTAATAATCATGCCATGGAACAACCAACGCGACGACAGCGTGTTGAGACATCTATTGTCGCAACGATAACATAGCCAAAGAAATCCTCCAAGGCTCATTCCCCACCATTTTCCTGACATGGCAAAATTTATTTTTCGCCATGTCACAGAAATGGTGTATATTTGCATTTTGAACACACAACGTAATCGACCCATGAGAAAAGCTCTCTTTGCTGCACTCCTCCTCTGTTTTGCAGCCCTCGGCATGGCCCAGGAGGAGCGCCGTGTCCTCTTCGTCGGCAACAGCTATGTCTACACCAACGACCTGCCGCGGCTGGTGGAAAACATCGCCGCTTCGATGGGCGACCGCCTGTCGTGCACCAGCAACGCCCCCGGTGGCTGCACCCTCCAGCAGCACTGCCAGAACCAGTCCATGACCCTCATCCGCCAGGGCGGCTGGGACTTCGTCGTGCTGCAGGAGCAGAGCCAGCGGCCCTCCTTCCCCCAGGCGCAGGTCGAAGTCGAGGTCTTCCCCTTCGCCGAGCGCCTCGTCGACTCCGTCTATGCCAACAACCCCTGCTGCGAGCCCATGTTCTTCATGACCTGGGGACACAAGTACGGCGATGCCGGCAACGCCCCCTACTTCCCCGTCCTCGGCACCTACGAGGGCATGGACAGCATGCTCTGCGAGCGCTACACCTATATGGCCCGGAGCTTCGACGCCTCGCTCTGCCCCGTGGGGTGCGTTTTTCTCTACCTGCGTGAGAATCATGCAGATATCGATGTCTACAGCCCCGACAACAGCCACCCCAGCCTTGCCGGTTCCTACGCCGCGGCATGCGCCTTCTACGTCCTCTTCTTCCACCGCGACCCCGACTCCATAGCCTTCAGCGCCACCCTGCCCGAAGCCACCGCCCGCACCATCCGCAGCGCCGTCCGCAGCGTCGTATTCGACAGCCTCGCCGCGTGGCAACGTCCTGAGCCTCAAGTGTCAGTCGCCGCAACCATGCCCGACGACAGCACCGCCCTCTTCACCGCCTCGGTGCAGCATGCCGACAGCCTCATGTGGCACTTTGGCGACGGCAGCGACACCACCGCCGCCGCCAGCCTCACCAGCGTCCTTCATCGGTATTCAGAACCAGGTACTTACGACGTGACCATCGTCGCCCGTCGCCATTGCCTCGCCGCCACCGATACGACCAGCGTCACCATCGTCGCCGAAACGCCTGTCAGCATCGCAAGTCAATCGTTTTCAGTTGTTTCAGTCTCTCCCAACCCCACTGCCGACCGCCTGACGGTCAGCCTGCCCGGACGAGGCCGCGTGGCGCTCGCGCTATACTCCATCGAGGGCAAACTCCTTGTCCTTCAGGCTACTGACGCCTCCGGTAGCGCTGACCTTGCCCTCGGCCACCTGCCCGCAGGCGTGTACCTGTTGCGCGTCGCGCTGCCCGACGAAACTCTCGTGCGCAAGGTCGTCATCAGCCGCCAGCGCTGACCGATATGCCGTCTGCATGCCCCGTTTCGCACCCCCTCGCGGAGGGCTCGCCTACCGTCCCCCTGCCAATGACGAAGAAGGGAAGAAGAGGGTGGGTCTTATGCGTTGGAAATCTGCGTGTTATAAAACTGCATTTTTGGCCACTTTTTCATTTTTGAAACGGCTTTTTTTCGACTTTTTTGGCCACGATTTTGAAGCTTTTTAAAAAAGATTTCTTCCGTATCGGATTTTATTCGTATCTTTGCACTCTCTATTTGAATGTTAAATTAATAAAAATAGTATGACACAAACAGGTATCACAACACTTCGCGACAGCGCCGCCATGCGCTGGATCGCCCTGCTGCTCCTGGCCCTGGCCATGTTCTGCAGCTACATCTTCATGGACATCCTGTCCCCCATCAAGGACCTCATGCAGGAGACCCGCGGCTGGGACAGCCTGGCCTTCGGCACCATGCAGGGAGCCGAGACATTCCTCAACGTCTTCGTCTTCTTCCTCATCTTCGCCGGTATCATTCTGGACAAGATGGGAGTCCGCTTCACCGCCGTCCTCTCGGGCGCCGTGATGCTCATCGGAGGTCTCATCAAATACTTTGCCGTCAGCGACAGCTTCTACGGCAGCGGCCTTGAGACCTGGTTCACCAACAACCTCAACTACATCCCCGGCTTCGACGAGCTTGGCGTGTCGCCCTTCTACCGTGGCATGCCCGCCTCGGCCAAGCTGGCCGCCGTCGGCTTCATGATCTTCGGTTGCGGATGCGAGATGGCCGGTATCACCGTCAGCCGCGGCATCGTCAAGTGGTTCAAGGGCCGCGAGACAGCCCTCGCCATGGGTTCCGAGATGGCCCTGGCTCGCCTCGGCGTCGCCACCTGCATGATATTCAGCCCCTACTTCGCCAAGCTCGGCGGCGAGGTCAACGTCTCCCGTTCCGTCGCCTTCGGCGTCGTCCTGCTCTGCATCGCCCTCATGATGCTCATCGTCTACTTCTTCATGGACAAGAAACTCGACGCCCAGACCGGCGAGGCCGAAGAGAAGGACGACCCCTTCAAAATCAGCGACATCGGCAAGATTCTCTCCTCGCTGGGTTTCTGGCTTGTCGCCCTGCTCTGCGTGCTCTACTACTCGGCCATCTTCCCCTTCCAGAAGTACGCCGTCAACATGCTGCAGTGCAACCTCACCCTCACCGAGGCCGACCCCAACACCTTCTGGGGTGGCGAATCGGTCACCTGGGTGCAGTACATCCTGATGCTCGTCGTCGCCATCGCTTCGTTCACCAGCAACTTCATGAAGAAGAACAAAGGCCTCCAGTACGGCCTCATGGGCCTCGCCGTCGTCGCCCTGGTGGTCTACTGCTATATGGGCTACATGCGCGGCACCGCCGAGACCATCTTCGCCGTCTTCCCCCTGCTGGCCGTCGCCATCACCCCCATCCTTGGCAACTATGTCGACCACAAGGGCAAGGCTGCCTCCATGCTCATGATTGGCTCCATCCTCCTGGTGCTCTGCCACTTGACCTTCGCCTTCATCCTGCCCATGTTCAAGGGTTCGGCCGTCGGCGGCACCGTCGTGGCCTACGTCACCATCCTCGTCCTCGGCGCCTCCTTCTCTCTCGTACCCGCCGCCCTCTGGCCCTCTGTGCCCAAGCTGGTCGACGAGAAGATCATCGGCTCCGCCTACGCCCTCATCTTCTGGATCCAGAACATCGGCCTCTGGCTCTTCCCGCTGCTCATCGGCAAGGTGCTCAACAGCACCAACGCCGAGGGCACCGCCGCCACCGAGCTCGACTATACCTGGGCCCTCGTCATGCTGGCCTGCCTCGGTATCGCCGCCCTCGTCATCGGCGTCTACCTCAAGGCTGTCGACAAGAAGAAAGGTCTCGGCCTCGAAGAGCCTAACATCAAGTAAATAATGTTGTTTTTATAGTGGTGCGGCCCGAGCCAGGAACTGGCTCGGGCCGCATGATTTGTTACGAAATTGTTAAGTTTTGGCGGTTTTAAGGTTTTTTAACGATTGGAATTTGACGGCATAAGCAGAATATGCGTACTTTTGCACCATCAACTAAACACATCAAAATCGTTAACATCATGAAACAGTATGCATTTGCAGCCCTCGTGGCTGCCGTCGCCTTCGCCTCGTGCGCATGCAGCAAGCCGGACAAACAGGTCATCGAGTTCACCGCCCTGCCGCAGCAGGCGCAGACCTTTGTCCAGACCCATTTCTCCGACAAGCAAATCGCTGTCGTCTACCGCGATACGGAGCTTTTCGACAAGGACTATGAGGTCATCTTCGTCGACGGCTCCAATGTCGACTTCTCCTCCAAGGGCGTGTGGACCGAGGTGGAAGACCGCGACGCCGACGGTATCCCCACTGCCATCGTGCCCCAGGCCATCGCCGACTATGTCGTCGAGCGTCATCCCGGCCAGCGCATCGTCGAGATTTCCAAGGACCGTCTCGGCTACGATGTCGAACTCTCCAGCACCATCGAGCTAGAGTTCAACAACGACGGCCAGTTGCGACGCTACGACGACTAGCCGCTCCGCGCTCCAAAACGAGGGGCCGCCCATCTGTCAGGGCGGCCCCTTTCTGCTATGTCCCGACCATCCCCTAGGCAGAGACGAAGCAAGGAAGAAGAGGATACCCTCAGGGTGTTGATTTTCAATCAAAAAGAAACGGCTCAAAAGGGCCGTTTTTCATTTTTTTGAACAAAAATTCACGCGCCTAAATCCTGACGTTTAACTCCTGACTCCTATCTCCTCCATGGCCCTCTGTAAGAAGAGGTTAAGCGGTACGCTGGCCTTCCATACCCGCAGCACCTCGTCGGCCAGCTTGGGGCTGGTCAGCATCCGCTCCGGCATGGTGTAGGCGGTGCAGTAATCCTTATACTTCAGCAGGTCGGCATGCTCCCAGTCGGCCGGGTATCCCTTGGGTACGCGCTGCAGCACTTTGGTGGTGAAGAAGGTGTTGCCGAAGTACTTCTTGTACGAGGGTTCGTTCATGATGGCGATGAACTCGTCGGGGCAGTAGAAGATTTCCTGCCGGATGGCGTTCAGCGCTTCGGGCATGGGCATGAAGATGCCGCCGCCGAGGTTGCAGGTGCCTGTGAGGCCGTAGGCTTCGTCGGCGCCGATCTGGAAGTAGTAGCCCGGTACGCCGCTGTTCTTCTGTCCCCACGAGGAGAGGAAGCACGAGATGTGGGTCTTGTAGGGTGTCTTGTCGGAGGAGAAGCGTGTGTCGCGGTAGATGCGGTAGACGCAGCCCTTGGCGGTGAGGCCCTCGAGCGAGGGGTCGAGGGGTGTCATCTGGTCGATAAGGTACTGGGTGAAAGCCTCGAAGGCCTCTTTGATTTCCAGCCAGTGGGGTTTGTGGTCGTTGAACCAGGGGCGGTTGTTGTTTATCATCAGCTCCCGCAGGAAGGGGAGGGTGTCGGGGTGCAGTTGTGGTGTCATGGTGTGTTATAAGGGTTATATGTTATAGATTATTTGTCGTAATAGGTGATGGTGCGGAGGAATGTTCCACCGCCCTCTTCGAGAGTCGTCCAGTTGCCGTGGTGGTCGAGGGTGTAGGATGTGTGTCGTTTCATCAAGTGCCTTTGGCTGTCGTATTCGTAGATTATGAATATCTCGTCGTAGCTCATTGTGGCGACAAGGCCGTCGTCGGTGTAAGTGTAGTATGTTCTGTTTTATTGCATGCATATCGTTTCTGTCATATTGTTCAGGGTAAGACATTCTTGACGGGTAAGGTCTTTGGTGGACGGCCGGTCGGGCCAGGGTGCGAGGATGAGGAGGTCGCCGCGAGAGCAGGCTTCGATGAAAGAACCTCCGGGTTTGGTATAGGCAGTGAAACTGCTGGGGGATAGGAAGATGAGTGGAAGATGGGCTTCCATGGCTGCGCGCATGACGGCTTTCTCGCCAGGACTGATGGCTGGCGACACCAGCACGGCACCTTGGTGTGCTAGGGTTAGGTGCCGTTGTACTTCGTCGGAAATCTGTTCGGGGGTGAGGCTGCGGGAGCACTGCACCTGTACCTTGCAGGGGCGTTGCAGCAGGAAACGGTTGCCGATGGCAGCATAGGTTTGTCCTGCCACTGGCATTCCGAAATGGACGCGGAAGAGGTCGGGGTGCTCGCGTTTGGCTAGTAGACGACGTGGATTGTCGGCCAGATAGTCTATCCAGCGTTGCAACTGCCCTTCGCGCAAAAGGATACGGTCGTTGTAGCCGAGCTCAAAGAGAAACCCAGCCCCGGCTTTTGTATGTTGCGACACCGTCGCAACAACACTCCCTACATTCTCCAGCTTCCGGTAGGCCTTGTTGCAGCCGGTCTTGAATCCTTTGATTGCTGTGCCAAGATGCTCTTCCATGTGCTTGTGTACAAACAGTATGCCATGCAGATGGTCTGGCATCATCTGTAGTGCTATTACACTCGCTTCGGGATAAAACTTCGGTATGTCCATCCAGCATTGCATCACGGCTTTCCCCAACTCCGACAACTCCATGTGTGGCGCATCGGCGCTTCCTTGAGGTCTGTCACTGTGGCCGTGCACTTCCCCGAAGAGCTTCCTCCGGCCCTCGACTACCATCGTCAGCATGTACATACGGCGTCCATGGTAGTCATGGTCGATGCAACGGCGCTTCTGCGAAGGCCGCTTCTCTCCTGCAAAGGCTTTTCGTTTCTCAAAGGTCTCCCTGTCCATGGACTGTTGTTTTGCGGTGTCGCTGTGGTCTTGTTTCGGCAGCTGTGTATGGTGTGTTGTGTGTTGTGTGTTGTGTGTTGCGACATTGTCGCAACATACTCTACAGGCTGCGGAGCCACTTGATCTCGTCGGACCAGCGCATGGGGTCGGGGGTCTCGAGGATGATGGGCATGTCGTCGAAGCGGGGGTCGTGCATCAGGCGGGCGAAGAAGTCCTTGCCCATCATGCCCTCGCCCAGCACCTCGTGGCGGTCCACATGGCTGCCGGCGCCTTTCTTGCTGTCGTTGAGGTGCATGGCGCGGAGGTACTTAAAGCCCACCACGCGCTCGAACTCATCGAAGCAGAACTGGTAGCCCATCTCGGTGCTCAGGTCATAGCCGGCGGCGAGGGTGTGGCAGGTGTCGATGCAGACGCCCACGCGGCTCTTGTCGTCGATGCCCGCTATAATTCGGGCGATGTGTTCGAACTTCCAGCCGAGGTTGGTGCCCTGTCCGGCGGTGTTCTCGATGACGGCCGTGACGCCCTCGGTCTTGCTGAGGGCCAGGTTCACCTCGCGGGCTATCTGGTCGAGGCATTCCTCCTCGCTGATGCGGTTCAGGTGGCTGCCGGGGTGGAAGTTGAGCATCTTGAGGCCCAGCTGCTGGGCGCGTGTCATCTCGTCGAGGAAAGCCGCGCGGCTCTTGGCGAGGGTCTCCTCGTCGGGCGATCCGAGGTTGATGAGGTAGCTGTCGTGCGGCAGCACCATCTCGGGCTTGAAACCTCTGTCAATAAGTAAGGCCTTGAAACCGTCGATCTCCAGCTGCGGCAGCGGCTTGCTCACCCACGAGCGTTGGTTGCGTGTGAAGAGGGCGAAGGCGTTGGCCCCGATGGCTTCGGCGTTGAGGATGGCGTTGCCCACGCCGCCCGATGCGCTCACATGAGCGCCGATGTATTTCGTCATGGCTATTTCTGTTTTTTGTATATTGCTACAAGAATTCACTGGGTTATCTGCCCCACGAGTCGCGGTCGAGCGAGCGGTAGGTGATGGCTTCGCGGAGGTGGTCGGGGGTGATGGCGGGGGCGGCTTCGAGGTCGGCGATGGTGCGGCTGACGCGCAGGATGCGGTCGTAGGCCCGGGCACTGAGGCCGAGGCGGTTCATGGCCATCTCCATAATCTGGCGGCACTCGTCGGTGAGCTGGCAATGTTCGCGCGTCAGTTTGCTGCCCATCTGGGCGTTGCAATGCACACCGGGATTGTTGGCGAAGCGGGCGGTCTGTATGGCGCGTGCTGCCACCACGCGCTCGCGGATGGCGGCGCTGCTCTCGGCCCGGCCCTCCTGGTTCAGCTGGCTCACGGGCACGGGTGTCACCTCAATGTGTATGTCGATGCGGTCCATCAATGGGCCGCTGACCTTGTTGAGGTAGCGCTTCACGGTACCGGCAGGGCAGGTGCATTCCACTGTGGGGTGGTTGTAGTAGCCGCAGGGGCAGGGGTTCATGGCGGCGATGAGCATGAACGAGGCGGGGTAGTCGATGGTCATCTTGGCACGGCTGATGGTGACACGTCGCTCCTCCATGGGTTGACGCAGTACCTCGAGCACCGTGCGCTTGAACTCCGGCAGCTCGTCGAGGAAGAGCACCCCGTTGTGCGCCAGGCTGATCTCGCCCGGCTTGGGGTTGGCTCCGCCGCCGACGAGGGCCACGTCGCTCACCGTGTGGTGCGGCGCGCGGAAAGGCCGCACGGCTATCAGCGAGTCCTCCTTGCGCATCAGGCCCGCCACGGAGTGTATCTGCGTGGTCTCCAGGCTCTCGCTCAGCGTCAGTGGCGGCAGGATGCCGGGCATGCGCTTGGCGAGCATGGTCTTGCCCGAGCCCGGAGGGCCGATCATGATGGCGTTGTGGCCACCGGCGGCGGCAATCTCCAGGCAGCGCTTGACGCTCTCCTGGCCCTTGACGTCGGCGAAGTCGTACTCGTATTGGTTCAGCGAGCGGGCGAACTCGGCGCGGGTGTCGACGACGGTCTGCGGCAGGTCTGCCAGGCCGTTGAAGTAGTCAGCCACCTGCTTCAGGCTCTCGGCGCCGTAGACCTCCAGGTTGTTCACTATGGCGGCCTCGCGGGCGTTCTCGGCGGGTATGATGATGCCCTTGCAGCCTCGCTTCCGCGCCTCGATGGCGATGGGCAGCACGCCCTTGACGGGGCGCAGACTTCCGTCCAGCCCCAGCTCGCCCATGATGACATACTTGTCAAAGTCGTCGGCTTTGACCATGCCCACGGCGCCCAGTACGCCCATGGCTATGCTGAGGTCGTAGGCGCTGCCCTCCTTCTTGAGGTCGGCTGGGGCCAGGTTGACGACAATATTCTGGTTGGGTATCTTGAAGTTCGACTCGAAGAAAGCCGACGCGATGCGCTGGCCGCTTTCCTTGACGGCGTTGTCAGGCAGGCCCACGATGGAGAAGCCCGCCCCCGGCGACACCGTCACCTCAACGGTGACCGTCACGGCGTTAACACCGATGATAGCACTCCCGTATGTCTTGACTAGCATAGTATCTCTGCGTTTAAAATGAAAGTGCAAAGATACTCATTATTTGCAATGTGACAAAATATTTTTTGAGTCAGCGTACCATGCCGTTGTCGTAGCCACCATTGTTGAGCGTCTTCTCGCCTTTGCGGAACTGACGGCCAAAGTCCATCTGCCAGGTGAGGCCCAGGATGGCCATGTTGCCGTTGTCGGCAGTCCAATCGGTGTGGCGGAAGGGGTACACGGCGCAGAGGATATCGAAAAAAGAATTATTAATAGACTTTATTTAACAATTACTGTCAGGGTGTATCCTCCGTACTCTTCTTTCGTGAAATTTTCTTGAAGTATCTGAGGCCAATCCATGTTAAAGATAGATGTGGACTGACAGTCGATGGAATCAAATTCCACCGCATTGCCCTTGGAATTATACACTTCGTCCTTTAGACGATAGTACTCACCACAGTCATCTACAAAGCCTACGCGCAATGTTGAATCACCTTTAAAATGGCAGTAGTATTCGTCCGTGCCCGTTGTATCGTCAATTTTGTCATGATACATATATATTTTGTCCGTATGGTTGAATATCTCTGTGAACTTCCCGTCCTCCAAACGTATCACTTTGTCCCAGTATTCCCCCATGCTGCCGTCATTGTTCTCTATCAAACCACTTTTCGGAATGTATGATGCGTTGCAACGCCACGAACTCCATTCGATCACTTTGTCTTTCCGAATGGTCAATACCTTGTTCCCATACGCTTCTCCTGGGCATAGAAGTATCATTTCAGGAGTTTTATCATCGTCTATGTATGCCAGCCCCCATGTGTTCCAGATATCAATGATTCTTTTACCAGTGAAAAAAATGTCGTCGTTTCTTACGTATTCGACATATTTTTGCATCCAGTCGGTCGTCCATTGGCCGTGCTTCCATACACAGACCTCGGTAGGTTGTTTTTGGTCTACTTTACTTTGGTTTCCACAACCAACCAATAAGAGAAACGCAAAAGCAATGGGCAAAATGATTCTTTTCATATTATAGGAATTACAAATCCATCCGATTTGCAAAAATACAAAGAATTATCGGATTGACAAAAAATATTTGCCCGATCCGGAAAATGTTCGTACCTTTGCAGCCGGATTATTAACAGCAAAAGCTATAAAAAGATGAAAGACATAATGCCCATTGGCGGCCAGTTCGCCATGATGTCCCTGCCCTATGAGGCGTTGGACAATGCCATTAGCAGAGAAACCCTCTCGTTCCACCACGGCAAGCACCTCAAGGCCTACGTGGACAACCTCAACAAGGCGCTCCCCGGCAGCGGCCTCGAAGGCCTCTCGCTGCAGGAGGTGGTGCGCCGCAGCGAGGGCGCAATCTTCAACAACGCCGGACAGGTGCTCAACCACACCATGTACTTCGAGCAGTTCAGCCCCGCGCCGAAGCCCATGAGCGATAGCTTCACCGCGCTGATTGTTAAACATTTCGGCAGCGTCGAGGCCTTTAAGAAAGAGTTTGAGCAGAAGGGTGCCACCCTCTTCGGCAGCGGCTGGGTGTGGCTCAGCGCCGACAAGGAGGGCAAGCTCGTCATCACGCAGCAGCGCAACGCCGAAAATCCTGTCACCCAAGGCCTCACGCCCCTGCTGACCTTCGACGTGTGGGAGCACGCCTACTACCTTGATTATCAGAACCGTCGCGCCGACTACCTCGGCGCCCTGTGGCAGGTGGTCGACTGGCCGACGGTCGAAAGCCGGCTCTGACCTGCCGCTAGCTGCTGCAAGAAATACAGGCGGCCACGGCATGATGCTTTCGAAGACCGTCGACGCAAATGTTAATAGATGTTAAACACGCTCCCGTTTAACATCTATTAACAAATCACTTTTCTGTCACCTACCATAGTCGAACCATATACCTACCATTCACCTACCAGATGGCTTAAATGCCACAATATCACCCATTTAGATATAACGCGCTCAACCCCTGCGACTTACAGGCGCCAAAATCGGATTTTTCCCCGTTCGCGCCCCGAAACGAAACTCTCGGAAACAGCCCTCCAACTTTCCTAATAACTGTTAAAATAGCCGTTTTTAACATTTTTTCACTATGCATCCGAGGACTTCCCCCTGCGCGGCGCCTCGTGGCCGACGCCCCGCCCCTTGGCCGCCCACACCCTACCCTAGGCGCGGCGGCCTTTTTTGCAAAATGTTGATAACATTTTTTATGCAATTAAAATAAAAAGTGTATCTTTGTATCTTCTCAGCGAGAATACAACGTAAGTTAAAATATTAATCCTTAACAAATTAACCATTATGGCAAGAAAGCAAATGTATTTGACTTGTGACGGCAACTGCGCTGCGGCGCACGTGGCGTACATGTTCAGCGAGGTAGCAGCTATCTACCCCATCACCCCGTCCAGCCCTATGGCCGAGTATATCGACGAGTGGGCCGCCGGCGGTCGTAAGAACCTCTTCGGCGAGACCGTGAAGGTCGTCGAGATGCAGAGCGAGGCCGGCGCCGCAGGCGCCGTGCACGGCAGCCTCCAGGCCGGTGCTCTGACCACCACCTACACCGCTTCGCAGGGTCTGCTGCTGATGATCCCGAATATGTACAAGATCGCCGGCGAACTGCTGCCCGGCGTGTTCCACGTGAGCGCCCGCGCCCTGGCCGCCCAGGCCCTCTCCATCTTCGGCGACCACGCCGACGTGATGAGCGCCCGCCAGACCGGTTTCGCCCTCCTCGCCGAGAGCTCGGTGCAGGAGGTGATGGACCTCGCCCCTGTGGCACACCTCGCCGCCCTGAAGGGCCGCGTGCCATTCCTCAACTTCTTCGACGGCTTCCGCACCAGCCACGAAATCCAGAAAATCGAGGCTTGGGATATGGAAGACCTGCGTCCGCTGGTTGACCAGAAGGCCCTCAAGGCTTTCCGCGAGAACGCCCTCAACCCCGAGCACAACGTGACCCGCGGTACCGCCCAGAACAGTGACGTCTATTTCCAGACCCGCGAGCTGCCCGACATCGTGGCCGAGTATATGGCTGAGATCAGCAAGCTGACCGGCCGCAACTACGCCCCCTTCACCTACTACGGTGCCAAGGATGCCGAGAACATCATCGTGGCTATGGGCTCGGTGACCGAGACCATCAAGACCGTCGTCGACTACCTCAACGCCCAGGGCAAGAAGACCGGCTGCGTGACCGTCCACCTCTATCGTCCCTTCAGCGTGAAATACCTGATGCAGGCCATGCCCAAGAGCCTGATGGAGCACGTGAAGACCATCACCGTCCTCGACCGCACCAAGGAGCCCGGCGCCAACGGCGACCCGCTGTATATGGACATCGTCGAGGCCTTCAAGGACTGCCCCTACAAGCCCACCATCCTCGGCGGCCGCTACGGTCTCTCCAGCAAGGACACCACTCCCGCCCAGATCATCAGCGTCTTCAACAACGCCGAAGGCGAGAAGAAGAACCAGTTCACCATCGGCATCGTCGATGACGTGACCTTCCGCTCGCTGCCCATCCTGCCCGAAATCTCCATCCTGCCCAAGGGCACTTTCGAGGCCCGCTTCTACGGCCTCGGCGCCGACGGCACGGTGGGTGCCAACAAGAACAGCATCAAGATTATCGGCGACAACACCGACAAGTACAGCCAGGCCTACTTCGACTACGACTCGAAGAAGAGCGGCGGCTACACCTGCTCGCACCTGCGCTTCGGCGACAACCCCCTGCCCGCTCCCT
>CACZWL010000020.1 GCA_902784865.1 uncultured Bacteroidota bacterium | reverse complement strand
CAGTGGGACGGCACGCACGACGGCGAGGACCTGCCGCAGGGCACCTACGTCTACACCTGCCGCTTCCGCAAGCCCGGCACCACCACCCTCAGCCAGTTCCAAGGCAATATAACCCTACTCCGTTGACCGACGAGAAGCACAGACTGCTGAAGAAATACTGGGGCTACGACGCCTTCCGCCCACTGCAGGAAGAGATTGTCGACTCCGTCATGCAGGGCCACGATACGCTGGCCCTGCTTCCTACTGGCGGCGGCAAGTCGCTCTGCTACCAGCTGCCCGCGCTTCTCCGCGAGGGGGTATGCCTTGTCGTCTCGCCGCTCATAGCCCTGATGAAGGATCAGGTGCAGCAGCTCAACGACCGCCACATCAAAGCCGCCTGCCTGGTGTCGGGCATGAGCCGTCTGGTGCTCAACAATGTGCTCTACAACGCCATCAGCGGCGACCTGAAGCTCCTCTACGTCTCGCCTGAACGCCTCCGCCAGCGCCTGTTCATCGAGCATCTGCGCCGGATGAAGGTAAGCCTGATTGCCGTTGACGAAGCCCACTGCGTGTCGCAATGGGGCTACGACTTCCGGCCGCCCTACCTCGAGATTGCCGCCATCCGCGCCTACCATCCCTCGGCACCCCTCTTGGCCCTCACCGCCACCGCCACCCCTGCCGTGGCCGACGACATCTGCCACCACCTGCAGATGCACCAGTGTCGCCGTTTCCAGTCCTCGTTCATGCGCAGCAACTTGGCCTACAGGGTGGTACGCGATGCCGACAAGAGCCGTCGTCTGCTGCGCATCATCCGCCAGGTTGGCGGCAGCGGCATCGTCTACACCCGCAGCCGTCGCGGCACGCAGTCCCTTGCCCGCTTCCTGGCCGAGAACGGCGTCTCGGCCACCTACTACCACGCCGGCCTCGACACCCGCGAGCGCGATGCGCGGCAGGCGCAGTGGATGGACGGCACGTCGCAGGTCATGGTGGCGACCAATGCCTTCGGCATGGGCATCGACAAGCCCGACGTGCGCTTCGTGGTGCACATGGACATACCGGAGTCGCTCGAGGCCTACTTCCAGGAGGCTGGGCGCGCCGGCCGCGACGGGCAGCCCTCGCTCGCCGCGCTCCTCTGCTACCCCGATGCCGACATAGCCCTCCTGCGCAAGGGCTATGCCGCCGACTTCCCGCCCGTGCAGCACATACGCAACGTCTACCGCGCCCTCTGCAACCACTACAAGATTCCCGTCGGCAGCGGTTCGGGCAGCAGTTTCGACTTCGACATCGAGGTCCTCTGCCACACCTACTCCTTCAGCCCGCGCGAGTTCTACAGCGCCTGCCGCTTCCTTGAGCGCGAAGGCCTAATCGCTCTCCCCGAGCACGAAGATGCCGCCTCGTCGCTCTACATACCCCTCTCGCGCAGCGAAGTCTACCGCGTCGAGGTCAGCCACCAGCGCCTCGGCGGCCTGCTGCAGCTGCTCATGCGCCTCTATCCCGGCCTCTTCACCGAGCCGGTGGCCATCGACGAGGACCGCATAGCCAACCGCTTCGGAGCCAATGCGTCGGACGTGCGGGCCATGCTCAAACAGCTGGACGACATGAAGGTCGTCGAATACCGCCCGCGCCCCAAGAAGCCGCAGGTGATTTTCGCCTCCTCGCGCGTCGACGAGCGCGAGATACTGCTGTCCGACAAGGACTACCAGCAGGTCAAGGAGGCTGCCCTGCGCCGCCTCGAGGCCATGCAGGCCTACGTTACCTCCGACGCGCCCTGCCGCAGCCGCCAGCTGCTGGCCTACTTCGGCGAGCAGGCTTCGGCAGACTGCGGCCAGTGCGACGTGTGCCAGAAACACCGCGCCGACGGCGACGCCGTCCGCCAAGCCGTCCTCGATGCGCTGAAGGCCTCGCCCCTGTCGGTCCCCGACCTCTGCGCCATGCTCGAGGACCGCGGACTCGCCGACGTCCCCGACCGGCTCCGCGACATGCTCGACCGCGGCCTCCTCACCCTCGACCCCGACCTCCGTCTGCACCTCGTCTGACCCCCATCGCCAGCCCCCTCCCCACAGCCCCCCTGGCAGTGACTTACCAAGGCAGAAGAAGGGCAGAAGCAGGTGCTTCTTATGCGGTGGAAATCAGCCTGTTATTAATAGGCTAAAATTGGGGAAAATCCGGTTTTTGGGCGAAAAATTGCGCAGTCTATGCAAATGACTGCATATCAACAAGTTTCTTGTACAGGCCGCCCTTTTGCATCAGCTCCTCGTGGGTGCCGCGTTCGACGATGCGTCCCTTGTCCATGACCACTATCAGGTCGGCGTGCCGGATGGTCGAAAGGCGGTGGGCGATGACTATCGAGGTGCGCCCCTTCATCAGGGCGTCGAGCCCCTGCTGCACTGCCAGCTCGGACTCGGAGTCGAGGGCCGAGGTGGCCTCGTCGAGCACCAGTATGGGAGTGTCGCGCAGCACGGCGCGTGCTATGCTCAGGCGCTGGCGTTGGCCGCCCGAGAGGGTCGTCCCCCGGTCGCCGATGCGGGTGTTGTAGCCTTGGGGCAGCTGCTCGATGAACTCGTCGGCGTGCGCCACCCGTGCCGCCTCGCGGATGGCCTCGAGGCTGTAGTGGTCGGCGCCGAAGGCTATGTTGTTGGCCACCGTGTCGTTGAACAGAATGCTGCTCTGCGACACCAGTCCCACCTGTCGCCGCAACGAATTGATATTCAAGTCGCGTATGGGGTGCCCGTCGACCTCGATGAAGCCGCCGGTGCAGTCGTAGAAGCGCGGCAGCAGGTCGACCAGCGTGGTCTTGCCGCCCCCCGAGGGTCCCACGACGGCCACCGTCGTGCCCTTCTGCACCGTCAGGTCGATGTGCGACAGCACCTCCTGCCCGTCTCGGTAGGCGAAGCTGACGTCGTGGTAGCATATCTCGCGGCTGAACGGCGGCAGCACCTGCGCATCGGCCTTCTCCACGATTTTCTCCTCGGCGTCGAGCACCTCGAGGAAGCGTTCGGCCGAGGCGTTGGCCTTCTGCAAGGTGTTGTAGGAGCGTACGATAGACTGTATGGGCGGTATGATGCGAGCAAAGATAATGACGAAAAAGATGAACACCGACGGCTGTATCGACCCGTCGATGACATGCCAGCCGCCGATGATGAGGATGATTACGAGCGCCAGGGTGCCGAGGATTTCGCTCAAGGGGCTCGACAGCTCGCGGCTGCGTGCCACCTTGGCCTGTGTGCGTGTGAAGTCCTCGTTGGCTTCGGCATATTGCTGCTGGCGGGCTTCTTCGCGGCCGAACGACTTGATGGCCTTCAGCGATGCCAGCGACTCCTCCAGCACGGCTGTCAGCCCGCCCAGTTCGCGTTGGCCGCGTTGCGACGACCGTTTCAGCCGTTTGCCGATGCGCGCTATCATCCATACCCCTGCCGGCAGCACCAGCAGGAAGAGCACAAACAGGCGCCACGACACGAAGATCAGTATGAATCCGAATACCAGCACGTTGATGGGGTCCTTGACCATGGCCTGCATCATCACCACGCACCACTCGAGGTCGTAGAGGTCGTTGGACATGCGGCTCATCAGGTCGCCGCGGCGCTGGCTGTTGAAGTAGGAAATGGGCAGGATGGTCACCTTGCGGTAGATGTCGTTGCGCAGGCGCTCTATGACCCCGTTGCGCACCGTGCCGAGGAAGAATTGAGCCAGATAGCGGAAGAGGTTGCTCAGCAGGGAGCAGCCGAGGTAGCCGGCCGCCGCCATACCGAGGCACCACCAGATGCCGCGGGAGGCCTTGAACTGGTAGAGATGCCAGAAAGCCCAGTCGACCAACTGCTTCTGGTTGAGGGCCAGTCCGGGTTCGGCGTCGGGCACGTCGCTCAGTCCGAACATCAGTTCGACGAAGGGGATTATCAGCACATAGGAGCCCACGCTGAAGGCGATGCTCAGCAGGGTGAACAGCACGTTCATCGAGATGTGAAGCGGAAAGTGCTTCAGGTAGGAGAATACTCGTCGTATGGGGCTCATTTCACTGTGAGGTGGGGCGATTTGACGTGTGGGCCGCCGCGGAAGCTCAGGCGTTCGGCGCGGAGGCGTTTCTTGCGGAGGTAGTCGTAGATGGCCTTTGCGTCGGCCTCCTTGCGGCAGGCTACCTCGACGTGTATGCGTGGGTTCTCGACGAGCCATGCTACCCAGGCGTCGAGGACGCGTTCGGTTTGGGGCGACAGGCGGCTGCCGCTGAGGATGGTGATGTTCAGCGGTGCGGTGGTGCCGATGGTGGCGGGTCGCAGCACGACCTCTTGGAGCACGCCGCGGCGGCGCACGGTGGTGGCCGAGAGGAGGAGTATTTCGGGCAGCATGCCTTTTTGCGAAACGGTGACTATGTTGTCGTCCTTCATCGAGAGCACCATGGCGATGTCGCCGTTGTGGCTGGTCCAGTGGCCGCGGTCGCTGACGGCTTTGGCTTCGAGGGGGTTGCCCAGGGTGTCGGTGACCGTCAGGTGGCACCAGGCCATAGGTTCGGGGCGTGCTGCGGGGTAGAGGTCGAAGGTCAGCACGTCGCTGCTCGAGGAGGAGGCGGTTTTGCCCGAGTAGTAGGCGCGGGTGCCGTCGGTGGTCACGCCGAACGACAGTTCGTCGCCTTCGGTGTTGATGGGTAGTCCGAGGTTGGTGGGCTGACGGCTGGAGGCGTCGTCCATGTCGGCGAAGTAGATGTCGTAGCCGCCGAAGCCCTGCCATCCGTCGGAGACGAAGTAGAGGGTGTGGCCGTCGGCGTGGATGAAGGGGAATTTTTCGTTGCCGGAGGTGTTGATGGCGGAGCCGAGGTTTTCGGGGCGGCTCCAGTCGCCGTTGTTGAGGCGTCGGCAGCGCCAGATGTCGGTGCCTCCGTAGCCGCCTTTGCGGTTGGAGGCGAAGTAGAGGGTGGAGCCGTCGGGGGTGATGGAGGGTTGCGACTCCCAAGAGCGGTCGCCGTTGACGTTGGGTCCGGCGTTTTGCAGGGGTCCCCATTTGCCGTCGTCGAGGGTGGTGAAGAAGATGTCGCTGTTGGCGTAGCCGCCGGTGTTCACGATGCGTGAGTAGTAGAGGGTGTGGCCGTCGGCCGTGAGGGTGACTCCGCCTTCGGGGGCGCCTTGGTTGAAGGGTGGGGGCAGTTCGGTGCCGCGTGAGAAGGCGGTGTCGTTGCGGTCGCTGCAGAAGAGGCGCCAGTTGGTCTCTTCCATGGTCTTGGTGTAGAATGAGGTTTTGTCCTTTTTGGTGGCGACTTGGCGGAGGAAGTAGCAGCGGTTGCCGTCGTGGGTGATGAAGGGCAGCATCTCGTTGCGTTTGGTGCTGATGGCTGACAGGGTGTGGGGGTCGAAGGGTACGGTGTTGAGTTTGGCGTCGGCGAGGAAGCGCGACCAGTGGAGGTAGGCCGAGGCTTCGTCGTAGACTGAGGTTTGGGCTTTGTCGTCGGTGTTGTTGGCCATGCTGAAGTATTGCTCCAGTTCGGCGACGGCTTCGTCGTAGCGTTCGTCGGTGTAGTGTATCATGCCCATGTAGAAGTGAGCCAGTGCGTTGGGGTAGTTGGGGCAGAGTTCGATGCATTGGGAGAAGTATTTCCGGACGCCTGTGGTGTTGAAGCCGTTTTTGACGGAGACCATGCCGAGCCAGAAGTGAGGGTCGGGGGATTTGGGGTTTTTCTGAGCTACGCGTCGCAGCAGTTGCGAGGCTTCGCGGTACTGGAAGGCTTCGTAGTGGGCGAGGGCCTTGTCCAAGTCGTCTTTGTCGGAGGTTTTGACTTTGGTGCAGGAGGTCTGGCCGCTGGCGAGGAGCGGCAGGATGAGGAGTGGCAGGATGAGCAGGCGAGGGGTCATCAGAGTTTGTGTGGGTCGATGTCGAAGTTGGCGTCGAGTCCGTTGCATGGGGTGGAGCAGCGTATGGAGCATTCGTCGCAGGGTGTGAGTTCGCCGTGGAGGCGTTTTTTGACCATGTCGCCGACGATGTCGCGCAGGGCTGGGATTTCGATCATGCGAATGACTTCGTCGCAGAAGGCGTAGCTGAGCATGGTGATGGCGGTGCGTAGGCTGATGCCGCGGGTCTGGAGGTAGAAGAGGGCCTGCTGGTCGAGTTGGCCTATGGTGCTTCCGTGTGAGCATTTGACGTCGTCGTTGTAGATCTCGAGGAAGGGGCGGGTGTCGACGTGGGCTTTGTCGGTGAGGAGGACGTTGCGGTTGGTCTGGAAGGCTTCGGTTTTGGTGGCGCCGTCCTGGACGAGGACGTGGCCGTTGAAGCGTGCCTGGGCTGCGTCGTCGAGGATGCCTTTGTAGAGTTCGGTGCTGAAGCAGGAGGGGGCGGCGTGTTCGACGAAGATGTAGTTGTCGCAGCGCTGCTGACGGTCGACGAGGTAGAGCCCGCCGGCCTGGAGGCGGCAGTTCTCGCCGTGCATGCGTACTTCGATGTTGTTGCGCACATGGGTTCCGCCGAGGGTGATGGTGGCGAGGGAGAGGGTGGCGCCTTGCTGCATGTCGGCGCGGAGTTGGGTGAGGTGTTCGGCTGGGGTGTCGATGCCTTGGAGGCGGCAGAGTTCGACGTGGGCGTCGGGGCCGATGTTGAGGGTGAGATTTGAGTTCTGAGTTAGGAGTTCTGAGTTAAGAGTTAAGAGTTTTCCGTTCTCCGTTGTTTGCGGGGTGTTGAGTTTGTCGACGACCCATTGGTCGGTGCAGGCTATGATCTGGAGGTGTGAGCCTTGCGGGATGTCGAGCACGGTGGGTTGGGTGTCGAGGTGCCAGTCGTCGCCCCAGGGGTTGGGCAGTTTGTCTTTGCGTATCATTGTTCGAGTTCTTTTTTGATCCAGTCGTAGCCTTTTTCTTCGAGTTCGAGGGCGAGTTCTTTGGGCCCTGTCTTGACGATGCGGCCTTCGTAGAGTACGTGGACGAAGTCTGGGACGATGAAGTCGAGGAGGCGTTGGTAGTGGGTGATGACGATGGTGGCGTTGTCGGGTGTGCGGAGTTTGTTGACGCCGGAGGCGACGATGCGTAGGGCGTCGATGTCGAGGCCGCTGTCGGTTTCGTCGAGGATGGAGAGGATGGGGTTGAGCATGGCCATCTGGAAGATTTCGTTTTTTTTCTTTTCGCCGCCGGAGAAGCCTTCGTTGACGGAGCGGTTGGCGAGGGAGGCGGTCATTTCGACGATTTGTTTCTTTTCTTCCATGAGCTTGAGGAACTGAGCGCCGGAGAGTGGGTCGAGGCCGCGGTATTTGCGCTGCTCGTTGACGGCGGTGCGCATGAAGTTGGCGATGCTGACGCCGGGTATTTCGACGGGGTACTGGAAGCCGAGGAAGAGGCCTTCGGCGGCGCGGACGTCGACGGGGAGGTCGAGGATGTTTTTGCCTTTGAAGAGGGCGGTCCCTTGGGTGACGGTGTATTTGGGGTTGCCGGCGAGGACGCCGGCGAGGGTGCTTTTGCCGTTGCCGTTGGGGCCCATGATGGCGTGGACTTCGCCGGGGTTGACGACGAGGTCGATGCCTTTGAGGATTTGGCGGTCGCCGATGGAGGCGTGGAGATTGTGTATGGAGAGGAGGGACATGGTATTGTGCAATTATTTGATTGTTATGATGATATGTTTTTCTGTTGTTGTGGGGTGTGGAGGCAAAGGTACGATTTTTTTCCGATATGGCGAAAAGAAAAATGGAACCTTCGGGTTGCGGAAGGTTCCAAGGATGGGAAATGATGGGAAAGAGTCGAACTATTCACCTACCAGATACCTACCAGATGGCCGGCGGGTGCCTGGCGGTAGGGGTCGGGTCAGCGGACTATGAGTTTGTGCACCGTGGCGGAGCGGCCGTGGGTTTCGATGCGGACGAAGCAGGTGCCTTTGGCGAGGCTTGCGACGTCGATTGTGATTTCGGGCTTCTGTGTGCTGAGTTCGGCGAGGGTGCGGCCGCTGATGTCGACGAGGGTGATGCGTGAGTTGCCGCCGAGTCCGCCCAATGTGACGGTGGTGGTGGCGGGGTTGGGGTGGAGTGATACCTCGACGGTGTGGCTTTCCTCAATTCCCACGGGGTCGGGGTCTACGGGGTCGGGGTCCACGGGGTCAGGGTCCACCGGGTCGGGGTTGACGGTGAGGCTGAGGGTGAGGGTGCTGTCGCAGCCTGCGGTGGTGAGGAGTGTGAGGGTGTAGAGGGTGCTTTCGGTGAAGGTGCTGTCCTGCCAGAAGAAGCTTCCCGTGGCTTGCTGCACGAGGGTGTCGGCGTAGGTGGGCAGGATGGTGAGGGTGAGGGTTTCGGTGGTGTCGCCCCAGGAGTGGGTGTAGGTGCCGGCGGTGGTGAGGAGGGTGTCGTGGAAGGTGTAGGTGAGGCCGTTGCAGATGGCGGCTTGGGAGTGCAGTTCGACGGGCTGGGGCAGCGGGGGCAGCGAGTCGAGGGCGATGGCGAGTGCCAGGGAGTCGATGATTATGTAGTCGTAGTCGTTCTCGTCCTGGTTGTTGTAGCGCAGGGCTATGCGTCCGATGGCGGAGCCGCAGGGGAGGAGGGGTATGTGGTGGAGGGTGTATTGGTTGCCTGAGAGGGAGTTGGCGATGGTGTCGAAGGGACGGAAGGAGGAGGGGTTGTCTGCCGTGTCGACGATGCCGATTTCGACGATGCCGTCGGTGGATTGGCCGAAGGAGTTGAAGCGGAGGCTGAGGGAAAGCTGGAGGAGGCGCAGGTCGTGGTCGACGTCGGGCAGTACGAGTATGCCGTTCTGCATGCCGTAGGCGGATTGGATGTAGATGCCGGTGCGTCCGCTGTCGGGGATGGCTTTGACTTTGGATTCGACGTAGTTGGTCCAGTTGCCGGCATAGCCGAAGTGGCGGTTCCAGCAGGTGGGGAATTCGGCGTAGTTGCCTGTGGGCCATGTTTCGAAGTTTTCGCTCCAGGGCAGTTCGGTGGTGCTGAGGGGGCGGCAGAGGGTGTGGGCCGTGGTGGAGACTTCGGAGGTGACTTCGCCGTTGAAGCAGAGGGTGGCCACGCTGATGGTGTAGGCGGTGCCGGGGGTGAGGTCGGCGAGGTGGACGAGTGTGTCGTAGGCGACGAGTGTGTCGGCGTTGTATACCACGCGGTAGGTGGCTATGTATTCAGGGTCGTTGATGACGAGGTCGAGGGTGGTGGCGGTGGCGCTGTCGATGCGCACGGAGAGGGGGTGGCTGCAGGTGGGCGCGAGGTCGAGCACGAGGTCGTCGATGTGGTACTGGTGGGCAGTGACGGTCATGCCCCCATCCTGCGTGTTGCGGAAGGCGATGTGGAGGTCAGGGGCGTTGTGGTTGCTGAAGGTGACGGTCTGCTCCTCCCACTGGCGGCTTTGGGTGGGTGTGATGCGGCTGACGGGGATGAAGGTGGCGGTGTCGTAGGGGTCGGACATGAGGCCGACTTCGAGGACGCAGTGGTCGGTGGTGGCATAGGAGTGGAAAGTGAGGGCGAGGTCGCCGACATAGTCGATGGCGGGCAGCGTGGTATACTGCCCCTGGCCGGGGTGGTAGGCGCAGAAGTAGAGGCTGTTGCCGGTGTTGCCGCGCCGGGTGTAGGAGCTGATGTTGGGGTAGGTGCCGTAGCCGCTGACGTTGAAGTTGAGGGTGTTCCAGCAGGGGTTGTTGAATCCGCCGGACCAGGAGGAGTAGCTGTTGAAGTCGTCGGCATAGGGCAGGTCGTCGTGCGACAGTGCGTTGCAGGGGGTGCGGAAGTCGGTGCTGACGGCGCGTGTGAGGCTGCCGTCGGGACACTGCTTGAGGACCTTGATGTGGTAGGCGGTCTGCGGCACGAGGTCGGTGAGGGTGGCTATGGTGTCGTTGTAGGCGGTCAGCGAGAAGGTGGTGTCGCTGCTGGTGCAGGTGATGAGGTAGGAGGTGACGGCTGCGGTGTCGGAGACGACGATGTCGGCCGAGGTGGGGGTGATGTTTTCGGCCCTGACGGCGACGGGGCGCTGGCAGGCTGGGGGCAGGCCCACCATCAGTTCGTCGATGTAGCAGTAGTAGGTGTCGTAGCCGGTGGTGGCGGTGGTCGAGAATTTGACTGCGATGTGGAGTGCGGAGCCGTCCCAGTCGGCGAAGTCGACCTCGGCGAGCTGCCAGTCGGTGCCGTCGGCGGCGAGGGTGTCGAGGGGCTGGAAGGTGGCGGTGTCGGAGGGGTTGGCCATGATGCCCACCTGCAGGAGGTTGTTGGACGGGCGGTTGACCTTGTAGTAGAACGAGAGTTGCAGCTGGCTGAGTGGTGTGGTGAATTCGGGGAGTGCGAAGAGGCTCCACTGGCCGTAGCCGGGGTGTGCGTAGAGGCGTATGGCGCGGTTGCCGTCGTAGGCGTCGCTGGTGCCGATAGGGTTGGCGGTGTTGAGGGTTTGGTTGTTCTCGCGGAATAGGCGGGTCCAGCAGGGGTTCCAGCCTGCGGCGCCGATGTCGAAGCCCTCGAAGCTCTCGGTGTAGGGCAGCTGGCTGACGGCCTCGCAGGCGGTGCGGGCCTCGGTGGTGCAGAGGGTGCTGAGGGAGCCGTCGCAGATGCTGGCTACGGCGAGGCGGTAGGCCGTCGAGGCGCTGAGGCCGTCGAGGGTGGCGGTCGGTGCCGACACGTCGACGGAGTCGTCCCAGCCGTTGTCGGTCGAGGCGTAGTAGACGCGGTAGGCGGCGGCCTCGCCCTGCCAGGTGAGGGTGAGCGACGAGGAGATGACATCGCTGACGGTCAGCAGGATGGGTCTGGCGCAGAAGCCCTCGGGGCGGCGGAAGGTGTAGCGTGCGCCGGTCACGGGCGCGGTGCCGAGCGAGGGTATGGTCGCCGGCGTGGCGGCTACGGGCTGGGTCCAAGCGCCGGTGAGGCATATCTTGTCGGCATACCCGTTGGCAATCATCAGGTTGCAGACGGCGGTGTGGGCGTAGGACGAAGATTCGTAGATGACGGCTATGGTGCCGTCCTCGTAGAGCCGGACCTGGTAGTTGACGTCGTTGGCGGCGTCGCTGCGGCCGGCGTAGGGTGCGATGTGTCGGAACTCGAAGGCGAGCATCCGCACCCCTTCCTCGTCGGTGGTGTCGGCCCAGAAGCATCCCTGCCCGGCAGCGGCCGTGCAGTAGCCGTCGGCCGCGACGAAGGGGAGGATGATGCGGTATGTCAGGCCGGGGTTGCCCCAGACGGATTGGCCGTAGTCGCCGGGGTGAACGCTGCCGAAGTAGAGGTAGCCGTTAGCGCTGGCGCCGACGCGCGAGCCTGAGGCCAGAAGGTCTTCGCCGAAGGGGAAGTCGAAGGGCAGGGTGATGAAGTCGTGGTTGTTGTCGCCCGCGACGGCGGCCAGCGGGTGGGCGCCGGGCGTGCCGACAAGGGTGTTGAACTGGGTGGTGTCGTACGCCAGGGTGTAGTCGGTCAGCTCCTGGGCCTCGGCCACGGGTGCCACCGCCAGCAACAGCGGCAGCAGGAATAATCTGATGGTCTTTTTGGACATTGCGATTGGGTTTAGTTTGTTGTTATTCAGTTGTTTGTTCGAGCCGTTCCCTTTGGAAAGGCGTCGCAAAGTAGTAAAAAAATAACGGAAAACGGGCTGCAATAGGCAAAATCACCACTAATGGTTATTCGGCCACCGGCCTGCCGACCGGTCGGAAAAAGACCCGTTTTTTTTTGAATTTTTTTTGGAAAAAGGGCCCCAATAGCCCGTTTGTACATGGTTGGTTTACAGTGTCTTGGGGGTACCCTCTTCTTCCCCTCTTCGTCTATGGCAGGTGTCGCCCAGGGGAGAGGGTGGCGGATGGGTCAGATGAGGCAGAGGTCGTCGACGAGGGCGATGGCCTGTGCGATGTTGGCGACGCCCATTTTGCGGAAGGCTTCCTTACGGTAGTGCTTGACGGTGTTGACCGATTTGAGCATCAGGGCGGCGATCTGGTCAACGGAGAGACCCTGGGCCGAGAGCGAGAGCATGGTCAACTCGCTCTTTGTCAGTCCGATATCCGGTATCGGCTCCCAGTGGCCTTGGGCGCCGTCGCCGACATAGAGGAACCTGCGGAGCGACTTGGCGGTGCCGCCGATGATGTGGCTTGGGGTGGCTGCCGCCGAGGGCGAGAGGAGGCCGAGGAGGAGCCACGGGGCGTTCTGCGAGTCGACGGCCAGGGGTTTGATTTTCAGGTGCATCATGATTTTCAGCCCGTTGAGCGCAGCGATGCCGTCGACCGAGAGCACCGTGTGGGCCGCCAAGGGGTTGGTATCCTGCCGGTAGGCTGAATGGAAACAGCCTTTGAGCCTGCCGAGCATCGAGGGGTCGTCGACGAGCCGTTCCAACGAGGCCATGGTGTGGCCGTCGGCACTGCCGAAGAGTTTGGCGAAGCCGGGCGATATGTAGGGGAGGCGGTTGTTTGCCAGGTCGAGGACAAAGGCGTGAGGCGAAATCATCTGTTCGATGGCGGCTGCGGTCTCGATGATGGGAGCCGCCAGCTGGTAGTCCTCGTCGGTCAGTTCGTGCAGTGCGTGTTTTGCAGTTATCATAGATAATAGTATACATGTAAATACGATGCAAAGATACGAAAAAAAATTACCCGAATGGGTAAAAATGCATTTTTTTGTGACATTTTTACCCGTTCGGGTAATTGCGGAGTGGTATGTTCTTCGTAATTTTGCAGCACGAGACAGATGGTCCGTGATACGCTAACAATCTAAAAAACAATGAATAATATGAAAAGATTGGCATTGATTATCGCGATGGTCGCATGCTTTGTGGCCAATGGGCAGGAATTCTCACGTGAAGGCCGTTGGCAGGGTGAGTTTGCCACAGGACTGACGACTTTTGGCAACTATCCCGCCATGTCGCTCTTCCAGGACCCCACAGACAAGTACAGCAACTGTATTGGGTTCCAGTATACGCTGGGTTATTATTTCGACAACTCATGGCTTCTGGGCCTCACGGTCAATAGTACGTCGGGTAAGACTTCGCAACTGTCGCTGGAAGAGAGTTTTGATCTCTATTCGGTGCTGCTCGACATACGCAATTACTACGGTCTGACCGAGCGGATTACCCTTGAGAGCGGCGTAGCTGTGGGTCTGCTTGTCGGCAACAACCGGTATGTCCACCTCGACGAGGTGACCAAGGCCGCCCGCTACGGAGCGCGTGGATGCGTTTCGCTGGGGCTCAACTATCAGGTCACGCCGAGTACCCATGTGGGCCTACAGCTGAATCTGCCTGACATCAGTGCCTTTTTTACGGAGGTCGACGTGCCGGCGGGGCTAGTGCCGACGAAGCATGCGCTCGGCGTGGGCTACAGTCTGATGCTGACGCTCGGGGGCTGCTTTTGAGTTAAGAGTTATGGGTTTTGGGTTGCGGGGTGCCGGTCTGGCGTCCCGCTTTTTTTGTCTAGTCGAGGGTTTGGGTGTGGAGGCGGATGCGGTAGTCGGCGGCAGGGGGCTGCGAGAGGTCGCGGAGGAGTGTGTTGAGGAGGTGTGTGTTGAGGAGGCTGTCGAGGGTGGCGGCGAGGCCGGGGTGGCTGCGGGGGAGCGAGGTGCGCTGGGGTAGGAGGAG
The DNA here is from genome assembly GCA_902784865.1 of uncultured Bacteroidota bacterium. GTDB lineage: Bacteria > Bacteroidota > Bacteroidia > Bacteroidales > P3 > Colimorpha. The sequence goes on along the minus strand of CACZWL010000020.1, from coordinate 25,566 downwards.
GAAGGCGTCGCGTGGGATGGTGTTGTTGCGTGCGGGGATGAGGAGTATGGCGGTGCGGCCAGGGTGGAGAGGTGGGTGGGGTGCGAGTGCCTGCTGGCGGGCGTAGTCGAGGGAGGGTGATGGAAGGATGGTGAGGTGGGTGTTGATTTCTGATTTCTGAGTTTTGATTTCTGAGTGAGGGGGTGGTGGGATGGTGTCGAGGTCGGCGAAGAGGCCTGTCTGGTCGACGAGGAGGATGGTGGTGGGGTGGGTGGTGGGCTGGCAGGCGAGAGGTAGGAGGAGGAACGGTAGGAGGAGAAGTTTTGATTTCTGATTTCTGATTTCTGATTTTTGAGTTTGGGGTTTTCTGACGAGGAGTGCTTCGGCTGCGAGTGCGAGGAGTGCAAGGATGAGGGTGTGTCGCCAGAGGGGTGTGCCGGTGGCGCGGGTGCGAATGGCTTGTTGGAGGGGGTGTTTCGGGTTGAGGGTTGAGAGTTGAGGATTGTGGGTTGTGAGTTCCGAGGGGTCGGGGAAGGTCATCTCGGACTCACGGCGGTCGTAGTTGAAGGCGAGGTGGGTTTCTGAGTTGAGCGTTGAGGATTGAGCGTTGAGGGTTGAGGGCTCTGGGTTGTGGGTCAGCCGGTAGTGTCCGGCGTGGGGAAGCTGGCCGTGGAGGAGGAGGAGGGTGCGGTTGGCGACGTGGCGTAGTTCGGGGATGACGGAGTGGGAGCCGTCGGCGGAGGTGAGGGTGGGCGGGTTGGTGAGTTGGGCGTTGAGCGTTGAGCGTTGAGCGTTGATGGGTCGGGTGTCGGTGAGGAGATGGTGGGGTTGGGGCTGGGGTTGGCTGTAGAGAGCCATGTTGTAGAGGGTCGGGACGAAGAGTGCCTGGTTGGGTAGGTCGGTGTACTGGGCGAGGAGAGGAGTGGTGAAGAGGTAGACGCGTCCGGCGTCGAGGGTGTAGGCGGTCAGGAGCGGGCTGCCGTCGGGGAGGGTGATGAGGTCGGAGTTGGGAGTTGTGGGTTCCGGGGTTTGGCTCAGGCGGTAGTATGCGAAGGCTGTGGGCATTTCCATCTGGTGGTCGGTGGGGGCGGTGAAGACATTGCGGTAGAGAGAGGCCTGGCGGTTGAGGCGTGAGGCCCGGAGGGGCTGGGTGGTCCACGAGGCGAGCTGTGGGGCGCCGAGGAGGGCGAGGAGGTCGTTGAGTTGAGAGTTGGTAGTTGTGGTTTCCGTGTGAGGTGGGGGAATGATGGCGAGGGTGCCGCCGTCGGCAACCCACTGCCTGAGCTGGGCGGCCTGGCCGGAGGGCATAGCGGTGGGCTGGTTGAGGAGGATGAAGTGGTAGGGCGAGAGATCGGGAGGGAGTGGGGCGAGGGTGCGGCGGACGGCGGGGTCGTCGTCGGGGAAGAGGCGGTTGAGACTCGGGTTCGGGGTGGAGGCGTCGACCTGGAGCATCTGCACGGGCTGACCGGCGAGGAGCGAGAAATAGTAGCTGTCGTCGAAGGTGATGGGGTGGTCGGTGAGTTGGACGAGGGCGTCGAACCATCCTGCGCTGTCGAGGGTGAAGCGGAGGGTCGCCTGAGCGGAGGCGTGGGGTGGTATGTCGAGGGTGGCGAGCGCGCGCTCGCGTCCGTCGACGAGCAGGCGGAGGGGAACCTTCTCGGCCGGTTGAGCGCCGGAGTTGCAGACGCGGACGTTGACGGCAACGGCGCCGCCGACGAAGTAGGCAGGCGCGTCGAGGGTGAGCGTGTCGATATAGAGATTGTCGGCCGCGAGCCCTTGTAGCGGCACGAGGGAGAGGGTCGTGCGGTCGTCGGTGGGCAGCTCCCCGTCGGACGGGAGGGACGAGGACTGGAAGTCGCTGATCAGGTAGGCGTGGCGGTTGGGCGCGGCGGAGTTGGACAGGAAGTCGAGCTGGCGGCGCACAACCTGTTCCAGCGGCGGACTGGCCGGGCCGACCTGGATGCCGTCGAGGGCGTCGAGGAGCTCCTGCCGCGAGAGCCATTGGAACTGCTGGCCGAACATATCGGAAGTGAGGAGCTGGAAGCGCGTGTCGGGCGGATAGGCGTCGGCGACCTCGCGGGCCTTGCGGCAGGCCTGCTCTATCAGGGGACCGTCGGAACCGATGCTGCCCATGCTGAAGGAATTGTCGACGAAGAGGCTGACGGCGGTGGCGCCGGAGCGGAGGGCGGATCCGGAGGGGCTGAGTGTGGGGCGCGCAAAGGCAAGGACGAGGAGGGCGAGGGCGAGGAGCCGCACGGCAAGGAGGACCCACCGGCGGAGCGTGGAGTGGCGCTGCGTCTCGCTGCGGAGCTGGCCGAGGCGGTCGACGTTGGAGAAGTAGAGCCTGCGGTAGCGGCGGAAATTGAAGAGGTGGACGGCAATGGGGACGAAGAGGGCCAGCAGCCCCCAGAGCATCGCGGGATTGGCAAAAGTCATTGCGCACCCCCTTTCCGGCCGGCATGGTAGGCGCAGAGGTCGGCGAGGCCGCACTGGCCGCAGCGCGGCTTACGCGCCTGGCACGTGTAGCGGCCGTGGAGAATCAGCCAGTGGTGGGCCGTGGAGAGCTTCTCAGAGGGTATGTGCCTGACCAGCGCCCGCTCGGTGGCCAGAGGCGTCTTGCTGTTGCGCGTCAGCCCCAGACGGTTCGACACGCGGAAGACGTGGGTGTCTACAGGCATAGCAGGCAGGTCGAAGGCCACAGCGGCAACGACATTGGCAGTCTTGCGGCCTACGCCAGGCAGGCGCTGCAGCGCATCGACGTCGGAAGGCACCGTGCCCCCGAAGTCGCTGACCAGCATGCGGGCAAGCGCCGCAAGGTGGCGGCTCTTGTTGTGTGGGTAGGAGACGGAACTGATGTAGCGGAATATGTCGTCGGCAGAGGCTGAGGCCATAGCCAGCGCCGTCGGGTAGGCCTCGAAAAGCGCCGGAGTGACCATATTGACACGCTTGTCGGTGCACTGTGCGGAGAGGACGACGGCGACGACGAGCTGGAAGGGACCCTCATAGTGCAGCTCGGTCTGCGCAACAGGCATCTCCCGCTCGAACCATTCAATAATGCGGTCGTATCGCTCTTGTATTCTCATCTTTTGGCAGGTTGAAAGGAAACCAGGACGGGGTAATGGTCGGAGACGTCGGAGCGCAACCGTCGGTAGCTCAGGGTCTGCAGGTCGTCGCTGAGGAAGACCATGTCAATCCGGAACTCGGGGAACCACCCCCGCCCGATAGGCACCACCCTCCCGTTGCCGCCGTTGAAAGTGACACTCATCCCCGAACCCTCGTCGCGGTAGGCATCGTGCAGCTTGTCCGCCAGCCGTGCATACAGCCACGAGGAAGGTATATCGTTCATATCGCCCGCAACCACAAGAGGCACCGAGCACTCCCCGACAATCGGCCGCAACTGCTCGTCCCACTCCTTGGCATGCGTCAGCACCGTCTGCTTCGCCTTCCGCAACGGCCCGTGCGACGTGCTGTCCACCAACCCGCGCCCCATGCGCTCCACCTCCTCGCGGTCGGAAAGATTGAAATTGAAAGAACCCATGTGCACACAGCAGATGCGCACCGTCACACTGTCTTTCAGCACATCCACCAGCACCTTCTGCGGGTCGATACGCTTGACGTAAGTAATCGGGAGACGCGAGAAAACCACCGTACCCTTCGGCGCACCAGGATTCCCACGGCTGCCATAGTGATGATTGTAGCCCAGCTGCTGCAGACTGTCCGTCACACGCACACCCCTCGTCAGCGGATACTCCTGCAGGCAGAGAACATCGGCATCGGCCTCACGCACCAGCTCGACAAACTGCCGCGCTACACTGTCCTTCACCGACACCTCGAGCGCCGTGCCCGAAAAACCATGCACATTATAAGTCATCAGGCTCACCCGCCCAGGATACTCGTCAATCGGCGGCACATCGGAACGGCCCCCAACCTGAAGGAAAAGACCGACAAAAGAAAACCGCAACGCAACGGCAGCCCCGCTCACCAAGCACTGCCACCGCCGCGCCAGCAGCCAGCCGAGAAAAAAGACAACATTCACGGCCAGCATCGGCAGAAAAGCATACGCCAGCACCGACGGAACAAGGCTCGTCGTCGGCGCAACATCGCCAGCCAGCGTCGTCAGCACCAGCCCGATAGCAGCCAGAACGTTGACTGCCAGCAGTATATAGCGTATCATCTTCATGTCAATCCGACCGCAAAGATACGCTTTTTTTTCGCTATCGGGGAAAAAAGATTTCCACAGCAGCCACCCATCCCCTAGGTGTCTGGTAGGTATCTGGTAGGTGAATACTTCGACTCTTTCCCATCATTTCCCACCGATGGGAAAATCGGGGAACTTTATTTTTTTCGCACGCGCATCCCCGCATCCGGAAAAATTTTGTATATTTGCAGACAGAATGACTGTTGCATAAAATAACTAATACTATGAAAACCAAATATTTACTGTCTTTGTTGCTGGCATCGGCCTGCTTCCCCGCAGCGCTCGAGGCGCAAAACATCACGGTCAGCTCGGCCCAGGACCGTCAGCCCGCCGAATTCCTGATCGAAGAGATGCTCGGCGAAGGAGTGACAGTCTTCAACGTGCAATTCAACGGCAGTTCTGGACCCATCGCGTCGAGCCAGCTCGGAACCTTCGACGCCAACGGTTTCTCCCAGTTGGGCATCGGGTCGGGAGTCATCCTGGCCACGGGCAACGTCTCGGCCGCCGCAGGACCCAACAACTCGGGCAGCTTCAGCGCCTCGTCGGGCAACTACGTCGACAACGCCCTCTCGTCCATGGCGTCGGCAGAACTGGTCAACTGCGCCACCCTGGACTTCGACTTCGTCAGCAACGGCAACTATATCTACGTCTACTACTCCTTCGGTTCGGAGGAATATCCCGAGTACGTCTGCTCCGAGTTCAATGATATCTTCGCCTTCCTGGTGACAGGTCCCGACCCTGTGACGGGCGAGGTGGTGACGCGGAACATAGCGACCATACCCGGAAGCGAGACCACTGCCAACCCCGGCGGTATACCCGTGGCCATCAACAGCGTCAACCCCGGAAGCCCGGGAACCAGCGGCGGCGCCGGCTCGGGCTGCCTCTACCAGTACTCCCACTTCTACAACCACAACAACCACAGCACCGGCATCCAGTATGATGGCTACACCCGCGAAATGGCGGCCCGCGGCGCGATACTGCCCTGCGAAGTCTACCACATGCACATCTCGATCTGCAACGTGGGCGACAACAGTTACGATTCCGGCGTTTTCCTCCGCGGGAAAAGCCTCTCGAGCCTTGCCAACTCATCCTCCCCCGAGGGCGGGCAGGAGACCTGCTGGGCCTTCGGCGCGCCGGGCGATACAGTCTACGCCGACCGGCCGTTGACTATACCCTTCGTGCTCGACACCCCCGACTACCTCAACGCCTCGGTGCAGGTCGAATTTGCAGGCCAGGCAATGAACCTGACACATTTCACCTGCCGCGACGAAAACAACACCCTCTTCAACCACATGCACAGCTCCTTCACCGTCGCACCCGGCGAAGAACACAGCGTCACGATAACCGTCAACCCTGCAACAATCCTGCAGCCTGTCGGACTCGACCTGATCCTGAGAACCGAAGCCGAAGCGACACTCTGCAGCACCTACTCCAGGCGGGAGAGCCTCGTCGACACGCTCCATCTCGTGCTGACCTCGGAAAACTACACACCCCCGGTGGGCATCGACCCCGTAGCCGGAGAGACTGTACGGGTGACGAAGACAGGGCAGGACATCGTCGTGGCGGCCCAAGGGCTGCGCCAGGTGGAACTGCTGAGCCCCGACGGCAAAGTCGTCTACCGCCGCAATATCGACAGAGGGACAGAAGCCCGCATCCCCACGCGGAGGCTGCCAAAAGGAGTCTATGTCGTAAAAACCGTCTCGGCTACAGGAACCCATGCCGAAACCATCGTGCTAAACTGACGGCGACAGCCTCACTTCTCGAGGAGGTCGAGGCTGTAATGCAGCCCCACATTCTGCCTCCGGGCGCGAGCCATCTTGATGATGAGATAGGCGCAGGCTATGAGGTTGCGCAACTCCGACAGCGGCTCGGTGAGCACGGAACGGTTGTAGAGGTCCTCGGTCTCGCGGAAAATCAGGTTCAGGCGGTCGAAAGCGCGCTGCAGACGCAGGTCGCTGCGGACAATGCCCACATAGTTCCACATGATTTCCTGCAACTCGCGCTTGGTCTGCGTGATGAGGATCATCTCCTCGTTGAGAACCATGCCCTCGGCATTCCAGTCAGGAACGGCCGTGTTGAACCCCAACCCCTTGACGTCCTCGATGGCAGCCATAGCGGCATTGTGGGCATAGACCACAGCCTCGAGCAACGAGTTGGACGCCAGTCGGTTGCCGCCATGCAGACCCGTGCATGAGCATTCGCCTGCGGCGTAGAGGTGGCGGATGGAACTCTCGCCGTTGAGGCCCACCTTGATGCCGCCGCACTGGTAGTGGGCTGCCGGACGGATGGGTATCATGTCGCGTGTGATGTCGATGCCGATAGAGAGGCATTTGGCATAGATAGTGGGGAAACCCTCAATCAGATGCTGCTTGCCGATGGGGCGGGCGTCGAGGTAGAGGTAGTCGCGGCCGGAGAGCTTCATCTCGTTGTCGATGGCACGGGCCACAATGTCGCGCGGTGCCAGCGAGAGGCGCTTGTCGTATTTCTGCATGAACTCGTTGCCGTTGCGGTCCTTGAGGACGGCGCCGGCACCGCGCATGGCCTCGGTGATGAGGAAGGCCGGCTTCTCGGCCGGATTGTAGAGGCTTGTGGGGTGGAACTGCATGAATTCCAGGTCACTGAGCACGCCGCGGGCGCGGTGCACCATCGCCACACCGTCGCCAGTGGAGATGACCGGAGTGGTGGTGGTGGAGTAGACGTTGCCCATACCGCCAGTGGCCAGAAGCGTGACCTTGGCAAGATACGTGTCGATGCGGTTGGTGTCGCAGTCGAGGGCATAGACACCGTAGCACTCGATGCCCGGTGTGTGTTTGGTGACACGCTGCCCCAGGTGGTGCTGCGTGATGAGGTCGATGGAAAACTGGCGCTCCTTAATCTCGATGTTGGGGTGGCGCCGGGCAGCTTCGAGGAGGCCGCGCTCGATTTCCTCGCCCGTGTTGTCCTTATGGTGCAGGATGCGGAACTCGCTGTGCCCCCCCTCGCGGTGGAGGTCGAAACGGTCGCCCTTGCCGTCGAGGTCGAAACCGACGCCGTATTGCACCAGCTCGCGGATGCGGTCGGGCGCCTGGCGGATGGTCATCTCGACCACCTCGCGGTTGCAGATGCCGTCGCCAGCCACTAGGGTGTCGTGGATGTGCTTGTCGAAAGAGTCGCTGTCGTACATCACGGCGGCGATACCGCCCTGCGCATAGCGTGTCGACCCCTCGGAGGCGTCGCCTTTGGTGAGGACGCACACTTTGCCGTAGGGTGCTACCTTGAGGGCAAAACTGAGTCCGGCAATGCCAGAGCCGATGACAAGAAAATCAACTTCGTATCTCATTGTTGGAGAGGTGAGTAGATGCGGAAACCGGTATTGGGCATGCAGGCGTCGGCCTCGGCGTAGCTGCGGATGGTCATGCGGCAGCGGTTGGCATTGTTCATGTAGCATCCGCCGCGCAGCACAAAGGGACCCTCTTCGCTCTGCACCAGGGGATCTTTCTGGTCGCTATCGGGATAGTCGCTGTAGCCATCGCGGCACCACTCCCAGACGTTGCCCGACATGTCGTAGAGTCCCAGGGCGTTGGGGAACTTCTGCGCAACCGGACGCGTCGTGCGCTTGCCGTAGCCGTTGATGGTGTTGCCGTAGTACCAGCCTACCTCGTCTAGGTTGTTGCTGCCGACGAAGAGGGTCTGCTCGATGCCCTGCAGGTGACCGCCGCGGGCGGCATACTCCCACTGCGCCTCGGTGGGCAGCATGAAAGTGCGGTGGGTCAGCTCGGTGAGCCGGTTGCAGAACTCGGTGGCCTCCTCGTACGACACGCTGTCGACGGGCAGGTTGTCGCCCTTCTTGAAGCGGTTGGGGTCGGAAATCTGCATGACGTGCTTGAAGAGCTCCTGTGTCACCTCGGTGGCAGAGATGAGGAAGTCTTTCTCGAAAGTGACCAGATGGCCGGGGCGCTCGTTCTCGCGGGCGATAACGGTGTCGTCGGTGCCCATGTAGAAGGAACCCTTCCTGACGGCCACAAGCTCGAAAGAGAGGTCGGTACCCTCGAGCTCGATGGTGTATTTGTCGACACCAGCCACGGGGTAGGGCCAGTCAGTGCGCGAGGTGCCGCCGGTGGCGGCGTTTTCGTCTTCGCAGGCGGTGACCAGGAAGGTCATGCAGAGGGCCGCGACGGCCATCAGTAAGGTGCTTTTTCTCATCTCGAAACAGGTGTTTATGATGCCAATTCAAAAATGCAAAAGTACAAAGAATATTTTAATTGGCAAAATAATTTTTGCCCACGCCTGTCGGCATAGGAGCACCAAGCAGGCAGGGTACGGGGTTCAGTGGATATTGAAAATACCCATCAGGGCGTTGGCGGTGTAGACTTTCATCTTGTCGAGGTCGCCGGTGGCTATGGCCTTGCGGAGGTAGGCTTTGGCTTTCTCGAGGTTCTCGGGCACGCCGATGGCGTAATAGTAGCAGAGCCCCAGGCTGTAGAGGGCGTCGGCATTGCCCTGGTCGGCGGCCTTGGTGTACCACTTGACGGCCTGGACAGAGTCGGTCTCGACGCCGAGTCCTTTCTCGTAGCATTGTCCGAGCTGGAACTGGGCTGCGGCGTCGCCTTTCTCGGCGGCAGCGCGGAAGTCGGCGGCACTCTGTGCCATGGCGGTGGCTCCGGCAACGAGCAGGAGCAGCGAAAGGATGAGCTTTTTCATGATTTAATGTATTTGTTGTTAATGTTTTATGTTCTTGAAAGGAATTTGATGTCGGCAGGGTTGATCAGCCCCAGCGAGAGGGCTTTGGCCACCCGCGCGGCACTCTTGTTGACGATATCGAGGCGGCGCGAGAGGTCCTTCTGCCGCTCTTGGATGGCCTTGTCGCTCTCTTCCAGTTGGTTGGCAATTTCGCTGGCGGTGCATCCGGCGGCTTCGAGCAGCAGCAGGTCGCGCTCGGCGGCGCTGAGCTCCAGGTAGTCGGTGCTGCCCACAAGGTCGAAGTAGTGCTCGGCAGCCTCCTTGAGGGTGAGCATGACGGGGTAGTTGAAGTAGAAGCGCTCGCCGCGCTCCAGGCAGGCCACGGCGCGCAGGATGTTCTCGATGGAAAATCCGCCTGCGGCGTTCTTGCTGACGAAAGCGCTGGCTCCCAGGCGCAAAGCCTCCATCACTACGCGGCCTATCTCTATCACGCGTTGAGGGCGCCGCTCTTCGGAGGCTTGCGGGTGGTCGAAACGGCCGGAGAAGATGATGATGCGCACCTCGGGATAGCGCTCGTGGATGCGGCGGGCGATGAGCAGGCCGCCCGTAGGCTCGCCTTGGAATTCCATGTCGACCAGCAGGTAGTCCGGCCGCTCTGCCGTCTCCAGGGCTGCAAGCAGCTGAGGGCCAGAGGCGAAGGTCTCCACCATCTCGACGCGCCGCATCTCGGTGGCGCCGTCGTCGGAGGTGTGGCATTCCACCTCGGCGTTGCGTCCGTTCATCTCCATCTTGACGGCCTTGCGTATCAGCGGCTCGTCGTCGACCATCATTACTCGTATATTCATCTCATCTACTGTTTTTTACTTGCTAACAAACAATGCATCTGCGTACCCTCGCCGACCTTGCTCTCGGCCCATATCTTGCAGCCGCGGCGGGTGTGGTCGTCGTGTTTCTTGACGATGTAGCGGCAGAGTATGAGGCCGAAGCCGTGGTCGCCGTCGGGGCGCGCGGCGTTGAAGAGGTTCTCCACCCGCTCGGCGGTCATGCCGCTGCCGGTGTCGGCCACGCTGAGGCGCACCATGCCGCCCTCTTCCGCTGTCGCTGTGATAGTTACGCTCCCGCTGGCCGTGTGCTGGAGGGCGTTGTTGACCAGGTTGCGCAGCAGGATGGTCACCAGCAGGCGGTCGCCCCAGAGGGTGAGGTCGGTGGGTTCGAACTTCAGGCTGACGCCGGCGGTGGGGCTGATCACCTGGCGGCGCACATCGTCGAGCACCTCCTGCAATGGGAATGTCGACGCGCTGAAAGCCAAGCCGCTAGGTATCGAAAGCGAGGTCCAGCTCTTGATGTTGTCGAAGGTGCGCAGCAGCTGCTCGAGCACCTCGGAGCGCAGTTCGGGTGTAAGGTTGGGGTTGCGCAGGTAGCCGATAAAGGGGCTGATATCGTGGCGCATAACGCTCAGGCAGGTCTCCACGTTGGCTATGCGCTCCACATCGCGGCGCTTGGCCTCCTCGAGCTGCTGTTTCTCGCGCCGTAAGCGCCTGTGGCTCAGCCACAGCAGCGCGGTCAGCACCAGCAACACTATCAGCAGCGCGCTGACCATCATCGCCGTGCGTGTCATCCAGCGGTTGCGGCGGTCGAGGGTCACCAGGTGCTGCTGCAGCGCAAAGTCCTCTTTTTCATTCTGTTTGATGTATTCCTGCAGTTCGGCGTAGCGCTCGTACCACCGCCGTGCCTCGTCGGGTGTCTTGGCCACGCGGCTGCGTATCAGCACGTCGAAGAGCCCCAGCTCCATCTTGGGGGCGGCAAAGGGGGTCCACACGCCCCGCAGTTCTATCCATTCGCGCAATACGCTGTGTGCCAATGCTGTATCGCCAATCAGCAGGGCGTAGCGCGCTGTCGAGGTGACGCCGCCCAGCATCTGGTAAGGGTCGCCGTATTCGAAAAAGGTTTCGCGTGCGGTATTGTAGAGGGCCAGCACGCTGTCGGGGTGCACTTCGCCCGGTAAGCTCTTGAGGGCCAGTGCCTCCATCTGCATGGTGTTGGCCAGGTGGTAGAGGTCGGCCCCGGTGCGGTCGAGGATCTGGTAGTTGTGGTCGCAGTAGTCCAGCGCGGTGAGACTCTCGCCGGCGCTCTGCCAGCCGTAGGCCAGGGCGTAGTTGAGCGCCATGTCCTGCGCGTAGTCCACCTTCAGGTTGGGGCGCAGGGCCTCGACTTCGTGCAGCAGCTCGCGGACGTCGGCCTCCTTGCCGTCGCGGTAGTGGAAGTTGAGGGTGAGCAGCGTGATGTAGTATTCCGTTTGCGCGTAACTATATAGTATATTGTCGCGGTTGTGCTCCAGTATGCCGCGGCGGCCGATGTCGTAGAGCAGGCGGTAGGAGTCGGCTATGCAGCACTTGCGCTGCAGCAGGCGCGCCTTCAGCAGGTCGCGGATGACGGCCTCGATGTCGCCGTTGCGTTCGGTGGGGTGGTGCAGGCCGAGCAGCTTGTCTACATGCGAGAGCATCAGGTCGGCATTGCCGTAGTCCGAGGTGAGGAAGTAGGCGAAGGCTTTGTTGTTGCAGGCTCGCAGCTGGCCGTCGACATAGTGGGGCAGCGAATCCTGTATGAAGCGCAAGGCGCTGTCAGACAGTGTTATGCACCGCTGCGGGTCGCGGTAGCGGCTCAGAAACGCCTCGCGGTTCATGCCGTCGGCCTTCGACCGCCCAAGCGCGTCGATTTCGGGCACCCGCTGGCACCCGAAAAGCAGTAGAACTGCGCACAATAGAGCGTATTTGCACCTGATTTTCACACTGCAAAAATACAAATTTTTTTTGAATTATCAACTAAAAATCATATATTTATGCAAAAATATGAAAAAAATATTTTGTCAGTTCGTAAAAAGTTCGTACTTTTGCACCTCGAAAACAGAAAGGGTCGTTTGGCCGAGGGGCTAGGCACAGGTCTGCAAAACCTGCTACTCCGGTTCAAATCCGGAAGCGACCTCAAGAAAAACAGGAACCGCATGGCTCCTGTTTTTTTGGCTATTCCAGGGCTATCTCGGGGTGCTGCACAGCCAAGGGGGCGCCCTCCTGCGCCAGGTAGAACATGTAAAGGATTGCCGGTTCGGTGCCGCGGTTCTCGCCGTGGTGGATGGTGCCCACCATCTCGGCGACGGCTTCGCCTTCGTGTACCGTCCTCTCGCGGCCGTCCTGGGTGATGATGGTCAGCTCGCCCTGCGTCAGCACGCCATAGTTCATCACAGGGTGGTGGTGCCAGCCAAGTTTCTGGCCTGCAGGGAATTCGTAGCGCATGGCAACCAGTTCGGGCTTCCCCTCAGGGTAGCTGGGCAGCGCGGCGCCGTCCCAGCTTTGGGAGGTGCGCAGCAGTTCGACGGACGATACCTGTGTGGCTTTTTCCATGGGCTGAAGCAGTTATTCGGCCAGCGCAGCCTCGATGGACAACTCGTACAACTCGGCCGGACTGATGCCCATGGCGCGCGCCTGCTTCGGCACGATGCTCTCGGCGCTCTGCCCGGGTATGGTGTTGACCTCCAGGAAGTAAAGTTCCTTGGCGGCCTCGTCGTAGATGTAGTCGAAGCGCACGATGCCGCTGCAGCCCAGCAGGTCGTACAGCCGGTACGACACCTCCTGGATGTGCTTCGACACCTCGGGCTCTACCTCGGCAGGCGTCACTTCGTTGCTGAAGCCCTGATACTTAGCTTCGTAGTCGAAAAATTCGTGCCCGCCAATCGGGATGATTTCCGTGATGGGGAAAACCAGCTTGTGCTTGAAGTCGGGGTTCCACCCCTCGTACTTCGACCCCTTGGCGAACTGCACCACGCCGCAGTCGAACTCGCGACCCGTAATGCACTCTTCCACAAGCACCTGGCGGTCCTCGGTGAAGGCCAGCCGTATGGCGGGCATGAGCTCTTCGGGCCGCTTCACCTTCGTCGTGGCTACGCTGCTGCCGCCGGCGGCGGGTTTCACGAACAGCGGGTAGCGGAGGTCGGCCGTCAGCTCGGCAAGTTTCTCGTTGTCAGGCTCTTTGTACAGCAGGCACGACTTGGCCGTCTTCACCAGCCCCGTCGACGCCACCACAGGGTTGCAGTAGCCCTTGTGGAACGTCAGGCTCGAGGTGTAAAACCCACACGTCGTGTACTTTACGCCCAGCATGTCGAAGTAGCCCTGCAGCACCCCGTTCTCGCCGGGGTTGCCGTGTACGATGATGAAGGCCAGGTCGAAACGCACTTTCTGCCCATGTTTGGTCACCGTGAAGTCGTTGCGGTCGACGGGCACCTTCCGCTCGCCGCTCGCCGGGTCGACCCAGTACCACCCTTCGCGCGTGATAACTATCTTATACACATTGTATTTCGTGTGGTCCAGCTGTTCGTACACCTGGTTGCCGCTGGCGATCGACACCTCGAACTCGCCGCTGTATCCGCCCATCACGAGGGCTATGTTCTGCTTCATGGCGTTAATGATTTTTTATTTTGGTAACGCAACTCACCCCGCTTTTATTGTCCCGACCTCAACCATCCCCCTGCCATAGACGAAGAGAGGAAGAAGAGGATACCCCTAATATGCTGTAAACCAGCGGTTCGCAAACCTGCGATTTTGCCCCCTTTTCCAGTTTTTTTCATCAGAAGAAACCGCCCCCCTCCGGTGTGGATGCTCAGCGCAGGGGTATGTGCCGCAACCGCCTCATCTGCTTGCTGTTATTGTGTGCCTGCTGGGTGGTGGCGGGCGTCATGGTGGCCTGCTGAAGGCGTTCGTAGACGATGTCCTCCGCCAGCGTCGAGGGGTGCGTCAGGTCCGGCCCATAGAAGCGGTAGTCGCGCAGCTCGTCGAGCACGATTTCGTAGGCCGGGAAGTAGTGAATTGAATGTTGGAAGTTGAAAGTTGAAATTATCTTGTCCACGGCGAGCAGGAGGGTGGCCTTGCTCAACTGGTTGCCGTGCGCACCGTCGGCCATGTGGCGTATGGGGCTGACGGTGAATAGGATAGAGAGTTCCGGGTTGAACGCGTGCAGCCGCTCCAGCAGCGGCTGCCAGAGGGCGACTATCTCCTCCACCTCCATGCGCCGGCGCTCGAAGCGCTGCGGCGGCAGCTTGTGGCAGTTGGCCACCACCGTCCGCTCCCCCTCGCTTGAAAGGTGAGGGGGCTGTGGGGTGAGGCTGTAGACCCATGCCGTGCCGAAGGTGAGCATCAGCACCCGCGCCTCCTTTAACGCGCTGTGAGCCTGATGGATACGGCCGTTGCAGGCCGCCAGGGCCTCCTCGGCTGTCGGCCGCGAGAACGACCCGTGGTGGTGCCACGAGTGCCACAGCCCCTCGTGCTCCACCAGGTCTTCGCGCGTAACCTCCTGGTCGTCAATCAGTCGCCCCAGCGCCGAGGCCACCGACGCAGGGTTGTACAGCGTGCCGAAAGGGTTGCGCTCCACGCGGAAGCCCCCCTCCTCCAGCCGCGTGCCGATGGCGTCGGCAAAGCACGACCCCACGGTCACTATGCCGTCCTCCAGCCCAAAGCGTACCGGCATCGCCCCCACCTCCACCTGTGTAAACAGTCTAGCACTCATATCTTATCCAGTATGTGACGGTAATTTGCAAATCCCCCGATCGGGGATGCACTCTCATGCTCCCCATCATAAATAACCTGCGTCATCTCCACATCGTCGCCATAAAGTGTGCGAAGGTAGTTCAGCGTGCTGAAAAAACTCTCATGAAACACCGTGGCCGATTTAATTTCAAATGCATGCAAGCGTCCTGCGTCTTCCATCAAGAGGTCCACCTCACGCCGCGACTTGTCGCGGTAGAAATACAGATTGCTTTCAAGTCCCGCATTGTAGCGTCGCTTCAGCATATCGGCAACCACCATATTCTCGAACAGCGCACCCCTCAACGGCGAATTGGCCACATCGAGCTCGCTCTTGTATCCCAGCAGATAACAGGCCAGCCCCGTGTCGCAAAAGTACAGCTTCGGAGTCTTGGTAATCCGCTTCCCCACGTTGCGGTAATAAGGCTGCAGCAGGAAAATCACATACGAGGCTTCAAGCACACGGAGCCACCCCTGCACAGTCTTGAGCGATACTCCCACCTCCGACGCCAGTGTGCTGGCTACAAACTCGCATCCAACCCGGGTGGCACACAGGCGGATGAATTTCCGAAACAGATTCATGTCGCGAATATTCACCATCTGACGTACATCGCGCTGCACATAGGTGCTGAAATAGCCGTCATACACCGCAAATGGAGGGCGCCCCTTCCCCCATACAGCCGGATAGAATCCCCAGTAGAGCAACCGGTCCGTACTGATTGCATCAGCAGCACCCAACTCCGCTATCGACAGCGGCAGCAACCTGACCAGCGCCACCCTGCCCGCCAGCGACTGACTGATATTCTGCATCATCAGCCAATTGCTGCTTCCAGAAAGGATATACCGTCTGCTATCGTCTTCATCACACACCACCTGCAACGCCGAAAACACCTCGGGCAGATAGTGAGCCTCGTCGATGATCAACCCCGACGCATGCGACCTTAGGAAGCCCTTTATATCTTGCTGCATCACACTGCGGCTCTCTTCATCTTCCAGATTTACATAATCATACCCGTCAAAAGCCATTCGGCATAGCGTGGTCTTGCCCGACTGTCGAGGGCCTGTAACCGAGACGATTGGGAACGTCCTCGCCAACTCGCGTAAATGGTTCTCTAATATTCTCTTATACATATTTTGTCCAAATATGGAATTCAATTCCATTTTTGGCTGCAAAAATACACCTTTTTTTTCATTTCAACTACAAAAATCGCATAAAATTCCATAAGAAATACCTAACATCATCTATAAATAATATTACAAAATATTATATATCAATAATATACAAATACACCGGCCAAATCTTGAATTAATTCCAGATTTGGCCAACAATCGCAGTTACTCACTCCACTTGACACCGACATTTGCCTCTCACTACACCGAAAATCAGGATTTTCCCCAAAACCAGGTATAAACAACAAGTCCTCCGTAATGGATTATTCCCTACCGGTCCGACTGCCGCCTTCTGATTTCGGGACACATCTTGAGCAGTTTCTTGCAGGTTTTGAAGTTGGGACGCCCCAAGGCTTTGTTCAGCTGTGCTTCGAAGAGGTATTCCTTCTTGTCGATGGCTATTTTCTCGTCGCCTTTCTTCGACGTGGTTACGATCAAATTATGCATTGTCATTGCACTGGGTGAGTCAACGTGATAAGGGAGGAATTATCGACAATATTATATCTTCAAGTTTTGTGAACGGAACCTTAAATGCAAGTCCCTGTAATTGTTTGCACGAACTGTCCTCGGAAAGATAAAGGGAGAGTCTTTCATTATAGGAAAAAGGAAGCCTACTTGAAAAAAGATAGTACATCTCCCCGTAATACGAGGCTTCTATGTCATATTTATTCGACGGAAAACAAACCGCCTTTTCTTCATCCTTTGCTGTAATAATTATATTGAAGAAAAGGGTATTTCCATCACTTGTGGATAGAAATTTGAGCTCATTTGCAAGCTGTACCATCACGCCGTCATCCACTCCGTGGTAACAATACTCTGTAATATGTATTACTGTTGGTGGATATGAATAAGGATGTTCTGCTATCCAGTCTTCGATTCTTTTTGTTGCCATACGTAATGCTGTAAACAGATTTGCATCACCCCCACTTTGTGGCTTTAACCACAAATGGCCTTCGGAAGATGTTACAATTTCCCGCAGAGGTTGGAATCCTCTTTTATCACCTAAAGGATAAGCGTAATCCCCATATCCAATGACATCAAAAAACATCCCCCCATTCACGTTATCATTATCTTTGTTTGCAGAGAATGTTTTACTGATTACATCGCTAATAATATGGCACACAGCCTCTATTTTGGACATTGATTTTCCTCCAAAATCTATTTTTTCACTAGTCGGGTAGGACTGGTTTACAACGAAAAGAATTGAAGTTGGGTTATTTTCAGTAATTTGGGCCGTGTATGGTACGGAAGAAACATGGTTTGTTGTTAATGACTCCAGTTTGTAACACTTCGATATATTTAAAATATAGTGAAGTGGAATAAATCTAGGAACGAGAACCTCAGCCTGAAAGAACTCTTGTTCATCTTCGGATACATCAAACTGGCTATTTTGACGAACCGTTTCGAAATGGATACTTGAGAAAGCCTCAAAAGATACTCCCTTAGTTGCATCCGCCCGAACTGCATTCTTGTTGGAATAGATACAACCTTCAATAAGCAAAACATCTGTATCTATTTCCAATATTATTGGTCTGCTTATTCGACCATCCTGCATTGCCGCATACATCATAGGATGTCGTTTGCAAAAACTTGCTCTTACATAATATTGTAAATGTTCCCGTTCATCTAATTCATGGGATAATTCAGACCCTCCTGCTTTTGCAATTCGGATTCCTCTCTGGATACAATCGCCATAGGAGAATAGGCCTCCATTTTTTACAATAGACTCCAGATTTTCATAGTCGGTAAAATGGTACAACTTTGAAATGTTATACTTGCTAATGAGATGTTTTATTTTTACGAAATCTTTCCTCCTATTCATCGAAATCCAAATTTAACTGGTTGTCTATTTGTTCCAGTACTGGTAATTGTTTGTACTGCCGCTCGGTTGTTGTCCATTGGACAACTTTCCTCCCACAGTAATAGTGTTGTACTGTCTTCTCAAATATTACATCTTCGTATGGATAAATACCTTCTATATAGGCTTTACATAAAAAAGCGTGAGAGAGAGGTTTTCGTAAATCCTCAATATCACAATTGGCTTGATAATCTAAAAGAACAATGGTTTTGTCTGGGTTTTCAACACAAAATTGCCTAAATAACTGAATGGTTTTGTAGGCCTTATGCTCTAACATCCATTTGTAAGTTGGAATGTATATTTTTTTGCGAGCTTCCAAATATCCAAGCAATGTATCTCCGTGAACTCCTTTTCTATGCCCTAAAACTCTGCCATATTTACTAGTTGTGCGCTTCAATCCCTTCATTGTATCATTAAGAAATAATGTTTCATCGACATCTATTGATTCAAACACTTTTAGACCCTGCCATACAGCCTCTACACATGTTGCAGTTATTCCCGGGGAATAACTGACAGGTATTCCTCCCCAGGGATAAAATGGGCTCAATTGACGTAATCCCAAATACAATGATTGGCTAGTTACATCCGCAAAGACAGCATTCGGATATTTGTCTAGTAGGGTATCAGACCTTCTTCGTTTAGACTCAATCACTATCATTGCTTAATTCGAAAATATTATTTAAGTAATAGTTTGGCAAACTCTCCCTCACCATTGATATAACAGAAGAGGGAACAAGTATTTTCTGAGGAAGGGTTCCATCTAAGACATATTTTCCTATTCTTTTAATTGACGATGGAATCGTAAATTCTCGAATACTATACGCATAAGAAAAAGCGAAATCAGCTATTTCTTCAACTCCATCAGGCACAATAAACTTTTCGTCTTTCCCATAATACAAAACAATGGTTTTTCCATTATTCCCATACACAGCCTTATCTTTTATAAAGAAATTATTGGAGTATGATGTAATTTCCGTGATTGGAGAATGTCCAAGCGAATCTCCATGTATTTTTTCCAAATAAGGTGGAAATGTTAGACGTTTGATATTTGTATTAAAAAAAGAACGTGTACAGATTTCTTTAACACCGTTGGGAATGGAAATATTGTTTAGGCTCGTGCATCCATAAAATAAATCTACTGCTATCACCAATAAATTGTCAGGTAAATGTACTGAAACCAAAGAGGTGCAGGCACAGAAACATGCTGCGCCTATTTTTTTAACAGATTGGGGGATGAATATCTCATGTAATTGTTTGCAATTCGAAAATGCACAATCTTTAATTTCTTTTAAGGAAGTTGGTAAAACTACCTCTCTGATACAAGAACCTTCAAAGGCATCCTCTTCGATAATTTCAACTCCTTGTGGTATATCCAAATCACACCGACCATTCTGAAAGAAGCAAATCAGTGTCTTCATATCTTTACTATAAAGACAATCTTCCATAACAATGTATTCACTTGTTTGAGAAATGATATTCTGAACACCATGAAATGCATCCCGTCCAATCCATCTAATTGTGGATGGGAGTGTTATGCCCTGTAAATTCACACACCCTTTAAAGGCAAAATCCCCAATATTTTGAACACCTTCCTGAATGCCTATGGTCTCTAAATTAACGCAGTCGAAAAAAGCCCGTCTTCCAATTTGCATTATTGTTTTGGGAAGCGTGATAGTATTAATGGCTTCGCACCCCGAAAAAGCATCGTCACATATTACCTCCGTCCCTTCTTTTACGGCATAGTTCGTTAAACATTGAATCTTTTGATTCCCAAATTCGGGTTCAATGTCCCCCATATTTGTCTCACCGTCCCAACCAGTAGGAGACGACTCCTCCATACTATACCTCAACAATTTTTTCCCATCCTGACTATAAAGTACCCCATATTCATCAATTTCTGCAAATGCAAGTTCTCGATAACTTGCCTTCAGCGGGTCTAATTGTTCTTCTTCACCATCATTATCCATTGCATCCAACATTATTTTTGCCATCTTGTGGTTTTGATTTGCAGCTAAAGTAAGCCAGTTCTTGGCTTCTTCAGTATCTTTAGCAATGCCTTTTCCGTAAAGATAGCACACTCCCGTTCTATACTGCGCTACAGACAGTCCTTTTTCCGCCGACATTAAATAGTATTTGAATGCTTGGGAAAAATCTGGAGTAATTTCATCAATGCCATTGGCATATATTCTACCAAGTGCAAATAAGGCTCTTCCATTTCCCTGTTCCGCAGCTTTCAAATACCAGTACTGGGATTTCTCAAGATTTCTGACACAAGGATCTGTACCTGATTCATAGAAAGCGCCTATTCTTCTTTGTGCAGGGTGATACCCTTGTTCAGCAGATTTCAGGAACCAATTAAAAGCCCTTACTGTATCTCGTCTGCTAATAGTGGCGAAGAAAGAACTTACATGGTTGTACATGAAATAACAAGCAACCATAAATTGAGCCACTTTATTGCCAAGATTCGCGGTTTTCAAGTATAATTCTTGAGCTCTTTCTCCATCCATTTCTGTACCTTTACCATAATAATAGCACTCTGCCAGTTGGAATTGAGCATTTTCATCACCCATGTCTGAAGCCTTCAAAAATAATTGAAATGCCTTTTTCTCATCCTTTTCCACTCCTTCCCCATTCTGGTAGCATAGTGCAAGGCTATACATACCTTTTACATTGCCTTGATTTGATGCTATTTCAAAACATTTTACAGCTTCTTTGTAGTGTCCAGCATCGCGATGCTTTATTCCTATTTCCAGCACATTGGAAGCATTACTTTCATTAACATCAAATGATTCCAGTTCTTTTTTGGGCATGGACATTTGTATAGCGGCTTGATAATTCATAACTATTATTAAATTTACAATCGTTCTGTGAGTCTTTCTACGTGGCAAAATTTATATTTGCGCCTGCAAAAATACGCAGATTTTCCCACCCTGCCAAATTTATTTTTCCACCCCTTTGCCACGGGCCTCCCTACCCTTCCCCTAGAGAGGAAGAAGAGGGGAAGAAGAGGATACATCTAAACGGCTGAAAATCAACGGGCCAAAATCATGCGATTTTGGCCCGTTTTTCGGTTTTTTTCGGAAAAAACTGCTGCCTGTGAGGCTATGATTTCGCGATGGGTTTCACGTCGAAGACGCCGGGGAGGTTCGCCAGCTCGGGGATGATGTCGTGGGCGCTGACGCGGAGGTCCTGCGACGACATGGTGAGCTGCAGGTTGCGCTCGGGGTCGAGCACGACGGCGCGCAGGGGCACGTTGCCCTTGTGGACCTTGGCAAGGCGCTGCAGCTCAAGGCAGAAGGCCTCGTTGACGTCGCCCAGCCGGATGTTGAAGCCCAGCTGCGCGGTGTATTTGTCCATCACGCCGCCGAGCGGCATCATGCTGGTAATCTTGAGTTTGGTGAAGGTCTTCTCGAGGCCCGACTTCTTGTCGGTGTAGCGACTGGTGCGCACCACGCCGCGGCAGTAGATGAAAGTGTTGTCGATGAAGAAGTTGCGGAAGTCGGTATACTCTTGGCCGAAGAGTTTGAGTTCGTAGCTGCCGCTGTAGTCGTCGAGCATCATGTTGCCGAAGGGGTCGCCTTTTTTCGACACCATCTCCTTGACGCCGGAGACCATGCCGGCGAACTTGACCTCGCGTCCGTCGAGGGCTTCGAGGTTGTTCAGCTGGTCGACTCCGATGTTGGTGTAGGCCTTCACTTCGAAGCGGTAGTCGTCCAGCGGGTGGCCGCTGAGGTAGGTGCTGACGACCTCCTTTTCGTAGCGGCAGCGCTCGATGTTGGTCCAGGGCGTGGCGTCGGGTATCGGCGGGTGGGCCTCTTCGGCCAGTTCCTCGCTCATGCTGAAGATGGACATTTGGTTCGACGCGGCGCCGTCCTGCTTGCGGATGGCCCAGCGGACGAGCTGGTCGAGGTAGGTGGGGGTGGTCTCGAGGTCGTTCTCCTTGTAGAAGTACTGCGCGCGGTGCATGGTGCCCACGCCGTCGAAGGCGCCGGCCTTGACCAGGACCTCCATGTTTTTCTTGTTGACCGAGTGCATGTCGACGCGCTTGAGGAAGTCGAAGATGTCTTTGAAGGGGCCGTTCTTCTCGCGCTCGGCGATGATGACGCTGCTGGCCGCCTCGCCCATGCCGCTGATGGCCTGCAGTCCGAAGCGTATCTTGCCGTCCTGGTCGACGGCGAAGTCCATCTGCGAGTGGTTGACCGAGGGGGCAGCCACCTCGACGCCCTGGCGGCGGCAGTCGTCCATCAGCTCGCGCACGCGGCTGATGTCGGTCTGCGCCGAGGTCATGACGGCGGCCATGTATTCGGCCGGGTAGTTGGCCTTGAGGTAGGCCGTCTGGTAGGCCACCCACGAGTAGCAGGCGGCGTGGCTCTTGTTGAAGGCGTAGGAGGCGAATTTCTTCCAGTCCTCCCATATCTTCTTCAGTTTTTCGCGGGGGTGGCCGTTCTTTTCGCCGCCTTCGTAGAAGAGCACCTCCAGCTCGTTCATCTTGTCGATCTGCTTCTTGCCCATGGCCTTGCGCAGGGTGTCGCTCTGGCCGCGCGTGAAGTCGGCCAGCAGGCGGCTCAGGAGCATGACCTGCTCCTGGTAGACGGTGATGCCGTAGGTGTCCTTGAGGTACTTCTCCATCACCGGTATGTCGTATTCCACCGGCTTGCGACCCTGCTTGCGGTCGATGAAGTCGGGGATATAGTCCATGGGGCCCGGGCGGTAGAGGGCGTTCATGGCGATGAGGTCATCGATGACGTGGGGCTGCAGCTCGCGCAGGTACTTCTGCATGCCGGCCGACTCGAACTGGAACACACCCACCGTGTTGCCCTCGCAAAAGAGCTTGTAGGTCAGCTCGTCGTCGAGCGGCAGGTGGTCCACATCGACGTCGATGCCGCGCCCCTTCTTGAGCATGGCCACGCAGTTCTTGATGATGGTGAGGTTCTTCAGCCCGAGGAAGTCCATCTTGATGAGGCCCACGGTCTCGACGACATGGCCGTCGTACTGGGTGACCAGCTGGTTGTCGATGACGCACACCGGGGCGATGTTGGTCAGGTCCTGCGAGCCTATGATGACGCCGCAGGCGTGTATGCCCACCTGCCGGTTGGTGTCCTCCAGTTCGGAGGCGTAGGTGAGCATCTGCTTCATCTTCTCGTCGGGCCCTTCCATGATGGCTTTCAGCTCGGGTACGTACTTGTAGCAGTTCTTGAGGTTTACCTTCGGCGACTTGCCTTTCTCGTCTTTCACGTTGTCGGGGAAGCCGCGGTCGGGGATATAGCTCTTGAGTCTATTGACTTCCGAGAGGGGGATTTTCTCCACACGGCCTACGTCGGCGATGGAGCTTTTGGTGGCCATGGTGCCGTAGGTGATGATGTGGGCCACGCGTTCTTTGCCGTATTTCTGTGTGACCCAGTCGAGGACCAGCTCGCGCCCGGCGTCGTCGAAGTCGACGTCGATATCGGGCAGCGAGATGCGGTCGGGGTTGAGGAAGCGTTCGAAGAGGAGGTCGTAGCGCAGCGGGTCGAGGTCGGTGATCCATAGGCAGTAGGCTACGACGGAGCCTGCGGCGGAGCCGCGGCCGGGGCCGACGCTGACGCCCAGCTCTTCGCGGGCGGCCCGTATGTAGTCGCTGACGATGAGGAAGTAGCCCGGGAAGCCCATGGTCTTGATGGTGTGGAGCTCGAAGCGGATGCGTTCCTGCTGTTCCTCGGTGAGGTCGGCGCCGTAGCGTTTGTGGGCTCCTTCCCATACGAGGTGTTCCAGGTAGTCGGCTTCGAATTTTATGCGGTATAGTTTGTCATAGCCGCCGAGTTTTTTGATTTTCTTTTCGGCGGAGGCCTGGTCCATGACGACCTCGCCTTTGTCGTTGCGGGTGAATTCGTTGAAGAGGTCTTCTTCGGAGTATCGAGAGCGCCAGTCCTCTTCGCGGCCGAAGGTTTCGGGTATGGGGAACATGGGCATGAGGGGGTCGGAGTCGATGCTGTAGGCTTCGACTTTGGCGGCGACTTCCATGGTGTTCTCCAGCGCTTCGGGGAGGTCGGCGAATGCGGCGGCCATCTCGTCGGGGCTTTTGAGCCATTCCTGCTTGGTGTAGTGCATGCGGTTGGGGTCGTCGTAGTCTTTCTGGGTGGCGAGGCAGATGAGGTGGTCGTGGGCGTCGCCGTGCTCTTCTTCGACGAAGTGGGCGTCGTTGGTGGCTATGAGTTTGATGCCGTGCTTGCGTGCGAGGGCGATGAGGTGTGGTTCGACCTTCATCTGCTGGCGGTAGGTGTCGGTGTTGGCGTTGGGTTTGTCGGTGCGGTGACGCATGAGTTCGATGTAGTAGTCGTCGCCGAAGCGTTCTTTGAACCAGAGGACGGCGCGTTCGGCTCCCTCGAGGTCGCCTTTGAGGATGAGTTGGGGTATCTCGCCGCCGAGGCATGCGGAGCAGACGATGAGGCCTTCGCGGTGTTGCTCCAGCACGTTGTGGTCGATGCGGGGGCGGTCGTAGAAGCCGTCGATGTAGGCTATGGAGGCCAGTTTGCAGAGGTTGTGGTAGCCGCGGAGGTTCTTTGCCAGGAGGATGAGGTGGTAGCCGGAGCGGTCGACGATGCGGCTGCGGCCGTTTTCGGGGTTGACTTCGCGCAGGTTGCCGTCTTTGTCGTAGAGGGTGCGGCGGGCGCAGTAGGCTTCGGTGCCGACGATGGGCTTGAAGATCTGCCGCCGCGTCTGCTCCAGCTCTTCGCGCAGGGCGCTGAGGTCGGGGGTGCCTTCGGGGAGGGTGGTGTTGCTGTAGGCTTCTTCCACCTCCTTGATCTTGGCTTCCAGCTCTTTGATGCGCGCCTTGACTTTGCCGTTTTCTTTGTCGACGGTGTCGAGGAGGTCCTTGATGCCGTACATGTTGCCGTGGTCGGTGAGGGCCAGGCTGTACATGCCGCAGCGCTTGGCCTTGGCTATGAGGTCGGGGATTTTCGACATGCCGTCGAGCATGGAGTAGTGCGAGTGCACGTGGAGGTGGGTGAACTGAGGCATAGGCGCGGTGCGTTGTGTGTTGATAATAAACGATAAGCGAGCGTCCCTCGTGGGAGGTCCGCGGTGCAAAGATACGCTTTTTTTCGCTA
This sequence comes from uncultured Bacteroidota bacterium, assembly GCA_902784865.1. Taxonomy (GTDB): domain Bacteria; phylum Bacteroidota; class Bacteroidia; order Bacteroidales; family P3; genus Colimorpha. Next base: position 1,044 of record CACZWL010000020.1, on the reverse strand, counting down.
CCGTGGCCGATTGTTGAAAACTATTTTTTTGTCCGCCATTGAAATATTTTATGTACCTTTGCATCAGATAAATATGTAATCAAGGATTATTAACTCATTAAAAAACATAGACTTATGATGAAGAAAATGCTTACCTTCGCCGCCGCCGTGGCTTTCATGGGCAGCGTGCTGGCACAGAACGTGCAGGTCACGACCGTGCAAATCGAGAACACCACCGCCAACGGCTACACCGTCAGCATCGACAAGGAACTGAAGCTCGCCGAAAGCGCTATGGAGAAACGCCTGAAGGAGGCAAAGCTCAAGACCTCGAAGGCCAAACCTTTCACCGCCTGCCTCAACCAGGTCTTCGCCGACCTCTCGGCCGAACCCGTCGACTTCTACTTCAAAATGGAGGAGAAAGGCAAGAAGAATGACCGCAGCACCGAGCTCACCGTCTGCGTCATCCCCAAGAATATGACCGTCGACCACGAGGCCATGCAGAACAACGTGCGCAAGTTCATGGAGGGCTTCCCGCAGTATGTCGCCCGCTATGAGGCCGCCCAGAACATGGAAGCCGAGCAGAAGAACCTCGAGAAAGCCCAGAAAGCCCTCAAGAACGCCGAGGGCGACCTGGCCGACCTCGAGAAGAGCATCAAGAAGGACCAGGACAAAATCGCCGGCAAGAAGAAGGATATCGAAGGCTACAAGTCGAAAATCGCCGATGCCGAGAACGACATCAAGTCGCTCGAAAGCAGCATAAAGAAGTCCGAAGACCAGAAAGGCTCCGCCCAGAAGAAGATAGAAGAGGCCCAGGAGCAGGTCAAAAAGGTCGAAGCCGAGGTCGAGAAATACCGCCGCCTGACCGAATAAGCCGTCGTCAGCCTACCGCAAAAAACGGGCCCCGCGATCGCCGCGGGGCCCGTTTTCGTATATACATAAACCGCTGTCGGCCAGCGCCTAGGAACCACCCTCTTCTTCCTCTCTTCGACCATGGCAGGTGGTCGGTAGGGGAGGGGGCGAAATGTTAAATTATAGTTAAAAAATTGCAATTCGCGATTTTGGCCT
>CACZWL010000019.1 GCA_902784865.1 uncultured Bacteroidota bacterium | reverse complement strand
AAAAGAAGCTGGCATTTCGTAATGTAAATGCAAAAATAAAACTTACGGAATGGAAACCAGCTTCATGTATCATGCCTTCGGGATCCGGGAACAGGAGTGTACACGCACGCGCTACGAAGGCGGGAAAATAGTTCTCGAAATAAGAACGAGAGAAGGCAAACTTTATTGTGCCAGCGGATGAACCTGTTTTTTTTCTGCCATCACGGCTTAATTCTTCGACACTATCTTCTTTATCTCGTTGAGCTTCAGGAGGGCCTCGATGGGGGTGAGGGTGTCAATATCTATATCTAATATCTTGTCTTTTATCTCGAGCAATGTCGGGTCGTCGAGCTGTATGAAACTGAGCTGACAGCCTGCCAAATTGTCGTTGGCGGGGCTCTTTTTCCCGTTCTTGCCCCCTTTTGTGTCGGCGGTGATGCGTTCGTTTTTCTCTTCGAGCATCCGCAGCATGGCATCGGCGCGGTTGAGCACCTGTGGGGGCATGCCGGCGAGGCGTGCGACGTGGATGCCGAAGCTGTGCTCGCTGCCGCCGGGGACGAGTTTGCGGAGGAAGATGACGCGGCCGTCAATCTCCTTGACGCTGACGTGGTAGTTGCGTATGCGGTCGAACTGCTGCTCCATTTCGATGAGTTCGTGGTAGTGTGTGGCAAACATGACCTTGGGGCGGGCCTTCTTATTGTTATGAAGGTATTCCGTTATGGCCCAGGCTATGGAGATGCCGTCGTAGGTGGAGGTGCCGCGGCCTATCTCGTCAAGGAGGACGAGCGAGCGGTCGCTGACGTTGTTGAGGATGGAGGCGGTCTCGTTCATCTCGACCATGAAGGTGGACTCGCCGCTGGATATGTTGTCGCTGGCGCCGACGCGGGTAAATATCTTGTCGACGATACCGATGGAGGCCTGCCTGGCCGGGCAGTAGCAGCCCATCTGAGCCATGAGGACGATGAGGGCCGTCTGGCGCAGGAGGGCGGACTTACCACTCATGTTGGGACCGGTGATGATGATGATCTGGTTGCTGTCGCGGTCGAGGAGGACGTCGTTGCTGACGTACTGCTCGCCGGGTGCCATCTGGGTCTCGATGACGGGGTGGCGGCCTTCCTGGATGGCAATCTTGTTGTCCTCGGAGAGGACGGGGCGGCAGTAGTTGCCCACGAGCGACACCTCGGCGAAGCTCTGCAGGCAGTCGATGTGGGCCACCACCTGGGCATCGTACTGTATGGGCTGTACCATCTCGGCGACGGCGGCGGTGAGCTGGGCGAAGAGCTGGGCCTCGAGGGCGAGGATGCGCTCCTCGGCACCGAGGATTTTGTCCTCGTACTCTTTGAGTTCGGGGGTGATATATCGTTCGGCGTTGGTGAGGGTCTGGCGACGTGTCCAGTGGTCGGGCACCTTGTCGCGGTGGGTGTTGTAGACCTCGAAGTAGTAGCCGAATATATTATTGAATCCTATTTTCAGGGAGGGGATGCCTGTTGCCTCGCTTTCGCGTTGCTGGAGGGCCATGAGGTAGTCCTTTCCTGAGGTCGACATGGAGCGGAGCTCGTCGAGGTCGGGGCTGACGCCATCGGCTATGACGCCGCCTTTCTCGACCTTGGCGGGCGGGTCGTCCTTGATTTCGCGGCCGATGCGGGCGGCCAGCGAGGCGCAGGGGTTGAGGCGCTCGGCCAGCGAGGCGAGGGCGCCGGGCACCGAGGCACAGAGCTCCTTGACCTGGCCGACGGCCTCGAGGGCGCGGCGCAGCTGGAGCATCTCGCGGGGGGTGATACGGCTCACGGCGGCCTTGGTGACGAGGCGCTCGAGGTCGCCTATCTCCTTGACATGCTGCCGGAGGCGCTGCCGGAGGTCGGCATCGCGCACCAGGCTGTCGACGACTCCGAGGCGCTCCTCGATGAGGGCTATCTCCTTGAGGGGCATGAGGATCCAACGGCGGAGCAGACGCGAGCCCATGGGGGTGAGGGTCTGGTCGAGGACGTCGAGCAGCGTGCGGGCGTTCTCGTTGGGCGAGGCGACAAGTTCGAGGTTGCGGACGGTGAACTTGTCGAGCCACATATAGCGGTCGCGCTCGACGCGGCTGAGGCGGCAGATGTTGGAGGTCTGGTTGTGCTGCGTGTCCTGCAGGTAGTAGAGGACGGCACCGGCGGCGATGATGCCCATGTCGAGGTCGTCCACCCCGAAACCCTTGAGCGAGGCGGTACCGAACTGCTTGAGGAGCAGCTCGTTGGCAAAGTCGGGCGCAAAGACCCAGTCGTCGAAGGTGTTGGTGTAGTAGCGTTCGGCGAAGCGCTCCTGGAACCAGCGCAGCTTCTTGCGCTGCAGGACCACCTCGGAGGGGCGGAAGTTGGTGAGGAGCTTGTCGATATAGTTGAGGTCGCCCTGGGCGACGTAGAACTCGCCGGTCGAGACGTCGAGGAAGCTGATACCGTGCACCTTGTCGGTGAGGTGCAGGCCGCAGAGGAAGTTGTTCTCCTTGACCTCGAGGACCATGTCGTTGTAGGCCACGCCGGGGGTCACCAGCTCGGTGATGCCACGCTTGACGAGGCCCTTGGTGGTCTTGGGGTCCTCCAGCTGCTCGCAGATGGCCACGCGCATGCCCGCACGGACGAGGCGCGGAAGGTACTGCTCCAGCGCGTGATAGGGTATGCCGGCGAGGTCGGTGTACTCGCCGCCGCCGGCCATCTTGCGTGTGAGGGTGATGCCCAGCACCTGCGATGCCTTGCGGGCGTCGTCGCCGAAGGTCTCGTAGAAGTCGCCCACACGGAACAGCAGCATCGCGTCGGGGAATTTTTTCTTCAGCTCAGAGTGCTGTTTCATCAACGGGGACTCGGAGTCAGTCTTTTTCGCCATTTACCTTTATCTATATCAATATATTATACATACCCCACGGGCTGGGTTTCGGAGTGCAAATATACGCATTTTTCCCGGAATGGGGAGCACCCGGGGGCAAATTTTCACCCTGTACGCTGTGCCACAGCGCATTACGCCTCCCGAAAACAGGCTGCACATTTTTTGAACAAAAACCGGAAAAGAGGCGATTTTTGTACACACATAACACACTGATTGCAAGCATCTTGCACCCACCCTCTTCTTCCCTTCTTCGTCTATGGGAGGTGGCTCCTTGGGGAGGCCTGGCGGAACCCGCCGCGAGGCAAAGGGCCGCATGCCATGTATTATAGTATTATATATAAAAAGGAAGCGGGCACCCTGTCGGGTGCCCGCTTTGGTTTTGTGCTGTGTCACCGGCGGGGTGTTACTCCTGGTCGCCTTTGGCGATGGCGAGTTTACCGCGATAGTAGCCGCACTCGGGGCATACGTGGTGATACATAACAGGTGCGCCGCAGTTGCTGCAGGTGCTCAACTGTGCGGGCTCCAACGCGTCGTGCGTTCTTCTTTTGGCCGTTCTCGTCTGCGAGAATCTGTGTTTTGGATGTGGCATATTATTACTTTTTTAATTTATTATTTCAACTGTTTCAGTGCTTCCCATCGGGGGTCGATGTCGTCGTTGCTGCGCTGGGGAGCGTCGGCGGCGATGAAACGGACCATTTCGGGGTCGCATTCTCCGTCGGGGTGTACATGTTGCAGGGGTATGCGGACGGCTACGTATTCGTAGAGCCACTGCGCGAGGTCGATCTCCACGGCCTTTTCGGGGAGGATGGCGAGGTCTTCGCTGTCGCTCTCCTCGGTGTCGCTGAAGCGCACGCAGAGCTGCTCGTCGCCCTCGATGGGGAGGGTGATTTCGCCGAGGCAGCGGTCGCAGAGGAGGGTGACCTGCCCTGCGAGGTGAAAATTCAACATCAGGAGGTGCTCTTTGCGCTCCATTCTGGTGTCGATTTTCACGTTTCCGCCCACAATTTCGTCATAATTCCACTCCTCAAAGAACTCGTCCGCCAGCGCGAAACTGAAGTCGTAAAACCCTGGTTTCAAGCCACTGAAGCGGATTATAATATCGTCATGACGACTCATTTTTACACTCCTATTGAGTTTGCAAAGATACGAATAAATTTAATACTGGCAAAAAAAAATTAACCACGGGGTATTTTTTCGCCTTTTTCGCGAGGCATCCGGCAGGTGTCTGGTAGGTATCTTGTTCGACTCTGGTTCGACTCTGGTTCGACTCTGGTTCGACTCTGGAGCGATCTGGAAGGTTGCGGGGCAAAAGTAGCCAAATCGTACCATTGCGAAAATATTTTTTCGCCGAATGACAAAAAGTTTGTATCTTTGCAAATCAAATCCGCACCGGATGGAGATACTGATTGGCATAGTCTGCGGCGTCCTGCTCTCGCTGATTTTCAGCGTGGGGCCAGCCTTTTTCTCGCTGATACAGAACAGCATACACCATGGCTACAAGAAGGCCGTGTGGTATGCCGTGGGAGTGAGCGTGAGCGATATTGTGGTAGTCTCGCTGATACTGACGGTACTGTCAAATGTCAATATGAACGCCCTGCTGCACAACATTTGGGTGGGTAGCATAGGCGGTTTGGCGATAGGAATCTTCGGAGTGCGGACGTTCCGCTGCAAGACGCGCAAGGAGACGCGCGCGGGCAGCCGCCTGCGCTTCCAGGCCGAGCAGGCCACGTCGAACTGGCAGCTGGTCCTCTCGGGCCTGCTGATGAACGGGTTGAACCCGCTGATATGGGTCTACTGGGTGACCATCATCACCTTCCTCTCGGCCGAGATGGACCTGACGCGGTCGGCCCGCTACCTCTTCTTCTGCGGCATGCTGCTGGCATCGCTGGCCACCGACATCGCCAAGTGCCGCCTGGCGGCCATGATGCAGACCTTCTTCACCGCCCGCAGGATGAACCTGTTCAACAAGCTGATGGGCGGCATACTGATTGCCTTCGCGCTGTACCTGGTCATCTCGATGGTGCTCTACCAGACCAATCCGCGCATCCGCGCCAAGGAGGGGGAGAAGAAGCCGCAGAGCACACGCATCATACAGACGCTGCACAACCACATGATGCGCGACACGGCCAAGGGCACCGCCAGCGGCCAGAGCGCGGCGCTGCCGTCGGCCGACAGTCTGACGGCCGAGTGGCCCCGATAGGGAATTACTGTTTTTTGCTTACCGATGTTTCACGTACACCACCTTGCGGGGGAGGCACCCTTCGACGGTGACGACGTAGACGCCTGCGTGCTGCAGGGGCACGACGGCCACTGCCGAGGGCAGCGAAGCCACGATGCGGCCCGTGTGGTCGGCCACGGTGCAACGGCGCGCGGGGTCGCTGGCGATACGTAAACCGTTGGGCATCACCTCGATGGCCACGGGTACGGGGTCTACCGTAGCGACGGCGACATCGCCGGGGTCATCGCCAGGGTCGTCTCCGGGATCGTCACCGGGATCGTCGCCAGGGTCGTCGCCGGGGTTGCTGCCACCGCAGCGCTCGACGATGGTCAGGGTATTCCACTCGCCGGCAGAGCGGTAGGCGGCCAGACGGCCACAGGGCACCGAGACCACAAGGCCGGGCATGGTGCCGAAAGCGCCGCTGACGACAGCGGGCGGGGTGTCGGCATAGCAGTGGATGGTGTCGATACGATGGCATCCGTCGATGGCCTGCGTGCCGATGAAGCGGAGCGAGGCCGGGAGGGTGAGGCTGGTGATGAGGGTGTCGGAGAAAAGAGCCATACCGCCAATGCCGAGGGTTCCTTCGCGCACGACGATGGCACCCTCAGGCTTGCCCATGTCGGAGAGCACCAGGTAGTTGCCGATATACAGCAGGTGGTCGGCGGTGTGGTTGTTGGTGTCGCGGGCGTAGCCGGTACTCGTGAAGGCGGCGAGGCCTATCTCGGTGAGGGTGTTGGGGAGGGTGATGGAGTGCAGGGCGGTGTCGTTATAGAACGCCATGCGGCCGATGGAGCGGACACTCGAGGGGACGACGACGGCGGTGAGCTGGCGGCAGTTGCTGAAGGCGCTGACGTCGATGGCCGTGACGTTGTAGGTGGTGCCGTTGTTGGTGACCGTGGCGGGGATGGTCAGGCTGCCCGTCTGGGGATAGGTGCCTTTGACCACCTTGACGTTGGTGCCGCCGGTGACGGTGTAGTAGAGGGTTTGTCCCGAGGGGGCCTGGGCCGAGAAGTCGAAAGCCCCTGCCGTCAGGGCGACGGCGAGGAGCATCGACAGGAGTATGGTTCTTTTCATCTTATTCATAAATGAGACTATTCGCGTGCGGCAAGGAGCAGCTCCATCATCTTGATGGCAGACTGGCTGACGGGGGTGCCGGGGCCGAAGACGGCGGCGACGCCGGCCTTGAAGAGGAAGTCGTAGTCCTGCGGCGGGATGACACCACCGGCAACGACCATGATGTCGTCGCGGCCGAGCTTCTTGAGTTCTTCGATGACCTGCGGCAGGAGGGTCTTGTGGCCTGCGGCCAGCGAGCTGGCGCCGAAGATATGGACGTCGTTTTCGACGGCCTGCTTGGCGGCCTCGGCGGGGGTCTGGAAGAGGGGGCCCATGTCGACGTCGAAGCCCATGTCGGCGTAGCCGGTGGCTACCACCTTGGCTCCGCGGTCGTGGCCGTCCTGACCCATCTTGGCCACCATGATGCGGGGGCGGCGGCCCTCGAGCTTGGCGAACTTGTCGGTGAGTTCCTGTGCGCGCTTGAAGGCGTCGCTTTCTTTGGTCTGACTGCTGTACACGTTGCTGATGAGGTTGATTTTGGCTTTGTAGCGGCCGAAGACTTTCTCAAGGGCGTAGCTGATTTCGCCGAGGGAGGCGCGCTTGCGGGCGGCGTCGATGGAGAGCTCGAGGAGGTTGCCCTCGCCGGTCTCGGCGCAGCGTGTGAGGGCGTCGAGGGCGGCATTGACGGCGTCGCTGTCGCGCTCGGCGCGGAGTTTGGCCAGACGCTCGATCTGGGCCTTGCGGACGGCGGTGTTGTCGACCTCGAGGGTCTCGATGGGGTCTTCGTGGGCGAGGCGGTATTTGTTGATGCCGACGATGGTGTCGACGTTGGAGTCGATGCGGCTCTGCTTGCGGGCCGAGGCCTCTTCGATGCGCATCTTGGGCACGCCGCTCTCGATGGCCTTGGCCATGCCGCCGAGGCGCTCGACCTCCTGGATGTGGCCCCAGGCGCGGTGGGCGAGCTCATGGGTGAGGGTCTCGATATAGTAGGAACCGGCCCAGGGGTCGACGACGCGGCAGATGTCGGTCTCTTCCTGGAGGTAGATCTGCGTGTTGCGTGCGATGCGGGCGGAGAAGTCGGTGGGCAGCGCTATGGCCTCGTCGAGGGCATTGGTGTGGAGGCTCTGGGTGTGGCCGAGGGCTGCGCCGAGGGCTTCGATGCAGGTGCGGGCCACGTTGTTGAAGGGGTCCTGCTCGGTGAGGCTCCAGCCGGAGGTCTGCGTGTGGGTGCGGAGGGCCAGCGACTTGGGGTTCTTGGGGTTGAACTGGCTGACAATCTTGGCCCACAGCATACGGGCGGCACGCATCTTGGCAATCTCCATGAAGTGGTTCATGCCGGAGGCCCAGAAGAAGGAGAGGCGCGGGGCGAAGTCGTCGACGCTCATGCCTGCCTTGACACCGGCGCGGAGGTACTCCAGGCCGTCGGCCAGGGTGTAGGCCAGCTCGATGTCGGCCGTGGCACCGGCTTCCTGCATGTGGTAGCCAGAGATGGAGATGGAGTTGAACTTGGGCATGTTCTTCGAGGTGTACTCGAAGATGTCGGCGATGATCTTCATCGACGGCAGCGGGGGGTAGATATAGGTGTTGCGCACCATGAACTCCTTGAGGATGTCGTTCTGGATGGTGCCCTGCAGCTTCTCCTGGGACACGCCTTGCTCCTCGGCGGCGATGATGTAGAACGAGAGGATGGGCAGCACGGCGCCATTCATGGTCATCGAGACGGACATCTGTCCGAGGTCAATCTGGTCGAAGAGGATCTTCATGTCGAGGATGCTGTCGATGGCCACGCCGGCCTTGCCGACGTCGCCGACGACGCGCTCGTGGTCGGAGTCATAGCCACGGTGGGTGGCCAGGTCGAAGGCGCAGGAGAGACCTTTCTGTCCGGCGGCGATGTTGCGGCGGTAGAAGGCATTAGACTCCTCGGCGGTGGAGAAGCCTGCATACTGGCGGATGGTCCAGGGGCGCATGACGTACATGGTCGAGTAGGGGCCGCGGAGGAAAGGCGCTATGCCGGCGGCATAGTTGAGGTGCTCCATCCCCTCGAGGTCTTTCTTGCCATAGGCGGGCTTGACGTCAATCTGCTCAGGCGTCTTCCAATTTTTTTCAATGTGGTTCTCTTTTTCCCAGTCGGCGAAGCTCTGACGCGAACTTTCCACCGAACGGAGGTCGACTTTTGAGAAATCGGGTCTCATTATCAATTGTTTATATTATTATAGTATCGTTTGTTCAAAGTGCAAATATAATAAATAATATTAACGTGGCAAAATTTTTAGTCTTTCCCGCCCCCTTGGGGCGGATACAGGGGCCGACAGCCGTAGCCGCTCCTAGGGTGCTCCGGGTCCTCCAGGTACCTTCAAGGTATCTCCTAGGACTGTTCTTCGTCTGTTCTTCGGATTCTCCGGGGTATGGGAGGGCATGCGGCGAGAGGGCCGCCTAGTGTATAACGTAGGCGACGGCGTTTTGTTTCACCCGTCGGCGTTTTTTTTTGAATGTGCGCTATCGACATGGACCCCCTGACGGGGGGATCTCTTGTGGACCCGTGCAGTCGTGCGGATTATCAATATAAACCCTCTACGGGGGCTTCGTATTTGCGCAGTTCGCCCTACCCGCCGACAGGATGTCAGCGGCGCACGGCGCGGATGGGGAATCCGTAGTAGCGGCCTTCGCCGGCGGTGCTGTTGCCGTAAAGGCCGGCGTGGCCGTCGTTGATATAGATGTCGGTGGCCTGCAAATAGCTGCTCGGGCTGAGCGACGAGGTCCAGAAGTAGGTGACGCTTGTGGCTTCTTGTGTGTAATTGCCGCTCTTGTAGCCCGTGTAGGGCACGAAGAAGGAGTTGCCGTTGCGGGTACTGGTGAAGCGGCGCCCCTTGACGCCGTTGAGCGTCTCGGTGGAGACGGTGGTGTACTGCAGCAGCTCGAGCCACTCGGCCAGGGTAGGTATGTGGGCGTCGCCGCCGAAGGTGAGGTAGGCGATGTCGTCGGAGGATTCGAGGGTGGTGAGGCCGTCGGTGGCGTTGTACTTGGTGTAGGCCGAGCCGCTATAGTAGGCGGTGGTGGAGTGGGAGTAGCTGGCCTTGTTGGGGGTAGTCTCGGCCCAGGCGTAGTAGTCGCCGTACTGCTCGGGGCTGCTGGCGCCGAGGTTGGTCTCGGTCCAGAGCAGGCCGCTGGGCAGGCCGAGGTCGACCCATCCGGCAGGCAGTACGTCGAAGACAGCGGTATAGGTGGCGATGCCGGTGACGCTGACGGTGCGGGGGTTCTCGTTGCTGCCGTCGTCCCAGCGGAGGAAGCGGTAGCCCGTGTTGGGTGTGGCGCTGATGGTGGCGTAGGTTCCAGCCTCGTAGGTGCCGCTGCCTGCGACGGTGCCCATCGAGGCGTCGTTGGCATTGACGGTGAGGGCGTAGGTGGTGATGGCTTCGAAGACGGCGGTGTAGGTGACGTCGCCGACGACGGTGACGGAGCGGGGGTTTTCGGTGTTGCCGTCGTCCCACTGCACGAAGCGGTAGCCGCTGGCGGGCGTGGCGCGGAGGCGCACGTCGGAGGCAGCCAGGTAGTCGCCGCCGCCGGTGACGGTGCCCATCGAGGCATCGTTGGCCTCGACGGTGAGGGTATAGGTGCGCGTGTCGTCGCCGACGACGACATAGGTGTTGCCCGTGACCTTGCCCATATTGCCGCCACCGTAGACGTTGCCGCTGACGTTGGAGGTCCCGAAGAGGTTGACGCGGGTATCGCCCCTGATGACGGCCGTGGGGCCGAGGCCGCCGCCGAAGACATTGCCCTTGACGGCGCCGTTCCAAGCGGTGACATGGTAGTTATGGCCTACGGCATTGTAGGCCGCGCTGAAGCCGCCGCCGTAGACGCTGCCGTAGATGACGGGGTCGTCGCGGTGGGTCTTGCGCGTGGCCTTGTCGCCGACGAATACCTCGACGCTGCCCAGGACGGCGGAGTTGACGCCGTAGCCAGAGCCGAAGACGCAACCGAGGGTGTCGAGGCAGCCCTCCTCGCCCACGGTGCCGCCCTCGATGCGGACGGTGACGGGGCCGCTGACGTTGCCCAGGCGGTTGGAGCCGCCATAGACGCCGCCCTTGACCTTGCCGCCGCGCATCACGATGTCCACCTGCTTGCCCATCTGCTGGTTGGCGCCGCCGAAGACCTTGCCGGCTACGGTGCCGCCGAGGAGGTATATCTTCGAGCCGCCGCCGATGACGCCGCCATAGTTGCCGCCGCCGTAGACGTTGCGGGCTATGTAGCAGCTGTCGGCGATGACGATGTTGGAGTTCTGCACCTTGCCGACGGTGGCGGTGGTACCGGCGGCGCCGCTGTTGCCGCTGCCGGCACCGAAGACGTTGCCGCCTTTCGACGAGTTGATGAAGGGGTCGGCAGCCGATGGTTCGAGCCTCGCCTTGCCACCGATGTAGACGTAGGTGTCGCCGATAAGCTCGCCGCCGTCGGTGCGGCTGCCGTTGCAGCCGCCGGCCACCCATCCGTTGATGGTGCCGCCGGTGATGACAATGCGGCGCCTGCCTTTGGCCGAGACATATTCGCCCGAACCGTGGATGATGCCGCGCACATGGCCACCACGCACGCGTATGGTCACTATGGTATCATACTGGTCGGTATAGTTGCCTGTCGACCAATCCTGACCACCCGACACACCGGGAACCAGGCCGCCCTCGACGTCGATGCGGCGACGGGCATAGTAGCTGCCGGTGTACGGGTCACCCACGGTACCGAGGTAGAAGGTGGCCGTTCCGCCCTGGCCGTAGCCCATGCGGCCGGGCAGGTGGTTGCCGCTCTTGACAACCCACACGTATTGGTCTACATTTTTTGTTCTGGCCGACAGATTGCTCCATGTGGAGTAGGCTCCCTGCAGGTAGTTGGTGGTGGTGAGCAAGTCGTTCTGCCCTGTACTGCGGTCATAGTCGCTGCCGAAGACAGCATACATCGTGTAGGTGTAGGGGGTGGAATACCCATAATAAATACCGGGCTGATTGCCGGTACCAGGAGAGGCGGTGTTGACATTGGCAGTCCAGGAAGAGCTGGCATTGCTGGGAGAGACGCCGCCAAAGAAAGGAATGACATCTCCGTACCTGCCGCTCTCGATGCGTATCACGAAGTGGCCGTCATTGTAGTCGTACTCATCGTTGATGTTGACATCGTCGATACGGTATTCGCGCCACCGTGCCGTAGTGTCGTAGACGGCCTTCATGGCGATGGTGTAGGACGTATGGTCGGCATTCCAGGTAGTGTCGGTGGTTTCGACATAGCTGGTGTCGATGGTATACTTCATAGTGTAGCGCCGCTTGGGGCTGGTGCTGCTCATGCCCACCAGCTTGAGCAAGCAGGCGCTGCTGCTCGACTGCGAGTTCTTGATGCCACGACCCATGGCGAGGTTGAAGGCGTTGCCGGCGAAGGCCTTGTCGGTGCCGTTGATGTTGATGTACTCGAACTTGGTGTCGGCCATGCAGAAGAAGTGCTGGTTGAGGGCCACGTTAGGCACGGCGGTGAGGCGGGCACTCGAGGTGCCGTCGGTGCCGTTGGGATAGACGGCGGTGATAGTGGCGGGCTCCATGTTGTAGCTCAGCTTGGTGGTGCCGCTGGTGGTGATGGGGGCGATGTTCTCGGGAGTGAGGACGACGAAGTTGCGCTCGTAGGCGTTGGTGCCGGTGGCGCGCATGGCGGTGGTGACGAGGGTGTCGTTGATGCCCTCCATGGGGCCTGTGGGGCCGAAGACGAAGGCGCGGGCCCAGATGGCCTCGAATTCGATCTCCATGCCGTACTCCGCCGCAGGGGCGATATATATTTCCTGGTCGGCGTCGACCATGCCGCCCTGGGCCACCATCTGGGTGCGTGCGCGGTCGGTGAAGATGGCGCCGCCGACAAGGCGGCGGACGCGCCACTTGTAGAAGCCGCGCCAGCGGGTGTCGCCGCTGCCGTAGGTGGGACGTATGGAGAAGGGGTTGGGGATGACATGGTATTTGCAGGGCCCCGTGGCGCGCTCGGCGCTGAGGGCCGTGGGGCCGTCGATACGCTCAAGGGTCTTGTAGTAGACGTAGGCGTTCTTGGTGGGCGCGTCGATGCCGATGCCGACGGCACTGGCGGCCACGTTCTGGTCGGGGCTGCCGGTGGGGGTGGCGGCGTTGCTGCTATACATGGTCTTGGTGCCGTAGCCGAGGTAGGTGATCTTGACGTCGGCGGGGTTGAGGCTGCGGACGGGGTTGTCGGGGTCGGAGTAGTAGCTCCAGGCGTGGCTCTCGCGGTCGTCGAGGACGACGGGGTTGTCGGGCGTGACGGCCGCCACGGAGGTGCCGCCGGAGGCGAACTGTGCGGTGAGAGTGAGGTCGGAGGCGGCGTTGAAACGGCGCGGGTTCTGGGTGTTTCCGTCGCTCCAGCGGCTGAAGGTGTAGCCCTGTGCGGGGACAGCCGTGAGGGTGACGGGGTTGCCCACCAGGTAGCTGCCGCTACCGCTGACGGTGCCCTGGCTGGCGTTGGCAGGCGTGGCGGTGATGGTGACATTGCCGACATAGGTGAAGAAGGCGACGTAGCGCTGGTCGGTGCTGCCTGCGGTGAAGGTGCGGGGGTTGGCGGTGCTGCCGTCGGCCCAGCGCACGAAGGTGGCGCCCTGCACCGGCGTGGCGGTGAGGGTGACGCTCTCGGTGGGGGCGTAGTGGCCGCCGCCGCTGACGGTGCCCCAGTCGGGCTCGCTGGACTCGACTTCGATGTGGGTGTGGGGTATGTACTCGAACTCGGCTATGTAGGACTGGTCCTCGTTGCCGGCGTAGAAGGAGCTGGGGTTGCGGGTGTCGCCGTCGGACCACTGGACGAAGCGCGTGGAGTAGTAGGTCTTGCGGACGGGCGTGGCGCGGAGGGTGACGACGTCGAAGGGTGCGTAGCGGCCGCCGCCGCTGACGGTGCCCCAGTCGGGGTTGTTGGGGGCGATGGCGATGGTGACGTTGTCGAACTTCTCGAACTCGGCGGTGAGGTTGACATCATCCGTGACATAGATCTGGCGGGGGTTGGTGGTGACGCCGTCGGACCAGCGGACGAAGCGGGTGGTGAAGTTGTAGTTGCGGACGGTGTTGGCAGTGAGGGTGACGGTCGTGTATTTGGTAGTGTTGCCGGCGCCGCTGACGGAACCCCAGGCGGGGTCGTTGGGCTGGGCGGTGACGGTGACGGTCTCCTCGCTGGTGGGAGCTATGCCGATGACGGCATACTGGTTGGTGTTGCTGTAGTTGTAACTGCCCGGGTTGAGCGAGCCCACGGCCCAGTAGCCGTCGAACATGCCGCCCAGGCCCCAGTTGAAGTGGAAGTTGCCCCAGCTGTCGCAGCCGTCGATGACGCCGTTCAGGTAGTAGTTGCCGGTGTAGATGATGGGGCGGCCGAGGACCAGCTCGTCCATCAGTTTGGTGGTCCACGTGGTGTAGTAGGTCGAGGAGTAGTTGATGAAGGTTGTTGTGGAGCGGAACTTGAAATAGTTCCTCAGCGCGGTGGCTATGGTGTTGCCTCCCGTGGTTCCCGCACGGGAGTAGCTGGCGGCGTAGTACGTGCTGATTGATGCGCCGGCGTGGTAAATCAGGTGGCTGACGGCCTGTTTCTGCAGGCCGGTGCTGCCGGAGGTCAGCTGGTTGGGCATGTTGGCGTAGTTGTAGACGGTGTCGAAGCTGACCGAGACGCTCACGGACGGGCTGCCACTGCTGTAAGAGACGCTACCGGTACCACGCTGGGGGAGCCCGAAGTATTTCATCACCTGCGCCATGGCCACAGCCACGCTGCCTGTCGGGCGGTGCGCACCGGTGCTCGTCACCACCGGGGTGCGCAGCGCATAGTCGCCCGTCTGGCCCCACTTGGTGGCCAGCATCGGGCTGATGGCAGCCTGCGTCGCCGTTGGCGCACCGGTTTTCAATTGCGCCCACTGCGCCGTCACAGTTGCCGAGGCGGCATACGAGCCGCCCTTCAACGTGTTGAGCTGGGAGTTGCAGACACTGAGCCATTGGTATATGGCGTAGTACGAGTTGCGCGAGAGCACCGAGTCGAACACCGTCGTGGTGGAATAGCCGATGACGGGCAGCGCATAGTCGGTGGCCGAGATGATGGCAAAGCCCGTACCGCTCTGCGGCACAAACAAGAACATATTCTGCTGGTAGCTACTATAGAGTCTTGTTGTGCGGTTGACCAGCTGCGATTCACTTACGCCCAACACGTGGGCGGCGACGGTCTTGGCAGTGGCCTCGTCGACGGCGGCGGCTCTCAACATGCCGCAGGAAAGCAGGAGTGCAAAAAAGAGGGCAAATGGTCTATTCATTGCGATAACATTGTTGGTTCTTCTGGTTTTCAGCACATGACGGTAGTGCGCAGGGGGGAAGTATCTCATTATCAACTATTTACATTATTCCATTATAAAGAGAATTAAGGTACAAAGATACGACTTTTCTTCAATACCACCCTGAATAAATGTTAAAAAATAGGTTTTTAACATTTGTTAGGAAAGTTGGCGGGGTGTTGGCGAGGGGTAGAAAATGCGTCCGCAAGGGGTCTGCAGGGGCGGAAAAGGGTGGTAAAAACCGCCGCAAGACGCTGGTACACAGTAATATACATTTAATACGCTAATTTACAGTCTTTTAAGCCATCTGGTAGGTGAATGGTAGGTATATGGTTCGACTATGGTTGGTGAGTGGAAAATGGAAATGTTAATGGATGTTAAACAAGGGTGCGTTTAACATCCATTAACATTTCGGTCGCGACGGCTTGGCGCCACGGGCAAATCGTGCCGCCGAGGGGTCAGAGGATGAACTTGAGCCTGAAGCCGCGGGTGGTGGGTTCTTCGACAAGTTCGGAGCAGAGCGCGCGCATGGCGGCCACCGTCTGTGGGTCGGCGTCCTTGAGGGGCGAGGCGTCGATGCCTTCCTTCATGATGTCGAGTGCCGCGACGGCGGCATGCTCGCCGTAGGAGAGGCGGAGGGTATAGGGGTGGCTGCCGGCCATGAGCGAGGAGGCCGCGAGGTCGACCAGGGTGTCGGCGGCGTCGCGTTTGGCGCTGATATTGTATTTGTTGCAGAAAGCCGCCACCTGCGAGTGGACGCCGAGGAGGTCGAAGTCGGGGCTGTCGACCTCGAAGAGGAGCTTGTGAATGCGCTGGACGAAGGCCTTGGTGGCGCTGTGGACGGGGTTCTCGAAGACCTGCTGGGGCGTGCCGTCCTCGTAGATGATGCCCTCGTTCATGAAGAAGATGCGCGTGCTGACGTCGCGTGCGAACTTCATCTCGTGGGTGACGATGAGCATGGTCATGCCTTCGGAGGCGAGCTGGCGGAGTACGCTGAGGACCTCGCCGACCATGGTGGGGTCGAGGGCCGAGGTGGGCTCGTCGAAGAGGATGACCTCGGGGTGCATGGCGAGGCAGCGTGCTATGGCTACGCGCTGCTTCTGGCCGCCGGAGAGGTCGGAGGGCATGGCGCCGGCTTTCTCGGCCATGCCGACTTTGCGGAGCATGGCCATGGCCTCGGTCTCGGCCTGCTGGCGGGAGAGGCCGTGGAGCTTCATGGGGGCGAAGGTGACGTTGTCGAGGATGCTGAGGTGCTCGAAGAGGTTGAAGCTCTGGAAGACCATGCCCATCTTCTGGCGCATCTTGTTGAGGGGGTAGCCCTTGGCGAGGATGTTCTCGCCGTCGAAGATAATCTCGCCGCCGGAGGGCGGGTCGAGGAGGTTGATGGCGCGGAGGAAGGTGCTCTTGCCGGTGCCCGAGGGGCCTATGATGCTGATGACCTCGCCCTTGCTGATTTCGCAGTTGACGTCCTTAAGAACCTCGAAGACAGAGCCGTCGGGGTTGATGTATCGTTTGCTGAGGTGACGGATGGTGATCATTTCTTTGCGGTGTTTTTAACGGTTAGGTCGAGGAGCTTGCCGAGGAGCCAAGCGAGGATGAAGTAGATGACGGTGACGATGAGCAGGGGGAAGAAGGCGTCGAAGGTGCGGTTGCGTATCATGTCGCTGGCGCGGGTGAGGTCCTGGATGGCGATATAGCCGACGATGGAGGTGTTCTTGACCAGCGAGACGGACTCGCCCTTGTAGACGGGCAGCACGTTGCGCAGGGCCTGCGGGGCGACGATGTAGAAGAAGGTCTGCCAGCGGTTGAAGCCTATGGCGAGGCCCGCCTCGGTCTGGCCGTGGCTGACGGCGAGGATGGCGGTGCGGAACATCTCGCTGACGTAGGCGGCGAAGTTGAGGGCGAAGGCCACGATGGCCACGGCCGTGGCGCTCAGACCCGTGCCCGAGAAGACGACATAGAACATGATCATCAGGAACACCAGCATGGGTATGCCGCGCATAATCTCGACGTAGACGCCGGCCGTGGTGGAGAGCCAGCGGCGGCGGCTCATGCGCATCCAGCAGACGCCTGCGCCGAGGATGGAGCCGAGCAAGAGGGAGAGGAGCGAAATCTTGACCGTCTCCCACAGACCCTCGGTGATGTAGCGCCAGCGGTTCTCGACGACGAGGTTGTTGCGGAACATCTCCTTCATGCGCTGGCCGAAGCCTAAGCGCGGTTTGAGGGAGTCGTCCTTGACATAGTAGCCGGGGTGCGCACTGAAGTGGCTCGAGGCAAACGAAAGGGTCTTCTGGCGCTCCTCGGTGATGAAGATGCCGCCGCCGAGAATATCGACGTTGCCGCTCAGCAGGGCCGCCACGAACGAGGTTGTCGGGATATAGACGAACTCCACGGGGCGTCCGATATGACGGGCAAAACGCTGCACGAGGTCAGGCTCGAGGCCGCGCCACTCGCGCTCCACGGGGAAGGCGACGGGAGGCATGTTGACGGCCTCGCCGACGCGCAGGGGCTTGCCTTGCGGCTCGGGGCCGAGGTCGGCCATGGGCAGGGTCGAGGGGGTGTCGCAGAGGAACCAACGCTCGTATATGGCCTGCATCTCGCCGGTGGCAACGAGCGAATCGACGAAATGGCTGAACGCTTCGCGCAGCTCCACCGACTCCTTGCGGAAGGCCATGCCGCAGGGGAAGGCTTTCTCGCCGCGGAGCGCCAGACGGATGCCGAGGCGGCGCTGCTCGTCAGGCGGGATGAGGCAGTCGTCGTCGGTATAGACATCGACCTGGCCGCCGACAAGAGCCTCGATGCAGTCAGTCTGGACATTGAAACTGAGCTTGTCGATGTCGGTGCGCGGCGAGAACATGATTTCGTAGACCGAGCCGGAATTGTAGGCCACACGCATCCCGACAAGGTCGGCCTCGGACTCCAGCTGCACCGGCGCTTGGTCGGCACGGCCGCACGCTGCGACAAAAACAAGCAACGCCACGCCGAGGTACAACAGACAATTAAATTTCTTATTCATCCTAAATAGCTATAAATAGAGTTCTTATACTATTTCCCATGCGGGGAAACTGTCTGCAAAGGTAGGAAAAAAAACCATACCGGAACTGTTAAAAATTCGCAACCTTCAAAAACTGCCTACCAGGCCGAAGTCGAAGCCGTCGACGAGGATGCGGTCCTTGGTGGTGCGGCCGAGGAAGCAGCAGTTGAGGCGCGCCTCGTCCATCTTGAGGAGGAAGGCATCATCCTGGCTTTCAGGAAGGATGGCAAGGTAGCGGCCGCGTTCCTCGCCGAAGAGGAAGGCGTCGAGGCGCACCTCGCGCGGGGCCAGGATGTCGAAGCCGCGAGGGGCCAACATGCGCAGCAGCGAGCAGAAGAGGCCGCCCTCCCCCACCCTATGGCTGGCCTCGACCATGGCGGCCGAATGCAACGACCCGAGGATCAGCTCGATATACTGGCAGTCCTCGTCGCTGCCCGAGGCGGCCATGGGCTGGTCGGCCAGGTGGAGGCAACGGCGGGCGTACTCGCTGTCGGCAAACCCGGCTCCCACATTGCCCACCAGGTAGAGCAGCAACCCCGTGGTGAATTTTGAATCTTGAATTTTGGACTTTGTATTCTGGGCGAGGGCGTGGGCTATGTCGAGGCACTCCTTGATGCGGGGCTCGCGGATGGCGCGGTGGTCGTCGGGGCCGGAGTAGAGGTAGTCGTCGCGATGGACGGCATGGTGCTGGCCACGGAGCCATGCCAGGAGGCTCTGCTGGCGGCCGTTGCTCTCCCACATGGCGAGGAGCGTGGAGAGCTCCTCGATGGAGGGCTGGCGGCCGATGATGTCGAGCACCTCATCGTAGGCCTGGCGCGAGATGCCCATGGCCTCGACGATGGAGAAGTCCACTACCGGTTCACTCATTGCGTGCTTGGCTGGCGGCCTTGTCGGCCTCGGCGCGGGCTTCGGGCTCGAGGGCGTCGAAGAGGGCCTGGCAGCCGATGTTGATGTCGTCGTAGGCGATGTTGAACTTGCGCGTGTACCAGGGGTCGGCGACGTCGCGGCCGTGGTGCTCGGTGTCGGAGGCCGGGGTGTGGTCGAGGAGCAGGCTGACCTTGCCCTCGGGGTCGCCGCCGAAGAGGTCGAGGAGGTTGTTGCGGTTTGCCTCGTCCATGCCGACGATGAAGTCGTAGCGCCGGTAGTCGTCGGGCTCGACCTGCCGGGCCGTCTTGCCCGGGCATCCGATGCCGTGCTCGGCAAGGGTGCGCTTGGCGAGGGGATAGACGGGGTTGCCCACCTCCTCGCTGCTGGTGGCGGCGGAGGCAACCTGGAACTGTTCTTCGAGGCCGGCGCGGCGCACCATGCGCTTGAAGATGAACTCGGCCATGGGGCTACGGCAGATGTTGCCGTGACAGACGAAGAGGATGTTTCTGCTCATTGCGATAGGCTGTTGGGGGTCGTTGCGACCGTCAATTTCATGGTGCAAAGGTACGAAGAAAAAACGACATAGGCAAAATAAAATTGACTTTTGGACTATTTTTTTGAAAAAAAGAGAGGGAATCCCGTAGGGGACTCCCTCATTTCCAAATGTATCGCAAGGACGTGGAGGACGCCGGTTAGCGTCTTCTTTCCTTGATACGGGCTTTCTTACCGGTGAGACTGCGGAGGTAGAAGATGCGGGCGCGGCGCACGGCACCGTGCTTGTTGACATCAATCTGCTCGATGAACGGGCTGCTGAAGGGGAAGATGCGTTCCACTCCGATGCCGTTGGCAATCTTGCGGACAGTAAAGGTCTCGGTCGATCCGCTTCCGCGGCGCTGCAGGACAACGCCCTGGAAGTTCTGGATACGTTCTTTGTTTCCTTCTCTGATCTTGTAATGGACAGTGATGGTATCGCCAGCCTTGAATTCGGGGAACTCCTTGCGCTCGACCAAATTCTCTACAAATTGCATTAATTCAGTTTTTCCCATGACAATAAGTGTTTTTAAGGGTTAGTTGTTACTTTTTCACCATCTTCACAACGGCGGTGAAGGCCTCGGGATGATTCATGGCGAGGTCGGCGAGCACCTTGCGGTTGAG
Source organism: uncultured Bacteroidota bacterium (assembly GCA_902784865.1). Taxonomy (GTDB): domain Bacteria; phylum Bacteroidota; class Bacteroidia; order Bacteroidales; family P3; genus Colimorpha. The sequence continues at coordinate 22,805 of CACZWL010000019.1, read as the reverse complement.
CTCGATGCCGCTCTTGTGAAGTTCGCCCATAAAGACGGAGTACGAGACACCGTTGATGCGGCAACCGGCGTTGATACGGTTGATCCACAGCGAGCGGAACTCGCGCTTCTTGTTCTTACGGTCGCGGTAGGCGTAGGTTTGACCTTTTTCCCACTTGTTCTTGGCGACGGTCCATACGTTTTTACCTCTGCCCCAATAACCTTTGGTGCGATTGAGGATTTTCTTTCTGCGGGCTCTGGAGGCCACAGCGTTTACTGATCTTGGCATAAGTTTTAATTGTTTTTTCGTTCAGGCGGCAGCGCGGTGCCCTGGGGCTGACCCGCTGCTCTTGTAGGCGCTGAGCAATGGTTAATAACTCCTGTTGACTAGGCAAGCAACATACGTTTGACGCGCTTCTCGTCGTCGCGGCTCACGAGGGTCGTGTGGTCGAGGTTGCGCTTCTGAGTCGTCTCCTTCTTGGTGAGGATGTGGCTGTGGTAAGCATGCTTGCGTTTGATTTTGCCGGTACCGGTGAAAGCGAAACGCTTCTTGGCAGCGGACTTGGTCTTCATTGTAGGCATTACTTTACTGTTTTTTAAGTTAGACTATATGTTGATACATTTGGTTTCTTCTCTCTGGGGCCTTACTTCTTGGGGGCGATGATCATGAGCATGCGCTTGCCCTCGAGGCGGGGCAGCTGTTCGGGTTTGCCGTATTCGAGGAGTGCCTCGGCGAACTTGAGCAGCTGTGCTTCACCCTGCTCCTTGTAGACGATGGAGCGTCCGCGGAAGAAGACGTCGACTTTGACCTTGTTGCCCTCCTTGAGGAAGCGGATGGCGTGGTTGAGCTTGAACTCGAAGTCGTGGTCGTCGGTCTGGGGCGAGAGGCGTATCTCCTTGATGACTATCTTGGTGGAGTTGGCCTTGCGCTCCTTCTCGCGCTTCTTCTGTTCATAGAGGTACTTCTGGTACTCTATGATTTTGCACACGGGCGGGTTGGCGGTGGGCGAGATCATCACCAGGTCGAGGCCTTGGTCGTAGGCACGACGGAGGGCTTCCTTGGTGTTCATGATGGTGGGCTCCATGCCGTCGCCGACGACGCGGACCATGGGAACGTCGATGCGCTCGTTGGTCAGGTGTTCGGGCTCTTTCTTCACGGGGCCCCTGCCGCGGTTGCCGGCGAAGGGGCCGGGTCTGTAGGGTGTTGCTATAACTTGGTTCTCCTATATTAATTTATTGCATTACTGCTTCTATCTCTTCTTCAATAATCTTGGCGAAGGCTTCGGGCTTCATGGCGCCGAGATCGCCTGCGCCTTGGCGGCGGACGCTGACGGTGCCTTCGGCGATTTCCTTCTCGCCGAGGATGAGCATGAAGGGTACCTTGGCCAGTTCGGCGTCGCGTATCTTGCGGCCTATCTTCTCGCTGCGCTCGTCGATGGTGCCGCGGAGGCCGAGGTCTTCGAGGCGTGCCTTCATGGCGCGGGCCTCGTCGATATACTTCTCGCTGACGGGGAGGATGATGAACTGGTCGGGGGTGAGCCAGAGGGGGAACTTGCCGCCGGTGTGTTCGATGAGCACAGCGCAGAAGCGCTCCATGGAGCCGAAGGGTGCGCGGTGGATCATGACGGGGCGGTGTTTCTGGCCGTCGGAGCCTATATACTCGAGGCCGAAGCGCTCGGGGAGGTTGTAGTCTACCTGTATGGTGCCGAGCTGCCAGCGGCGGCCGATGGCGTCCTTGACCATGAAGTCGAGCTTGGGGCCATAGAAGGCGGCCTCGCCGAGTTCGACGCGGGCCTTGAGGCCTTTCTCCTGGCAGGCTTCGACGATGGCCTGCTCGGCTTTCTGCCAGTTCTCGTCGGTGCCGACATACTTGGTGGTGTTGCTGGGGTCGCGCAGCGATATCTGGGCTTCGAAGTTCTCGAAACTCAATGCCTTGAAGATAATCTCGATAATCTCCATGACCTTGATGAACTCTTCCTTGACCTGGTCGGGGCGGCAGAAGATGTGAGCGTCGTCCTGAGTAAAGGAACGCACGCGCGTGAGGCCGTGGAGCTCGCCGCTCTGCTCGTAGCGGTAGACGGTGCCGAACTCGGCGATGCGGAGCGGCAGTTCCTTGTAGGAGACGGGCTCGTTGCGGTAGATCATGCAGTGGTGGGGGCAGTTCATGGGCTTGAGGAGGTATTCCTCGCCTTCCTCGGGGGTGGTGATGGGGCGGAAGGAGTCGGCGCCGTAGTGGTCCCAGTGGCCTGAGGTGACGTAGAGTTGCTTGCCGCCGATGTGCGGGGTGATGACCTGCTTGTAGCCGTAGCGTTTCTGTATCTTCGAGAGGAAGTCCTGCAGGCGGAGGCGGAGGTCGGTGCCTTTGGGCAGCCAGATGGGGAGGCCTTTGCCGACCATGTCGCTGAACATGAAGAGGCCCATCTCGCGGCCTATCTTGCGGTGGTCGCGTTTCTTGGCTTCTTCGAGCATGAGGAGGTATTCGTCGAGTTCCTTCTTTTTGGGGAAGGAGATGGCATAGAGTCGCGTGAGCTGCGGGCGATGCTCGTCGCCGCGCCAGTAGGCGCCGGCGAGGCTGAGGAGCTTGACGGCCTTGATGGCGCCGAAGTCGACCAGGTGGGGGCCGCGGCAGAGGTCGGTGAAGGGGCCGCTCTCGTAGAAGGAGATGGTGCCGTCCTCGAGGTCGTTGATAAGCTCGACCTTATAGTTCTCGTTGCGGCCGTTGAACTCGGCGAGGGCGTCGGCCTTGGAGACTTCGCGGCGGCAGATGGGGGTCTTGGCCTGGACGAGTTCCATCATTTTCTTCTCGATCTTGGGGAAATCGTCGCTCGAGACCTGGTAGGTGCCGAAGTCGATGTCGTAGTAGAAGCCGTTCTCGATGGCGGGGCCGATGCCGAACTTGATGCCGGGGTAGAGTTCCTGCAGGGCCGTGGCCAGGAGGTGGGCCGAGGTGTGCCAGAAGGTGTGCTTGCCCTCCTCGTCGTTCCAGGTGAGGAGCTGCACGGTGGCGTCCTCGGTGATGGGACGGTAAAGTTCCATCACTTTGTCGTTGACTTTGGCAGCCAAGACATTGCGGGCAAGGCCCTCGGAGATGCTTTTTGCTATATCCAAGGGGGTGACACCAGCCTCATGCTGATGCACGGAACCATCTGGTAATGTTATATTTATCATCACTTTATATCTCTTATATGCGTACTATTTCAAACTGCAAAGATACAACTTTTTTATAATGTGGTGAAAATATTTTTCACACGGGGATTCCAAAGGGGGGAGGGGTGAGACTGTAGGGGCGAATCATTATTCGCCCCAACGGTGCGGGTTGCAACAAAAAAGGGGCGAATCAAATTCGCCCCTGTGGTGTGTGGGTTGTTTGCGCCTCAAGGGGTAACGGCCTCGAAGATGGCGGTGTAGCTCTTCGTACCCTCGACGAGGACGTAGCGGCTGTCATTCTGCCAACCGGCGCCGCTATCGGCCCACCTGACGAACTTATAGCCCGCATTGGGGGTGGCCCTAAGCTGGGTACTCTGACCCACTGTGAACTCGCCGCTGCCGGTAACGGTGCCCATGGCTGTGTTGTTGGCGGTGGCGGTAATCTGGTACTTGGGCAGCGCCTCGAACTGGGCGGTGAAGGTGGCATCGCCGGAGACGGTAACGTGGCGGGGGTTGAAGGAGGAGCCGTCGCTCCAGCCGGTGAAGCGGTAGCCGTCCGCGGGCGCGGCGGTGATGACGGCCACCTGGTCGACGTCGTAGTTGCCGCCGCCGGAGGCGGTGCCCATCGCGTCATCGGCGGAGGTGACGGTGATGGTGTATTCGACTATGGCCTCGAACTGGGCGATGTAGGTGGTGTCGGAGTTGATGGCGATGTAGCGGGGGTTGCTGGTGTTGCCGTCGTGCCACTGCGTGAAGCGGTAGCCGGCCTTGGGCGTGGCCTTGATTTGCACATCCTGGTCCTGCAGGACGGTGCCGCCGCCGGTAACGGTGCCCATCGAGGCGTCGGCGGTGGTCACGGTGAGGGTGTAGGCGGTGGTGGCGTCCACGCCGATGATGACGCGGGTGTTGCCGAGCACCTTGGCGTCGTTGCCGCCGCCATAGACGTTGCCCATCACGGTGCCGTGGTGGATGTGCACCTTGGTGGAGTAGTTCTCGGCGGGGTGGTCGATGACGGCGGTGCTACCCTGGCCGCCGCCGAAGACGTTGTTCATGACGGTGCCGGAGTACATATCGACCACGGGGATGTAGTTGTCCTTGCCGGAGCCGTAGGAGGCATTGCGGCCACCGCCGTAGACGGAGCCGGTTACGAGCGGGCGGTTGCGGTGGGCCTTGTTGCCGTCAGCGGTGCTGGCGGCCACCGAGTCGGGGGTGCCGATATTGACCTTCACCCTGCCCATGGGCTTGCCGGTGGCGTCGTTGGCGCCGAAGACGTCGTTGACCTGTCCGCCGAGGATGTTGACCTCCACATCGCCGTACACGGTGGCGAAGGCGTTGTCGGGACCCCAGGCGCCGCCAAAGATGGCGCCGTCGAGGTGCCTGCCGGAGTAGAAGTTGACGGTGGTCCTGTAGTTGGTGTTATAGCCTTGGCCCTGGGCCTCGGAGGTATCGATGGAGGTGCTGTAGATGGGGTAGTCCCAACCGCTTATGAGGTACGTGCCGATTTGTGTGCGGGTAATGCTGCCGCCGTTGGTGGTGCCCTGCTGGCTGCCGCCGTAGATGTCGCCGTAAATGGTGGGGCCGGCGGTGCCGGCGGCGCCGAAGTTGAGGGTTACATCCTTGAATACGGCCGTCTCCTTGCCGAGGCCGCCGCCGCAGACCACGCCGGGGAGCTCGGGCGTGCCGACGGTGCCGCCGAGGATGTCGAGGGTAACACTCTCGGTCATGAAGCCCCAGGTGTTGCAGCCGCCGTAGATGCCGCGCTTGACGAGGCCGCCGGTCATGCGTATGTCGGCCATGCGGCTCATCTTCTGGTTGGAGCCGCCGAAGACACGTCCTCCCACCTCGCCGCCGAGGATGCGCAGGGTGGCCATGCCCTTGGCGCGCGAGTCTTTGGTGGTGTCGGAGCCGCCGGACTGGCCGATTTTGTTGGCTTTATCCTTGGCCAGGGCTTCCTCGAAGCCGTTACCGGTGTTGTTGTAGCCAAAGTTGCCGCCACCGTAGATGTCGCCTTCCACGACGACGTTGTCGGCCACATAGACAAAGGAGCTGTCGATGCGGCCCATGCGGTGGAACTTGTAGGCGTTTTCGTTCCAGTCGGTACTGATTGGTCCACTGGTATTGAACTGGATGGGACGTATGCCGCAGCCGGCGCCGAAGATATTGCCGTCGGTAGAGCCGTTGATGCCGCCGTTGTTGCCCTGAAAGAGGATTGAGTCGCCGACGGTGGTGTGGGTGGTGTCGCCGCTGCCGACATGGAAGTTGCCGCCGGCGTAAATCCAGGCGTTGCCGTAGTGGATACCCTCCCACTGGTCGACATTGGCGTCGCCGCCGTTGACACCGCCGGAAATCCAGGCGCGGACAACACCGCCGGTGATAATCATCTGGCGGCCGCCGCCGGACGCGGTGTAGGTGTTGCCGCCGCCGAAGAGGGCGCCGGTGATGATGCCGCCCGTCATGCGGAGGGTGGAGACATCGTTGGGGGTCTCGTCGCCGTCACGATAGGGGTCCCAGAATATGGCGGAGGCGCCGGTAACACCCGGCTGCTTGGCCCAGCGGGAAACGTCGTTGGTGCGGTCCCAGGCGCCGAGGGAGACGCAGCAGTTGAGCATGCCGCCTTCGATAAGCATGCGGCGCTTGCCGCGATGTATATTATTGGCGGATACGCAGTTGTAGATAGACTTGGGCGTCCAGGAGAGGCGGTTGCCGGAGAAGGTAACGCCGTGGACGGTCTTGTCCGGGAAGAAACGGCCGGCAGCCGTGCTGCCCTCCATGTGGCCGATTTCGCGGTCGATGATTTCCTGGCCGACAAAGCCGCTCTTAATAATCATCTCGCTGTAGACGCTGTCCTTGTCCTGATTGTTGATATTGCCATTGAAGTTGCCGACGCGGAAGGGGCGGTAGATTTTGGTCTTGGCGTTCTTGTAGACCTCGTGGTAGAGCATCGAGTCGAGGGTCTCATAGGGCTCGCCCCTGGGATTTAAGCGCGAGGCATAGTCGGTACCCAGGTTGCGCACCTTCTGCGCCTCGTCGGCACGGTCGTAGTCGGTACCCATGATGAAACGGGCGTGGTTGTCGGTGCCGTCGGCTCGGTGAGCAGGGGTGGTCTTTGTTTCAATCTTTCCATCACCATAGATATTCGTCATGTCAGTACCCTCCTGGGTCTGGTAGTTGGCATTCCAGCCATAGATAGTCATCAGGCAGCCCACATAGCCGCTCTCCAGACGGATGGTGATGTCCAAGTCTCTGGTTAGTACTTCTCTTGTCGGGAATTCGTACCTAAAATCGACACCGCTATTGATTTTTACGCCGCCGTTGGTGAGGACATTGTTGTCCGCGTCGCGACGGAAGCCCCAGGTGGCGGCGTTAGTGGCGTTGTTGTTTACGAGCGGCCCGAAACCCCAGATGTAGTTGAAGGTGCCCAGGTTGTCGTCGAACATGGTTTCGATGCCGCGGCCGAGAGTGAGGTTGTGGGTGCCGTCGGTGGCGATGGTGCCCCAGGTGGCGGCCGGGGTGCCGTCGAGGAAGAAGGCGTTGCGCTCGCCGCGCAGGCGGCTGAAGGCGAGGTACTCGAAGCGCACGTCGGAGCAGATGGTAACCACGCGGTTGTCCTGCTTCGTCAGGCCCGGGCAGAGGTCGATGTAGGTGGGCACGCGCTCGACACCCGTGGGGGTGGTGGTGGCGGTCTTCACGGGGCCGTAGGCGGGGGTAACGCCGTCGTAGGTGCCGTTGGGGAAGACCGAGGTGTAGGTGGCGTTGTAGTCCCACTCGCTGCCGTTGGGGTTGCCGGCCTCGACTATCAGCTGCGGCCAGTCAGCGCCCTTGACGGGGCCGGTGAGGCGGAAGACGCCGTTGAGCACCACGAAGTTGCGCTCGATGCCGGCGATGTCGCGCTCGGCGAACTGACCCCAACCCTTGGAGGGGTGGTGCGACCACGCCATACTGGGACCCACCGTGTAGCGCACGGCGGCGGGGGCCCAGAGGGCGGTGAACTCAAGCTCCAGGGTGGAACTGGCCTCGAAATAGAGGGCCTTGTCGGCCTTGATCACATCGCCCACGGCCAGCGGCGTGCCGCCGGTCTTGGTGGTGTAGACGCTGCCGCCGGAGATGCGGTCGATTCTCCACATGTAGAAGCCGCGCCAGCAGGGGGCGCCGATGTAGGAGGCCGGGGAGAGGGCAAAGGTGTTGGATGCCAGGTTGTAGTCGGCGGGGTTGCCGAAGGTGGGGCGGCGCGAGAAGGGGTTGAAGATGGTGCGGTACTCGACGCGGCCGGTGCCCTCGTTCTTGTTCAGGCGGTCGAGGGTCTTATAGTAGACGAGGGTGTGGTAGTGGCGCTCCTCGGGCGAGATGCCGACGCTGACATCGGAGGGGCTGCAGTTGGCGGTGAACTCGGACATCTGCACCGGCACATAGTAGGCCATGTCCTCGTTGCCCTCGGTGTAGGTGATGTTGGAAGAGACGTTGGCGGTGCCGTGGCCGCGGTAGGTAATCTTCACATCCAGGGGGTTGAGCGAGCGCAAGGGCTTGTCGACCTCGGTGGTGTAGATTTTCCAGTCGTGGGGTTCGAGGTCGTTGAGCACCACGGTGCCCGTGGACTCGTAGAGGCCGGTCTCGGGGGCCGAACCGATAAGGTCGACGAAGTAGACCTCCAGGACATTGCTCCAGGCGCTGTAGTCGCTGCCGCACAGCGCACGGACGCGGGCATAGTAGTACTCGCCCACCGTCAGGCCGTCGAAACTGGCGCCGGTGGTGGAGCCGGTGGCGGTGCGGAGGCCGGAGGAGAAGGCGTTGTCGGAGGCAAGCTGCACCTCGTACTGGCTGGCGATGCCGTTCCACATGAGGTGGAGCTCGTCGCCATCGATGCGGTCGATGGCCAGGGAGGTGGGTTGCGGGCACACGGTGCGGAAGTTCACAGTAACCGGGTCGGAGAGGACGCCGGGGGCGCAGACGGCACGCACGGTGGCGGTGTAGTCGGTGTTGGGGGCGAGGCCGGTGAAAGTGTGGGAGGGGGAGGAGACGGTAACAGGGCTGCCGCCGTCGAGGGAGACCTGCCACTGGGTGGCGGAATTCACATCGCTCCAAGTGAGGGTGGCGGAGGTGTAGTTGGGGACAGCCACAAGGTTGGCAACGGGGGAGCAGGCGACGGTGCGGAATGTGATTTCGGTGAGATTCGAGATGTCGTCGTCGCTACATACGGATTTTACCTGGGCGGTGTACTCGGTGTTGTGGGTGAGGCCGGTGAAAGTGTACTCGGTGGAGGTAACGGTAACGGGGCTGCCGCCGTTGAGGGAGACCTGCCATCGGCTGGCGGAATTGAGGTCGGTCCAGGAGATGGAGGCGCGGTCGTACTGGACATCAGTCTCCTGAAGGTTGGTTACCGGCAGGCAGGTAACATTGTAGTCGACCTCCAGATTGTCGATGTTGCAAGCCGCCAGGGTGCTGGTGTTGTTGACCCAGCGGAGGGCGATACGCGTGGCATTGGCGGGAGCCGAGGCAAATGAGACCTCGACGTCCTTACCGACACCGGCGGCCTGCAGACCACCGGTGGTGGTAACACTCTCGCTCGAGGCATTGAAAGTGGCAACGGCGACGAAAGTGGTAACGCTGGTGGCATCGTTGCCGGTACCGTCGGCGGTTACGTAGCCGACTTCCAGCTGGCCGGCAGTGGAAGTATTGGTGCAGAACCAAAAGCTGAACTTGAGAATATTCAAGGGGCTGTTCATCGGCGGCAACATCACATAGTTGACAGTGCCGGGGGTATACACCTGCGAGGTATTGGCAGGATTGTTAAAGGTTCCCGTCTTGGAAACAATGGAGAAGCTTCTGGTGCCCGATTTCTGGAAACTGCACCTATTGAAAGTGGCATTACTAGTAACCATATGAGGCAGATAAGTGCCATTGCCAGGATTGGTCGAACCACCCAGATCCTTGCCATTACCGTTGGTATAGACACGCCAGTTGAGCGTAGAGCTATGGGTATTAATTTGATGACCGGCAGCGAGGGCGCTGCCAGCGGCACCACCCCAAGTTATGCCGCAGGAGTTGGGCTCATCATTGTCAAAGTAAGCCCTGAAGGGGATAGGCTCGACGGTGGTCGCAACGGTGGGACAGGGCGACTGCGCCACGGCCTGCGGAGCCAAAAGCAGGACAAATGCTGCCGACAAAGCGGCTCTATATATAAAATTCATAGGATTTTTAAACATTCTCATATCTCCTATAATTTTGATTATTAAATTATTATACTAGCCTTTACATTTATGTTTAAAATGCAAATATACAAAAAAAAATATATGCACGAAATATTTCGTACACGAATATCTAAATAATGGACACACACACCGATGACTGTAGGGGCGAATCATCATTCGCCCCAGGAAATTGGACGGGCGAACAATGATTCGCCCCTACGGAGAGGGCTACAGGGTTTTGAGGAGGTCGGCGGCGGCGGGGTGGCCGTTGTCGGCGGCGAGGGTGAGCCAGCGCTTGGCCTCTTTCTTGTTTTTCTTGACGCCTTCGCCGGTGTGGTACATCAGACCCACGTTGTAGCAACTCTGCAGGTTGCCGGCCTCGGCGGCGCGGAGGAACCACTGGAATGCTTGTTCGGAGTCTTCCTGGACGTATACGCCGTCGATGTAGCACATGCCAACGAGGAACATGCCGTAGGAGGAGCCGCGGTCGGCGGCCTCGTTGTAAAGGTTGAAGGCGCGGCGCGAGTTGAGGATGACGCCCTCGCCACGCTCGTAGCAGAGGCCGAGGCGGCAGAGGGCCTCGAGGTTGCCGTGGTCGGCGGCTTGCTGGTAGAGTTCGGCGGCGCGCTTGAGGTCGAGGGGAGCGGTGCGGCCGCTGGCGTAGCTGCCGGCGAGGCGCATCATGGCGCTGACGGAGCCGGAGTCGATGGCGCGCTGGTAGCACTGGACGGCGCGGAGGGTGTCGCGTACGACGCCCTGGCCCGTGGCGTAGAGGTCGCCGAGGGTCATCATGGCGGCGGTGTTGCCGAAGCCGGCGGCGGTGTCGAGGTAGCTGACGGCGAGGGCCGGGTCTTTTTCGCAGCCGAAGCCAGAGAGGTGCATCAGGCCGAGGAGGTGCTGGGGCTCGCCGTTGTCGAAGAGGTGCGCCACGTGGCGCAGCAAGCCGTAGGCGCCTTCGGGGTCGGCCTCGACGCCGTTGCCGTGGAGGATGGCGCGGGCATAGAGGAGGTAGGCGTCGGTGTAGCCGTTGCTGGCGGCGGAGGAGATGAAGGGGAAGGCCTGGTCGAAGGCCTGCTGGCTGTAGAGCCAGGCGCCCATCATGTAGTCGGCATAGGGGTAGCCGTCCTGCGAGGCGGCATAGTAGAGGGCGAGGGCGGTGTCGCCGTCGGGGGTGAGGCCGGCCCAGCCGTAGTTGAAGTAGTCGGCCAGGAGGGCCTTGGCCTGCGCACTTCCCTGGGCTGCAGCCTCTTGCACGAAGGGCAGGGCGGCGGCGGTGTCGCTGGGTGTGCCGATGCCGTTCAGGTGGCAGAGGGCGAGGGCTTCGGCGGCGGCGGTGTTGTTGCCCCCGAGGGCGTAGGCGCGGCGGTAGAGGGCGAAGGCGGTGTCGGCGTTGCGGCCGACGAACTCGCCGTCGCGGTAGAAGTCGGCGAGGAAGGTGTAGCCGTTGCTGACGCCGCGGTCGCCGGCCTGGCGGTAGAGGCTGAGGGCGCGTGCGGTGTCGGGTGCGACGCCGTTGCCGAGGTCGTAGGCGAGGCCGAGCTGCAGCAGCGCCATGCTGTCGCCCTGTTGGGCGAGGCTTTCGAAGATGAGGGCAGCGCTGTCGGCCTTCTGCATGCCGGCGAGGCCCTGGACGTAGCAGTAGGCGAGCCAATAGCGGCCGTCGCGGTTGCCTGCCGCCGCGGAGCGGCGGAGGAGGGCGATGCCGCGGGCGATGTCGTTGTCGGTCGAGGCGCCGACGTGGCCGTTGAGGTAGAGGGTGGCCAGCTCGTAGTCGGCCTGCGGCGTGGCGGCGAGGGTGTAGTATTTGGCGGCTTTCTTGTATTCCTGGCGCTGCTCGTGGTAGGCGCCGAGGGCGGTGTAGGCGTCGCGGTTGCCGGCCTTGCCCTGTTTTTTCAGTTGCGAGGGAGTCTGTGCGGTGGCTGCCAACGGAAGCAGCACGAGGAGAAAAAGTGCAATTTTCTTCATCTATAAGGGTCGATTTTGGAGGTGCAAAGATACGATTTTTTTTGGAACCTTGCAAATTTTTGTTTCCACGGCAATACTACACCGTTGGTTTTCAGCACAATAAACGCCGCCCGGAGAAGAATCACCAATTTTGGTTATTGCGGGGTCGGGAAAACGGGTGTACTTTTGCATCCAGAAAATGGAATTCAAAGAGTCGAATTTAAAAGGAAACACCATCCATTTTTTTTGTGTTTTAGGATTAATAGCAATTGGGGGCTCCTGTCTTGGAGCCCTCATTGTTTGCTAGCGCGAGGCCAGATAGAGTCGGCATACGCCGAAGGTCAGCTTGCGCTGCCGGCAGTTGCGGACTTGTGCTCCTGCGTTTTGCAGTATGCGGAGGAAGGCGTCGCCTTTGGGGAAGCGGCTGATGGAGGCCGGGAGGTAGGTGTAGGCCTCGCGGCTGCCGGCGAGGTGCTGGCCCAGCCAGGGGATGATTTTCCCGGCATAGAGGTCGTAGAGGGGGCGGAGCAGGCGGCTGTCGGGGGTGGCCATCTCGAGTATGGCCATGGTGCCGCCGGGCTTGAGGACGCGGATCATCTCGGCCAGGCCGCGCTCGAGGTGGACAAAGTTGCGCACGCCGAAGGCGCAGGTGACGGCGTCGAAGGAGGCATCGGGGAAAGGCAGGCGCTCGGCATCGGAAATTTGAAAATTGAAAGTTGAAAATTGGAATTTGGCTGACGCAACTTTTTTTCGGGCAATAGCCAGCATCTCCTCGCTGAGGTCCACTCCGGTGACCGCGGCGCCCTGCTTGGCAAGGAGCAGACACATGTCGCCGGTGCCGCAGGCGACGTCGAGGACCGACCGTCGGCTGCCGCCGGCCGGCAGTTCTTTAACGGCCCGTTTGCGCCAGCACTTGTCCAACCCGAGGGTCATCAGGTGGTTCATGCGGTCGTAGTCGCGGGCTATCTTGTCGAAATCATAGGCCATAGCGGGCGATGATGTAGATGACGGCGGCGGCGGCCGTGGAGAGGACCAGCAGGGGCAGCGCGGGGTCGAGGTCGCGGCCGGAGCGTGTGCGCACCATGTAGAGGTGCCAGCCGAGGGGCGCGCCCAAGAGCACCATCCAGGGGGTGCCGCTGCCGATGACCATCATCGCCAAGCCGATGATTACCAGCGCAGCCTGGTAGATTTTGCCCCACCGCTCCCCTATCCGTAACGGCACCGTGCGGCGGATACCCTCGTCGGAGGCCATGTCGCGCACGTTGTTGACGTTGAGGACGCCCACGCTGAGCAGGCCGATGCCGACGGCGGGATAGAGCATCTGCCAGTCCATGCTGCGGGCCACCACATAGTAGCTGCCCAGCACGGAGACGAGGCCGAAGAAGAGGAAGACGAAGATGTCGCCCAGGCCGCGGTAGCCGTAGGGGTTCTTGCCGAGGGTGTAGTGGCTGGCCGACCACACGGCCATGGCACCCAGCACGATGAGCAGGCACGCCGGCCAGCTGTGGAGCAGGTTGCCGAAGGAGCTGACAACCATGGCGAAGCCGAAGACGCAGCAGAGGACGACCATGGTGTTGATGGCGGCCCACATCTGCTTGACGGTGAGGCGGCCGTTGGCGAGGCTGTAGTGCGGACCCTCGCGGTCGGCGGTGTCGACGCCGCTCTGGTAGTCGCCCATCTCGTTGCCGAGGTTGGTGAGTATCTGCAGGCAGGCGGTGGTCAGGAAGAGGAACACCAGGGTCCACACACTGCCACCGTAGCGGCCATAGGCCACCAGCCCTCCGCACATCACCCCCGCCAGCGAAAGCGGGAGGGTGCGGAGGCGCATAGACATGATTAATGCTTTCATAGCGTTTTCTGTTTTTTTCTAGTTTAACTAGTCCAACTAGCCCTAACTAGCTCTTTTTAATCGCTATCTGCAGCTCATCGAGCTGTTCCTGGGCGATGGGGCTGGGGCTGCCGCTCATCACGTCGCGGCCCGAGTTGTTCTTGGGGAAGGCTATGAAGTCGCGTATGCTGTCGGCGCCGGAGAAGACGGAGCAGAGGCGGTCGAAGCCGAAGGCCAGGCCTGCATGAGGCGGTGCGCCGTAGGTGAAGGCGTCCATGAGGAAGCCGAACTGCTCGGCGGCACTCTCGTCGGTGAAGCCGAGGGTGTGGAACATCTGGTTCTGGAGGGTGCGGTCGTGGATACGGATGGAGCCGCCGCCGACCTCGTTGCCGTTGAGCACCATGTCGTAGGCGTTGGCGCGTATGTCGCCCCAGCGGCCGGGGTCGGCCAGGAGGGCCTCGTCCTCGGGCTTGGGTGCGGTGAAGGGGTGGTGCATGGCGTAGAAGCGCTGGGTCTCCTCGTCCCACTCAAGCAGGGGGAAGTCGACGACCCAGAGGGGGGCGAACTTCTGCGGGTCGCGGAGGCCGAGCTGCTGGCCCACCTCGAGGCGCAGGGCGCAGAGCTGGGTGCGCGTCTTCATGGCGGGGCCGCAGAGGATGAGCATGAGGTCGCCGGCCTTGGCGCCCATCTTGTCGGCAATCTGCTTCAGCGCCTCGGCATCGTAGAACTTGTCGACCGACGACTTGAGGGTGCCGTCGGCGTTGCACTTGATATAGACCATGCCGCCGGCGCCGACTTGGGGACGCTTGACGAAGTCGGTCAGTGCATCGAGCTGCTTGCGGGTGTACTCAGCACAGCCTTCGGCGACGATGCCGACGACCAGCTCGCTGTTGTCGAAGAGGCTGAATCCGTGGCCTTTGACGACATCGGTAACCTCCTGGAACTCCATGCCGAAGCGGAGGTCGGGCTTGTCGGAGCCGAAGCGGCGCATGGCGTCGTGCCAGGTGATGCGCTGGAAGGGGCCGAACTCGAGGCCCTTGAGCTCGTGGAGCAGGTGGCGGATGAGGCCTTCGAACATCTGGAGGACATCCTCCTGGTCGACGAATGACATCTCGCAGTCGATCTGTGTGAACTCTGGCTGGCGGTCGGCGCGGAGGTCCTCGTCGCGGAAGCAGCGGACAATCTGGAAGTAGCGGTCCATGCCGCTGACCATGAGGAGCTGCTTGTACTGCTGGGGGCTCTGGGGGAGGGCGTAGAACTCGCCGGGGTTCATGCGGCTGGGGACGACGAAGTCGCGCGCACCTTCGGGGGTGCTCTTGATGAGCATGGGGGTCTCTATCTCGAGGAAGTCGCGGTCGGAGAGGTAGTTGCGGACAAGCATGGCCATGCGGTGGCGCAGCTCGAGGTTCTGCCGGACGGGGTTGCGGCGCAAGTCGAGGTAGCGGTAGCGCATACGGAGGTCGTCGCCGCCGTCGCTCTGGTCTTCGATGGTGAAGGGGGGAGTCTTGGCCTCGTTGAGGACGGTGAGTTCGGCCACCTCTAACTCGATGTCGCCGGTGGGTATTTTGCTGTTCTTGGAGGAGCGCTCAATGACCTTGCCGGTGGCTTGGATGACGTATTCGCGTCCGAGGCGGCGGGCCTGCTCGCAGAGGGCTGCGTCGGTCTCCATGTTGAAAGCGAGCTGCGTGATGCCGTAGCGGTCGCGCAGGTCGACGAAAGTCATGCCGCCGAGGTCGCGCGAGCGCTGCACCCAGCCGGCGAGGGTGACGGTCTGTCCGAGATTGGCGAGGCGAAGCTCGCCGCAAGTATTTGTCCTATACATATTTATATATTATTTACATTAGCATGCATCGCCGCTCAGCCACACAGGAGGGAGGGGGCTAGAATTTGATGCGCAGGAAGACGACCTGGGGGTCGGCGAGGCTACGGCCCTGGCCCACAGTGACGCGGTAGACGGCATCGACGGGACGGGTGTGGTCGGGGGTGTGGACCTCGATGGCAACGGGGATGGCGGCGTTGAGGCCGGGGACGGTGGTGTAGGCGTTGCCATTCCAGGGGCAGCTTCCGTTGCCGCAAATGCTGACCTCTTTCATCGAGTTGGGGCCTTCGACGAGTTCGACCTTCTGCATGGTGACGACATCGGACTCGGTCTTGTTCTCGATGACGAGCGACACGGCAATCATCTCGTTGGCGATATCATCGTCGGTGCCGACATAGGTGATGAGGCTGCCGGCGGCGACCTCGGAACCCTTATAGTGGAGGCCGAAGGTGCTGGAGGCGGAGTGGACCTCACCTTGCCAAGGTTCATGGACGTCGGGGGTGGGGGCCGGCTTGTCGGTGTCGTTGTCCTTGTCGCCACAGGCGGTGAAGGAGAAGAGCATGGCCAGCGCGAAGGCTGCTGCGAGGAAACGGTGTGTCTTTTTCATTGTATGTAACTGTTTAATGATTAATGATTTGCTTTAATCGAGTTTGAGGACGGCGAGGAAGGCGCTCTGCGGCACCTCGACGTTGCCGACCTGGCGCATGCGCTTCTTGCCCTCCTTCTGCTTTTCGAGGAGCTTGCGCTTGCGGGTGATGTCGCCGCCGTAGCACTTGGCGGTGACGTCCTTGCGCACCTGGCGCACGGTCTCGCGGGCGATGATCTTGCTGCCGATGGCGGCCTGGATGGCGACGTCGAACTGCTGACGGGGGATGAGGTCCTTCAGCTTCTCGCACATCTTGCGGCCGATGGGGTAGGCGTTGTCGACATAGGTGAGGGTGGAGAGGGCGTCGACGGGGTCGCCGTTGAGGAGTATCTCGAGCTTGACGAGTTTGGAGGGCTGGTAGCCGTTGACGTAGTAGTCGAACGAGGCGTAGCCCTTGGAGATGGACTTGAGCTTGTCGTAGAAGTCGAAGACCACCTCGCCGAGAGGCAGGTCGAAGGTGATTTCGATGCGGTCGGTGGTGAGGTAGTTCTGGTTTTTGAGGATGCCGCGCTTGTCCATGCAGAGTTTTATTACCGGACCGATGAAGTCGGCCTTGGTGATGATCTGGGCGTGGATGTAAGGCTCGTAGACCTCGGCGATGTTGTTGGGTTCGGGCATGCCGGAGGGGTTGTAGACGTCGAGCTCGGTGCCGTTGGTGAGCTTGACTTTGTACTGCACGTTGGGCACGGTGGTGATGACGTCCATGTTGAACTCGCGGGTGAGGCGTTCCTGTATGATTTCCATGTGGAGCAGGCCGAGGAATCCGCAGCGGAAGCCGAAGCCGAGGGCTAGCGACGACTCGGGCTCGAAGGTGAGCGAGGCATCGTTGAGCTGCAGCTTCTCGATGCTGGCACGCAGCTCCTCGTAGTCGTCGGTGTCGACTGGGTAGACGCCGGCGAAGACCATGGGCTTGACGGCCTCGAAGCCCTCGATGGGCTGCTCGCAGGGGGTGGCGACGTGGGTGATGGTGTCGCCGACGCGCACCTCCTTCGAGCTCTTGATGCCGGAGATGATATAGCCGACGTTGCCGGCTGAGAGCTCCTTGCGGGGCTCCATGTTGAGGCGGAGCACGCCGATCTCGTCGGCGTCGTACTCGCGGCCGGTGGAGTAGAACTTGACGTGGTCGCCCGTGCGGAGGGTGCCGTTCATGATGCGGAAGTAGCTGATGATGCCGCGGAAGGGGTTGAAGACCGAGTCGAAGACCAGAGCCTGGAGCGGAGCCGCGGGGTCGCCCGTGGGGGCGGGGATGCGGCCGACGATGGCGTCGAGTATCTCCGGCACACCCATGCCGGTCTTGGCGGAGCAACGCAGGATGTCGTCGTGCGAGCAGCCGAGGAGGTCGACAATCTCGTCGGCCACCTCGTCGGGCATGGCGCTGTCGAGGTCGATTTTGTTCATCACGGGGATGATTTCCAAGTCGTTCTCGAGGGCGAGGTAGAGGTTGGAGATGGTCTGGGCCTGGATGCCCTGGGTGGCGTCGACGACGAGGAGAGCGCCCTCGCAGGCGGCGATGGCGCGGCTGACCTCGTAGCTGAAGTCGACGTGGCCGGGGGTGTCGATAAGGTTCAGGGTGAACTCCTGGCCGGCGTACTCGTTATTCCTGTCCGCGGGGACGCGGTACTGCATCTGGATGGCGTGGCTCTTGATGGTGATGCCGCGCTCCTTCTCGAGGTCCATATCGTCGAGCACCTGGTCTTGCATTTCGCGCTGGCTGACGGTGTTTGTCACCTCCAGCAGGCGGTCGGCGAGGGTGCTCTTGCCGTGGTCGATGTGTGCAATAATGCAGAAGTTGCGTATGTTCTTCATCGGTCGGTAGTGTCGGTATTCAAAAGTGCAAAATTACGAAGAAAAACCGACACGGCAAAATTTTTCTTTCGCGGGGCTTATTTTCAGGCCCTTCTGCCCAGTGGCGGCGCCCCCTGACGCAACGGCCCGCGCCACCCCGTCGGCACCCCTGGCCGACCCGTGCCGCGCACCTGGCGGACACTAGGGCACCCACTGGGCATCCATAGGTATCTCCTAGGACTGTTCTTCGTCTGTTCTTCGTCCCCCCGAGCCATCCAACCGGGACGAATTTCAAGACATCATAATCGGTAACCACATTCTCAGCGACATACGCCAGACCCACCGCGCCGCGCTTGCCGTGCAAAGATACGAATAAATTCTCACATGGCAAAATTTTTCTTTTCCCAAATTAGACCTTCAGCAATGGATCAAAAGCAGGCTATAGCACTCGTCCGCCAGTACAAAGAGGCCATCGAGGGGCTGTTTGACAACCCCAAAGTCTACCTTTATGGCTCCTACAGCAAGGGAACAGCCACGCCCGACAGCGACATCGACGTGGCCATAGTCATCCACGAACTTAAAAGCGACTGGTTCAGCGTGATGCCACAGCTGTGGTCGGCCACGCGCAAAGTCAGCACCCTGCTGGAGCCCGTGCTCCTTGAAGATGCGCATCCGTCTCCATTGTACGACGACGTAATGCGCTCAGGCATCGCCATTGCCTAGATTTTATTTCCACCGGTACGCCGCACTGGCCTATCTTCATGCGGCCGCCGATTTCCTTCTGCTGCACAACGGTCGTTTCGAGGAAGCAAAGACACGGTTTTCAGGCTGAACGGAAGAAATAAATTTGTCCGGGTGACAAAAAATGCGTACTTTTGCAGTCTCAAAACACAAAGGATATGGCCATCACACGCAAAGCAAAAATCATCACAACAACCTCTACCATAGTCGTTTTAGCCTTGGCGGCGTTCATCTATTTCCGCTACTGCTTCGTCTACAGCACGGGCGTCAACGCAGGCGAAATCAACTACTTCCAGGAGGAGGGCGTGGTGTTCAAGACCTACGAGGGCAAGATGATACAGAGCGGCTTCAAGTCGGCCGGTGGCATGAACAATCTGCAGAGCAACGCGTTCAAGTTCTCGGTGACCGACCAGCGCGTGGCCGAGCGCCTGATGCGCGCCTCGGGCAAACACGTGGAGCTGCGCTGGAAACGCTACTTCGGCACCCTGCCATGGCGCGGCAACAGCCAGTTCATCGTCACCGAAATCCTGTCGGAGCAGTAGCCCCGCACCGGCGCCGCCTCCGCACCCCACCCTACCCCACCGCCCCATTCCTCCCCCCCCCTACACCCTCACATACACCTTGTACATAAAGAATATTAATCCATTAAACACACACAATATGTACAGAATCAGCCAACACCCCATCCTCGACATCCCCGATGCCGAAGTGGTGGAATTCCTTTTCGAGGGACAGAAAATAGGAGGCCGCAAAGGCTACACCGTGGCCAAGGCGCTGCACGAGGCCGGCTTCCCGGTGCACAGCCACTCGCTCGACGGGCGCAACCGCTCGCTGGAGTGCGGCATAGGCAAATGCGGAGCCTGCGAGATGCTGGTGGACGGCAAGGTGAGGCGCATCTGCATCACCCCCGTCGACGGGGTGAAGGAGGTGCAACGCCTGGACCCCGAGCGGGCACCCCTGCCGGCCGACGAGAGCGACGTGGAGCGACAGCCCCTGCGGATATATAAGACCACCGTGGCCATCGTCGGCGCAGGCCCCGCTGGCTTGGCCTGCCGCGAGCAGCTGCGGCACTTCGGCATCGACTGCCTGGTGATCGACAACAACGCCCGCATCGGCGGACAGTTCAACATGCAGACCCACCAATTCTTCTTCTTCGAACGCCAGAAGAAATACGGCGGCATGCGCGGCTTCGACATCGCCAGCACCCTGGCCGGCGACAACCACGACGGCATACTGCTCAACAACACCGTGTGGGACATACTGGAAGGCCCGCGGCTGGCCATCAAGAACCTGGTCTCGGGGCAGATGGCCTACGTCGACGCGCATCACCTGGTGGTGGCCACCGGCGCGGTGCCCTTCATGCCCGCCTTCGAGAACGACGACGTGCCAGGCGTTTACACCGCCGCAGTCTTCCAGAAGATGATGAACCAGGAGCACACCCTGCTGGGCAAACGCGTACTCACCGTGGGCGCCGGCAACATCGGATACCTGACCTCGTACCAGGCCGTGCAGGCCGGAGCCGTAATCAAGGCCATCATCGAGGCCATGCCGCGCGAAGGGGGCTTCCCCGTGCAGGCCAACCGCGTGCGACGCCTCGGCATTCCCATCATGACGGGCTACACCCTCGTGCGCGCCATCCCCAACGCCGACCTCACGGGCATCACGGGCGCCGTCATAGCCCGATGCGAGAACTTCAAACCCATCGCAGGCACCGAACAGGTGATCGACGACATCGACATCATCAACATCTGCACCGGCCTGGTGCCCGACAACCAGCTGCTTGCCAAGGGCAAGGAGCTGTTCGGCCCCCATGCCTACGGCGTGGGCGACGCCATACGCATCGGCGAGGGCACCAGCGCCGTGCTGCGCGGCCGACAGGCAGCCTACGAGATAGCCACCGAGCTGGGGCTGCGCTACAACTACGACGAATACCTCGACATCTCACGACAATACATCGACTCCCAACAACATCCCGTACGCCTCAAAGAGCAGCCCGACCTGCCCTCCGCCGAACGCATGGCGGCCCGCCCCTTCGTGCTGATAGACTGCCTCTACGGATTTGCCTGCAACCCATGCACTTTCTCCTGCCCCCAGCAGGCCATCAGCAAACCCTCCACCTCGGCGACTCCCTCGGTGGACTACGACAAATGCATCGGCTGCATGGAGTGCGTCAACCACTGTCCAGGCCTGGCCATCTTCGGCTACAACATGCAGAAAGACTGGTGCTTCCTGCCCGTGGAGTATGCGGTGGAAGAGGGTGCCGAGGTCTACCTGGTGGACAACAACGGGCAGGCCGTCGGCGAAGGCCTCGTCGAGAAGGTGCTCCTTAAAGAGAACAAAACCGACGTGGCGCGCGTCAAAGTGGGCCGCCTCGACGGCCACCTCACCGACGCCAAAGGCTTCATCCTCAAAGACCGCCTTCCGGCCTCTCTGAATACACAAAATACGCAGAACTCGCAGAAAGCCCCAATCTACGTCTGCCACTGCGAGGACATCTCCGACGAGCAACTCCTGGCCGCCGTGGGCGAACGGACATATATCTCGGTCGATGAGCTGAAGCACATCACCCGCATGGGCATGGGACCCTGCCGCGGCAAACGCTGCATCGCCCGCGCCCGCGGACTGCTGCGCAGCCACGGCATCGAGCTCACCGGCGAACCCACACCACGCGCCCCGCTCTCCAACCAAGTCACGCTGGGCGACATCTTTAACGAAGGTCGGCGCGAGGTGTACATTTTCCCAAGCGGCAACGACGTAAGACGGGAGGAGGTGAAGGCGCTCATTGCCGGTGGCGGCATCGCCGGCAGCGCCCTCTTCCGCTACTTCGCCGAGGCAGGGTTCAACCCCGTGATGGTCAACTGGAGCCACGGCGCCTCGTGGCGCAACATCGGCGGCGGTCGCCCGGCTTTCTCCAACCCCGACATAGCCGACATAGCTCAGCACAGCCACGAGATATTCAAGCAGATTCAATCGGTCTGCAACATCAACTACAAGCCCACGCGCTATGTCAACCTGGTGCACGACGAGGCCACCTACCGCGCCCTCGACGCCTCGCGCGCCTGGAGCGACGCCTACATGGTCGACCGCAAGGACTTCAAAAAAGAAATCTCGCCCCTGTGGGACGACAGCCGCACCACCTACAGCCACGCCCTCATGACGCGCGACTGCTGGCAAGCCACCCCGGGCCGCGTCATCGACTACGTGCGCGCGGTTGGCCTGCAGCACGGCGGACAATACTACGAGGACTGCGAACTCCTGTCGGTATGGCGCCAAGGCGAAAAGGTGGTGGCCCTCGTGCGCAACCACGAAGGTCGCTACGTGGAATACACCTGCGACCACTTCGCCAACGCCATGGGCTGGGGCGCCGAGAAATTCACCGACATGCTGGGCATCGACACCGGCCTGTTCCCCGTCAAACACCAGGCCTTCATCACCCGTCGCCTGCCATTGATGGGAGTGGGCGGCGATGCGCTCGACATGATCATCGACCGCCGACACTACAAAGGATTCAGCGCCGTCTACGGGCAGCAGTTCGCCCATACGGGACAGATCATAGGCTGCGCCAGCCCCGACACCGACGCCTACGAGACCCGGCAGAACATCAACTACAACAGCCGCGAGTTCCTCGAGATTGTCAGCGAGGTGTTCGCCGAATGGCTCCCCGGCCTCAAGGAGGTCAGCTTCCTCGCCTGCTGGGCTGGCCGCTACACCGAGCCACGCTACATCGTCGACCCCGAAGCCGGACTCCTCACAGGCCTGCGCGGTCACGGATTCATGCTGGGGCAATACCTGGCCAAGCTATACGTCGACAAATACCTCGGCCGCGAAGTGCCCTCCTACATGGACGACCTCGCCCTCTCAGGCCACGGCCTCAGCGAGAACGCCTTCAAATAGCCACATACATTGAAATCAACGAGCCGATTTCTTAAAAAACTGTTAAATTAACACTTATTAGGAAAGTTGACGGACCGTTTCCGAGTGTTTCGCCGAAGGTCTCCAATGGGCAGAATACCGCACTTCAACCACCGCAAACCCCTGAGACACAGTACACTATAATCAAGCGACTAATACTCAGCATTTTAAGCCATCTGGTAGGTGAATGGTAGGTATATGGTAGGTACATGAAAAGTGACTGAAAAGCGAAATGTTAATACCTGTTAAACGAGGCCTCGTTTAACAGGTATTAACATTTCACAAAAAAAACACCCCGAAAGCCGTGGGTCTCCGGATTCTCGCTTGGGGGTCAGTCCGTGGGCTTGCGCCCACGGCTATTCATGGTGTCGCCCTGCGCGGGCTCCTGTGGGAACAAGGTCAGTTCTGACTGGCACGCACAGCGCGGACGGAGAACCCGTAGCCGCGGCCGTCGCTGCCCATGTACTGGTCGTCCGAATTGAAGTAGAAGCCCCACGCGTTGCGCGGGTAGCCCTCGAGCGACGAGGACCAGTAGCCGCCGTCGCTGCCAGCGTCGTAGAGCCCCGAACCGTCGCGGCAGCCGGCGGCGGGCAGGAAAAGGCTGTTGCCGTTGGCGGCGGTGAACTTGCGGCCTGCGACGCCGTTCACAGTGGTCCACTCGGCTGTGGTGTTGGCGATGAGTTCTTCCCAGTCCTCCTTGGTCGGCATGCGGGCGCCGTCTCCCAGCTTCTGCGCGGCAGCGTCGTCAATCGCCTGCAAGGTGGTCAGGTTGTCGGGTGTGCCCCAAGTGGTGCTGGTGTTGTACTTGGTGAGGGTCTGC
>CACZWL010000018.1 GCA_902784865.1 uncultured Bacteroidota bacterium | reverse complement strand
GGTGGGACGGGCGTAATACCAGGCTGTGGTGCTTCGCGGTCGATGCCGAGGGCCGCGCCTCGCAGTCGTGCTATGTGCCGGTTGCGGAGCAGAAAAAAATGAAAAAATATTGTACTGATTATCAGCGGTGTTACGAAAAAAACGAAAAAAAAGTTGCATTCCCGTGTTACTTTTTCCCTGTTTTTGCAACTAACTATATAGAGGAGGAAGAATATAATGGTTGTCCGCATTCGCCACAAAGAAGCCTCGGAGAGGCTTGATTTCAATAACCCCAGACAAACGGAGTGCAGTCTGGGGGCTGAAAATCAATCCATCCCATGCGTCTCGAAGAGACGCGATTTCAAACATGCGCCAATTGCGGGTATTCATAAAATATTTTGCCAGTTCGGAAAATATCAGTATCTTTGCACCCGAGAACCGATGAAATAAGAACTCCAAAGCCGACAGGTCAGAAGGTCACCACCTGCGGCGTCCGGAATAGAAACCCAAGGAGACCTGACGACAGAGCCCTATGAAGAGCAACATCTGAAAGAGTCCCGCCGCAAGTAGTGCCGTGCGGTCAGGGACGAGGAAAAAGGAAGGTGCCAAAAGCAAGGAGGGTGGGAGTTATGAAAATAGAGAAAACCACTCCTCCCTGCCGGCGGGCACCCGAGGCATAGGCGACCTATGCATAGGTGATAACGCAGAGGGAGCCGATTTATTGCGCGGACAGATAGAAAAAAAATCAAAAAGCGGCCCCGCCTTTGTCCGCACAGCAGGGACGAGAGTAGTGATAGCTTAATTAGTATTAATCTAAAACAGAAAATAAAATGAAAAAGACTAATATGAATATAGGTTTTGGGGTAAGCCGGGTTATCTTGACGGCAACTCTTTTTGCGGCTTGTGCACAAGATGATTGCCATCGAGGTCCAAGTGCCAAAGTTATGGATGATTATGAAAAGATAGCAGAGGAGACGCGCTATTTTATCGAGCAGTATGAGGATGTGGATCCCGACTATGTCGTTCGGTATGAGATGGATGGATTGTCTTATCAGGTGCGTGGACACCTGGAAAGCCCTATTCTTTTCTACAATGTCACAGGCGCAGGCGACACCGACGACTATAAGATGTCGTATCAAGACGACACGCGAATGAAATTAGTGCGTAGATCGGACCATCAGATTGAGGTTATGTATGGCGGTTTCGCCTATAAAGGAGTGCATCTGATAATGGACGAGCTTTGGCAGGAAGGGGAACTGCTCTCGTTTCGCATGAGGGTGAACGACGGCACGGTAGGTAATTTCCAGGTGGAGAGTGCCCATTTCAAGGGTGTGGATGTTGTCGGCTCCATCGGAAGCGATGCGAAAATAGCATGGGGACCAATCGTAGTGGCAGCTCTGAAATATGTGGTCCTTCCGCTGGCCACTTCGGTTGCCGGATCCGTCTTGGTTAATAGCTGCTCGGATGATGACAAAAAGGCAGAAAATGCAGCTGCAGAATGCAACAAGACCATGCAGACCGGTATTGAAGCATGTTTGAAATTGGGTAAAATACCCTATGCAAGGCACATGGGCGATAATCATCAAAGATGCATCGTGACATGCCTCCCCGCCGAGTAAAACCAAGCCTCAGTAAATTTAATGAAACAACGCAATAGAGATGCCAAGTGTTCGGCATCTCCGTTGATGTGATTTTCCACAACAGGTGCTGAAAATCAGTGGAAATGTGCGCGAGAAGAAGAATGCGAAGCGGCGGACGTGACGGTCGGCGGTTCACTGCCGCGCGAGGGTGATGGAGTGGGATGCGTAGCGCAGGTCAAGAGCCGAGCCGCTGACGGAGAAGGTCATGGGGTAGTCGGTGGCGTCGCCGTCGCTGCGCAGGGTGCACTGCCCTTTGCCGTCGGCGTAGGAGTAGGTGCCGTGCATGGCTATGGCGGAGCCGTCGATGCTGCGGTCGAAGCTGACGTCGTCCTGCTGGCCGAAGGCCATGGTGTAGACGACGTGGGCGCCGTAGTAGTTGGCATCATGCTCGTTGTCGAGCGTCCAGACGGTGCCTGCGAGTTCGGGCGGAGCCTCCTTGCCGCATGCGGCAAGGAGGGCCAAGGCCGTCAGCAGGAGGGCAGCTATCCTGGGTTTCATATCGGTCAGGCCTTGAGTTTCTTGTAGCGTATGCGGTGGGGTGTGTCGTCGCCGAGGCGTTTGCGGCGGTTCTCCTCGTACTCGGTGTAGGAGCCTTCGAAGAAGTAGACCTGCGAGTCGCCCTCGAAGGCGAGGATATGGGTGCAGATGCGGTCGAGGAACCAGCGGTCGTGGCTGATGACGACGGCGCATCCGGCGAAGTTCTCGAGGCCTTCCTCAAGGGCGCGCATGGTGTTTACGTCGATGTCGTTGGTAGGCTCGTCGAGGAGGAGTACGTTGGCCTCGCTCTTGAGGGTGAGTGCGAGGTGGAGGCGGTTGCGCTCGCCGCCGCTGAGGACGCCGACCTTCTTCTGCTGGTCGGTGCCGGTGAAGTTGAAGCGGCTGATGTAGGCGCGGCTGTTGATGAGGCGGCCGCCGACCTGGAGGTTCTCGTTGCCGCCGGAGATCATGTCGTAGACGCTCTTCTCGGGGTCGATGTCGGCGTGTTGCTGGTCGATGTAGCCGATTTTGACGGTCTCGCCGACCTCGAAGGTTCCGGTGTCGGGCTTCTCCAGCCCCATGATGAGGCGGAAGAGGGTGGTCTTGCCGCAGCCGTTGGGGCCTATGATGCCGACGATGCCGGCCGGCGGCAGGCTGAAGGTGAGGTTCTCGTAGAGCAGCTTGTCGCCGTAGGCTTTGCTGACGCCGTTGACCTCGAGCACCTTGTTGCCGAGGCGGGGGCCGTTGGGAATGAATATCTCGAGGTTCTGCTCCTTCTCCTTGACGTCCTCGTTGAGGAGGCGGTCGTAGGCTGCCAGACGGGCTTTGCCCTTGGCGTGGCGCGCCTTGGGGGCCATGCGCACCCATTCCAGCTCGCGCTGCAGGGTCTTGCGGCGCTTGCTTTCCTGCTTCTCTTCCATGGCCAGGCGGGCGGTTTTCTGTTCGAGCCACGAGGAGTAGTTGCCCTTCCAGGGGATGCCCTCGCCGCGGTCAAGTTCGAGAATCCAGCCGGCCACGTGGTCGAGGAAGTAGCGGTCGTGGGTGACGGCGATGACGGTGCCTTTGTATTGTTGCAGGTGCTGCTCGAGCCAGTCGATGCTTTCGGCATCGAGGTGGTTGGTAGGCTCGTCGAGGAGCAGTATGTCGGGCTCCTGGAGGAGGAGGCGGCAGAGGGCCACGCGGCGGCGTTCTCCGCCGGAGAGGTTCTTCACCAGCTGATCCTCGTCGGGGCAGCGCAGGGCGTCCATGGCGCGCTCGAGCTTCTGGTCGAGGTTCCAGGCGTCGTGCTGTTCCAGCAGTTCGGTGAGCTCGCCTTGGCGGGCGATGAGCTTGTCGAAGTCGGCATCGGGTTCGGCGAAGGCGTTGTTGACCTCCTCGTATTCCTTGAGCATGTCGACGACTTCCTGGACGGCCTCCTGGACCACTTCGCGGACGGTCTTGCTGTCGTCGAGCTTAGGCTCCTGCTCGAGGTAGCCGACCGAGTAGCCTGGCGAGAAGACGACTTCGCCCTGATAGTCCTTGTCTACTCCGGCGATGATTTTCATCAGGCTCGATTTGCCCGAGCCGTTGAGGCCTATGATGCCGATCTTGGCGCCATAGAAGAAGCTGAGGTATATGTCTTTCAGTATCTGGCGGCTAGGCGGGATGAGTTTGCCCACGCCGACCATGGAGAAGATGATCTTTTTGTCGTCTGCCATATTTATTAAGCGGTTAATAGTTGAACTTGATATCCTTGACGTTGAGCTGTATTTCGGTGCGGCCGCGCCAGTAGTTCTCCTCGAGGTTGTAGCAGAGGTCGAAGCGTTCGCGGCGCACGCGGCTGATGCATTCGCCCATCTGGAAGGCGATGGCGGGGTAGGGTGCCGAGCGTTCGGCGATGGGGATGGCGTTGAGTTTGAGGTGGTTGGTGCCTACGATGCGTGCGTTGCCGGTGTCGACGAGCTCGCGTGTGACGAAGACGGGCACGTTGTTTTCGGGGCCGAAGGGGGCGAACTGCTTGAGGATGCGGAGGAATTTGGGCGTGATCTGCGAGAAGCCCAGTTCGGCGTCGACCTCGATCTCCGGGACGGCCTCTTCGGGGCCCATGCCTTCGCGGACGAGGTTCTCGAAGCGTTCGACGAAGGCGCGCATGTTTTCCTGGCGCAGGGAGACGCCGGCGGCGCACTTGTGGCCGCCGAAGTGCTCGAGGAGGTCGGCGCATTTCTCGAGGGCGAGGTGTACGTCGAACTCGCCGATGGAGCGTGCGGAGCCTGTGATGAGGTCGTCGCTGCCGCGGGTGAAGACGATGGTGGGCTTGTAGTAGGCCTCGACGATGCGGCTGGCGACGATGCCGACGACGCCGCGGTGCCATCCCGGGTCGTAGAGGACGAGCGACTGGCGCCCCTGGTAGAAGGGGTCTTTCTCGATGCGGCGTTTGGCCTCTTCGGTGGCGCTGGTGTCGAGTTCTTTGCGCTCGAGGTTGTAGCTGTTGATGTCCTCGGCCAGGCGTCGGGCGATGTTGGTGTCCTCGGTGAGCATGAGGCGCACGGAGTCGAAGGCCGAGCGGATGCGGCCGGCGGCGTTGATGCGTGGGCCGACGAGGAAGACGAGGTCGGTGACGGTGAGTTCTTTTTCGAAGTATCCGGCTTTCGACTTGTCGGTCTGCTCGGTCTGCTCCGACGGTTCGGCCTTGCGGCGGTCGACATGGCCGTACTTGAGTATGGCCTCGATGCCGGCGCGGGGCTTGGTGTTGAGGACGCGGAGGCCGAAGTAGGCCAGGACGCGGTTCTCGCCCATGATGGGGACGATGTCGGAGGCGATGCTGACGGCCACGAGGTCGAGGTACTTCAAGAGCCTGAGTTTGAGGTCTTCCTGGCGCTGTAGGCGGGTGTCGTCGAGTTGCTCTGGGAGGTCGCAGAGGCGCACGCCCATGCGCTGTTCGAGGTGAGCCTCGACGATTTTGAAGCCTATGCCGCAGCCGCTGAGCTCCTTGTAGGGGTAGGGGCAGTCGGCCTGCTTGGGGTCGAGGACGGCGACGGCCTGCGGCACCTCGTCGCCCGGGAGGTGGTGGTCGCCGATGATGAAGTCGATGCCGCGCTCCTTGGCATAGTCGATCTGCTCCATGGCCTTGATGCCGCAGTCGAGGGCGATGATGAGCCTGACGCCCGTCTGCGCGGCGTAGTCGATGCCTTGGTAGGAGATGCCGTAGCCTTCGCGCTCGCGGTCGGGCACGTAGAAGTCGATGTTGGGGTCCAATTCCTTGAAGTAGGAATAGACAAGGGCTACGGCGGATGTGCCATCGACGTCGTAGTCGCCATAGACCATGATGCGTTCCTGTCGTTCGATTGCTGCATTGATGCGGGCAATGGCCTCTTTCATGCCTTTCATGAGGAAGGGGTCGTGGATTTGGTCGAGGGCCGGTCGGAAGAAGCGTCGAGCCTCATCGAAGGTCGTGACCCCCCGCTCTACGAGCAGAGTGGCGATGATTTTGTCAACGCCCAGCGAAGCAGCAAGTTTCTCAACGGTCTCTAAATCATAGTCTTCTCTAATTATCCAATGTTTATCTTTCATATTTTTCTGGCCGTAAAATTACGACATTTTTTCGAAATGGGGAAAAAAACTTTTCAACTATGGCCAGAAAACGGGTCCCGACCGGCGGCCGACACCCTGCCGACGAGGGGCGAAAAAGGCTGATTTTTTTTTGATTTTTTTTTCGGAAAATGGCGTTTTTGGCACTTTTGTACCAGCTTGTTTTCCAATGTTTTGAAGGTATCCTCTTCTTCCTCTCTTCGTCTTGCCTAGGGGGATGGCAGGGCAAGGGCCGGCGGAGGGGTTCCGGCCGGCCCTGATGGGGGTTGATTTTTTTTTCGGAGAGGGGGTAGGGAGGGAATCCTAGGAAGCCCTAGGAGGCCCTAGGACGTCCTAGGATTTCAGTGCTTCGCTGCCGGAGACGATTTCGATAATCTCGTTGGTGATGGCGGCTTGGCGGGCTTTGTTGTAGCTGAGGCGGAGCTCTTTGAGGAGCTCGGTGGCGTTGTCGGTGGCCTTCTGCATGGCTGTCATGCGGGCTCCGTGCTCGGCGGCGAGGGAGTCGAGGACAATGCGGTAGAAGGTGGAGCGCAGGGTGAGGGGCACCATCTCGCGGAGGATGTCCTCTTTCGAGGGCTCGAAGATGTAGTCTGACTTATGGCTTTCGGCCTCAGTCTGTTGCGTATGCGCAGCTGTGGGGGCGATGGGGAGGAACTGCTCGGTGGAGAGGATTTGTGAGAGGGAGTTTTTGAACTGGTTGTATACCACTTCGACGTGGTCGAGCTGCTTGTCGGTGAAGCGTGTCATGATGCTGTCGGCGAGGGCTGCGATGGCGTCGAAGGAGGGGTTGTCGAGGAGTTCGTCGTGGGTGGTGAGGTCGAGGTCTTTCTGTCGCACAAGGAGTTCGGAGCTTTTCTTGCCGATGGACATGACGTGCAGCGCGGCGTCCTGGGGCAGGGAGCTGCGGTAGTGGTCGATGCGTTGCTGAGCCTGCTTGATGACGTTGCTGTTGAAGGCGCCGCAGAGGCCTTTGTTCGAGGTGACGACGACGAGGAGCACGTTGTGCAGCGGGCGCTGTGCGTGGTAGGGGGTGCTGATGCCGTCGCCGGTGTCGATATCGTTGATAATCTCCTGCAGCTGAGCGGTGTAGGGGCGCATGCCGGTGATGGCGTTCTGCGCACGGCGGAACTTGGCGGCAGAGACCATTTTCATGGCAGAGGTAATCTGCTGCGTGGAGCTGACGGAGGCTATGCGTGTGCGGACTTCTTTGAGGTTGGCCATTGCTTGAATTCTGGGTTGTGAATTCGGTTTTTATTTGTAGCGGTCGGCGAGGTCGACGGCGGTCTTGCGCATGGTGGCGAGGTCGCTGTCGATGAGTTTGCCGGCGCGCAGGTTGTCGAGGATGTCGCGGTGCTGGCTGTTCATGGTGAAGAGGAACTCTTTCTCGAACTCGTGGACTTTGTCGACGGGCACCTTTTGCAGCAGGCCGTTGGTGCCGCAGAAGATGATGGCTACCTGCTCTTCGACGGGCATGGGCGAGTACTGGGGCTGCTTGAGCACTTCGACGTTGCGTGCGCCCTTGTCGAGGACGGCCTTGGTGGCGGCGTCGAGGTCGGAGCCGAACTTGGAGAAAGCTTCGAGCTCGCGGTATTGTGCCTGGTCCATCTTGAGGGTGCCGGCGATTTTCTTCATGGACTTGATCTGGGCTTTGCCGCCGACGCGCGAGACGGAGATGCCGACGTTGATGGCCGGGCGCACGCCGGAGTTGAATAGGTTGGTCTCGAGGAATATCTGGCCGTCGGTGATGGAGATGACGTTGGTGGGGATATAGGCCGAGACGTCGCCGGCCTGGGTCTCGATGATGGGGAGGGCGGTGAGGGATCCGCCGCCTTTGACCTTGCCCTGCAGGGAGGCCGGGAGGTCGTTCATCTGGGCTGCTATCTGGTCGTTCTGAATGATGCGTGCGGCGCGCTCGAGGAGGCGGCTGTGGAGGTAGAAGACGTCGCCGGGGTAGGCTTCGCGTCCGGGCGGGCGGCGGAGGAGGAGCGAGACTTCGCGGTAGGCGACGGCCTGCTTGGAGAGGTCGTCGTAGATGACGAGGGCGTTGCGGCCTGTGTCGCGGAAGAACTCGCCGATGGCGGCGCCAGCGAAGGGTGCGTAGAACTGCATGGCGGCGGGGTCGGAGGCTGTGGCGGCGACGATGATGGTGTAGGCCATGGCGCCTTTTTCCTCGAGGTTCTTGACGAGGTTGGCGACGGTGGAGCCTTTCTGGCCGCAGGCGACGTAGATGCAGTAGACGGGGTCGCCGGCGTCGTAGAAGGACTTCTGGTTGATGATGGTGTCGATGGCGATGGCGGTCTTGCCGGTCTGGCGGTCGCCGATGATGAGCTCGCGCTGGCCGCGGCCGATGGGTATCATGGAGTCGATGGCCTTGATGCCGGTCTGCAGGGGTTGCTCGACGGGCTGGCGGTAGATGACGCCCGGGGCTTTGCGCTCGATGGGCATGCGGAAGAGTTCGCCCTGGATGGGGCCTTTGCCGTCGATGGGGTCGCCGATGGTGTTGATGACGCGGCCGAGGAGGCCTTCGCCGACGGGGAGCGAGGCGATGCGTCCGGTGCGCTTGACGGAGTCGCCCTCGTTGATGGTGCTGACTTCGCCGAGCATGACGATGCCGACGTTGTCCTCCTCGAGGTTCTGGACGATGCCCTGGTCGCCGTTGTCGAACTCGACGAGTTCGCCGCTCTGGGCGTTGTTGAGGCCGTAGACGCGGGCGATGCCGTCGCCGACGGTGAGGACGGTGCCGACCTCCTCGAGGTGGGTCTCGAGGCTGACGTCGGCCAGTTGTTTCTTTAAGATTGCCGATACTTCGGCGGGTTTTATGCTACTCGACATATATCGTTACAATTTACTTTCATAATCATTTCTGGCGAACTCGATGCGCATGCGGCGTATCTTGGTGCGGATACGGGCGTCGTACATCTTGTTGTCGAACTCGAGCTTGAAGCATCCGAGCATTTTGGGGTCGGTGCGGTCGTGGAGTTCGACTTTTTTGCCGGTATAGGCTTCGACCATCTCGGTGACGAGCTTGCGTGCCACGTCGTCGATGGGCTGGTGGGTGACGAGGTCGGAGAGGACGATGCCGCGGTACTCGCGGAACATCTCCACGTAGGCGTCGGCGATGCCGCGCATGTGCACCGAGCGGTTCTTGCGTGCTGCGAAGACGAGGAAGGCGAGGGTGGGTGCGGAGACGCGGCCGGAGAAGAGGTCGTTGATGATGGCGACCTTCTTGTCTGACGGTATGACGGGGTTGGCGAAGACGACGCCCAGCTCGCGGTTCTCGGCGCAGACGGTGCTGACGAGGCGCATGTCGTCGGCTATGCTGTCGACGGCGTCGAGGTCCTGTGCCAGGAGCATCAGGGCCTTGGCGTAGTGGGTGTTGATGTGGTAGGTGCTCATGGCTTATTTGAGTTCCATCATTTCGAGTTCCTTCTGTATGAGGAGGTCGGCTTTGGGCTTGTCGGAGAGTTCGGCGCGGATGAGTTTCTCGGCGATTTCGATGCTGAGGTTGGCGACCTGGTTCTTGAGGTCGTGCATGGCCTTGAGTTTCTCGTAGTTGATGCTCTCGCGGGCGTTGTCGACGATGCGGTTTGCCTCGAGGGTGGCGGCGGCGCGGGCGTCCTCGACAATCTGCTCGCTGGTGAGGCGTGCGGTGCGGAGGATCTCGTCGCGCTCGATCTTGGCCTGCCGCAGGAGCTCCTCGTTGTGGGCTACGAGGTGTTTCATCTCCTCGCGGGCCTTGGCGGCTTCGCCGAGCGAGGCGGCGATGGCTTCCTCGCGGCTGTGGAGCGACTTGAGGATGGCGGGCCAGCCCCATTTGATGAGGATGAAGGCAAGGATGCCGAAGGAGACGAGCATCCAGAAGAAGGTGCCGATGCCTGGGTTGATAAGGGGGTTGTTCATTGTCCGTTATGCGTTAAGAGTTGGGGGTGGCTCTTTTGGTGTCTGGTTTGAAAGGGACCGGCCAAGCGCCGGCCCCGTGGTTGTGTGGCAGGGCGCCCCTACTTGGTGAAGACCACGAGGAGGCAGAGCACGACGCTGAGCAGGGCGACACCCTCGACGAGGGCGGCGGCGATGATCATCGAGGTGCGGATGTCGCCGCTCGACTCGGGCTGGCGGGCCATGCCTTCCATGGCGCCCTGGCCGATTTTGCCGATGCCGATGCCGGCGCCGACGGTTGCCAGGCCGGCTCCGATGGCGGCTCCGAGGTAGCCCCAGGCCATGCTGGCGGCAGCCTGCAGAAGAATCATTAATGAGGTCATAATACTTATTATTATAATGTTAAACAGTTTCGGTCAAAAAATCGGGTGCAAAGATATGCATTTTTTCAGAAACAAATGTTAAAAACTGAAACTTTTTTTCTAAAAAAGAAAGAGAGGCGGCAGAAACGGCTGTGGCACAGTGTCTTTTGCGCACGAGGGGAGGGCCGCCGGGGGCGGTGCCCCCGGCGGCCCCTCGGCACGGGACGGGGGGCGGCCGAGGGCATTCTGCCAGGTGAATGGTAGGTATCTGGTAGGTGAATAGTTCGACTCTTTCCCATCATTTCCCACCGATGGGAAAATCGGGGAATAACTTTTTTTGTGGGGTTTAAAAAAAAGATGTATCTTTGCACCGTCGAATGAAAACGCCAATAGTAACACTGACAACCACTTGGGGCAGTCAGGGCTTCTTTGTCGGCATGGTAAAAGGAGCGCTGATGAGCATGGTGGAGGGTGTCCAGGTGGTGGATATATCGCACCACGTGGAGCCGTTCAACCTTATTGCCGCCACTTTTGTGGTGCGCCATGCCTGCATGGGTTTCCCGCCGGGGACGGTGCATATC
This sequence comes from uncultured Bacteroidota bacterium, assembly GCA_902784865.1. GTDB lineage: Bacteria > Bacteroidota > Bacteroidia > Bacteroidales > P3 > Colimorpha. Next base: position 35,899 of record CACZWL010000018.1, on the reverse strand, counting down.
ATCGACGTCTCGGCCAATCCCACGGCGGAGCACCCCTTCGTGGTGGTGAAAGCCCGCGGGCAGTACTACATCTGCTGCGACGACGGCTTGCCGTCGATGGTGTTCGGCGACGCCATCGAGGCCGTGGTGGCGCTGCCGCTGAAGGAGCATGTGACCTACAACTTCGCGGCGTACACGCTGTTCACGCGTGTGGCGCGCGACCTGCTGTCGGGCGTGCCGATGGAGCAAGTCGGTGTGCCGCACGGACAGCTGCTGCAGCGCAAGCTGACGGGGTGGTCGCAGCAGGGCGACATGTACCGCATCATGATACAATACATCGACAGCTATGGCAATGCCTATCTGGGCATGAGCTACAAAGAGTTCATGGAGCTGCGTGGCGGGCGCGGGTTCCTGATGCGTGTGAGGGAGCAGGTGATAGTGGAGGTGAGCACGTCGTACTACCAGCAGCAGACGCAGCGGCTGTCGTCGCAGGAGGAGCAGCGCCGCAAGTTGCGGCTGACAGTAAGTGCGACAGGCCAGCTGGAGCTGGCCTATCGCGATGGGTCGTTCGCGCAGCTGATGGGCTTGCGCATAGATGACTCGGTGTTGCTGGAATTCAGGGACGAGCAGTAGGCGCGTCCAATAAGTCAGGCTTTAGGTGTCTTCCAGGAGAAGAAGACCTGGATGCCGGCCATCTGGTAGAGCTGCCAGTGGCCCCAGTTGCCGATGCCGCTGAAGTCGGTGTCCCACTTGAGGTTGAGGGCGAAGTTGGCGGCGATATACTTGGAGAAGCGGTAGTCGAGCTTGACTTCGAAGTCGAGGTCGGTCTCGAAGGCGCGGCGCTTGATCCAGCTGAAGTCCTCGAGTTCTGACTTGGTCTGGTAGATGTTGCCGTCCTCGTCGACGATGGAGGAGTAGGGATACTTGCCCTCGTCGAGGTTGTCCCAGTTCATGTTGCCGGGCTTCTTGTAGTCGTAGAAGAGCTCGAGGCGTGCGTAGAGGTCGAGGCTGGGGAGGATGTCCTTCTTCAGGTACTGCGCCTTGATGTAGGAACCGAGTCCGAAGTAGGCGTGGGAGAAGGTGGAGGGATCGTTCTTGTCGAAGTTGTCGGGCTGGATGACACCATAGTTGAGGCCGTCGGCGATGAGGTCGTCGTTGACGACGAAGGTCGTCTTGCCGGTGAGGAAGGACAAGGAGACGCTCCAGTCGGGCTTCTTGTACTCGAACGAGAGGGCGGTGGTGAGGTAGGCCGGGGCGAAGAAGCTGGAGACGAGCTTCTGCTCCTGCGAGGTGCCGGTGCCGCTGTACTCATAGCCATTGCCGAACTGGGTCTTCAGGTTGGCGGTGAACGAGGCACCCCAGTCGGGCAGCGAGGAGAAGGGCTTCCAGGAGATGGCGCTGGTGAGGTCTATCTTGTCGTTGCTCTTGCGGCGGGTCTCGAAATAGGTGTCGTCCTTGGGGTCGAGGTTCTGCCAGGCGTAGCCGTAGGCAAGGTCGGCGATGTTGTCCCAGATGTACTTGGGGTGGGTGTACTTGTAGTTGCCGAAGAACGTGGCCGTTACGTCGATTTGCGAGTTGCCGGTAGAGGACCAGTTGTTGAACATGAACTCGCTGATTTTGAGTGCCGGGGTGGAGAGGGTGGACCACTGGCCCTCGGAGGTGTTCTCCTGGGCGGTGGCGGGGCATGCGGCGGCCAGTGCGGCGGCCGCGAGGAGCGTGACTATACTGCGTTTCATAGGTCGTTTGTATTTGATAATTGGTTAATTTCCTGAGTGATTTCGGAGGCCAGGAACCCGCGCGAGGCGAGGAAGGCCATGAGTTTCTGGCGTTGCCGCAGGGGGTCGGTCTCGGAGCGCTCTATCTCGAGGCGTTTTTTCTCGGCAAGCTCGTGCAGGACAGCGCGGTAGTCGTCGGCGGCGATGGCGGCGAGTCCGGCCTCGACCGCTTCGCGGGGCAGGTGCTTCATGCGTAGCTGGTAGAGCACCTTCTGCCGCCCCCACTGCTGCGAGAGAATTTTGCTTTCGCAGTAGGCGCGGGCATAGCGTACGTCGTCGAGGTAGCCGTCGCGGCACAGGGTGCCGACGATGGTGTCGGCGTCGGCCGGGGAGGCGCCCCAGGTGGCCAGTTTCTGCTTCACGGTGGCCACGCACTGCTCGGCGGTCGAGCAGTAATGGCGGGCCTTGTCGAGCAGGCGTGTCAGTTTGTCGTCGGTATGTTGTTTGGCTGACATGTGCGTCAGGTGTTTCCGTTAAACGGGCTGCAAAAGTACAACTTTTTTTTGAAACGGAATGATATTTATATATAAAACACTGTTTCACAGTCTATTGAAATTTGTTTTTCTGGGCTGGGGCAGGGTGGTTGGCGATGCCTGGAAGGGGAGAATGGAGGGGTCTCGGCGGCGCAAAAGGGAGGGGCACTGACGATTTATTTTGCCATGTGGATTTTTTTTTGTAATTTTGCATTTTATAATGTATACCATAAAAGATATGGCAAAAGGTAGAATACTATTTGTAAACCAGGAAATTGCGCCGTTTTCCCCCGACACCTCCCAGAGTTTTCTAGGGCGCTATTTGCCTGCCAAAACGCAAGAAATGGGCAGGGAAATCAGGGTGTTTATGCCGAAATTCTGCGACATCAACGACAGAAAACACCAGCTGCACGAGGTGATACGCCTGTCGGGCATGAACCTCATCGTGAACAACTGCGACCACCAGCTGATTATCAAGGTGGGGTCGATACCGTCGGCACGCATGCAGGTCTATTTCATCGACAACGAGGAGTACTTTGTGCACGGAGACAGTCTGCTGGATAGCAAGGGAATGCCCTTGGCCGACACCGACGAGCGCCTGCTCTTCTTCGGCCGTGGCACGCTGGAGGCTGTGCGCAAGCTGGCCTGGCAGCCGCACCTGATCCACTTCTCGGGCTGGCTGGCGGCCATGATACCGTTCTACTTGCGGCGTATCAACAAAGAGAATGCCTTCTTCAGCGGCACCAAGATGGTCATCACCCTCACCGACGACGGCTTCAAAGGGCCGGTGGGCGGCGACCTGGAGCGCAAGATGAAGACCGACAACGCCACGGCCAAAGACCTGCGCCTGTATGGCGGGGCCGACTACCTGGGGCTCATGAAAGCCGCCATCACCTACTCGCAAGGCGTGGTCATCGGGTCGCCCAACGTGCACCCCGAACTGGTGGCCTTCGCCAAGGAGAACAAACGCCATGTGCTCGACTATATCGAGGACAAGGACGAGTTCTATGCCCGCATCAACAAGCTGTACGACACCATAGTAGGCACAAGTAAACTGGAAAATTAAAGCGATGACAAAGCGCAAATCATTCATCACCACCCTGGCCGCGGCTGTACTGCTGGCTGTCGGCGTCGGTGCCTGCACCGACGAGGAGTCGGACCTCGGCATCGGCCTGGTGGATCCCTCTACTTTCTTTGAGGGTGAGCATTTCACCCTGTATCCCGATGCGGCGTGGAGCAAGATAGAAGACACGCTGCGCACGAGCAACTATTCCGCCGGTGTGGTGGGCACCCTCGACGACCCCGTCTTCGGGCGCGTCTCGTCGGTGATTTACACCCAGATAGCGCTGCCGTCCAATGCCTCGTCAATCAACTTCGACGAGGTGGTGATCGACTCGGTGGTGCTGACGCTGGAGAAGAGCCAGCTCTATCCAGACACCGCCGCGACCTACAATCTGCGCTTCGAGGTGCGCCAGCTGGCCGAGGTGCTGAGTTCCGACTCGGTCTACTACAGCACGAGCGAGCTGCCCGTTGACGAGAGCACCCTGTTTTTCGACAGCGTGCTGTCGGTCGGCCCATACGACACGCTGGTGCGCATGAAGCTCGACGGCAGCATCCGTCAGGTGCTGTCGACCACGGCCTCGGCCGAGGGCTTCATCGAGCACACCAAGGGCCTGCGCATCAAGGTGACCGACGGCGTGGGCATGATGGGCGTGAACTTCGCTTCGGCCAAGACCTGCCTGACGGCCTACTACCACTATGGGACCGCGGGCTCCAGCGGCAGCTACACCTTCCTCATGGGTGCCGGCGCAAGCCATTTCACCCAGTTTGTCCACAACTATAGCGGCACCGCTGTGGCCGGGGCCGACAGCGTGGGCGGAGCCAACCGCCTCTACCTGGAAGCGCTGGGCGGCTTTGCGGTGCATATCGGCTTCGACCGCGACATCAAGGCCTTCCATGCCGCCCACCCCACGGCGGTGGTGCAGTATGCCGAACTGCTGCTGCCCCTGGCCCCCGAAGCCAACAGCATGACGCCCGACCTGATTTTGGCCATGACGCCTAACGCCTTGGTCGGCTGGGCGGGTGTGGCCGACCTCACCGAGGCGTACACCATCGCCGGCTACGACGGCACCTACGACAGCGACAACAACAGGTACCGCCTGCGGATTCCGCGCCATGTGCAGCAAGGGTTGCGCAACAATGCCGATGCCGGCATGCTGCTGCTGCTCGAGGCACGCCGCCACGTGGCACTCAGCACCGTCTTCTACGGCATCGCCGACACCGCCACGTCACCCAAAATCAGAATCATATATTCCGAATAGCAATCAGCCAATCATGAGAAGAGACATCCTCGTCGTGCTGGCCGCCATGATGTTGCCCCTCGGGGCTGCGGCCCAGAAGCCTTACCAGAAGAAGTACAACAACTCGGACCAGTCCTCGGTCGAAGGGACGCTCAACGACCAGGGCCTACGCACGGGCAACTGGACGTGGTGGTATCCCGACGGGCGGGTGTCGCAGCAGGGCAGCTACGTCAACGGCGAACGCGTCGGGGTGTGGACCACCTACTACACCGACGGCAGCCGCATGGCCGAGGAGTGCTACGTCAACGGCACCTCGCGCTCGTGGCACCGCAACGGCGACCTCAAGAGCGAGGTGGAGGTGAAGAACGGCAAACGCACGGGCGTCTACCGCTCGTGGCACGACAACGGCCAGAAGGAAGAGGAGGTGACCTATGTCGACGGCAGCCGCGAGGGCGAGACCTTCCAGTGGCACCGCAACGGCACGCCGCGCTTCAAAGGCCACTACACGGACGACGTGCTGCAGGGCGAAGCCATCTGGTACCTCGCCAACGGACGCGTCGACATGAAGGGCAAGCTGGTGGGCGGCGAGCAGGAGGGCGAGTGGCTCTTCTACTGGCACTCCAACGGCCAGCTCGGCATCAAAGGCAACTACTCCAAAGGCAAGGAAACCGGCCAGTGGGTCTACTACTACGAGACCGGCGAACAGTGGCGCACTGGCAGCTACGTCAACGGCAAGCGCGAAGGACTCTGGACCACCTGGTACGAGAGCGGACGCAAGCTGCACGAGGGCAACTACCGCAACGGCCTCGAGGAGGGCAAGTGGACCTCTTGGTACGAGGACGGCAATGTCGACTATTACGGCAGCTTCCACGAGGGCCTCAAGACCGGCGAGTGGAAAGGCCTCTACGACGACGGCTCGGTGCGCTACATCATGCACTATGCCAACGACGAGAAGGACGGCGAGGAAGTGCGCTACTACCCCAACGGCAAGGTCGAGATACGCCAGCACTTCGTGCAGGGTGTGCTCGACGGCAAGTACGAACGCTACGCCGAATCGGGCGCCCCGGTAGAGAAGGGCGAGTTCGTGGCCGGCGACAAAGAGGGCCGCTGGACGTGGTACGACAACGGCCGCGAAGTGTACAAAGCCAAGTTCAAGGCCGGCGAGGAGGTGAAATGAAACTCCTCCTGGCGTCGCAATCGCCCCGCCGCCGGCAGCTGCTCGGCGAGTTGGGCTATCCTGTCGAGTTTGTGAATATAGCGGTCGACGAGGTCGTGCCCGAAGGCATGCCCGCCGACCAGGTGGCCGAGCACCTGGCACGGCTGAAGGCTTCGGCATGCGATGCCGACCGCCTCGGCGACGGCGAGGTGCTGGTGACGGCCGACACCGTCGTGGTGCACGGCGGACGTGTGCTCGGCAAACCTGCCGACCGCACCGAGGCCCTGGCAATGCTCCACGCCCTGGCTGCCGACCGCCACGCGGTCTACACCGGCGTCTGCCTCCGCGCACGCGACGCCGAGCGGTCGTTCACCGAACGCACCGACGTGGTCTTCGCCCCGCTGACCGACGCCGAGCTCGAGCACTACGTCGACACCTGCCGCCCGTACGACAAGGCCGGCGCCTACGGCATCCAGGACTGGATCGGCATGGTGGGCGTGAGCCGCATCGAGGGGTGCTACTACAACGTGGTGGGGCTGCCCCTGCCGCGCCTGTTCCAGGAGCTGAAAGAAATGCTTTGAAAAGTGGTCGGAAAACCGAAAAACGGCCGAATTTTGCATATCTGCAATCGGCTGGTAATCAGCGTTTAGGAGGCACCTGCTTCTGCCCTTCTTCTGCCATGCAAAGTGAGTGGTCGGGGCGGCCGGCTGGGAACGGTAATTTTGCGTCGGTGAAATATTTTTTTGCCATGTCGGAAAAAGTTCGTATCTTTGCAAATCGAAATTCGGCGCTGCCGAAGGCTAAGGGAGTATAGCTCAGCTGGTTCAGAGCGCCTGCCTTACAAGCAGGAGGTCACTGGTTCGATCCCTGTTACTCCCACGACGCAGGTGGAATCCGGTGGACAGCAGTCTGCCGGTTTCCTTTTTTGGAGCCTAGCATACTGGTGCTGACGCAGTTCCGAACGAAAAAATAACATTATTTAAGAATTCATTTTATTGCAGTATGACGGAAAAGTTGTATTTTTGCAAATTGAATAATAGAGAATATTAATGTAAAATTTTAAAAATCAACAAGATGAAGAAAGTTTTATCATTCTTTGGCGCTGCCCTTTTCGTGGCCGCCATGACCGTTTCCTGCGGAAACAACAAGACCGAGGCCGTCGACAGCATGGTTGAAGAGACCATCGAGAACGTCGAGCAGGCCGCTCCCGCCGCCGTCGAGGCCACCGTCGACATGGACCGTCAGGCCATGCTCGATGCCGCTGCCGAGGCCGGCCGCGCCAAATGCAACTGCTACAAGAAGGACGCCGCCAGCGTCGAGGCTTGCATCAAGAGCATCCTCAGCCAGAGCTACGCCGCCTACGAAGGCAACGAGGAGTTCAAGGCTGCCATGGAGGCCGAGTTCAACAGCTGCGTGAAGGAGAAAGTCGCCGACGCCGCTAAGGAAGCCGCCAACGAGGGCATCAAGAATCTTGCCAACAAACTCGGCAAATAAGCCCGACCGAAACACCGACAGGTCCGCGCGCAGCATCGTTCTGTCACGGGCCTGTTTTTTTGTCCCCAATAGTCAACAACAAAGACCGAAATAGATGCTAGCGATGAAGAAGATGTGGCCCCTGCTGCTGTTGCTGGTGGCCTGCAACCCGAACCGGCGGCCTGACGACGTGATGGCGCCCGAGGCGATGGCGGCATTCCTCGAGGAGGCTTACCTCCTGGAAGGCTTCTATGCCGTCGAGACGCAAAACAGCTGCGACGCCATGCTGCCCGAGGTGCTGGAGGCCTACAACGCGCTGCTGGCCAAGCACGGGGTCGACAAGGCCGACGTGGAACGCAGCTTCGACTACTATGCGCGCCATCCGGAGCAGTACCTGCCGATACAGGACAGCGTCATAGCGCGGCTCGACCGGGCGTATGGCGACACCGTGGCGATGCCTGATGCGCCGATGCCCATGGACAGCCTGCTTCACGAGATAGAGGTCAAATAGAGTGGGCCAGCCACTGGCCGTCGCGTTTGCGCATCTGCATGGTGTCGACGTAGTCCTTGCGCGGCGTCTGCTTGTGGTAGACGGCGTAGGCCGAGGTGTCTGACAGTTGTTTCACAGATTTTATTTCGATGGTAGCCGGGGTGTCGGAGGCTATGTAGCTGGAGTCGACCAGAGTGAGCAGGTGCCTGCCGACGGCAAGTGTGTGCTTGGCGGTCTCCTCGGTGCAGAAAGCCTCGGCGGCGTCGAGGTCGTAGTTCGAGGTGGCCACGCAGTAGTTGTAGGCGGCTTGCTCGATGCTTTCTTTCTCGGGGCTGCTGCTGTTGCAGGCTGTAATCAGGAGGGCGACAATAGGCACTAAAATGGTCCGTTTCATGGATTGTGCGTTTTTTTATAACAGATAAAAAAGAGAGACTACGCAGGTAGCCTCTCCTTTTCGTTGTAGAGATTTCGCTTAGCGTTTGGCTTTCTTGACGTTGACGGTCTTGGTGCCATCTTCGTTGTTGGTGGCGACGTTAGCGGTAGCCTCGTTACGGCTGGCTTTCTTCACCTCAACGGTCTTGGTGCCATCGGCATTGTTGATAGCCTGGTTGACTTCCTGCTTCACCTCTTCCTTGACGGCGGTGGCAGCCTTCTTGGCGGTGTTGGCAACAGTCTTCTCGGCGACGGCGGCGACGGTGTCCATGAGTTCAGGGACGTCCTCGTTGACCATGTCCTCGACGGCGGTCATAGCCTCGTCGGTGATGCTGTCAGCAACTTCAGCAGTCTTGTTATTGTTGCAAGCCACGGTCAGAGCCATAGCGGCAGCAGCAAGGAAAAAAACTTTTGCTTTCATTGATATCTTCTTTTGTTTAGTTGTTCTTAAGTGTTATTCGCCGAGGGTAGCAACCTTCCAGGTAGCGTTCTCGATGGTGACGGTCAGGTTGTTGCCGGACTGCATCTTGGCCTCGATGTTGGCATCCATGGTGTGGTTGGTAGCATCGAAGGAGTTGATGGTGATGTGGCCGTCCTGAAGGCAAACGTCATCGCCATTGCCATCAGCGTCGTAACTGACGAAGTTGGTGGCCGCAGCCAGGTCGTAGCGCTGGGCGGTGGTGCCGCAGACAAAGGTGACAGCGGGGAAGTCTTCGCTCTTGTCACCATAAAGGGTGGCGGTCATGGTGGCGCCAGCATTGACAACGCTGAAATCAACAGCCTCCCAGGAGGTCTCACCATAGGTGACGCTCATGACGGTTTCGTCGTCATCCTTGCTGCAGGAGACAAAAGCGAGAGAACCGGCGATCAGGGCGAGGCCCATCAGTTTGAAAATGTTTTTCATGTTTTTTTTCTTTTTTTGATTAATAATTGTGTTTAAAAATTTTTGCAAAGGTACGAACTTTTTTTGACATACAAGGCTTCTGGTGAAATTTTAGTTTTTTTTAACAATTCAGCGCTTCACGTCGAGGGCGTCGCGGAGACCGTTGGCGAGGAGCATAAAGGCCAGCACGGTGACCATGATGGCGGCGCCGGGGAGCAGGGCCAGGTAGGCGCTGTCGAGCAGCAGGTAGCCGTAGTTTTCCTTGACCATCATGCCCCACGAGGGCATGGGGGGCTGGACGCCGATGCCGAGGAAGGAGAGGCCGGCTTCGAGGAGGATGGCGCTGGCGAAGTTGGAGGCCGCCACAACGACCACGGCGCCGGCAATGTTGGGCAGGATGTGGCGGAAGACGGTGCGGAAGGTGCCGTAGCCGAGGGCGCGGGTGGCTTCGACATACTCTTTCTCCTTGATGCCCAGCACCTCGCCGCGCACCACGCGCGCTATGTCGACCCACATCGTCAGGCCTACGGCGATGAATATCTGCCAGAAGCCTTTGCCGAGGACGAAGGTGATGGCGATGACGAGCAGGACGGTGGGGATGGACCACACGACGTTGATGATCCACATGATCAGGTTGTCGACCCACCCGCCGCAGTAGGCCGCCAGGGCGCCGAGGGTGATGCCCAGGAGCAGGGCGATGACTATGGCGATGAATCCGATGGAGAGGCTGACGCGCGAGCCCAGCATGAGGAGGCTCAGCACGTCGCGCCCGTAGGCATCGGTGCCGAGGACGAAGGTGCGCTGCTCGACGGTGGCCTCGCTGGCGGCGTAGGCCAGGGGGTCGCCGTTGTAGGGGGTGGCGAAGATGCTGTCGCGCGCGCGTTCATATTTTATTATAGGGGTGGCGGTGTAGTCCAGCGGCCAGCCTTTGAGCATGTTGGGGCTGTGGCGCTCGCCGTCGGTTGCCACGCAGAGGAACTGGGCCTTGCTGAAGGGCTTGAGGGTGGCCAGCTCGAGGTATTGCTGGTTGCAGTAGGGGGTGTGGTCGGGGGTGATGAGGTAGCCCAGCAGGGCCACGAGGGCGAGGAGGCAGATGACGATGAGGCTGCCGAGCGACAACGGGTTGCGGCGGAAGCGCCGCCACGCCATGCGGCCCAGCGAGCTGCCCACCAGGTCGGCGGCTGACTTCTTCTTGAAGGGGGTCCTCATTCCTTTTCGCAGTTTTCTTTCTAGAATTTCTAGAGTTTCCAGCTTTTCTAGTTTATCAGAGTAGCCCCAGCTCCAGTTTCACCTCGTCGGGTATGCGGTCCATGGTCCAAGGCGGGTCGAAGGTGAGCTCGACGTCGACGCTCTTCACTTCCTTGATCCAGCTTATCATCTGCTTGACTTCCTGGAACATGTACTCTGCCTCGGGGCAGTCGGGGGCGGTCATGGTCATGAGGACCTTGACGTTGAGCTCGTCGTCGACGTCGATGTTGTAGATGAGCCCGAGGTCGTAGATGTTGACGGGTATCTCGGGGTCGTAGATGCTGCGCAGGCAATTGACGACGGCGTCCTTGATGGTTTCTTTGTTGGCTTGCATAGGTCTTTACTGTTGTTTCATCTTGTATGCGAGCGCGTACACCTTCATCTGTTTCACCATGGAGGTGAGGCCGTTGGAGCGGGTGGGGGAGAGGTGCTCCTTGAGGCCTATCTGGTCGATGAAGGCGAGGTCGGCGTCGAGGATGTCCTGCGGCGTCTGTCCGTCGAGGGCGCGGATGAGCAGCGAGATGATGCCGCGGGTGATGACGGCGTCGCTGTCGGCGCGGAAGTAGAGGCGTCCGTCGCGGTGCTCGCAGCTGAGCCACACCCGGCTCTGGCAGCCGCGGATGAGGTTCTGCTCGGTCTTGTCGTTCTCATCGATGGCGGGGCAGTCCTTGCCGAGCTCGATGAGGTAGGCATACTTGTCGAGCCATTCGTCGAAATTGGCGAACTCGTCGATGATCTGTTGTTCTATTTCTTTGATGCTCATAATCATTTCGGTGCTTTGTAGATGAGGTAGGCTGCGGCGAGGCCGAATACTATCTGCGGCAGCAGCACGGCCAGGAAGGGCGAGAGGTCGCCGTTGGTGGCGAAGACGGTGGTGACCTTCATGAAGACGATGAACGAGAAGGCGATGGCGATGCCAATGGCCAGGTGTACGCCGATGCCGCCGCGGCTCTTGCGGGCGGCGATGGCCACACCGATGAGGGTCATCACGATGATTGCCAGAGGATTGAGCAGGCGCTGGTAGAGTTCGATGCGCGAGGCTTTCACCGTGCCGGTGCCGCGCATCTCTTCGCGGTGTATGTAGCGGACGAGCTGCGGCGTGTTCATGGTCTCCACGCGGGTGGAGCGCACGTTGAGGTCTTCGGGCTGCAGGCGCAGGTCGACGTCGGCGGTGGCGCGCGTGGCGAGGGTCTCGTGGCGGTTGCTGTCGATGGTGCGTATCGAGTAGTTGGTGCATTTCCACAGGGCTAACGTGCTGTCGTAGACTATGTTGTCGGCAGTCTCGCGCTGCAGCAGCTGCCCGTCGGGGGCTATTACCTCGCGGCGCAGCATGTAGGCGCGCTGGCGTTTCACGTCGTAGCTCTCCACGTAGACCTGGACGCCTTTCTCGGACTGGAAGTGCAGGTTGGAGTAGTAGTTGGTGGCCTTCGATTTGACGTATTGTTCCTCGAAATCAATCAGTTTGCGGTTCGAGAGGGGTATGACGAAGTTGCCCAGAACAAACACCGCCAGGGCCACCAGCGTGGCCCCGTACATGTAGGGACGCAGCATGCGCCGGTAGCGTATGCCCGAACTCAGGATGGCCACTATCTCGCTGTTGCCCGCCATCTTCGAGGTGAAGAATATCACCGAGATGAAGATGAACAGCGGGCTGTAGAGGTTGACGAAGCCCGGGATGAAGTTCAGGTAGTAGATGGATACAATCTGCCACAGCGTCGCGTGGTGCGAGAGGAACTTGTCGAGTTTCTCCGACACGTCGAACGTGATGACGATGATGATGATGAGTGCCAGCGCCACCAGGAACGTCGTCAGGTACTTGCCGAGTATGTATCGGTCTAGTCGGAGCATTGCAGTGTTCAGTGTTCAGTGTTCAGTTGCGCGGTGCGGTTTTATCCAATACAAACTTTCGTTTGCCTCCTTTAATCTAAACACTGAACACTGTGTTTACAGCAGTTGTTTCTGGAAGGCGGTGAGGCTTTCCAGGACGTTGGTTTTCACGTGGATGAACTCGTCGATGCCATAGCCTTTGTAGGTCTCCACCATCTCTTTGGGGAATCCGGCGAGGACGAGGCTTTTCACCTTGCCCTTCAGCGCTTTGCACACGGGCTCGGTCAGCTCGGCGTATTCGTCGTCGCTCGAGCAGAGCACCACCACGTCGGCCTTGCTCTCGAGTGCGGCCTTGGCGCCCTCTTCGGGGGTGGCGAAGCCGGGGTTGTCGATGATTTCATATCCGGCCACGCCGAAGAAGTTGGTGGCAAAGCCCGAGCGGGCCTTGCGCATGGCCAGGTTGCCGTAGGTGAGCAGGAACACCTTGGGGCGGCGGGCCGCTTTCTCGGTCTGCATGCGCAGGGCCTCGAACGGTTCGGCGCCGCGGTAGACCTTGAGGGTCTTCACCTCGGTGCCTTTCTCGCAGTTGCAGCAGTGGGTGCCTTCAATCTTGTCGCCCATCTTCTCCAACAGGTTGGGATACTGGTTGGTGCCGAGGATGGTGGTCTTGCGGGTGGCTATGTTGTTGTCGCGCTCGCGGGCGGTCTTCTCCACCTCGTCCTGCACCATGCCGGCGCGCAGGGCCTTGCAGTAGCCGCCGGCCTCTTCCACTTTCATGAAGTGGTCCCAGGCGCCGCGGGCAATCTGGTCGGTGAGGTTCTCGATGTAGTAGCTGCCGGCGGCGGGGTCGGCGATTTTGTCCAGGTAGCTCTCCTCTTTGAGCAGCAGCTGCTGGTTGCGGGCTATGCGGTAGCCGAAGTCGTCGGCCTCCTTGTAGGCGTTGTCGAACGGCAGCACCGAGATGCTGTCGGCACCGGCCACGGCGGCCGACATGGCCTCCGTCGTCGAGCGCAGCATGTTGACGTACGGGTCGTACACCGACTGGTTCCAGCTGCTCGTCGTGGCGTTGATATACAGTTTGTAGGCGCAGTCGCACTCGGGCTGGTACTGCTCGGCTATCTTGCTCCACAGCAGGCGGGCGGCGCGTATTTTGGCCATCTCCATGAAGTAGGTGCTGCCCACGCCGAAGTTCACCTGGATGCTGCGTGCGGCATGCTCCATCTTGACGCCCATGTCGGTCAGGCGGCTCACCAGCTCGTTGGCGGCGGCCAGGCTGAAGCCCAGCTCCTGCACGCTGTTGCTGCCGGCGCTGTTGAGGACGCTGCCGTCGACGGTCAGCACGCGGAACTTGGGCAGCTCTTTGGCGGCATACTCCACAAGTTCCTTGGCCATGGCCAGGTCGCCCTCTTCGCCGCGGTGGAACTTGCCGTGTTTCAGCGCATAGCGGAACATGTCCCAGCCGCACGAGCCGCTCAGCTCGTCGGTCTTGTAGCCCTCGCGGCGGGCGTAGTCGACATATATCTTCAGCAGGCCCAGGTAGTCCTCCGAGCAGAGGAAGTTCACCTGTACGGCGTTGATATAGATGCCGTTGAGCAGGGTGGCCATGTCGTCCACGCTCTTCACGTTCTTGGTGCAGAGGCCGATGGCGGTGCATCCGCGCTCCACGGCGTCGAGGGCCACGCGGTTGGCCTCCTTCAGGTCGGCGATGCGGATGTCCTGACGCACCTCCCACACGTTGCCGCCGGCCTGCTTGCCGCGCGTGTAGGGCTTCTCGCCGGGGTTACTGTCCAGATATTCAAGGCCTTCCAGGTCTTCGGCACGGTAGTAGGGCTTCACCTTGAAGCCTTCCAGCGTGCGCCATACGAGCTTCTTCTCGTAGTCGGCACCTTTGAGGTCTTTGTTGATAACCTCCTCCCATTTCTCGGTCGAGACGGGCGGGAATTCGCTAAACAATCTGTTGTCTTCCATTATGTTGTATCGTTTATTGTTTTCTTGTTGCAAAGGGCAAAAATACGACTTTTTTTTGATTCGCGCATATAAATTATAAAAATGCCTCATTTTTTTTCTCCGCCACTCGTGCGGCCGCCCCATCGCCCGCCCCGTCCCCCAGGGTGGTCGGACCAAGGTGCAGGAAGGGCAGAAGAGGGGCAGAAGCAGGTGCTTACTATGGGTTGAAAATCAGGCTGTTGTGTTTTTGTCAAAAGTGGCTGTTTTTCGGATTTTTTGCGAAAAAATCGCCGTTTTTCTGCGGATGGTGTATCATGCTGGCAGTCAGTGATTTGTGTTCTTTCTTTGGCCAAGTGGCGGAATTTTCGTATCTTTGCACCTCAAATCGACCTGCCATGAGCCAACCGAAACCCTTCATAATCTGCAAGGCCGCCGCCGGAAGCGGCAAGACGTTCACCCTCGTCCGCGAGTACCTCCGCCTCGCCATCGCCTCTATCGGCGACCGCGGCGAGCAGTATGCCGACGGCTTGCCCCGCGGCTTCCGCTCCATCCTGGCCATCACCTTCACCAACAAGGCCGCCAACGAGATGAAGTCGCGCATCATGAAGACCCTCGGCCAGATTGCCGACCACGGCCTCGACCCCGCCGGCTCGCCCATGGGCCGGTCGCTCCTCGACGCCCTCAACGCCATGCCGCGCTTCGCCGCGCGCCCCTACGACGAGGCCGCCCTCCGCCGCGACGCCGCCCTCCTCCGCTCGGCCATCCTCCACCACTACTCCGACCTCTCCGTCTCCACCATCGACAGCTTCATGCACCGCATTGTCCGCACCTTCGCCCACGACCTCGACCAGCCCGTCGGCTTCGAGGTGATGATCGAGAAGAAGGACCTCATCGAGCAGGCCGTGAGCAACCTTATCTCGCTCGTCGGCACCGAGGGCCACGACGACCTCACCCGGGCTGTCGCCGACTTTGCCATCAGCCGCATGGAGAACGAGCAGGGCTTCGACCTCCGGCGCCCCCTGACCGAGCTCTCGGACCAGCTCTTCTCCGAGGGTGCCGACCGCTCAATCGAGCTCCTCAAGCAGCACACCCTCAGCGAGTTCATGGATGCCTACCGCCGCTATGCCGACGAGAACCGCGCCCTTGAGCAGCAGCTCCGCGCCCTCGGCAGCGAGGCCTTGCGCCTCCTCGGCGAGGCGGGCATGGACGAGTCGGTCTGCAGCGGCGGCAGCACCGGCTACCTCGGCTACTTCGCCAAGCTCGCCGCAGGCACCATGACCATGCCCGGCAAGAACACCGTCAAGGTGTTCGACAGCCCCGACTACGGCGCCGCCACCCTCTGCAAGGCCAAGGCCTACACCCCGGCCGCCGAGAATGTCGCCCCGCGGCTGCGCGAAATCTACCTCGCCATCGCCCCCATGCTCACCGACTACAACACGCGCCAGGTGCTCCTCGCCAACCTCTACGCCAACGCCCTCCTCGGCGAGCTCGACCGCTGCCTCCACGAATACACCCGCGCCAACGAGGTGGTGCACCTCTCTGACTTCAACCGCCTCATCAACAATATCGTACGCGAAGAGTACGCCCCCTTTATCTACGAGCGCCTCGGCAACCGCTACCGCCACTTCCTCATCGACGAGTTCCAGGACACCTCCGTCCTGCAGTGGCAGAACCTCGTGCCGCTGCTCGACAACGGCGTGGCCCAAGGCCACGACTCCCTCGTCGTCGGCGACGGCAAGCAGGCCATCTACCGCTTCCGGCAGGGCGATGTGCGCCAGTTCGTCGCCCTGCCGCGCGTCGAGGGCATGGGTTTCCACGGCCAGGCCCTCGCCAACGCCCAGGTGCTCAACCTCGACCACAACCACCGCACCGCCAAGGCCGTCGTCGACTTCAACAACGAATTTTTCTCCTGGGTTGTCCGCAACCGCTTCGCCGACTGCGACTTGGCCCGCAAAATCTACATCGGCGGCAACCCCGAGAACCCCGAGAAGAAAGAGGAGCTGCGCCAGATTGCCGTCAAGGACAAGCCCGGCTACCCCGAGGGCTATGTCGACGTGTCGTTCCTCGACGGCGACGCCGACGACGCCATCCCCGCCCGCGTCCACGAGATTATCCGCCAGCTGGTCGACGAGCAGGGCTACCGCTACCGCGACATACTGGTCCTCGGACGCAGCAAGTCCGACCTCGCAAAAATTGGCTCTTACCTGCTCAACGACAGCACGATAGAACAAAGCTCCGCCGAGTCGTTCTACCTCACCGGCAGCCTGGCCGTCAAGGCGCTGGTGGCAGCCCTGCGCTGCCTCGTCGACCCGGCCGACCGCATTGCCGCCACGGCCCTCCTCGCCCACCTCGCCGCCCTTGGCATCATAGCCCCTCCCGAACCGGATATCTTCCTCGATGCCAAGAGTTTCGACCTCGTTGACGTGCTGGCGGCGCAGGGTGTCGCTTTCAGCGCCGACAGCCTCCTCGGCCTCGACCTCTACAACTGCTGCGAGGACCTCGTCCGCGTGCTCCGCCTCGACGGCATCGACGTGCCCTACGTCGCCTCCTTCCTCAACCGCGTCGCCGCCTTCTCCGCGCGCCATCGGCAGAGCCTGCCGGACTTCCTCGGCTGGTTCGACGACCACCCAAAGCTCTCCGCCGCCGTCTCGGAAGAGGGCGATGCCATACGCCTCATGACCATCCACGCGGCGAAAGGCCTCGAGGCACCGGTCGTCATCTGCCCCTTCTTCAAGCCCTCGCCCCATCCGGTAAGCCTCTGGGTCAACGTCGGACAGCGGTGGCCAGAGGTCGGACAGGCCCTCCCGGCAGCATACATCACCGCCAAGAAAGACCTCGCCACACGCTTCGACCCCGACTTCGGCAAGGAGCGGGAGTCCTCGCGCGTCGACGACCTTAATATATTATATGTCGCGCTCACTCGCCCGCGCGAGCGACTCTACGTCGTATGCCCCGAACCCTCGGGCGAGTCGCAGGACTACGCACGCCTCCTGGCCGACTACTTCGCCGACCGGAAGCTCCCCACCTCGCAGGGCGACACCAACTCGCCGCGCCCCGTCGCCGACGCGGCCGACGGCCCGGGCGCCGCCTGGGTCTCGCGCATCGACTTCGGCGGCTGGACCGACAAGGTCTTCGTGGCCTCGCCGTCGGCCGGCGCTGTCACCCCGCTCCTCGACCCGAAGGTGCGCTTCGGCATCTACGCCCACGAACTGCTGGCCGACATACGCCACTCCGCCGACGTCGACGACGCCCTCGCACGCTTCGTCAGCCGCCAGTCCGCAGGAGCCGTCGATGAAGGCGAACTGGCTCAGCTCGAGGCCCTTGCACGCGACGTCGTCGCCAATCCCCTCACCGCGCACTTCTTCGACCCCGCCTTCGACGTCAAGAACGAGTGCGACCTCACCGACGGCTCAGCCATCGGCCGCCCCGACCGCATCGTCTGCGCACCCGACCAAACCTGGGTCGTCGACTTCAAGACCGGCCGCGACCTCGGCTTCGAGCACGACAAACAAGTCGGCTTCTACTGCCGCACGCTTGCCGACATGGGCTTCCCGCAGGTCTCGGGATGGCTCCTCTACCTCCAGCCCTCGCTCACCCTCCGCCCGGTGCCCCTCGCATAGCCCCTGCCACCCCCCTGCAAGGGCAGAACAAAGGCAGAAGCAGGCACCTTTCAGCTGCTGATAACCAGCCACTTGTGTCTGGGGCAAAAAGCGGGCTGATGCCAAAAAAAATGCATTTTTTGCAACTCGCTGATTTACGCGTACTTGGATGGAAAAATGAAAAAAAGGAAACTTTTTCACAAAAAAATGTTGGTAATTCAGATTTTTTTCGTACTTTAGCGGTGTGAAAAAGGGTGGCAAAACACCCCCTGAAACTGAAATAAATAATTAAAAAACAATAACATGGAACTCAAGAAAAATCCCAACGCCGACCTCGAAAAACGCCGAGGCCTCTACCTGGAGATAGGCTTGGTGGTGATTCTCGTAGCTTCCCTCGTCGCCTTCAACGTCAAATCCTACGACAAAGAGGTCAGAGATGTCGTCCAGCGCGACGTCGTCGAGGAAGTCGAGGAGCAAGTCCTCCAAACCGCTGAAGACACGCCCCCGCCTCCCCCTCCCCCCGAAGTGCCTGAAGTGACCACCGTCATCGAAGTGGTCTCCGACGACAAGGAGATTGAGAACGAGGTCACCTTCAACGCCGAAGTCGACGACAAGACCGCCAACATCGAGATTACCCCCGTCAAAATCGAGGAAGAGGTAGATGAGGACGAGGTCACCATCTTCACCGTTGTGGAGAACGACCCCGAGTTCCCCGGCGGCATGGAGGCCCTCTACAAGTACTTGGCCCAGAACATCAAGTACCCCGCCCTCGCCCGCGATAACGGCATCACCGGCCGCGTCTACGTCACTTTCGTCGTCGAGCGCGACGGCAGCATCGCCAACCCCAAGGTCCTCAAGGACATCGGCGGCGGCTGCGGCCAGGAGGCTATCCGCGTCGTCAAGTCCATGCCCAAGTGGACCCCCGGCAAGCAGCGCGGCAAGGCTGTCCGCGTGCAGTTCAACCTGCCCGTCAACTTCAACCTCAAGTAGTATACAAACTGCTGAAAATAAAGGAGCAACAGCCCATCCCTGTTGCTCCTTGTTTTTGCTATGATAAGCGTCAACAATCTCTCAGTCCACTTCACCGGCACCGACCTCTTCAAGAGCGTCACCTTCAACATCGCCGACCACGACCGCGTGGGCCTCGTCGGCATGAATGGCGCCGGCAAGTCCACCCTCCTCAAAATCCTCTGCGGTTGGCAGGAACCCGCCAGCGGCACCATCGTCATGGCCGCCGGGCAGTCCGTCGGCTACCTGCCGCAGGAGATGGTCCCCGACTCCGTCGGCACCGTGATCGAGGAGGCCCTCACCGCCTTCAGCCAGCTCGACGACCTCGAGCGCGAGCAGGAAAGCCTCGCCCTCCAGATTGCCGAGCGCACCGACTACGAGAGCGCCGACTACACGCGCCTGCTGGAACGCCACCACGAGGTCACCGAGCACATCGCCATCCTCGGCGGCAGCCGCCGCCGCGAGCAGGCCGAGAAGGTGCTCCTCGGCCTCGGCTTCCGCCACAGCGACTTCGACCGCCCCGTCGCCGTCTTCAGTGGCGGCTGGCAGATGCGCGTCGAACTGGCCAAACTCCTCCTCCGCAGGCCCGACTTCCTCCTCCTCGACGAGCCTACCAACCACCTCGACATACAGTCCATCCAGTGGCTCGAGAACTACCTCGCCGCCTACCCCGGCGCCGTCATCCTCGTCAGCCACGACCGCACCTTCCTCGACAACATCACCAACCGCACCATCGAAATCACCGCCGGCCGCATCTACGACTACCGCTGCCCCTACTCCGAGTACGTCGTCCAGATGCAGGAACGCCGCGCCAGCCAGATGGCACAGCTCACCAACCAGCAGCGGCAGGTGGCCCAGATCGAGGCCTTTATCGAGCGCTTCCGCTACAAAGCCACCAAGTCCAAGCAGGTGCAGAGCCGCATCAAGATGCTCGAGCGCATGGAGAAAATCACCGTCGACGAGGTCAGCAGCGAGAGCATACACTTCCAGTTCCCCCCGGCCCCGCATAGCGGCAAGATAGTCGTCGAGGCCCAGCGCCTCGGCAAGGCCTACGGCGACCACCAGGTCTTCGACGGCGTCGACCTCCTGCTCACCGCCGGCCGCAAGGTGGCCTTCGTCGGACGCAACGGCGAAGGCAAGTCCACCATGGCCAAAATCATCGTCGGCGACATCAACGATTATACCGGCACCTTCCGCCTCGGAGCCGGTGTGGCCCTTGGCTACTACGCGCAGAACCAGGCCGCTATGCTCAACCTCGACAAGACCGTCTTCGAGACCATCGACGACATCGCCCAGGGCGACATACGGCCCAAGATACGCAACATCCTCGGCAGCTTCCTCTTCTCCGACGACGACATCGACAAGAAGGTCAAGGTCCTCTCCGGCGGTGAGAAGGCGCGCCTGGCCCTGGCCAAGTTGCTGCTCACCCCCTGCAACCTCCTCATTCTCGACGAGCCTACCAACCACCTGGATATGAACTCGAAGGACATCCTCAAGAATGCCCTCCTGCAGTACACCGGCACCCTCATCGTGGTCAGCCACGACCGCGACTTCCTCTCCGGCCTCACCGACGAGCTATACGAGTTCCGCGACGGCGCCGTCCACGAGTTCAAGGGCGACATCATGGAGTTCTTGGAGGCTTCTAGCCAAGCTAGTTTGACTAGTCCTACTAGTAATACTAGCTCCACTAGTAATACCGGCAAGGAAAAGCCCGCCTCCGCCTCCAAGGCCGCCTATGAGCAGAGCAAGGAGCGCGAGCGCGAGCGCCGCAAGCTGCAAAATGCCGTCGCGCAGAAGGAAAAGGAAATCGAAGCCCTCGAGGCCGAGATTGCCTCGCGCGATGCCGTCCTCGCCACGGGCAATGCCCAGTCGTCCGACTTCTACAAAGAATATCAGCAACTTAAGTCCCAACTCGAACAGAAGATGGCCGAGTGGGAGGACGCCGTTATTGCCGCGGAGGGGTGAAGGAAATGAAGAGGTTTCTTTTAGATACTTTGGTGACGTTGGCATTGGGGCTGCTGTTGGTGGTTCCGTTCGATATGTCGACTCGTCTGGGACTCAACGATACTAGGTTGAAGTATGACTATATTACGTCGCATCCCAATGACTTCAAGGTGCTGCTGCTTGGTAATTCGTTGTTTGCCATGTCGTTTGATGTTGGAGAAATAGATGGGGGATTCTGCATGGCAGTGTCGGGGCGTTCTGTGGAGATGGATCGGTTGCTGGCGGAACGTTTTCTGCCCACAATGGACAGTGTGGATGTGGTGTTGTTTCCGATGCACTATAACTTAAGCTGGTACAGATGGCCTTTGACACGTACGCAGAAAAATGATATCTTTGTACATTACATGTATATGCGCCAACCTTATCCGCATTTTCCGGAGGGCTATCTTTATCGAACAGCTTTCTTTTCGGGTAATTTCTCGCACCGTATGTGCATAAAACAGGATGTGGAATTAGGCAATGGCTACCTCAAACAGAGGCAGATATGGAATGGCCGGAACGCAGATGGCCTCAGCTACAAGCAGTATCCATCGAAGCCATACTTTGAGGCGTTGAGGGGGATAGCCAAGGTGTGCTCGGAGCGAGGGGTTCGCTTCATAGTGGTTACGCCTCCGTTTTCAAACCTATATCTTTCGAAGGTCACAAAGGAGGGTGTAGAGGTGCTTGATTCGGTGATTGATGCCGTAGCAGAGAGCTATCCCATAGAGTATAAGAACTATATGACTGATTCCGAGTTCAGGGATGATTCGCTGTATTTGGATTGGAACCATCTCAACAACAGGGGAGCCACGCTGTTTGCGAGGCGGGTGAAAGCTGATTTTGGACTATAGCGATTCGCTGGCGGCGTGGCCGGTGGAGAAGGCGATTTGGAGGTTGTAGCCGCCGGTGTCGGCGTCGAGGTCGAGCAGTTCGCCGACGATGTAGAGGCCTTTCACCAGGCGCGATTCCATTGTCTTGGGGTTCACTTCGGCCAGCGACACGCCGCCTTGGGTGACGATGGCCTCGGTCCAGTCGCGGGTGCCGGTGAGGGTGAAGGGTACGCCCTTCAGCCAGCGGCCCAGGCGGCTTCGTTCCTCGCCGTTGATTTGGTGCAGGCGCTTGTAGTATTCTATATGCAATTGCTTCAGCGCCAGCGGTATGAGTTCGGCAGGCAGCCAGAGGCGCAGGGCGTCGTTGAAGATGCGGGTGCCGTTCTGGTCTAGGTCGGTCTGTAGGCGGCGGTCCAGCTGCTCGGCCGTGAGGGCGGGCTTGAGGTCGAGCAGGGCCTTCAGATTGTGTGATTGTGTAAGTGCGTGATTGCGTGAGTGGAGGGGACGTGTGGCGTGACGGCTGGCGGAGAGGGTCAGCGGACCGGCCAGCCCGTCGGGGTTGAAGGTCAGCTCGCCGATGGGTGACTTGTAAATCGTTGTGTCTCCGTCGAGTACGGATAGTTGCACGTTCTTCAGTTGGAAGCTGACAAGTTCCTCCGGTATCTTCTCCTCGCACTTCAGCGCCACCAGCGACGGCACGGTGTCCACCACCGTGTGGCCCAGCGTTTTGGCCATCAAGTGGCCTGCGCCGGTCGAGCCGGTGGTGGGGTAGGAGAGGCCTCCGGTGGCCAGTATTATGTGTCGGCAGCTGATGCGGTCGCCATTCTGCAACACCACACCGGTGGTTTGTCCGTCGAGGGTCTCGATTTTTTTTGCCGTACAGTTCTTGCGGATGGTGACCAACGGGCTCTGCTCCAGTTCGCCAATAAGGGCTAGGAATATGTCGAGGGCCTTGCCGCTGGCGGGGAACACGCGTCCGCCGCGTTCCTCGACGAGGGGTACGCCGCGGCGCTCGAAGAAGTCCATCAGCTCGCGGTTGAAGAAGCGTCCGTAGGCGTTGCGCAGCCACACGCCGCCGTCCTGGCCGGGCTTCTTTGTCGTGCCGGCGGTGGAGGAGCCTATGTGGGGCAGCGTCTCGCGCAAGGGGGCGGTGTTGGTGAGGTTGCAGCGGCCTTTGCCGGTGATGCGCAGCTTGCGGCCGCACTGGTCCATCTTCTCCAGTAGCAGCACCCGCTTGCCGCGCTCGGCCGCCACCACGGCGGCCATCAGGCCCGCCGCGCCGCCACCAACCACTATCACGTCATATTCCATAATTTCTATCTACTCCCCTCTCCCACGGGAGAGGGGTTGGGGGTGAGGCTTTTAAATCTTAGCCGACACGTTGATGAAGTCGGCCGGGTGGATGCAGAGCACGGGGATCTGCGAGCGGTGGACAATCTGTTGTGCGTTGGTTCCCAGGAATATCTGGCTGATGATGCGGTCTTGCTCGGTGTTGATGACCACCAGGTCGGCCTTCAGCTCGTCGGCGTAGTTGAGCACCGTGTCGCAGTAGCTGGAGTAGGGGCGGATGTCGAAGTGGTACTTGACGCCTTCTTTCTCGAGGTAGTCCATCGACTGCTGCACGTAGGTGCGCAGGGCGCTCTCCTCCTCCTTGAGGTCGAGCAGGCCGAGGATGTGCACCTCGGAGCCGAAGATTTTGGCCATCGAGGCTGCCGGCGGCACCTTCTGGCGCGAGTTGGCGTTGACGCGTATGGGCACCACGATGCGCTCCAGCTGCTTGTGGAAGTCGTAGCCCTGGCGCACGGTGAGCACGGGGCAGGGCGAGTCCTGCACGATGCGCACGGCCTGGCTGCCCATCCAGTATTTCTCAAAGCCCGAGGCGCCGTTGGTGCCGATGATGATCATCGAGGCCAGTTCGCGCGTGGCCGTCGTGGCCAGGGCCGGCGCCACCTTGCCGCTGGTGATCTGCCAGCGCATGGTGCCGTGCTTCAGGGCGGGCTGGTATTTCTCGCAGAGCATCTGAAGCTTGTCTTCGGCCAGGTTTTTCATGGTGTTGAGCTGGTCGTTGTCGAACAGCAGTTTTTCGCGGCGGGCCCAGATGAGGATGATGTCGCTCTGGAAGCGGTTGGCCACGTCGATGGCCAGTTCGAGTGCCACGTAGGAGCCTTCGGAGAAGTCGGTACCGACTATGATAGGTTTCATGCTTGCTATGTTTTTTGTTAATTTCAGTTATAACGCGCAAAAGGTTGTTTTATTGCGAGGTGTTGAATTTTTTTCTTTTTTTCGGGGTACGTGTGGCGGCGTGGCGTTGAGAGAGAGGGCGCCCCCGAAGGGGGCGTAAGAATTTAGGCGGGGGCAACGCCCCCGATGCCGTCGGTTGAAACGGCGATGCGCCCCGCAGGGGCATAAGCGGTTGGTACTTAAGCCCCTACGGGGCGGCGTGGTCGTGGGAGGTCTCTTACGGGGGCGCTGCCCCCGCCTATGTTCTTGTGCCCCTGCGGGGCGGCGCGGTCGGGGGGTGGCGTTTCCACCGGGGTGAGTTGCCAGATTCTCCCCACCCCCAAGCAACCCCCAGGAAGGGCAGAAGAGGGGCAGAAGCAGGTGTGTATAGCGTGCTGTAAATCACCCTGTTGTGTTTTGGCGAAAATCCCGTCGGAAGCGCATTTTTGGGCAATTTTTGCCCAGGGGGTTTATCTTGCTGTGGGACTGCAAGTTGCGACGTGTGCGGAAGGTTTGTTTGGTCATGTCGGCAAAAAACCTTACCTTTGCACCGTGAACCGAAGGTCTCGGACACCTTATAAACAGTTGAACCAGTGAGAAATGACAATCTGAACAGTCAGAATATCTCCGCGAAGGAGAAGGAGTTGGAGCGTGCGTTGCGCCCTTCGGGGTTCGACAGCTTTGCCGGGCAGCACCAGGTGGTGGAGAACCTCAAGGTCTTCGTCCGCGCCGCCAAGGAGCGCGGCGAGCCGCTGGACCACGTGCTCCTCTACGGCCCCCCGGGCCTCGGCAAGACCACCCTCTCCAACATCATAGCCAACGAGCTGGGCGTGGGCATCAAGACCACCAGCGGCCCCGTGCTCGACAAGCCGGGCGACCTGGCAGGCCTCCTCACCTCCCTCGAGGCCAACGACGTGCTTTTCATCGATGAGATCCACCGCCTCTCGCCCGTCATCGAGGAGTACCTCTACAGCGCCATGGAGGACTTCCGCATCGACATCATGATCGAGTCCGGCCCCGCCGCCCGCAGCGTGCAGCTGAATCTGAAACCCTTCACCCTCATCGGCGCCACCACCCGCAGCGGCATGCTCACCGCCCCGCTGCGCGCCCGCTTCGGCATCAACTGTCGCCTCGAGTACTACGACGCCGACACGCTGACCCAGATCGTCAACCGCTCGGCCGGCCTGCTGCAGGTGAAGATCACGAGCGAGAGCGCCATCGAGATAGCGCGCCGCTCGCGCGGCACCCCCCGCATCGCCAACCGCCTGCTGCGCCGTGTGCGCGACTTCGCCCAGGTGAAGGGCGACGGCACCATCACCCTCGACATCGCCCGCTACGCCCTCCAGGCCCTCAACGTCGACCGCAACGGATTGGACGACATGGACATACGCATCCTCACCACGATAATCGACAAGTTCCGCGGCGGCCCCGTGGGCCTCAACACCGTGGCCACCGCCGTCGGCGAGGACGCCGGCACGGTCGAGGAGGTTTACGAGCCCTACCTCATACAGGAAGGCTACCTCATGCGCACCCCACGCGGCCGCGAAGCCACCATGCTCGCCTACCAGCACCTCGGCAAAATCAAGCAGGGAACACAGCAAGAACTCTTCTGATTGCCGGCGGAATATCATTATTTTTGTGATAATTGTTTGCCAATCCACAAAAATATTGTATATTTGCAAATTGTTTATAACGCTCCCCGTACTGGGGCATGGCGTTGTAGCGTATTGAAAACCAGAATGGTATATCTAATATTTGGACTATGAATTATCTTGATAGAAACGAATTCAACTTCGAACCAAGCCCCAAAGTTGTCGAGGCAGTAAAGAGTTTCGACCCGCAGGACCTCTGTTTCTACACCCGCATCTACGACCAAGGCAAGAAAAGCGTCATCTCCGTCCGCGTCAGCGAGCTCTTCGGCGTCCCCGAGGAGCAGGTCCTCCTCACCTACGGCGGCGAGGACATGCTCAAGAACGCCATCCACTACTTCCTCATGTGCGGCGACCGCAAGAATATCCTCATCCCCGAATACTCATGGTGGTACTACAACCGCGTGGCCAGCGAGTGCGGCGGCACCTTCGAGATGTACCCCCTCCACGAGGTCGGCGACACCTTCGCCTACGACGTCGACGAGGTCATCGCCCTCACCAACGCCAAGCACCCCCGCATGCTCCTCCTCGCCTCGCCCAACAACCCCACCGGCAACGCCCTCTCCGCCACCGAGATAGGCCGCATCATGGAGAACATACCCGCCGACACCATGGTCCTCGTCGACGAGGCCTACGCCAACTTCATCACCACCGACACCGACTACATAGCCCCCCTCGTCAACCGCTACGCCAACCTCATCATCTCGCGCACCCTCAGCAAGTTCTACGGCCTCCCCGGCCTCCGCGTGGGCTTCGGCTTCATCGGCAAAGGCCACGACCAGTTCATCAGCTACGTCAACAAATACCTCGGCTACAACCGCTTCTCCGAGGCTGTGGCCCTCGCCGCCCTCGACAGCGACGCGCACTACCGCCGCGTGGCCGACGAGATGGACTGGGGGCGCCAGCTCTACAAGCGCGAGCTCGGCCCGCTCCCCGGCTTCAAGGTCTACAAGTCCGTCGCCAACTTCATCCTCATCAAGTACCCCCTCGCCATCAAGGAACCCCTTCAAAAGGCCCTCGCCGACCTCGACTACAAGATCAAGTTCATGGGCGACAAAGGCCTCGAGGACTGCCTCCGCATCACCCTCGGCCGCAAGGAACAGACGCAGGCCGTCTGCGACACCATCAAGCGCGTCTTCAACGCACAGGCTTAAACCGTCATGAAAGAGGAAATCGCTAAAACCCTCAAGTCGGCCGACACCGAGGACTGGCTCGACTACCACGTCGTCCGGCCCTTCAGCTACTACTGGGCCAAGTTCTTCGCCAAGCTCGGCGTCAGCCCCAACAGCGTCACCGTCATGTCGATGGTCATCGGCGCCGCCAGTAGCCTCTTCTTCGTCCACGGCTCCTACCACTACGAAGCCCTCAGCGGCCTGATTCTGAACATCGTGGGTCTGCTGCTGCTCTTCTTGGCCGACATCTTCGACTGCGCCGACGGCCAGCTCGCACGCATGACCGGCAAGAAAAGCCCCCTCGGCCGCATCCTCGACGGCCTGGCAGGCTTCACCTGGTACGTACCCATCTACGCCGCCCTCGTCTACCGCTTCTACCTCCACCACGACATAGAGTTCGCTTGGCTCGGCATCGCCGACACCCAGTCCAACGTCCTGATAGCCACCGCCGTGGTCTTCGTCCTCGCCCTCCTCTCCGGCGTCTGCGGCATCGCCCCGCAGCAGCGTCTGGCCGACTACTACATCCAGGCCCACCTCTTCTTCCTCAAAGGCGAAGCCGGCAGCGAGCTCGACAACTCCGTCCAGCAGCGTGCCAAGTACGAGGCCATGGGCCCCGAGACCCCTTGGTACGAGCGCCTCTTCCAGCGCAGCTATATCGACTACACCCGCCTGCAGGAGAAGCGCACCCCGCAGTTCCAGCGCCTCCTCGCGGTCATGCGCGCCGCCGCCGCCAAGCCTGACGCCGACCTCGCGCGCCACCGCCAGGAATTCGTCAGCCGCTCCAAGCCCATACTCACCTACAACGGCATGCTCACCTTCAACTTCCGCACCTCCTACTTCCTCGTCTTCTGCCTCCTCGACGTGCCCGTACTCACCTTCCTCTTCGAGATTGTCTGCATGTCGCTCCTCGCCCTCTATGTCAACCGCCGTCACGAGCGCATGTGCCGCAACTTGGCCAATACCATTGCTTTAGAAAAATGAAGTGGAGTAAGAAACGGCTCAACAACCTATTCCTCATCATCGGCATCGTGGCCGTCGTGGTGATGCTCTTCACCTTCGAGGTCAGCTTCGTCGAGCTGTGGCAGCACCTCTGCCGTGCCGGCTACTGGCTCATCCCCATCCTCGGCATCTGGGTTGTCATCTACGGCATGAACGCCCTCTCCTGGCGCTCCATCATCAAAAGCCCCGCCGTCGGCAGTGGCAAGGTCGGCTTCTGGCGCATCTTCAAGCTCACCGTCACCGGCTACGCCCTCAACTACGCCACGCCCGTCGGCGGCCTCGGCGGCGAACCCTACCGCATCATGGAGCTATCGAAAGACGTTGGCAACCAGCGCGCCTCGTCGTCGGTCATCCTCTATGTGATGATGCACTTCTTCGCCCACTTCTGGTTCTGGTTCATCTCCATCTTCATCTACCTCGTGCTGGCCCACTACGACCGCGTGCCCCTCAGCCCGGTGCTGCGCATCCTCCTGGCCGTCACCGCCGCCGTCTGCCTCCTGGCCTTCTACTTCTTCTCCCGCGGCTACCGCAACGGCATGGTGTTCAAGGCCATGCGCTGGCTCGCCCACATACCCTTCCTCACCAAGTGGAGCCTGCGCTTCCTGCGCCGCCACGGCCACACCCTCCACAACATCGACCGCGAGATTGCCGCCCTGCACCAGCAGGACAAGCGCGCCTTCTACACCAGCCTCCTGCTCGAGTACTTCTCGCGCGTGGTCCAGAGTCTTGAAATCATGTTCATGCTGCTTCTGTTCGGCATCGACTTCGGCGGCGGCTTCTCGGGCCTCGGCCTCACCTTCATCATCTCGGTCCTCATCCTCGCCATCACCACCCTCCTGGCCAACCTCATAGGCTTCCTGCCCATGCAGCTCGGCGTCCAGGAAGGCGGCTTCGTCGTCTCCATCGCCCTGCTCGGGTTCGAACCCGCGCTCGGCATCTTCGTCTGCATCATCTGCCGCGTCCGCGAGATTTTCTGGATAGCCCTCGGACTGGCGCTGATGAAAATCGACGAGCGCGTCTAGTACAACTCCGCGGGAATCAGCTGCTTGGCGTTCTCGAAATCCTCAACTGTGTCGAGCTCGCACGAGAAGAGGTCGCTCACATCCAGCACCTTGTACGTGTGCCCCTGCGGTATCAGCCGCTCGAAGGCCAGCTCGTAGTACTTGTTCTCCAGCCCCTCGCGCAGCATCATCGGCTCCAATTCCTTATATAACGCGCGCGTGTACTCGCGCCCCATCTTCTCTATTCCCAGACTCTCGCCGACCGACGCCGCGGGCGGATTGGTCTTGTTGACGCTCAGCAGGTTGCCTTCGCTGTCGACCATCACCTTCATCTCCTCGTCGCCAAGTTCGTGGCGTATCAGCGTCAGGATGTTCGCGCTCGGGTGCTCCGCCACGCGGACTATGATTCGCGGGTCGTACAGCAAGTCGCTGTCCAGCAGCAGGATATCCTCGCCCTCGGCCTCGGGGCGCGCCAGCCACAGCGAGTAGATGTTGTTCGTCGTCGCGTAGTCGGCGTTGTGTATGAACCGCACACGCACCTGCGGGTAGCGTTCGCCCACGAAGCGCTCGATCTGCTCGTGCAGGTAGCCTGTCACGATGCAGAACTCGCCGATGCCGCCGGCTATCAGCGCGTCCATCGAACGCTCCAGCAGCGTCCGTTCGCCTATCTTCAGCAGGCACTTCGGTGTCTTCTCGGTCAGCGGGCGCAGCCGCGATGCCGTCCCGGCGGCAAGTATGATAGCTTTCATCTTTCTGTTTTTCTGTTTGTTACAATGTTTGTTGCTGACGTAATCGCACCTGCAAAGTTACGCAATTATCTCGACATATCGGCACCCTGCCCGCACAAAAAGCGCGTGCCGCCCCCCAGGCCCCCTCCTGCCACTCGCCTACCAGGGCAGAACCAAGGCAGAACCAACCCATTGCAATGCCCTGGTAACCAGCCTGCTGCGTCCGTGCCATTTTAGCCCCTTTTTCCGGGTTTTGGTCCCTTTTTTCGTCCCCTTTCACCGCCCCTCGGCCACCCCTCCCGTCCCCGCCTCCGGCCGGCCCCGCAAGATAAATTTTGCCATGTGAAATAATTGTCGTATCTTTGCAGCAAAATTGTAGTAAAGAAATGCAGACACTTATCAAGAATATCAAGGAACTGGTGCAGGTAGAGACCGGCCAGCCGAAGCTGCGCACCCAGGGCAAGGAAATGGCGCAGGTGGAGACCGTCAAGGACGCCTACCTCCTCGTCGAGGACGGCACGATCAAGGCTTTCGGCCCGATGAGCGGGTGGAAAGCAGAAAGCGGGAAGTGGAAAGTGGACAAGGAAGTCGACGCCACCGGCCGCATGGTCTTCCCCTCGTTCTGCGACTCGCACACCCACCTGGTCTACGCCAACTCGCGCGAGACCGAGTTCGTCGACAAAATCCGCGGCCTCTCCTACGAGGAAATTGCCAAGCGCGGCGGCGGCATCCTCAACTCCGCCAAGGCCACGGCCGCGGCCTCCGAGGACGAGCTCTACGACATGGCCCGGCAGCGCCTCGACGAGGCCATGCGCCTCGGCACCGGCGCCATCGAAATCAAGAGCGGCTACGGCCTCACCACCGAGAGCGAGCTGAAGCTCCTCCGCGTCATCCGCCGCCTGAAGGAGAACTCGCCCATGACCATCAAGTCCAACTTCCTCGGCGCCCACGGCATCCCGATGGAGTACCGCGGCCGCCAGGAGGACTATGTCGACCTGGTTATCAACGACATGCTGCCATGCGTGGCCGACGAAGGGCTGGCCGACTTCATTGACGTCTTCTGCGACCAGGGCTTCTTCACCGTCGCCGACACCGAGCGCATCCTCGAGGCCGGCATCAAGCGCGGCCTCCGCCCCAAGATCCACGCCAACGAGATGGCCGTCTCCGGCGGCGTGCAGGTGGGCGTGAAATACGGCGCCATCTCGGTCGACCACCTCGAGCAGATGGGCGATGCCGAAATCGAGTGCCTGAAAGGCTCCGACACCATGCCCACCATCCTCCCCGGATGCGCCTTCTTCCTGGGACTGCCCCTCTCGCCGGCACGCCAGATGATCGAGGCCGGACTCCCCGTGGCCATGGCTTCCGACTACAACCCCGGCACCTCGCCCTCCTTCAACATGCAGCTCATCCTCTCCATGGCCTGCATCCGCTACCGCCTCACGCCCGAGGAAGCCCTCAACGCCACCACCCTCAACACCGCCTACGCCATGGGCGTCAGCCACGAACTGGGCACCATTGCCGTCGGAAAACGCGCCAACTTCTTCATCTCCAAGCCTATGCCCTCCTACGCCTACATGCCCTACGCCTACGGCGAGAACAAGGTCGAACGCGC
Organism: uncultured Bacteroidota bacterium; assembly: GCA_902784865.1. Classification (GTDB taxonomy): domain Bacteria; phylum Bacteroidota; class Bacteroidia; order Bacteroidales; family P3; genus Colimorpha. The sequence goes on along the minus strand of CACZWL010000018.1, from coordinate 5,115 downwards.
GTTTATCAACGGCCAGGAAATCTAGAATAGCTAGAATTTCTAGAATCTCTAGAATTTCTAGAAAATCTAGAATCTCTAGCAAAAAAAAGAAGAACCCATGATCACCGCCGAAAACCTCAATAAGAGCTACGGCTCGCTACACGTGTTGCGCGACATCTCGCTGACCATCGGCCAGGGCGAGGTCGTCTCCATCGTCGGCCCCTCGGGGGCCGGCAAGACCACCCTGCTGCAAATCCTCGGCACCCTCGACCGCCCCGACAGCGGCTCGCTCCGCTACGCCGACACCGAGGTGTCGGCCCTCCGCGAGAAAGACCTCGCCCGCTTCCGCAACGAGCGCATCGGCTTCGTCTTCCAGGCCCACCACCTGCTGCCCGAGTTCTCGGCCCTCGAGAACGTATGCATCCCGGCCCTCATCGGCGGCACCCCCATGGCCGAGGCCAAGGAGCGCGCCATGGAACTGCTAGCCCTCCTGCGCGTCGACAACCGCGCCGCCCACAAGCCCGCGGCCCTCAGCGGCGGCGAGCAGCAGCGCGTAGCCGTAGCACGAGCCCTCGTCAACCGCCCCATGGCCGTCCTCGCCGACGAGCCCAGCGGCAACCTCGACACCGCACACGCACGCGAACTCCACCAGCTCTTCTTCTCCCTCCGCGACCAGCTCCGCCAGACCTTCGTCATCGTCACCCACAACCCCGAACTCGCCGACATGGCCGACCGACGCATCACCATACGCGACGGCCGCAGCTCCGAGCAGTAACACCAGCAACCCTATGCGACGTATACTCTCCATCTTGCTGACATTCACCGCCCTCTGCACCGCCGGGGCGCAGCAGGCCGCCGATGTCGTCATCCACCCCGACGTCCGCACCGTCGCCTTCCACACCGTCGGCAGCCCCCTCGACCAGCCTCTCATCGCCATGGGGTCGGCCGACCGGCTCCTCCTCACCTTCGACCTCCTGGCCGACCAGCCGCTGCCCCTGCGCTACTCCATCCGCCACTGCTCCGCCGACTGGCGCCCCGACAGCCTCGAGGCCTTCGACTTCATGTCCGGCTTCCCCGAGGCAGACCTCGACGCCTATGAATTCTCTTTCACCACGCTGCGCCCCTACGTCCACTACTCCCAGCGCATACCCGAACCCTACGCCGAGTTCACCCACTCCGGCAACTACCTCCTCACCGTCTTCCTCGACGGCAACCCCGATAGCATCCTCTTCACGCGCCGCTTCTGTGTCGCCGAGCAGGCCGTCGGCCTCGGCGCCCTGATCGACCGCCCATTCGACGGCGCCGACATCGACGCACGGCAGGAAGTCGACGCACTCGTCGACCCCCGCGGCCTCCAGCTCAACCCCATCTACCTCACCCTCACCGCTCAGCAGAACCGCCGCACCGACAACCTCGCCACCCTGCAGTTCTCGGGCTACGACCGCGGACGACTGGCCTTCAGGCACCGCCCTTGCAACATCTTCCCGGCTGGAAACATCTTCCGCTTCTTCGACGCCGCCAACATACGCACTCCCATCTACAACATCGCCCGCATCGAGCACCTCGGCGGCGACATCTTCGCCATCCTGCGCCCCGAAGAAGACCGCTCACGCAGCGTCTTCATCCACGAGACGGCCCTCAACGGCGGCATGAAAGTCAACGCCTTCGACCGCGCCAACCCCACCCTCGAAGCCGAATACCTCTGGGTCAACTTCTCCCTCCCCATGCAGCAGCCCTTCCTCGACGGCTCCGTCCACATCGTCGGCGACCTCACCGACTGGCGCCTCGACTCCCTCTCGCGTATGGAATACAACCCCGCCTACCGCGCCTACACCAAGCGCCTGCTCCTCAAGCAGGGCTACTACTCCTACCAGCTCCTCTTCCTCCCCGCAGGCGCCGCCCAGGGGCAGACCACACGCCTCGAAGGCGACCACCGGCAGGCCCCCAACCGCTACACCCTGCGCCTCTACCAGCGTACCCCCTCCGACCGCGCCGACCGGCTCCTCGCCGTCTCCACCGTCCTCGCACCCTGACCCGCTGTCCTCCCCACCACCAGCCAGGGCAGAAGAGGGGCAGAAGCAAGGCACAGCAGGGCGCTGATAGTCAGCGCCCTGCTGTGGTGTCGTTTTTTGCTGTTTTTCGGGGGGGAAGGAGGATTATCGGGCTACCACCAGGCGGCGCGTGGCGCAGCCATGCGCCGTCAGTGCGCGCAGCGTGTAGACGGCCGGGGGCAGGCCTGCCAGGTCGAGCACCACGGAGCCGCCCTCGGCGCGGCGCTGCATGACGGTGCGGCCGTGCACGTCGACTAGCTCCAGCGAGCAGGCCTCGCCGCCCTCCACCGTCACCTCGGCCACCGTGCTGGCCGGTGCCGCCTCGGCCTGGCTCACGCCCAGCGTGTGTGGCGGCAGCAGGAAGCCCCGGCTCCAGGGGCTCCACGAGACGATGGTCGTGCTGTCGGTCACCAGCGTGCAGCTGCGGCGCACGCGGTACCAGTATTGCCTGCCGGGTTCCAGGCCTGTGGCCACGAGGCTGTTGCCGGGCTGCGTGGTGCGTATGCCTGCGTTGGTGTCCACCATGTCCTGCCGTCGTCGTCGAAGAGCAGCTCAACCCAGTCGTCGCCAGCCGCTCCGGGCATGCCCTCCTTGGGCGCCGGGCAGCGGTACTTCACGATGGGGAACACTCCACCCCACGCGAATCCCCCGTCTCGAATGCCGTCTCCGATGTTAGTCAAAGAATCGCAGTGGTCCCCCATCCACCAGGTCTGTGCACATGTCGCGTCGCGTCCATAAGACATTCCGCCCCAGCCGGGGTTAGGATAGACGGGGAGATCTCTTATGGTATTAATCCCCACATAGAAAGTGTCTGAAACCCGCACAGGGCGGTTGAAGTAGAATTCGTAGCAGAACGCAATCCCTTCGTCGTTGCTGTTGCGAACATAGCGGAAACGGCACGATTTGATTGTCGCGTCAAGTCCAGCCGAGTCAAGTTGCGCAAATTGAGCGTTTCTTATTGTATAGTCAGGTCCATGGTAGAAAGTCAAGTACCTGACCTTGCGGAATATTCCTACGGTGTAGGGCATAGTGTCCGCCAGGGGAATGCTGTCATACAGGGTCACGGCGACGCCATAGATTAATGAGCCCTCGCCTGGAGGCGCAACATACTCTTGAACCACCCTGTTGCAATAGAAGTGGCTTGCACCGCCAATACTTTCAGGATAGAATTCGTCTGGATAGTTTCCTGTGAACATGTACCACGGGTCCCTGTATTTTACGGTGTCCTGACCGAAGGCCTGCACGGCGAAGATTAGCAATGCGATAGCGGATAGTGTCTTCTTCATATGTGTGTCTGTTAAAGGGCAAAACAAGTATTGGTAAGGGTTGCTTGATAGGTGTTTGCCGAAGTATTAGTTATTCCCATAGGAAGGGAAAACGTTGGAAATGGATTATATGCTGAAGAGGTTGTCAAGTTGCTGATATTCTGTGCAGAATGAGTGGCTCTTTGGTGGCAATATGAGGGTATGTGTCCTGGAGTATGTGGGAGAGACTGGGTGGCGATATTGTTGATAAGGTACCATGAGTCCCCTGAGAAGAGTGTTGCAGAGGAATGACTGCCGGTAAGGCAGAACGTTTCGTCGATAGCATTGAATGTCTTGTTGCTAAATGTTGTCTTGACTATTGGTATTGATGGCGTTGTGATATTGAGGACGATTGAATACATGTCAGTGCAAGGGATTCCCATAGGGTTGGTGTAACTCTGCAACAGCGTTACGGTGTTCGTTGGCCCATGCTGTACGGTAGCTTGCAAAGGGTAGTATTTGTCCAAAAGAGCAAATTCGTAAGAAGAGGTATTTGTCCTGCTGCCCACATTGAATACGCGTATTCTTGCGCACGATTGTCCATTAGAACTCTGCCCTACATAGGCAAGGGCAAGCGTCTGTTCGTCAACAGCAACAGGGACCAAGGGAGAGTTGACGTCATAACCGCCAGGGGAAAAGGTGTATTTTGTGTAGATGGACGAGTTCGGGACGGTGATTCCTGCTACATGGCTGTTGCGCATCCATATAGTAGAGCCATTTGGGGTTTGGGTTCGTCCCATAAAGTACGCTTGTCCATTTCCATATAAAACGATACCATCGGCAAGGTCTTCGATGTCAATAACCATTCGCTTTAGGAGTATGTTTGGGGAGTGGAGGTTCTCGATTTGAAATATAAGATCCCTATTAACATTGTTGATTATTTCTGTACCGAAACCAGCAACATATAGTCTGCCAGATATGCGCTTAAGAACCATTTTGTTAAAGCTAAGCAAAGCGGGAACTTGCCGGTAGAAAAGCCCGGTAGTAGTGGTGTTTGGTCTTGTGGTCAGTGGAATGCACCCAATCACGGCGTTTTTCTGTCCAGCATTAGAGTATTGTCCGCAGAAGAAAAGAGAATCGTCGAGAATTTGCACGTCATAAGGGGTGATTGCAGAAGGCAGGTCGTAGTAGGCGATGGGGAATGAGGGGCCTGTAGATGTTGGAGTTTGAAGGAACTGCGAGTGTGAAAGTATGCAAATCCTGTTACCTGATACGCTAACAGAATACCGCGAGTTCCATTTGCGAACAAAAGCAGGTCCATTGCTGTTGAGATGGGAGCTTCCATCCACCTCTGCAGAGGTGTAATTATACTGTGCAGCAGAGGGCACGATGGATGCCAGAGCCAGTAAGGCCGTCAAAACGAGTCTTTTCTTTTCCATTGAGTAGTGGTTTTAAGTTAATAATTCAAGTGCAAAGATATGAAAAAAAATTGACATAAAGACGGATTGGAGAAAAAAAAGCCAATATGGCAGTGCACCATGGGATTTTTGCCAACCACCAGCCAGGGCAGAAGAGGGGCAGAAGCAAGGCACTGCAGGGCGCTGATAGTCAGCGCCCTGCAGTGGTGTCGTTTTTTGCTGTTTTTCGGGGGGGAAGGGGGTTATCGGGCTACCACGAGGCGGCGCGTGGCTGCGCCGCGCGCCGTCAGTGCGCGCAGCGTGTAGACTGCCGGGGGCAGGCCTGCCAGGTCGAGCACCACGGAGCCGCCCTCGGCGCGGCGCTGCATGACGGTGCGGCCGTGCATGTCGACCAGCTCCACCGAGCAGGCCTCGCCGCCCTCC